>CAKMIX010000038.1 GCA_927362715.1 uncultured Clostridia bacterium | reverse complement strand
AGCTTGTCGGCGTAAAGGTCAAGGTCGTGGACGGCGATAAGATCAAGCCTGATACATGGTATAGACTTGACAAGGCGGGGCGGTTCATCGTTGCGAAAAAATAAAAAGAAAAGCCGTGACAGAAGGCACTGCCACGGCAAGGATTGTGCGGGTACACAAAACTTACATATCTATTGTACCCGCCGGAGAGGAGATTGTCAAATGAAAATTCCGAATCCGTGCGCGAAGGAGGGCAAGCATGACTGAATTTTCACACGAGTGCTGCAACTGCGCCGTCGGCGCATACCCGTGCCTGGGCTCGTCGTGCAAGCAGGGCGTGGCGCACTACTACTGCGACGAATGCGGCGAAGAAGCCGGGCAGCTGTATCAATTTGACGGCGAAGAGCTTTGCGCGGACTGTGTGCTCGAAAGGCTGCCGCGCGTGGAATAGATAAGGAACCAACATATTTACCATACATAAGGAGGAAAACCATGTTAGACCTGAAAGTCAAAATCGAAGCAGATGACGCCGTTGTCGCGGCAATCAACAATCTTGCAGAGGTACTCGGCAAGCTCGGTGCGGAGAAAACAAACACCCCCGCTGCCGACGCAGGCGTATCAAAAGCACCCGCGCCGGTTATCCCGTTGCATACGACGGCGACGGAAGCTGCTTCTGCTGTAGCTGAAGCATACACGGTCCCTGCTGTACCTGTAACGCCGCCTGCAACACAAGCTCCGGCAGCGCCGGCGATCCCCACGGCAGCCCCGCAGTATACGCTGGAGATGATCTCTGCGGCAGGCTCCGCGCTGATCGACGCGGGCAAGATGGAACAGCTTTTGACGCTGCTTGGCAAATACGGCGTGGACAACCTCACAGCCTTAAAGCCCGATCAATACGGAGCCATGGCGACCGATCTGCGGGCGCTGGGTGCACGAATTTAAAGGAGGCGAGCTACTATGCCAACGCCCGAAAAGCACGCGCTGCTCTCGGCGTCTTCGGCGCACAGATGGCTTGCGTGTACAGCGGCTCCCCGCTTTGAGGCGCAGTTCCCGGAAACAACCTCGGAATATGCAGAAGAGGGGAGGCTGGCGCACGCGATCTGTGAGCTCAAGGTGCTCAAGCACTTCGCGGGGCTTGCGCAGCGTACATACACGCTGCGGCTGAACAAGCTCAAAAAGAACCCGCTGTATTCAGCAGAAATGGACAAGACTTCGGACGTCTACCTCGAACACCTCGTCGAGAAAGCCATGACCTACGACAGCCCGCCCGGTGTATCGCCGGAAGTGCGCGTCGATTTCGGGGAATATGTCCCCGAGGGGTTCGGCACCTGCGACTGCATCATGATCGGCGGCGACACGCTCGACATCACGGACTACAAGCACGGCAAAGGCGTGCCCGTTTCGGCGGAGAACAACTCGCAAATGCGCCTGTATGCGCTCGGCGCGCTGAAACGGTACAGGCCTGCCTATGGCGACCGCATCAAGAAAGTACGCATGACGATCGACCAGCCGCGGATACAAAACGAGGTGAGCACGGAGACCATCCCTGTGGAGGATCTGCTACGTTGGGGCGAAAGCATCAAGCCGATCGCCGCCAAGGCATATATGGGGCTTGGGGATTTCCATCCCGGCGAACACTGCCGGTTTTGCAGAGGGAAAGCGCAGTGCCGCGCCCGCGCCGAACAGAACACGGCGCTTGAAGAGTTCAAGGACTGCGTGCCCGGCGGGAAAGCACAAACGGACAACAAAGGAATCCTCACGGATGCCGAAGTCGGCGACCTGCTCGAAAGAGGCAAGCAACTTGTCGCGTGGTACAAGGACTTGGAGGACTACGCGCTGCACGCGGTTCTGGACGGCGGCAATATCCCCGGTTGGAAAGCGGTGGCCGGCAGAAGCAACCGCGCTTTCACGGACCGCGACGCCGCAATCAGTGCGGCGATCCAAGCCGGGTATGATGAAGCGCTTTTGTACGACCGCATACCGAAATCCCTTTCGGAGATCGAGAAGCTGATGGGCAAAGCCGAATTTGCGGACAAGCTCGGCAGCTTCGTCATAAAGCCGCAGGGCAAACCCACGCTCGTGCCCATATCGGACAAACGCGAGCCGTACAGCCCCGCCGCGGCAGACTTCTCGGGGGTGGCAGAAGATGGATAACGTGCAAATCACTGTGCGTGCAGATACCTGCGTTTGGGCGTTCGACCCTGTTTTGTTCTTTGAACAGAGCACGCTGACAAAGATCCGCGAAATGATCAAATATCTGTTTCAAGATGCAGAAGGCAACGCAGAAGCTATCAAGATGTTTGGAGAGGTTCTTGAACAAAAGACCGCAGAGAGGAAGACCGCGCTCGACGACGGCGGAAGGATGCTGCGAAGGGGATACATCGACCCAAAACGGTACGTTGCCGCAAGGGATAAAGACGCTGCTATCCGCAACAACAAGAAGCTGCTTCTGGAAGTTGCACGCAGAGACCGCGTGTACCAAAAATATCAAAAAAGCCTAACGGCTTTCGAGAAACAGAAAAACAGAAAAAATGCAAAGGAGACAAAACCATGTATCAAAATATCCCAACCAAATCATTGACCGGGGAAGTTCGCCTTTCCTATGCAAACCTCGTTACGCCACGCGCGAACCAGCAGGGGCAGGATCCCAAGTACAGCGTAACGCTGCTGATCCCCAAGACCGACCAGCAGACGATCGCTGACATCAACGCCTCCATCCAGGCGGCATATGATGAAGGCGTGAGCAAGAAGTGGGGCGG
>CAKMIX010000037.1 GCA_927362715.1 uncultured Clostridia bacterium | reverse complement strand
CGGCTTCGGGGGAACTGTCCCGCCACACATCTGACCTCTGACCTCTGAAATCTGAATTCTGAAAGCACCCGCCCCTACAACTACAGATTTTATTTTTTATGCGCAACCACAGGTTTGTAAAAACCTGTCTCATCCCGCTTCTGACTTCTAACCTCTGATATCTAAAAAGCCGAGGCGTATGCCCCGGCTTTTTCTCTGTGCTTTTGCAAGCGCTGTTTATTTTTCTTCGAAAAACGCCTTGCACGCGCGGTAGGTCATAAACACGTCGAGCTTCGAGACGATCTCGAACGGCGCGTGCATGGAAAGCACCGGCACGCCGATGTCCACGACATCAATATCCAAGCCCGCCAGGAACATCGCGACCGTGCCGCCGCCGCCCGCGTCCACCTTGCCGAGCTCCGCGCACTGCCAGATCACGCCGTTTTCATCCAGCATGCGGCGCACCGCCGCCATATATTCCGCGGACGCATCCGACGTGCCGCTCTTGCCGCGCGCGCCGGAGTACTTCATGAACGCGGCGCCCCCGTTCAGGAACGCGGCGTTGTTGCGCTCGCAGACGTCCGGGTAGGTCGGGTCGAACGCCGCCGTCACATCCGCCGAAAGGCTTTTCGTATGGTGCAGCGCCGTGCGGACGTTTTCGCCGCGCGCAAGGCACAGATCCGTGATAAAGTGTTCGAGATACGCGGAATTAAGCCCCGTATTGCCCTCCGAGCCGATCTCCTCCTTGTCCGTGAGCACGGTCACCGCCGTGTAGGCGGGCGTACCCTCCAGCGCAAAGATCGCCTCGGCGGCAGGGTAGGCGCACACGCGGTCGTCGTGGCCGTAGGAACCGATCATGCTGCGGTCAAAGCCGATGTCGCACGCTTGAAACGCCGGGACGATTTCAAGCTCCGCACTTAAGAAATCGCTTTCCGTCACACCGTATTTTTCAAACAGGATGTTCAAAATGTTCAGCTTGACCTGATCGCTGCTCTCGTCGGCGGAAAACGGGCGGCTGCCCACGAGCACGTTGAGCTCCTCGCCGCGCACGCCGTCGGCAAGCGTGCGCTTCATCTGCTCGTTCGCCAGGTGCGGCAGCAGATCCGTTACCGCAAACCGCGGTTCGTCCGCTTCTTCGCCGATGCGCACCTCTATCTTTTCGCCGTCCTTTTTGACCATCACGCCGTGCAGCGCGAGCGGCAGACAGGTCCATTGGTATTTTTTGATGCCGCCGTAATAGTGCGTTTTGAAAAGCGCCAAGCCGGCGTCCTCGTAAAGCGGGCTGGGCTTTAAGTCAAGCCGCGGCGAGTCGATGTGCGCCGCCGTCAGCCGCAGACCCGCTTCAAGCGGCTTTTCGCCGATCACCGCAAGGATGATCGCCTTGCCGCGATTGTTGTAATAGACCTTGTCGCCCGCCGCATACGCCTTTTTCGGGTCGAATTCGGCGAAGCCGTGCGCCTTCGCGCGCACCTCCATGAACGACGCCGCCTCACGCTCGGTCTTGGCGCGATTGAGGAAGTCCTTGTACCCTTCGCAGAATGCGTCCGCTTCGGCGATCTCGGGTTGCGTCAGCTTTTTCGCCGCGTTTTCCCGTTTGTGAAACAGCTTTTCCTTAAGCTCGTCCGCCTTGCTTTTTTCTTCAGCCATTGCTGTCCAGCTCCTCTTTGTAAAGATTTTGATATATGCGCATCGCCCTTTGCACCTTGTAGACATAGTGGTTGGTGGCACTTGTGGGGATGACGTCAAGCGTTTTGCCGTCCGCAGAATAGCGCGTATCGGAAAGCCAGTTGTTTACCTGCCCGCGCCCTGCATGGTAGGCGGCGACTGCGGTGGGGATGTCGCCGTCGAATTCCGTGAGCAGCAGATCCAAAAACACCGCCGCGTAGCGGATGGCGGTCTCGGGCTCATAGAGCGCATCGGTCGGGAGCGTCTCATCCGTCCGCGTTTGCAGCCATTCGAACGTCTCGGGCGTGATCTGCGAAATACCGAGCGCCCCCGCATGGGATTCGGCGTTCGGGTCAAAGCCGCTTTCGGTGTGCAGCACGGCATACAGCAGCGCGCGCGGCACGTCGTATTCGTCCGCCGCCGCTTCGACCTCCGAAGTATATTCGAGCGGGAACACGGCGCGCAGCACCGCGCGTCCGCCGAGAAAGACGACCGAGCCGATCACGAGCACGAAGCATAAAATCAGCGCCGCGAGCTTGCCTGCGGCAATGCGTTTTCGTCTGTTTTTCATAGCGGGAACACCCTTCCGATCTCCTCTGAAAGCGTATAAGGCGGGTAGTTGCGGATGACCGCGTCGCACCGCTCGCAAAACCAGCCTTCGTCATGCTGGGCGCGGATGCGCCGCAGCGCGTCTGCTTCGGAAAGCCCGTCGCGTTCCAAAATGCGCGCAAGACGCACGCTTTCGGGTGCGACAACGGCAACGGTTCGCGCGCAAAGCGCGTCCTCGCCGCTTTCAAACAGGGCGATCGCGTCGAGCAAAGCAACCGGGGTGCCCGCACGTTCCAATTCGGAAAGACGTTCGCGCACGGCTTCGGTCACGGCGGGATGGACGATCGCATTGAGTGTTTCGGTCGCCCCGGGTGAGGCGAACGCCGCTTCGGCGAGCGCGGCACGGTCGACCGCTCCGCTTGCAGTCAAAATCTGACTGCCGAACGCCGCCGCCAATTCGGACAGCAGCGGAGAACGGGGCGTATACAGAGATTTTGCCACGCGGTCGGCGTCAATATGCGCCCAACCGCGCGCACAAAGCATTTTGCACACGGTGCTTTTGCCCGCGCCGGTTTGACCTGTGATGCCGATGACCTGCATAGCAAAGCGCCTCCATTTTAGATAGTAGATGTTAGATGTTAGATATTAGATGTGGGGCGGGGAAGTTTTTCGCACAGCCGCGGCT
>CAKMIX010000036.1 GCA_927362715.1 uncultured Clostridia bacterium | reverse complement strand
AAGATCGGGTACGCCATGGGGGATCTTGGCTGCAACCTCTCGTTCCAGCTGATTTCGTCGTACATGTTCCTGTTTTACACGCAGTGCATCGGGCTGACGACCAAGAATTGGGCATGGATCATTGTGGTATCGAAAATCTGGGATGCGGTCAACGACATTATCATCGGCGGCATGGTAGATCGGCACAGGCTCAGTAAAAAAAGTAAGTTCATGCCGTGGATCGCCATCGGTTCGGTGGGGCTTCTGGCTTTTTCGATCCTTTTGTTTTTGCCTGTGCAGCAGCTCTCGCAGGCCGGCAAGGCGATCTGGTGCCTTTTGATCTACGGGCTTTATACGACCGCTTACACCATGGTCAATGTTCCATACGGTTCCCTGCACTCCGTCATCACCGAAGACCCGAAGCAGCGCACCTCGCTTTCCACCTTCCGCAGCATCGGTGCGGGTGTTGCTGCTGTTCTCGTCATGCTGCTTCCGCAGGTCGTGTATGTGGATAACGTGCTTTCGGAAAGCCGGATGTTCCTCGTGGCTGTCGTATTTTCCGTGGTGGCCTTTTTTGTGTTTATCCTGCTTCGCAAAATGGTGACGGAACGTGTCGTTCGCGAGGAGCGCGTAGAAAAGGTCAGCTACCTTTCCACGATCAAGTCCTTTTTCACGAACCGCGCGCTGCTCGCCATCACTATCGCGACCTTCGCTGTTGTGGCGTTTCACAATTCCTCCGCTTCGGTCAACAACCTGGTATTCCAATTTTATTTCCATGATGCGGAAAAAGCGTCTTTCGCCATGATCGCCTCCTATGTACCGCTGCTGGCGCTCATGCCGTTCGCCTCTACGATCGTCGGCAAGGTCGGCAAAAAGCGGTTCATCGTTCTCGGGGGCTTGGGCAGTATGCTTGCGGGTATTCTGATGCTGTTCCTGCCCATCACGCCCGACACAAAAGGCATGGTGCTGTATATCGCCGGGCTGATGCTTGTCAACATCGGCAGCTGCGTGTTCCAGATCATCGTGTGGGCGATCGTCGCCGACTGCATTGAAATGAGCTACCGCAAAAAGGGCGTGCGCGAGGAGGGGTCGCTTTACGCGATCTATTCCTTCTTCCGCAATCTCGCGCAGGGCGTCGGTTCCGCCGTCGTGGCGCTGTCTTTGAGCGCGGCCGGCTATGTGGAATCCGCCCCCGTGCAGACCGACGAAGCCTCTGCAAAGTTCAAGACGCTGTATATCCTGCTGCTTGTTGCAGGGCTTGCGGTCATGACGGTCTCCATGAAATTCATCTATAACATCGACCTCAAGCAGGAGCAGGCGTTTGCCCCGGCAAACGGAGACGCTGCGGAAACCATGCAAGGAGAATGACTTATGCGCAATACAAAGCTTATCGATCAAGGCTGGCTGTTCAAAAAGGATACGGATTTCTCGCCCGACATGCTGCTTACGGACTTCGAAACGCTCGACCTGCCGTACACCTGGAACGGTTCTGACGGGCAGGACGGCGGCAACGACTATTTCCGCGGGAAGGGCTGTTTTGTCAAGTCCCTTGCCGCTTCGGACTTGCCCGAAGGCGCAGAGCGCTATATTCAATTTGACGGCGTGAACTCGTCCGCCGAGATCTATTGGAACGGCGAAAAGATCGCCGCGCACGACGGCGGATATTCGACTTTTCGTGTGCGCCTGCCCGAAGTGCTCGAAGAAAACCTGCTCGCGGTGGTCGCGGACAACGCGCCGAACGACCACGTATATCCGCAAATGGCAGACTTCACGTTTTACGGCGGCATTTACCGCGACGTAACGCTCATCGGCGTGCCTGAAAACCATTTTGACTTATTGTGGAACGGTGCGCCGGGCCTGATGGTCACCCCCGTTATGGAGGGGAAGGACTGCACCGTTACGGTCAAGACCTTTGTGCAGTGCAAAACGCCGTGCGGCATTCGTTATGAGATCCTTGCGGACAATGAAACGGTGTTGACGGCGGAGGTCACATCCGATAACACGGAAACGACGATGCGCCTTACAAACGCGCACCTTTGGGACGGCATGCGCGACCCGTACCTCTATACACTTCGTGCGACGCTTTTGCTCGGCGGGGAGGCACAGGATGAGGTCTCCGCGCGTTTCGGCTGCCGCAGCTTCCGCATGGATGCGCAAGAGGGCTTTTTCTTAAACGGCAAGTCCTATCCCCTGCGCGGCGTTTCGCGCCACCAGGACCGGCCCGGCATCGGCAATGCGCTGAAGTCGGAGCATCATAAAGAGGATATAGACCTCATCTGCGAAATGGGCGCGAACACGATTCGGCTCGCCCACTACCAGCACGCGCAGGCGTTTTACGACCTGTGCGACGAACGCGGGCTGGTCGTTTGGGCGGAGATCCCGTATATCTCGCAGCACCTGCCGAACGGCGTGGAAAACACCAAAACGCAGCTGACGGAGCTCATCTGCCAGAACTACAACCATCCCTGCATCGTGACGTGGGGCCTTTCCAACGAGATCACGATGCACGGCGCGGCGGATAAAGGGCTTTTAGACAATCACAAAATGCTCAACGACTTGGCACACAGCTTAGATAAAACCCGTCCCACGACGCTCGCGGTGCTGACGATGTGCGGCATGGACGAAGCCTATGTGCACATGACGGATATCGTCTCCTACAACCACTACTTCGGCTGGTACGGCGGGACGGTCGATATGTACGGACCGTGGTTCGACCGCTTCCACAAAAAATACCCGAACCGCGCCATCGGCATCAGCGAATACGGCTGTGAAGCCCTCGACTGGCATACCTCGGAGCCCCAGCAGGGCGATTACACCGAGGAGTATCAGGCGTATTACCACGAAGAACTCATCAAGCAGATCATAGACCGCCCCTACCTTTGGGCAACGCATGTTTGGAATATGTTTGACTTTGCCGCCGACGCCAGAGCCGAGGGCGGTGAAAACGGCATGAACCACAAGGGACTTGTGACCTTTGACCGCAAATACAAAAAAGACAGCTTTTACGCCTACAAGGCATGGCTCTCCGGCGAACCGTTCGTGCACATCTGCGGCAAGCGGTATGTGCGGCGCACGGAAGATGTGACCAAGGTCACGGTGTATTCCAACCGCGACGAAGTAGAGCTGTTTGCCAACGGCAAGAGCGTCGGCGTACAGCAAAAGGGCAAATACCCGTTCTTCTATTTCAATGTGCAAAACGAAGGTGAAACGGTGCTCGTCGCAAAGGCGGGCGAAAGCACGGATGAAGCGAAGCTCCAAAAGGTTGAGAAATTTGACGAAAGCTACCGCATGAAGGAGGCGGGCGGGGTCATCAACTGGTTTGAGATCACGACGCCGGAGGGGTATTTTTCCGTCAACGACACCATCGGGAGCATCCTTTCTACGGCGCGCGGCAAGCTGTTTATGCTGAAATTTGCAAAGGTGCTGCTGTCCGGGCTGAAAGGTGATTCTGAGCAAAAGCCCAAAGAAAAGAAAAAAGGCGTAAATTCCAAAGTCCGTTCCGTTTCGGGCTTTACGCTCAACCGCACGATGTTCGACATGGCAAAGGGCTTTACCGTAAAGCGCGTGTTCGCGATGCTCGGCGGCAAATT
>CAKMIX010000035.1 GCA_927362715.1 uncultured Clostridia bacterium | reverse complement strand
GAGGCCCCGCGCAAAGCCCATGCCGTCGAGGTCAAAGCCGACGATGACCTTAACCACCTGCGCTATGCTTTGTGCCAAGGACTTCGCACCGCCCTTTACAGGCTGCGCCGCCGGCACGCTGTAGTCTACCGACAAGGCACCGGACACGGCATCAGACATGGTCTGCGTTGCATGTACCGCTTCGTAGGCGCTTGACGTGATACCGATAGCAAGGCCTTTATCAAGAAATTTGCCGAAGGACTTAAAAAGCTTTGATGGGGAAGCTATGCCGAAAAAGTCTTTGAATTTTCCCGCAATCTTCCCCGCGATTTCCTTTACGGCGTTCGTGACGGAAGACACCATGCTTTTCAGCCCATCGATGAGGCCCTGCAGGATGTTTTTCCCGAGCTCCGCCCAGTCCACACCCTTTATGGCGTCCCACACGGAGTTGATGATCTCCGGCATGAAGCCTATGAGCTGCGGCACAGCGTCTCCTAAGCCCTGTATCAAGGCTACCAGTATGTCTATACCGGCCTGTATGATCTTTTTCAGGTTGTCTGTGGTCAAAAGTCCGGTCACCATCTGGCCGATGATCACGGGAAGCTGCTCCAAAAGCTGCGGCACAGCGTCTGAGAGGCCTTGTACAAGAGCCAGGAGCAGGGAGAGACCGGCAGATATCAGCATCATGAGATTTTCAGGGTCGGTCAGCACCGACACCAGCTGTAAGATCACGGAAGTGACCGTCTCCACTACGCTCCCGACGTTCTGTGCCATGCCGTTCACGATGCCGATGAGCAGGTCAAGCCCGAACTGCGTGAGCTGTGGGAGCACGGAAAGCGTGGTGTTGAGCAGGGTCGTGAAGACCGTGACGAGTTGAGCCACGATGTCCCCGCTCATGATCGACTCCGTCAGTGTAGACAAGATCGCCGGCAGCTGCGTCGTCAGCTCGCCGAGCAAAGATGTCGCCCCGCTTACAAGGGCGGGCAAAAGAGTGCCTATCACGCTTGGTATGTGCTGTGACAAGCTCGTGGCAAGGCGTGTCACACCGTCTACCAGCCGAGGCAAAAGCGCCTCGATCCTCGGGACAAGATTTTCACCTACGGTCACGACGCTGTCTACGAGGTTCCCGAGCAAAGTGTCAAAATTTTGACTTGGATCTGCAAGTCCGGTCAAGAAGTTCGTCCATGCGGCTTTCATCTGTGAGACAGAGCCCTGTATCGTCGTAGAGGCTTCAAGAGCCGTCGTGCCGGTGATGCCCATCTCCGTTTGCACGATGTGGATCGCTTCGATCATCTTGTCAAACGGCACGTCCTTGACGTTCTCCGCCGTGGCCTGAAAAGCCGTCCCCATGACCCCGGTCTCGTTGATCAGGCGCGCCATTTCGGACGCCGTGCCGCCATAGCCGAGCTTGAGGTTGTCGAGCATCTCGAAATTGTCTTTCGCGAAGCCCTGATACGCGTTCTGGATCATCTCCATGTCCGTGCCCATTTTGTTGGCGTTGTCAGACATGTCGACGAGCGCCTGATTGGCGATTTCCGCGGCTGCCGCCGTGTCTCCGCCGAGGCCTTGCAGCAGGGAAGCCGAAAAGCTCGTGACCGTCGACATATAGGCATTTGCGGACATGCCTGCGGTCATATATGCGGCATCCGCATACGCTTTGACCTTATCCGACGCGGTACCGAAAAGCGTCTCTACGCCGCCGACAAGCTGCTCATACTCCGCATAGGCTTCCACAGACTGCTTTCCGAGTGCGGCAAGTCCCGCAGTGGCAGAGCCAAGCCCTACGGCAAAAGCCGTCGCCATCTTTTTCGCACCGGCAGCTACCTTTTGCCCGGCACCGCTGAAAAAAGACGACAGCTTACCGCTTAGCCCTTTCCCATCGCTTTCTACTTTTTTCACGCCGGTCTCATACTCGCTGCTGTCTAAGCCTACTTTTGCATATAGGTCGTATACATCCACGTCTTGTCACCTCCTTTTTATCGTGATGCCTGCCCGCTTGGACACGTCCTCCACAATCTCTTGCGCCGTGCGATTTTCCACTATGCGCTCGTCGTACACCGTGCATCTTTGCATCACGTATCCACCCTCCAGGCTTGCCTTGGCAGTGTTCTCCGTGATCACCCGCAGCGCTTCCGCTACGTACTGCCGGTAGGCTTTTTCTTTTTCTTCCGCTTCGTAAAGCTCCGCGCAAGTCTCCAGCACATAGCTGAGCCCGTACAGTCTCGCTTTTTCGAGGTCTGTACGGGCTATGTACCTTCTTGTCCGAACTACGCCAGCTGCATCAAGGACATAAAAAAATCGATCACCTCACGCGACGACAAGATGCGCGCCACCGTGGCAAAGACATTCGGCGCTTTTTCGCCCTCTTCCAAGATCCACATTCGATCCGAAAGCGCACCGACCTCCTTCGGATAATCCTTGCAGAGGACTTTCAGCATCTCTTCCAAGTTTTTCTTACCCTGCTCTGCAGGCGTAACGCCTTCAGGCGGCTGCCTTTTTCGGATCTCGAGCACGCCGGTCTTTTTCAAAAAGTCGCCGGCGTCCTGTGCAAAGTCATACAAGAAGGGCAGCAAAACTTCATTTTCGCAGTCGAATGCAAACTTCATGTTTTTCCCTCCTTACGATTCCGCCTCGGCTGTACCGGCTTTTACATAGATCTCCACCGGTACCACGTCCGGCGTCGAGATCGACTGATGCGCCGTAAACTCGAACGCAAACTGCCCCTTCGCCTTGTCGGTGGATTGGATCTGGAAGCCGCCGGTGGAAAGAGCGTTGATGATGTGGGTAGCGATAAATCCGCCGTTGGTGGCGCCGTTCTTGTCGCTGTAGTCTCCTATCCACCAAAGATCCGCAAAGTCCTCCTGGCTCAGGGTCATACGCGGGGTTACTTTCGTAGCGTCGCTTTTGTCGATGTCTGCCGGTCCGGAAAGCATCTTTGCGATGGCCGGCGACATCGTCACAAGCGTCCCGCTGCCCTTGATTTCCCAGTTGTCCAGCTGCTTGAGTTCCTTTGTGTTTTTTGGGCAGTTGTCGATATCCTCGCCGAGGTCCGTATACGACGGCGTGATGGTGATGTTCGCCCCTCCCGTAGTAGCGCCGATGATATCATCTTCCTCTACAGAGCCTGTAGAAGTGTCAAAATCCTTTGCCCAGTACCCCGCGTTCAGCTGTAAGTTCTGAAAGGTGTTCACGGGGATTCTTGTAAACTTCATCATGCTTTTTTACCTCCTTACAGTGTCAAAAATTCGACGGAGAAGTTTAGAAGTCTCCGCTTGACGGCCTTGTCTTCGTCCGGTACGGACTGGCACCACGGAGATCCACGCTTTATCCAGATCGCACCGGCGTCGCACGGCAGAAGCACGCCGCCGAGGCCAATATCCTGTGATATCTTTTCTGCCATCGCATTTGGCTCCGCTTCGCTCGTGCTGTAGTACCAAAGATTGACCTGCATGTCCACGTCGCCGTCTCCCCACGACCCTGTCACAAGCTCATACGTGAGCCATGGGAAAACCGCGTCTTTCGGCACGGCCGACGCGGCGTAAGCCGTCATGTACCGGCTAAAAAAGGCCTGTATGACCTCTCCTTTTGTCATGTAGGCAAGCCCCACCTTTCCGCTGTGACCTGTGCCATATCAAGCCCGGCACCTACAGGTGTCCTTTTTACGTCAGACACGACCTTATACGTGGTGCCATCTGCGTCGCGGAAAACGTCACCGAAGCGCAGTGCATCCGCTTTTCGCGTTGTGACCGTGTAGCTGTCCGCTGCCACGTCTTTTTCTGCCGTGTCGGTCTTTGTGCTGGACGCAA
>CAKMIX010000034.1 GCA_927362715.1 uncultured Clostridia bacterium | reverse complement strand
CAAAAGGCAAAGGAGAACGGGAAATGAAGACTTTGAAAAAGTACATACCTGCCGTGATCGGCATAGCTTTAACGACGTTTGCGGTCTGGGGTGTGCTGTACGGTACGATGCTTGCCGTGGTGAGGCTGGTGTTTACGATTGCGCTGTTGTGCGGAATTTGAGGAGGGGAAGCATGACGATCCACGAGTTAAATCAACTTCGCTATCTGGATAAGGAAATTCAACTGCTGCGCGAGCGCCTTGCCGAACTGCGCGCGGAAGCGGAACGGGTAACGCCGTCCGTCACGACGTACATAAACGAGAAAAAAGAGACCTGCGTGCTCCCGAAAACGGGCGGCGCAGGTCTATGCCGAGACAAGATGGCAGATATGGTCGCGGCGATCATCGAAGAGGAACAGCAACTTGAAGAGCTTTGCGAGCGCCGTCGGCAGGAAAAGGCGCGGCTGATGCAGTATATCAACGACATCCCCGACAGTTTAACGCGCCAGATCTTCATGCTCCGCTTCGTAGACGGCAAAAGCTGGAACGCCGTGGCGGATGAAATTGGAGGCGGAAATACGGAAAACAGCGTGCGCATGAAAGTATTTAGATATTTGCGAAATCCATAAACTTGTTCGATATGTTCGGTTTGTATGTGATATTATGATAGTGTAGAGAATTAAAACAAAAAACCTGCCGCAGGCATTTACGGCAGATTTTTTGCGATATTTGTTTTCCCTGTTATCTTGCAGGTAGAGCGAAAGGGTTGCCAACGCCTTTCGAATACCATATACAAATGCCTGTATACTTCTGTGGGATAGCACTCACTTACGCAGTTATCGTTCTGCTTTGTTTCCACGCCCTACATGCATCGTGCTTTGCCAGTACAGGGACAGGGCGCTCTCAAAAGTTTGGTCAAATTACCAACTCCTTTCAGAGCGAAGTAGTAGTTATAATTTACCACATAAGCGCCTGAAAGTCAAATGATTCTCTTTTTGCCTTCGGAGGATAAATAATGCGCTGTCCGTACAACTACAAATCCGAAACGACCTTACAGGTTTGGGAGCAAAACAGCGACGATAACCAAGTGCTGACGGACGGGAGAACAACAACGCGCATAGAGTATGAATACATGGAGTGCGGCAAAGAGAGCTGTGCCGCATGGCATGACGGCAGGTGCCAATACAAAGCATAGATTACACAGCGCCCCCACGGGCGCTTTTCTTATATCCATTTTTAGGGGTGGTGATCGTGGCAAAGCTGACAGATAAGCAAAGAAAAAAGATCATCGCAGAGCGTGCGGAGGGGCTGTCTATTCGTGCGCTTGCGAAGAAATATCGTGTCAGTGACACCACAATTCGCCGCACGTTGGAAAGCGACCCGAAAATGGCGCAAAAAGTCGCACAAAAAAAAGAAGAGAACACCGTTGCGGTTCTCGCCTATATGGACGGCAAGAAAAAAGACGTGTGCGAAATCCTCGACAAGCTGCTCGAAGCGGTCAAGGACGACGAAAAGATCGCCAAAACGCCGCTTGCGCAGCTTGCGACCACGATCGGCATTCTCATTGATAAATTCACAGCGGCGGAACTGTCCGGGCGCGGCAGTGTAAATGCCGAAAATAACCTTTTGACCGCAATCCAATCCGCGGCGAAAAACATTCCCGTGACGGCGGTGACGGAGGATACAGATGCAGTACAAGACGCTGAGTGACAAGCAGCTTGCCGCCATGCTGTGGTGGTCGATGGATGTCTACAAAGACCTTGACGGCGTGCTTTGCGACGGCTCCGTGCGAAGCGGCAAGACCATGTCCATGTCGGTCGGTTTCGTACTGTGGAGCATGAGCCGATACCGCAACCAAACCTTTGCCCTGTGCGGCAAAACAATTGAGGCGCTGCGGCGCAACGTCGTGAACCCCTTGAGGACTTGGCTCGAGGGGCTTTTTACTGTCCGCGAGCACCGCGCGCAGAATTATATCGAGATTTTCTGCGGCGATACCGTCAACCGTTACTATCTGTTCGGCGGTAAGGACGAGAGCAGTGCCGCGCTTATCCAGGGCATCACGCTTGCGGGCGTTTTGCTCGACGAGGTCGCGCTCATGCCGCGCTCGTTCGTGGAGCAGGCTTTGGCGCGCTGCTCGGTGGCGGGTTCCAAGTTCTGGTTCAACTGCAACCCGGAAAGCTCGGAGCACTGGTTTTACCGTGAGTGGGTGCAAAAGGCAAAGGAGAAGCGCGTTTTGCACCTGCATTTGACGATGGATGACAATCCGAGCCTTGACGAAGCGGTAAAAAGGCGGCACGAAAGGCTGTACAGCGGCGTCTTTTATGACCGGTATATACGCGGGCTGTGGTGTGTCGCAGAGGGGCTTGTGTACCCAATGTTCGACAAAGAGAAAAATGTGACAAAAGAGCACATGACGTTCGGTGACTACTATATCGCGATCGACTACGGCACGATAAATCCCACGGCCATGGGACTGTGGAGGATAGACGGTGACACGGTGACCATGGAGAAGGAGTACTACTACGACGGGAGAGCACAGAAAAAGCAGAAGACCGACGAGGAGTACTACGCAGACTTGGAAGCCTTTGCAGGGAGCGTCCCGATCGTGCAGGTCATCATAGATCCGTCCGCAGCGAGCTTTCGAGAGTGTATCCGGAGGCACGGAAAATTCCGCGTAAAAGACGCAAAAAACGATGTGCTCGACGGCATCCGATACACGGCGTCCATGATCGCGTCCGGGAAGCTTAAGATACACGAAAGCTGCGAAAACACGCTGCGCGAGCTCGGCGTATATGCGTGGGATAGTAAGGCTACAGAGGATAAAGTCATAAAGGCAAATGACCACTCGATGGACCAGATGCGGTACCTGTGCTATACGATGCGGCACAGGCTGAAAGCGCAGCACGGAGAGTACGAGCTCCTTATGAGGTGAGAGGTGATATATATGGCTACATACTACTACGAGGACCTGCAGGCGTGCGGGGACGATGAAGAAAAGCGGAAAGTCTTTGCAAGAGACGCGATACGGGCACAAAAGTCCACACGGGCATACCGCACGGCGGAAGACGCGGAGAGCTACTACGCAAAGCACAATTTGACGATGGAGCGGTACAGAAAAGTGCTTTACACGCTGAGCGGAAAAGCCTATCCGGACATCTTTTCGGCCAACTACAAGCTGACAACGCTCTTTTTTAGGAGATTCGTCCTGCAGCAGGTGCAGTTTGTACTGTCAAACGGCGTGTCTTTTGAAGATCCGCAGACGGCAGAGACGCTTGGTGAGACCTTCGAAAACTCGTTGCAAAAGCTCGCCAAAAAATCCGTAGTAGACGGCGTTGCGTTTGGATTCTGGAATCTTGACCACCTTGAGGTCTTCTCTTTTGCGGAAACGCCGGTCGATGCGGGCTTTGCACCGATCTGGGACACGGAAACGGGCACCCTTATGGCCGGCGTGCGGTACTGGCACATCGACGATACGCTGCGATATACGCTGTATGAGGTGGACGGATACACGGAGTACCGTGAGGAAAGCGGCGTACTGTCCACCGTGCAGGAAAAGCGGCCCTATATACTGCGTCTGGAGACTTCACAGGCGGACGGCACATACATCGTCGGTGGGAGCAACTACGAATCGCTCCCGATCATCCCGATGTACGCAAACGACACCCATGAGTCGGAGCTGGTCGGCATCCGTTCAAGCATCGACTGCTACGACTTTATCAAGAGCGGGCTTGCAAATGTCATCGATGATACATCCAGCATCTACTGGACGCTGAAAAACACAGGCGGCATGGGCGATGTGGATTTGGCGAAATTTTTAGAGCGTATGCGATCGGTACGCGCTGCGGCGTTCGACGACGACGTAGAAGCGGAAGCCCACACGCTGGAAGTGCCGTATCAGGCGAGAGAAGCGATGCTCAGCAGGCTGAGAAGCGACCTGTATGAGGACTTCGGACTTTTAGACACGGAAAAAATCTTGAGTGGGAATCTGACGGCTACGGCGATCCGCATGGGCTATCAGACACAGGAGGACAAGTGCGGAGACTTCGAGTGGCACATCCGCACCTTCATATCGGAGCTTTTCCGGCTGCTTGGCATAAAAGACACACCCACTTTTGCATGGAACCGCGCGGCGAATCAGCTCGAAGAGACGCAGACGGTGATGATGGCGGCTTCATACCTCGATGACGAAGCGGTCCTAAATCACCTGCCGTGGCTTACGACGGATGAAGTGAAAGACATACTTGACAGAAGAGATGCAGAAAGCCTGTCAAGGCTCGGTGTGACGGAGGAAGCGTAGGATGCCATCTGACTACGGGCACAAAAAGACCGACGAAGAGCTCGAAGAGCTTGAAAAGCGGATAAGGCGCGTGTACAAAGAGGCGCGCGACGACCTGCAAGCGACCGTAGATGCATACTTTTACGCCTTTTGGGGGAGAGACAGCGAGATGCGCCGGCAGCTCGAAGCCGGAGAGATCACGGAGGACTACTACCGGGAGTGGCGGCTTGCGCAGATTGGGCGCGGAGAGCGCTTTGAAGCGCTGCGGGATGAAATGGCGGAAAGGTACACGCAGGCGAACGAGCTTGCCGTGAGCTATGTCAACGACGCGACGCCCGGCATCTATGCGCTGAATCGCAGCTACATGGCGTACACCATAGAGCAAGTGGCCGGGGAAGTCAGCTTTACGCTCTTTGACGAGCAGACCGTGCGGCGGCTCATCATAGAGCAGCCGGGTCTGATGCCGAACTATCCAGCAAAAAAAGCCATACAGCGCGGGATTGACCTTGCGTGGGGCAAAAAGCAGATCACAGCGTCTGTCACAAGCGGTATCTTGCAGGGACACGGTGTAAAGCAAGTCTCGGAAGACCTGCAAAAGCGCATACAGACGATGAGCCAAGAAAGTGCCATCCGCACGGCTCGAACAGCGCTTACGGGAGCGGAAAACGCCGGGCGCATGGACACGCTTTCCGAGGCGAAGCGGCGCGGGATAGACGTGCAAAAAGAGTGGGTCGCAACGATGGACGGGAGGACGCGCCACTCGCACCGTGTGGTAGACGGTGAAGTCGTGGACGAAAGCGCGAAGTTTTCAAATGGGTTGCGGTACCCGGGAGACCCCACAGGACCTGGACGAGAGGTGTATAACTGCCGCTGCACGATGGTCGGAAAGATGAGCAGCGTGCGCGAAGCGGAGCTGCGTATGCGCCGCGTCCGAAACCCGGAAACGGGGAAGTACAAGCTTATACAGGATATGAGCTATACAGAGTGGGAAAAGTGGAAAAAAGCGCAGACAGAAAGCGGTGAAAAGTAGTGAGCTTTCAAGGACACGCAGACGAAATCCTCGCTGCGATGCGCGCCGCCACGGCGGAAGCGCTCGAAAAAGTGGGAATACAGGCAGAAGATTACGCGAAAAAGCTGGCGCCGGTAGACACAGGACGGCTTAGAAACAGCATAGCACACAAGGTGGACACGCGCGGAAAAGCGGTCTACATCGGCACCAACGTCGAGTACGGCATATATCAGGAGCTCGGCACCGGCCAGCATTACCCGGGCGGGAGAAAAACGCCGTGGGAATACCAGGACGAAAAAGGGAAATGGCACTGGACGCGTGGATGCGAAGCGGTCCCGTTCCTGCGCCCTGCGGTGAAAGACCACAAGCAGACATACATCAACATCGTCAAAGAATCCTTACAAGGAAAGTAAAAAAAACCGTGCGCTGACTGTCAAGAGCCAACGCACGGTTTTTTGAAAGGAAATATAAAATGCAAGCACGTAAACGAGCTTACATGAACATCTTACACCAACTTGGCAAAAAAAGCAAGCAAAAATGCTTGCTTTTTTGTGCCCGGAAAAGCAGATCCGGGCCATATCACCGCAAAGAAAAGCGGAAAACTCGAAAAGAATGAGAGGTAAAAGACATGGCACTGACAAGAGCAGCACTCAAAAAGCTGGGGATTGAAGAGGACGCGGTCGAAGCGATCATCCAGATGCACGCAGAGACCGTGGACGCGCTGAAAGGAAAAGTCACAGCGC
>CAKMIX010000033.1 GCA_927362715.1 uncultured Clostridia bacterium | reverse complement strand
GGGCTGTATGCCGGGTATACGGCGGGTCTGGATGCCACAGGGCGGGCGTTGGGGCTTCCGGAGGACAAGCGCAAGCTAAACACCGGAAAAGCCTTGATTCGGTATTTCTGCGTGCCCTGCAGCCCGACAAAAGCAAACGGCGGGCGAACACGGAACTACCCGTGGCATGACCCGCAAAAGTGGGAGCTATTTCAAGAATATTGCCGACAGGATGTCGTGACCGAAATGGAGATCGAGCAGAGGCTGTCGGGTGTCCCCGTTCCGGATTTCGTGCAAAGAGAATGGGAGACCGACCTGCGCATCAACGCCCGCGGCGTCGCCGTGGACATGGACATGGTCGAGGGCGCGCTGGAGATTGGTAAAACCGTCCGCGAAAGGCTTATGGCGGAAGCAACCGAGCTTTCCGGGCTTACGAACCCCAACAGCGTGCAGCAGCTGTCCGCATGGCTGGAAGAGGAGACCGGGACACAGGTCAGCGACCTGCGTAAAAACACGGTGGCCGAAATGCTCAAAGGTGACCAAAACAGCCCGCAGGTGCAGCGTATGCTTGAGATCCGGCAGGAATTGAGCAAGACCAGCACCAAGAAGTACGACGCGATCGAGACCGCCGTGTGCGATGACGGCCGTGTGCGCGGGTTGTTGCAATTCTACGGCGCGAACCGTACCGGCAGATGGGCGGGGCGGCTCGTGCAGGTGCAGAACCTGCCGCGTACATACACAGAGCCCTTGGAGCTTGCCCGCGACCTTGTGAAGCACAGAAAACTCGACGCCTTAAAGGTGATCTACGGCAGCGTGCCGGATACATTAAGCCAGCTCATCCGCACGGTGTTCGTAGCTTCTCCCGGGCATATCCTCATCGACGCGGACTTTTCCGCGATTGAAGCCCGCGTGATCTCGTGGCTTGCAAAAGAGGATTGGCGGCTTGAGGTATTCCGCACACACGGCAAGATCTATGAGGCGTCGGCATCGCAGATGTTCGGCGTGCCGTTGGAAAAAATCAAAAAAGGCAATCCCGAATATGCCCTGCGGCAAAAAGGGAAAGTTGCGGAGCTTGCCCTCGGGTACCAGGGCGGCACGGGGGCGCTCATCGCCATGGGCGCGCTGATTATGGGGCTTTCGGAAGAGGAGCTGCCCGAGATCGTGAACCGCTGGCGTGACGCGAACCGAAACATACGCGACCTTTGGTACGCAATGGACAACGCCGCCGTGCGGGCCGTGACCCGCGGTGGGATCGTGAACGTCAACGGGCTGCTGCTTGCCCATGAATTCGACCACACACAAAACGCGGATTATCTGACCATCCGGCTGCCCAGCGGCAGAAGTCTCTACTACCAAAACCCGGAAATCGGGGAGAACCAATGGGGCAGACCGTCTATTTCCTACATGGGTATGGACCAGACCACGAAAAAGTGGAAACGCATCGAGACCTACGGCGGCAAGCTCGTGGAGAACTGCGTGCAGGCGATCGCCCGCGATTGTCTGGCACAGGCGATCGAGCATTTGGAAGCCGCGGGGCTCCCCGTAGTGTTCCACATCCATGATGAGGTCGTGATCGACTGCGACCCAGCCGCTGCGACCTTAGAGGGCGTCGTGCGGATCATGACGCAACCTATCCCGTGGGCGCCGGGGCTGCCGCTTGGTGCAGACGGCTGGACGGGCGAATTTTTTAAGAAGGATTAAAGCGATATGCTGCAATACGATAGAACCATAACCGTATCCGTGGGCGCTTCCCGGCGCGCGACGCTTTGGCAGCCACAGACGTTGCTTGTGTCGGAGCTGTGGGAGAAGCTGAAGGTGCCCACGAGAGGGACGGAGACCCTAACGGAATATATGGGCTACAAAAAAGCCCAACAGGACGACCTGAAGGATGTCGGCGGCTTTGTGGGCGGTACATTAGGCGGCCCGCGCCGCAAGGCGAACAACGTCACCGGGCGCGACCTTGTTACGCTGGACCTCGACAACATCCCCGCAGGCGGCACAGACGACGTCCTGCGGCGCGTGGAGGGCTTAGGCTGCGCATACTGCGTCTACAGCACCCGCAAGCACCAGCCCGCAGCGCCAAGGCTGCGCGTGCTGTTTCCCGTAGACCGGACGGTCACTGCGGAGGAATATGAGCCGATCGCGCGCCGGATGGGTGAGTGGATCGGTTTGGAGCTTGCAGACCCCACCACGTTCGAGGTCAGCCGTCTCATGTATTGGCCGTCCTGCTGCGCAGACAGTCAATATGTGTACGTATTCGGCGACAAGCCGTTTTTGTCCGCCGACGGCTGCCTCGCCACATACACAGACTGGCGTGATATGACGCTTTGGCCCGCTCTGCCGGGGCAGCAGACCTTTACAAAGCTCGCGGTCAAGCAGGGCGACCCCGAAGCGAAAAAAGGCGTTGTGGGCGCATTCTGCCGCACCTATGACATACACCGCGCGATGGACGAGCTCATCCCCGGCATCTACGAGCCTGTGGACACGACGCCGGGGCGATACACCTATCTCGGCGGCTCTACAACGGGCGGCGCGGTGCTGTACGATGACGGTAAATTCCTGTATTCACACCACGCTACAGACCCGTGCAGCGGCAAGCTCGTCAACGCCTTTGACCTTGTGCGCCTGCACCGCTTCGCTGATAAAGACGACACGGCGCAGCCGGGCACGCCCACGAACCGCCTGCCGAGCTACACAGCGATGTGCGAGTTTGCGATTGGCCTGGACGACGTGGCCGCCTGCCTTGCAAAAGAGCGTTACAGCGACGCCGTAAAGGATTTTGAGGGTATCGCAGAGGCGGACGCGGAGGACATCGGGAACTGGCAAAGTCTGCTTGAGATCAACAGCCAAACGGGCGCGATCAAATCCACGATCAACAACGTGCTGGTGATCCTCGAGCATGACCCGTTGCTAAAGGGCAAATTTGCCCTCAATCAGTTTGCAAGCCGCGGCGAGGTGTTGGGCGCTTTGCCGTGGGACAAGCGCGACAAGCGCCGCCTGTGGGACGATAACGACAACCAGGGCCTGTATTGGTACATGGAAAAGGTGTACCGCATCACGGGCAACGGCAAAATCGACGGCGCGCTTTCCCTGCATTCCAACCGTTTCGCATTCAATGAGGTACAGGACTACCTAAAGGGTCTTGCGGGCATGTGGGACGGCACCCCGCGGCTCGATACACTGTTTATTGACTATCTCGGCGCCAAGGACACACCGTACAACCGCGCCGTGACGCGCAAGGCGTTTGTGGCCGCTGTCTCCCGCGCCATGCAGCCGGGATGCAAATATGACAACATGGTGATCCTGTCCGGCCCGCAGGGCATCGGCAAAAGCACGCTGCTCGACAAGATGAGCCGCGGGTGGTTCAACGACAGCATCCGCACCTTTGAGGGCAAGGAGGCATCCGAGCTTTTGCAGGGCGTGTGGCTCGTGGAGGTGTCGGAGCTCGACGCATTCCGGCGCACAGACGTCTCACGCATCAAGCAGTTTCTGTCGCTTCGCGCCGACCGGTTCCGCGCGGCATACGGCAGGCACGTTAAGGAGGTGCCCCGTGCCTGTATCTTCTTCGGCACGACGAACACGGCGGACTTCTTACAGGACACGACCGGAAACCGCCGCTTTTGGCCCGTGGACGTGGGCGAGACGGAGCACGCGAAAAACGTGTGGCGGGATCTGGAAGGGGAAGTAGACCAGATTTGGGCGGAGGCTGTGACGCGCTGGAAGGCCGGGGAGCCGCTGTACCTGTCCGGGGCAGTCGAGGCGGACGCCAAGGCGAAGCAGGAGGAGCACAGGGAAGCATCCAGCCGCGAGGGCATTGTGCGGGAATTTATATCGCGCGAGGTGCCGGAGGACTGGTCAAAATGGACGCTGGACAAACGCCGGATGTACTGGGCGGGCACGGTGCAGGGCGAGATCCGAACGGTGCCGCGTGACCGCGTGTGCGCCATGGAGATCTGGTGCGAGGCGTTCGGCGGGACGACCAAGGAGATGAAGAACGCCGACACCCGTGAGATCAACAGCATCATCACAGCAACACCGGGGTGGAAAAAGGCAAAAAAGACGATTTGGTGTGGGCCTTACGGTGCGCAAAAAGGGTTCACAAGCACCTAACTTTCTACCTAACTTTCTACCTAACTTTCGCCTAACTTTCGCCTAACTTTTGCATAACCTTTCAATTTTAGGCTGAAAAGTTAGGAAATCCGCCTAACAACCTAACTTTCGGAAAAATGGATTGTTAGGTGAAAAGTTAGGTCGAAAAACCGCGTAGAATCAAGGAATTTTTTATTTTCCTAACTTTCTAACTTTTATTTTCTATTAAGTAGTAAAAAGAGAGAAATAGAGAGTATATACACCGCCTAATCCGCCTGATGTGTGTACGTGTTACGTGTGTGTACGCACGTACGCGCGCGAGACTATATATGCGAAAATTTTTGACTTTTGCAAGGGAGGTTCTTCATGCTTGAAAAAGATATCGAGCGATATTTGACACAGGAAGTGAAAAAGCGCGGGGGGATGTGCTTCAAGTTCGTAAGCCCCGGTAACACAGGCGTCCCGGACAGGATCGTTCTTACGCCGGGAGGCAAGGTAGTATTCGTGGAGCTGAAAACAGCCACAGGGCGTCTGCAGCCGATCCAGCGGTATATGCACCGGGAAATGCGGAAACGGGGTGCGGAGGTGGACGTACTGTATGGGCTGCAAGGGGTAGAAACATTTTTACAGGTGGTGATGCCGTGTGAAGTATGAACCACACCAGTACCAAGTCTATTGCATCGACCGCATCGTGAACGACCCTGTGGTCGGGCTGTTCCTGCGGCCGGGGCTTGGGAAAACATCCGTGACGCTGACCGCTGTCAATATTCTGAAATATTACAGGTGGTGTGTCAGCAAGGTTTTGGTGATCGCGCCGAAAAAGGTCGCGGAGGTGGTATGGGATAAGGAAGCGGCAAAATGGGACCACTTACAGCATCTGCGTATCGTTAAAGTGCTTGGTTCGGCCGCAAAGCGCGTGCAAGCCCTCAACACGCCTGCTGATGTGTATGTCATCAACCGAGAGAACATTTCCTGGCTTGTGGACTACTGCAAGCAGCGGTGGCCGTTCGACATGGTGGTGCTGGATGAAAGTACAAGCTTCAAGAACGGGCGGAGCAAACGCTTCCGCGCCTTAAAGCTGGTCCGCCGGTTCATGCGGCGCGTCGTGCTGCTGACGGGTACGCCGTCCTCCAGAGGGCTTGAGGATCTGTGGGCGCAGATCTACCTGCTGGACGAGGGCGCAAGGCTTGGCAGGACGATCACACAATACCGGCAGATGTATTTTGACTGCAACACACACGGCGGGCATTTCACGAGCTACAAAGCGAAAGAAGGCGCAGAGGAAGCCGTGCTTCGTGCGATCAGCGATATATGCGTGACGATGTCGGCGGAGGATTATTTAGAGCTGCCGTCCTGCATCGAGCATGAGATCCCCGTGGCGTTGGATGTCAAAGTTAAGAAGGCTTATGACAAATTCGAACGCGACCTGCTTTTGGAGGTGAACGGCGATGTCATAACGGCTTCGGCGGCAGGCGTGCTGACCGGTAAGCTGCTGCAATTTTGCAGCGGGGCGATCTATGACAACGACGGCAAGGTCGTGCATCTCCATGACTGCAAGCTGGAAGCATACACAGAGCTGCTGGAAAGCATCGCAGGCGAGCCGTGCATCACGTTTTACGGGTACAAGCATGACAAGGACCGCATCCTTGCCGCGCTGTCCAAAATAAAGCTGCGTGTGCGGGAATACAAGGGTCCGGCGGACGAAGAAGCGTGGAACGCAGGAGAGGTTGACGTGCTGTTGGTGCACCCGGCAAGCTGTGCCTACGGGCTGAACCTGCAAGCCGGCGGTCGGCACATTGTGTGGTTCACGCCGAATTGGAGCTTCGAGCTGAACGACCAGGGCAAATGCAGGCTTTGGCGACAAGGTTCCCCGTATGACAAGGTGTTTGTGCATTACCTTGTTGTGCAGGGGTGCGTGGATGAGGATGTCATGGCGGCCATCCATGACCGGCAGAGCACACACCAGGCGGTCATGTCGGTGCTGAAAGCAAGGATACAAAAGGCAAAGGAGAACGGGAAATGAAGACTTTGAAAAAGTACATACCTGCCGT
>CAKMIX010000032.1 GCA_927362715.1 uncultured Clostridia bacterium | reverse complement strand
TCGAACCTGTGACCCTCTGCTTGTAAGGCAGATGCTCTCCCAGCTGAGCTATGCTCCCGAAACGCCGCATTTTCAAGCGGCTGAATTAAGATACCATATTTTAATTCCGTTGTCAAGGGATTTTTTGAAAAAGAATCAAAAAGAAATGGAAATGTTTTAAAAAGCCTGCGGGCGGGGGACGGTGCCCGCCCGTGTACGGCGTTTATCCGTCAGCCGTCCTGCAGATCCCAAACCTCGTTTGCCTGTGCGAGCCAGCTTTGAATATCCGCCTGCCGTTCGCGCAGGAGCTCTTTTTCGCGCTCGCCGTAGCCCTGATTGCCTTCATCCACCCAGTTGCCGCTTCCATCCATCGCGATCACAACCATATTTCGGGTAGACACACCGTTTTGCATGGTCGTACCGGTATAGAGCACGGCGGCGTATTTGTACCCGGTGGGGAACTGCGGCCAGATGATCAGTCCCTCGTTGTTGTCATTGACATCAGTGGAAAGGTTGCCGTTGAACCGCAGATATGCAGGCGGGATAACATCATAATGGCATCCGTCGCGCTGTGCCGACCAGGTTCCTGCGGCCTGTGCATATCCCACAGCGTCCATAAGATCGCCGTAGCGGTATTCCCGGTAGGCGAGCCATATGATATTATATAGCACAAAAGCCGCCAAAACCACGCACAGAAGGCGCAGCAGCCGCTTTTGATAGGGATGCAGGTCCCGCAGCTTCTCTTTGCGCTTCATAGCTTGATCACCCGTTTCCCTTTCTGTTGAAATGTCTCGTCGTGTGTCGCCATCAAAACGGTCTTGCCCATGCCTTGCAGCATTTCGAGCAGATCGAACACGCGCTCGGCGTTTTGCCGATCCAAAGAGCCGGTCGGCTCGTCCGCCAGCACCAGCGTGCAGCGTTTGATCATCAGCCGCGCGAGCGCGACGCGCTGCTGCTCGCCGCCGGAAAGACTGTATACCTTCTGATCGAGCTTATCCGCGAGCCCGACGCGCGCGAGCGCCTCTTCCGGGGAAATGTCGCTGCGGCAGTCGTTTTTGATGAGCTTCAGGTTCTCGCGCACGGTTTTGTTATCTACGAGCGCAAAATTCTGAAAAAGGAAACCGACCGTGTGCCGCAGATAGCCGCGCCGGTTGTTGCGGCGGGTGATATCCGTGCCGTCCACAAGGATCGAACCGCTGTCTGCGGGCTCCAGCGCGCCGATCATGTTGAGCAGGGTCGTTTTGCCGCAGCCGCTGAGGCCTGCGAAAATACAGAAATCCCCGTCCGGGATCTCCAGAGAAAAACGGTCAAACAGCTTGTGCTGCCCAAAGGCTTTGCAAAGGTTTTGCACTTCGATCACAGCGAACCCCCCTTTAGGATTTTCACCAGCCGCGCGCGCTCGGTGCGGCGGACATAATATAGGATCGTCGGCAGCTCCAAAAGCGCGAGCAGCGCGCCCGCGCACACCATCCAAAACGGGCTGCCGAGCGACAGCAGACGGCTGAACAGGACGGCGGCAAGCGTGCCGAGCAGCAGTGTGCCGAACGTGAGCGCAAAGATGCGGCGGTGCTTTTGCAAAACCGAGTAGCCGAGCACCGTTTTGACTGCCAATTCCTTGGCGTTTATCGTGTATTCGAGCCGGATCACCGCGCCCGTGACGATCCACTCGAGCAGCAGCAAAAAGGCGAGGCACACGCCCGCGAGCGTCAAAAGCCGCTGTGCCTGCAAATGCGTCTGACGGCAGCTTTCATAGACGTTTGTGACGGTGATCTCGACCTCGCCGGGCGCGTAGCCCTGCCGGGTAAGAAAATCTTCGGCGTATGCCGTATCTGCGCGCAGCATGGTATAGAGCAGAACGGAATTGGGCGCAACGCCGCCTTCCCGCTGCTGAACTGTGTTGCCGTATGCATCGGTTACCAACGCGACTGTGCCGCGCAGCTCCTGTTCGGACAAGGGCGCCGGGTCGTAGTTTTGCAGAAAGACGACCGGGTCCTCGCTGAGCCCCGCGATGCCGACGCTGCCCGTGTGGAGCGCAGGCAGCGTTACACCGCTTTCATAGACCACGATTTCCGTTTCATGCGCGCCGTCGAAATCCGAAGCCGCCCATTCCTGCAAGCCTGACAGATCCTGCTCGTGCCCGGGGTAGTCCGGGACGAGGATATACAGCTTTTCTTCATTCAGCTGCTCTGCCGAGATCCCAAGTGCTGAGAGGACGTTTTCTTTGGCGAAGCGGTTGCAGACGACGCCGTCGCGGTCTTTCCCGTCTTCAAGATCCGTAAGACTATATTGCGAGACCTGCGTGAGCGCGCGCCCCGCCGCTTGCAGCTCCTGCTGCAGCAGGTAGTCGAGCATCGCGTTCTCATCCACAATGGTGGGGTCGGGCGACGATACATAAAAGTGAACAAGGTTATAGTCTTTATAGGTATAAAAGAAAGCTCCCAGCCGCCGAAGCGCCGACGCCTCGGCCGCCGCCCCCGCTACGGCGGCGGTGACCGCCACAGCGAGCACGCACGAAAGGGTTTTCAGGGCGTAAGTCGCCGCCAGAATACCGGGCGACGCTGCGTTGCCGAGCGCTTTTTGCAGGTCGAGCCGCAAAAGCGGCACGGCGGTCAGCGCATTCGCGAGCAGGAATGCCCCGAAACCCGCCAGTGTCACCGCGGGCGCAAGGCGGGTATAGGTGAGCGCCGAAAGCCCGCCGAACACGGCGAGGAACAGCGCGGCGAACACGGCGCAGTCGAGCCCCACCCGCCGCAGAAAAAGGCTGCCTTCCCGCTCGCCGAGCGTATACCGCACACCCGCTTCCTTTCGGTACAGCGCCGTTTCATAAAGCCCCAGCACCGCGCCCAGCACGCAGGCGACTGCCCAAAGCGCCGCAAGCAGCCGGACCGCCTCACTGTCGAACAGCCCCGAGGCGCGGTTCCCGAACGCATAATTTTCCGCGGGCAAAACCGATTCCAGCCTTGCCAAGAAAGCCTCCTCTGCCGCGCGCGAACCGAGTACGCCGAAGCGCACCTGCTCGTCTGACACCGTGCAGTCGGTCAAGGCCGCCTGCCGCACGGTGGTGTCGCCCAAAAACAAACTTTTGTAAACGCCGGGGCGGATGCCGTATGCCTGTTCGTAATGCACTGCGGCTTCGTCGTCGGACGCATACAGCGTCACCGTCTGCCCTGCCGCTTCGGTTTGCAGGTCGTAATAAAAGACGGAGACACCGTTTTCCCGCGCCGCCTTGTCCAATTCTGCATAAAAGTCCCGCGCCGGAACATCTTGCAAATTGAATTCTACCCAATCCGTCACGCCTGCTTCCGCAATATGCAGCTGAAAAAGCTCGCCCGCGCACAGCGCGACCATCAAAAACAGCAATACGGAAACGCCGTACTTGAGAACGCGCATAAAAACCCCCTCCCCTTTGGTTTTTACAGCAAAAGGGAACAGAATGCAACCCCTTTAAAAGACGATATCATACCGAGCGGTACCGTTGTGATTGACGCGAACATCGGCACGGTTTGTCCATTCGCCCCCGAGCGCGATATTTGTGGAATTTGTTTTGTCATCAAAAAGCACAATCCCGTAATGACGATTCATGGAGTGAAACGTGTCTACACCGACCTCATCAAATAAAAAGCGGTTATAATGCATACGGATAATACCGGCGCCGCCGTCCACATAGGCGTTTCTCTCAAAGTCATCGATGCCGTCGCCGATTTCATAGGTAACGCTTACCGTGGTATTCAGATCATTTGTTGCCGCCGATGACGGTAAAGCCATGACAGCGAAAAGCAAGGAAAGTACAAACAGAACAGAGAGAACTTTCAAAACTTTTTTCATTTTGGAAACTCCTTCTTTATTTTACTGAATGAACAAATGGAACTATGACCGGCCCACGGGACCCACCTCCTTACAAGGATATTGCCTATAATCACATTAACATAAAACATAGAAGAAAACAATCAAGCATGTAAAAACAACAAAAAGAATTAACAAAACAGCATAATTTTATATGTTATAAACAGTACAATGTTCAACCAATCGGCACCCAACGCTTTTCCCTGTTTACTTTTCAAGTTTAGTGTGCTAAAATATTTTGGAATGGAGGTCTCCCTATGCGCGACAGCAAAATCAAAAGCGAAAATATGGACTTTCTTTTTCAGTGCGTGTTGTCTTTGCGCTCCATGGAGGAGTGCTATGACTTTTTCGAGGATTTGTGCACCGTCAACGAATTGCAGGCGATGGCACAGCGTATCGCCGTGGCGAAGATGCTTTCCGAAAAGCAGGTGTATTCCGATATCGTCAAGAAAACGGGCGCGTCTACCGCGACCATCAGCCGCGTGAACCGTTCGCTGCAATTCGGCTGCAACGGCTATGAAAAGCTGTTCGAGCGCGCCGCGCAAAGCGAGGACGCATGAGCTACACGGTCTTTGCCGAAGGGTACGACGCGCTGACGCAGAATGTCGATTATGATACGTGCGCCGCGTTTTTGCATAAGACGCTTCGGCGTTACGGCATTGCGGACGGGCTTGTGCTTGACCTTGCGTGCGGGACGGGCTCCGTTTCGGTGCGGCTCGCTAAAGCGGGGTACGAGGTCATCGGGGTGGACCTTTCGCCCGATATGCTTGCCGTCGCCCGGCAAAAGGCGCAGGCGGCGGGGCGCGACATCCTGCTTTTGTGCCAGGATATACGCGCGATTGATTTGTACGGCACGGTGCGCGCGGCGGTCTGCACGCTGGACAGCTTAAACCATCTGCCGGATGCCGCCGCGGTGCGCGAAGCCCTGCGGCGCGTTGCACTGTTTTTGGAGCCGGGCGGGCTTTTTCTTTTCGATGTGAACACCCCATATAAGCACCGCGAAATTTTGGGAAACAACACCTTTGTCTATGATACGGACGAGGTCTACTGTGTGTGGCAGAATACGGCGCTGCCCGATGACACCGTGCAGATGGATCTGGATTTTTTCTTCCCCGACGAAGCGCAAGAGGATGTGTATGTGCGTGAGCGCGAGCAGATCACGGAGCGCGCGTATACGGCGGCGCAGTGGGAAGAAATGCTCCGCGACGCGGGCTTTCGCATTCTCACGCGGTATGACGGCTATACGGAGAATCCACCGTCGGCGCACAGCGAACGCATAGTCTACGCGGTGCAGAAGGAGTAAACGATGCAGGACAATTTGATTCGGATGATGGACCGCGACGGCGTGCTCTGCGTGCTTGCTGCGGATACGACGGAAATGGTGCGCGAAATGCAGCGCCTGCACGGCACGGCGAAGGTCGTTTCGGCAGCGCTCGGGCGGCTGCTGACCGCCGCGTCGCTGATGGGCAGCATGCTCAAGGGCGAGACGGATTCCGTTACTTTAACCGTGCGCGGCGACGGACCCGCGAGCCCCCTGACCGCCGTTTCCGACAGCCGCGGCAACGTGCGCGGCTGCGCGGGGCGCGTGGATGTGGAGCTGCCTTTAAATGCAAAGGGAAAGCTGGACGTTGCGGGGGCGGTCGGCAAAGCCGGCACGCTGACGGTCGTGCGCGATTTGGGGCTGCGCGAACCGTATGTGGGGCAGGTGCCGCTCGTCTCCGGTGAGATTGCCGAGGACGTGACCGCCTATTATGCCGCAAGCGAGCAGATCCCGACGGTCTGCGCTTTAGGCGTGCTCGTAGACCCCGACACACAGGGAATCTTGCGTGCGGGCGGTTTTATGGTGCAGCTTCTGCCCACGGCGGACGACGGCGTTATCGACCGTGTGGAGCGGTGTGTTCAGGGCGTGCGCCCCGTGACGACCATGCTCTTTGAAGGCATGAAGCCTGAAGACATCTGCCGCGCGGTGCTGCCTGAATTTGCGCTGGAGGTGCTGGACAGCGCCTCGGTCGGTTACCGCTGCACCTGCTCGCACGAGCGCACGAAAAACGCCCTGCGCGCGACGGGGCTTGAGGCGCTCGAAGAAATGGCGGAGGATGCAGAAACGCGCGTCACCTGCAATTTCTGCAACAAGACGTATGTGTTTTCGCAAAATGAAATGCGCGCGCTTGCCGAAGAAGCAAAAGCCGCGCTTGCCGACGAACACGACGCGCCGGACGATACGACCACTTAAAACAGGAGGAAGCCATGCAAAAGAAAAGCGGAACGATCCGATTTGTCATTCGATTTTTCAAGGCGGCGCTTGCCGTGTTATCGTTTTTGACGACGGTGCTTTGCATGCGTGACGTACTCACTGCGCGCGATGAGCTTGCCGCCGAGCAGAAAAGCGAAACGCCGTAACAGATGGCATTATAAAAGCCGGGCAGGTTTTGCCGAGTGTGTATAAGGCAGTATTCTAAAAACACGCAGAAATCGGCATTGCAGGATAGAAACGAGAGTACGGATCGAAGGGTTCGTACTCTTTTTCTGTATATATCGTTAAAACTGCAATCGGCACATTGGTTCTTCCTGAGAATCTTCTGTAGAATGAAAATATCATAAAACACAGGAGGTTTTTACGATGAAAAGCATTTATGAAGAGGCAGGCGGCACATATGCTCGGCAAGGCAATTATGAACTTCCCAATCTGATAATACCGCCCGAAAAAGAAATTGAAATCGGAGTTTGGGGACAACGATACCGGCGACATTTGAAGCAGCACCACCGGATTCGGTATTACAATCTACTGACCGCCGGAACGCTGAACGGACATCTGGCGGAGATAGATCAGCAGGCGGAGCGGCTGTTTCAATCGCTTGTATCCGTACTTTCCGAACAGGAAAATGTTACAGAAAAGCTGAAAGCCAATCGTCCTATGGAGTGGGTGCAAAAGATGAACAGCATCCGAAACCGAGCCACTAAAATCGTCAACAGCGAGTTGATTTACATATGAAAGAACAGAAATTTCATCTTTATCTTTCGGAAGCTGAGCGCAGATTTCTTGTCCAAAATCTCCTTTGGTTTCAGAACAAACTGCGACAGGAAGGGCGCTATACCGACGCTGTAGATGATTTAATTATCAAGCTTTCAAAAGCAAAGCCAAAGAAAATCAGGGTAACATAGAACGAGCCGGAGAAAGCAAAACTGCCTTCTCCGGTTTTTCTGTATCATCTTAGCGAGCAGACTGTTTGTATCCCCATTCGGCTACAAACAGTGATTCTCGTTAGGGCTTTGCCCTAAGACCCGATATTGCTTGTTGTAATTTGCATTATGAGCAGTTTCGGGATGGAACGGTGAAATGCATTGAAGATGAG
>CAKMIX010000031.1 GCA_927362715.1 uncultured Clostridia bacterium | reverse complement strand
AAACAGGCGTGAAGCCTTGAAAAATCAATGGTTTTTGAGGATTAGATAGTTAAATCCTAATTTTCCGTGAAGCCGCAAGGGCTGTCCCCCTGCGGCACGCATATTGCTCTCCTAAATGCAAGGACGGTTCTGTTTTCAACGGAACCGTCTTTTGCTTTTTTGCTTTATTCTTTTTCTCTCGCCTGCGCGCGGAACAGCACGCGGATGGTCGTGCCCACGCCGGGTGTGCTGTCCACCGAAAGCTGTGCGTCGTGCAGCTGCGCGTCGTGCTTGACGATCGAAAGCCCGAGTCCCGTGCCGCCCGTATCCTTGGAATGGCTTTTGTCCACGCGGTAAAACCGTTCAAAGATCCGGCCGAGGTGCTCGGGGGCGATGCCGATGCCGTCATCCGCGACCGAAAGCTGCGGCCTGCCGTCCACCGTCTCAAGCGCAACGCGCACCCCGCCGCCCGGACGGTTGTACGCAATCGCATTGTCGCAGAGGTTGTGCACCATTTCATAAAGCGCGGGTTCGAAGCCGCTGACGACCGTTTCCCCGCCCGTAAGCGAAAGCGTCACCTGCGATTTTTCGGCTTTTGCGGCAAGCTCGCCGAGCACCGCTTCGCACAGTCCGTGCAGCTCGACCGGCGCGAATTCCGCACGCAGTTCGTCCTCGTCAAGACGAGAAAGTTTGATGATATCCTCAATGAGCGTCAAAAGTCGGGCGGCCTCCTTGCGGATGCGCCCTGCGAATTTCGGGATGTCCTCCGCCTTTACAAGCCCGTTGCCGATGATCTCGGCATAGCCGAGGATCGAGGTCAGGGGCGTTTTCAATTCGTGCGAGACATTGGCGGAAAATTCGCGGCGCATTTTTTTGGAAAGCTCCGCGTCCGTGATGTCTACGATAAACAGCACGGCGGCGGTGTCGCCTTTCGTACCCGTTGCCGGCGCTGCCGACAGGGAATACACCCGCCCCGCGCGCTTCATTTTTTTTGTCTTTGTTTCGCCGGCCAGCGCGCTTTCCACCACGGAAAGGTAATGCTTTTCGCGGCTGAGGGATTGATACCCGCCCGTCGTGTCGCCCGCCAAAATCTCCCGCGCGGCGGGATTGGCGGAGACGATAGAACCGTCGGCGGCAAAAACAACCAGCCCGTCGGGCATGCCTGCGATGATGGCGTTGAACTCCTCTACGCTCTGCGCAAGCTGCTTTTCGCGCTGCGCGGCTTCCTCGTCGTGCGCTTGCAGCTGCTTCGTGTAATCCGCTTCCAGCTTGAAGCAATAGCGCATGAGCGCCAGCAGTCCGCAGGAAAACAGCGCCAAAACGCCCGCGCACACCAAAACCCAAACATCATAGAGCGGCAGCGCCAAAAGGATGAGCCCCGCGATACCGGGCAGCAGCGCTACGATATAGGTCAAAACGATTTTTATCGGGCCCTGCCGCATCAGCCTTCACCGCCGATCCGATAGCCGACCCCGCGGACGGTCTCGACATATTTCCCCGCGTCGCCGAGCTTTGCGCGCAGGGTGCGGATATGTACATCGGCGGTGCGCGTTTCCCCGTCAAAGTCGTAGCCCCAGATTTTTTCCAACAGCATATCGCGCGTGAGCGCGATGCCCTCGTTTTGCAAAAGGTACTTGAGCAGGGCAAATTCCTTATACGTCAGCTCCACCGGCGTGCCGTCGACATACACGCGGTGCGTTTTGACGTTCAGTTCAATCGGCCCGCAGCGGTAAACCTCGCCGTCTTCGCGGCGCTGTGCACGCCGCAGCACGGCGCGCACGCGCGAAACGGTCTCCATCATGCCAAAAGGCTTGGTGATGTAGTCGTCCGCGCCGCAATCCAGCCCCTTGACCTTGTCGTATTCCGAGCCCTTTGCCGTCAGCAGGATCACGGGGATGTCCTTTGTTTCGTCGTTTGCACGCAGCTTTTTGAGAATCGAGATGCCGTCCTCGCCGGGCAGCATGATGTCCAACAGGATCAGCTCCGGGGACTGTTCGCGGATCGCCGCAAACAGCGCCTCACCGTTTTCAACACCCCGCGCTTCGTACCCCGTGCTTTGCAGCGTATACACCACAAGCTCGCGGATGCTTTTGTCGTCCTCGGCGTAATAGATCATACGTTTCCTTTCTCTGTGCCCGGCGCCGCCGCCGAGCCGTCGTCGGGGCGCTCGCCCGTTATGGTGAACAGCGCCCATTCCGCGATATTTTCGGCGTGGTCGCCGATGCGTTCGAGGTATTTTGCGACCATCAGAAGATCCACCGCCTCCTCGCCGCCGGCGGGATTTTGGGAGATCATTTCTATTATATCACTTCGCAGCTTAAAAAACAAGCGATCCACCTCGTCATCGCTTGCAAGCACCTTGCGTGCAAGCGGCTCGTCCTCGCGCACGAAGGCGTCGATGCTCTCGGTCACCATCGCTTTGACGGCGTCAGCCATTTTGGAGATATGCCGTTCGCTCGCAGGGTTTTGCGGCAGGCGGAAGTGCTGGGTGATCTCGGCAATATCCGCCGCCTGGTCGCCGATACGCTCCATATCCGTGATCATTTTCAATGCGGCGGAGATATGCCGCAGATCACGCGCCACGGGCTGCTGCTGCAGCAAAAGGCGCAGGCAAAGCCCCTCGATCTCATGCTCCTTACGGTCGATATCTCGATCGCCGTATACCACCTGCCGGGCGGCTTCCCGGTCGGCAGCAAACAGGACGCGCACCGCTTCACCGATCGCCGCTTCGCACAGCGCGCCCATATCGATCATATCCTCATGCAGCTCGTTTAGCTGCCTTTCAAATCTGCTTCGCATCATCCGAACCTCCCTGTGATATAGTCCTCCGTGCGCCGGTCACGCGGCGTCGCAAAAAGCTGCTCGGTCGAATCCGCCTCCACAAGTTCCCCCAAAAGGAAGAACGCCGTGCGGTCTGAAATCCGCGTCGCCTGCTGCATATTGTGCGTCACAATGACGATGGTATACGTTTTCCGAAGCGAAAGCGCGAGCTCTTCGATTTTCCCCGTTGAAATGGGGTCGAGCGCGCTTGTAGGCTCATCCATCAAAAGCACCTCGGGCTCGACGGCGAGTGCACGCGCTATGCACAGGCGCTGCTGCTGCCCGCCCGAAAGCCCCAGCGCCGATTTTTTCAATCTGTCCTTGACCTCGTCGAAGATCGCCGCGGCAGTGAGCGCGCGCTCCACGATCTCGTCGAGTTCCGCCTTTTTGCGCACGCCGTGGGTGCGCGGCCCGTAGGCGATGTTGTCGTAGACGCTCATCGGGAATGGGTTGGGCTTTTGGAACACCATGCCTACGCGGCGGCGCAGGACGTTCGGATCCATCTGTCGGATGTTATCGCCGTCGAGTGTGATGTCGCCGGTCGTGCGGCAGCCCTCCACAAGATCGTTCATACGGTTGAGGGATTTTAAGAGGGTGGATTTCCCGCAGCCGGACGGTCCGATGAATGCCGTGATGCGCTGCTTCGGGATCTGCAGGCTGACATTTTTGAGCGCTTGAAAATCCCCGTAAAACAGGTCAAATTTTTGTATATCGATGCAAACGTTATCCATTTTTGTTTCCTTTCGTCCATTTGGATGCGAGCACCGAAGAAAGCGTGTTGATGCCCGCCACGAGCACCAGCAGGATCACCGCCGTGGCATACGCCTTTTCGGTTGCAAGCCCCTCGTTCCACAACGCATATAGATGCACCGCGAGCGTGCGTCCCGAGCCTAAGAGGCTGTCGGGCGTCTGCGCCACCGTACCTGCCGTGAAAATGAGCGCCGCCGTTTCGCCGACGAGCCGTCCGACGGCAAGGATCACGCCCGCGAGGATGCCGGGCGCGGCGGAGGGCAGCACGATGCGGAACACGGTCCGCAGCTTACCCGCGCCAAGGCCGAACGAGCCCTCGCGGTAGAGATCGGGCACGCTTTGCAGCGCTTCTTCGGTGGTGCGCAGAATAACAGGCAGGATCATAATGCTCAACGTCAGCGCGCCTGCGAGCAGGGAATAGCCGAAGCCCAGCGTCGTGACGAACAGCAGATAACCGAACAGCCCGTATACGATGGAGGGGATCCCCGCAAGCGTTTCCGCCGTAACGCGCACGACTTTCACAAAGCGGTTGCCCTTTTTGGCGTATTCCACCAGATAGATCGCAGAAAAGATCCCGAGCGGGACGGCGATCGCAAGGGAGAGCACCACAATGACCAGCGTATTGAGCAGCGCGGGCACGACGGAGGCGTTTTCCGAGGTGTACTGTAGCGAGAACAGCTCCGGTGTGAGGTTCGGCACGCCTTTTACTAAAATATAGACAAGGATCCCGGCAAGCACGGCAACACAGATCCCGGCGCCCGCATACACCGCCGCACGCAAGGCTGCCGCATTGCGTTTGGCGCGGCGCGCCGCCTGATCTTTGGAGCACGAAGAATTGCGCATCAGCCCTTCCTCCTTTTCACGGCGGAAAACGACAGGTTGATAAGCAGCACAAACACGAACAGCACCACCGCCGTCGCGATGAGCGCCTCGCGGTGCAGGTCTGTAGCGTAGCCCATTTCCAGCACGATATTCGCCGTCAGCGTGCGCAGCCCTTTGGTCAGGGACGACGGCATGACCGCCTGGTTGCCTGCGACCATGATGACGGCCATCGTCTCGCCGACCGCGCGCCCCACCCCAAGGATGATCGCGGAAAGCACGCCCGAGCCCGCGGCGGGCAGCATGGTGCGAAATACACTGCGCTCATGCGTTGCGCCCAAAGCAAGGCTGCCCTCATAATAGCTTTTCGGCACGGCACGCAGCGCCGCTTCGGACACGCCGATGACCGTCGGCAAAATCATGATCCCTAACACTAAGCTTGCCGCCAACCAGCTTGTGCCGCTGCCGCCGAAGGTGTTGCGGATAAACGGTACGATCACCATCAGCCCGAAAAAGCCGTAGACCACCGAGGGGATCCCCGCAAGCAGATCTACAGCCGGTTTCAAGAAACGATAGATGCGCCCCGGGCAGAAAAAAGCAAGGAAGATCGCAGTCAAAAGCCCTATGGGCACGCCGACGGCGATCGCCCCCGCCGTAACATATAAGCTGCCGATGATCATGGGAAAAATACCGTACAGATCGGAAGAGGGCTTCCAGACCTTGCCCAGCAGGAATTCCTGCACCCCGATTTCGTGTATGGCGGGTATGCCGCGCGAAAACAAAAAGATGCAGATCAGCAAAACGGCGGCGATGCTCACGCCCGCCGAAAGAAAGAAGAGGAGGTGCATACCGCGCTCCCGTATTTTTTGAAGCATAGGCTATCCTTTCCGAAAAACGCACAGGGCTCCCGCCGCGCTTTTTCGCGCGGCGGGAGCGCAGGTGTACAATTTTTACGCCATCACATCCGCCCAAACGGTCGCGTCGCCGACATAGATCGATTTGACCTGTTCGCCGGAAAGAGAGGTCAGCGGATTTTCGGGGTTGACGATCACCGCGATGCCGTCCAGTGCGATCTGCGTGCTGGTAAGGCCCGAAGAAAGCTCACTGTCTTTGAGTGCACGGCTCGCCATACCGATGTCGCAGTTGCCGCTTGCCGCATCCGTCATACCGGTGGTGGAATCGCTCATATTGACCTCTACGGTAATATTCGCGTTCACAGCGGCAAACGCTTCCTTGAGCTTTTCCATGACCGGCGTCACCGAGGACGAGCCCGACACTGTTACCGTGCCCGAAGCACCCGAAGAAGCAAAGGCCGCAGCGTTTTCCGAAACGGGGATATAGCCCGCTTCTTCTACGATCTGCTGTCCTTCGGCCGAGAGGATGTAAGCAATGAACTCACGCGCCGCGTCGGAGAGCGACGCCTCGTTATACGCAATATTAAAGGGTCGCGCGATCTTGTAGCTGCCGTCCTTGACCGCCGCTACGGAGGGCGCTACGCCGTCGATCTGCAGCGCCTTGACCGTATCGTTCAAGGAACCCAGTGAAATGTAGCCGATGGCGTTGCGGTTGCCGGAAACGCTGGTGAGCACCACGCCCGTGCTGGTCTGCACATCGGCGGTCGCCACGGTGCGGTCCACCTTTTCGCCGGATTCGTCCTCTTCCTCCACGCCGAACAGCTCTACGAATGCGCCGCGCGTCCCCGAGCCTTCCTCGCGGGAAATGACCGTGATCTCGTCCGCCGCATCAAACGCACCGCCCGTGCAGCCTGCAAACAATATAGTGAGCGCCAGCACGCCCGCTAAAACACCTAAAACTGTTTTTTTCATACAGATTCTCCTTTTGTTGCTTTCGGTATGGGATTAGCTTATCCGACAAATGTAAAGGCTGCAAGCACGGTTGCGTTAAAAGTGCGTAAAGCAAAACCGCTTGTGTAAAAGCCATGTAAAATCAAAATTAGTATGCGCCGCGCAGCAGCGGGCATACAAAGCAACCGCTGCCGGGACTTACAGGAAATCGGCGTTCTTTTATTGACAAGCCGCCGCTTTGCGCATATACTGTCTTTACAAAGAAATTGACTGCAAAGGAAGGACACCATGGAATTTTCCTCTACTTATAAAAAGAAAAGCCCGCGTGCGCCGCGCAATCGCAAGCATGGGCTTGATAAGAAGAAAAAAATTGCGCTTATCGTGCTTGCCGCCGTGCTCGTTGTCGCAGCGGTCGTCACCACGGTGCTTGTCGTGCGCCATAACCGCGCGGCGGATCCTGCCGCAGGTGCGCAGATCGAAACACAAACGCAAGCCGTCACGACCACCGCACCCGTCACACAGGCGCCCACCACACAGGCGCCCGCCACACAGGCGCAGGCCGCCGGGGACGTGACGATCACGGACATGCAAACGACGATGTATTCCACCGTCGTCACGCTCAATGTGCGCGCGACGCCCTCTGCGGACGGGCAAAGGCTCGGCGCAGTCGGGCAGGATACGCCGCTTTCCGTCACGGGGCGGTGCTCAAATGGTTGGTACCGCATCGACTATGACGGCGGCGTGGGCTATGTTTCGGGCGAATATGTTGCGGAAGCCCCCGGCGGCGAGCAGAACGACGACGCGCCGTACCTCATCCGTGTCAACCGGCAGCAGAACATCGTCACCGTTTACAGCAAGGATGCGAACGGCGACTACACCGTACCGTACAAAGCGATGGCGTGCTCGGTGGGGCTTGACGGCAAAACGCCCACAGGCACCTACAACACGACCGATAAATACACCTGGCGGCTGCTTTCGGGCAATGTGTACGGGCAGTATGCCACACGCATCACAGGGCACATTTTGTTCCACTCCGTCCCGTATTTCACAAAGGACAAGAGCGACCTTGAATATGAGGAATTCAACAAGCTGGGGCAGGCCGCTTCGCTCGGCTGCATCCGTCTGACCGTAGAGGATGCAAAGTGGATCTATGACAACTGCCCGAAGGGCACGACCGTCGTGATCTATGACAGCGCCGAAGCCGAACCCCTCACCCCGCCTACACCCGTGCGCATCGACACGAACGACAGCCGCCGCGGCTGGGACCCCACCGACCCGGACGAGGATAACCCATGGAAGCAGTAAGCGGGTTGTAAAATCAGATGATATAAGGCACCGCGCCCCGTGTGCAAATGCACACGGGGCGCGGTTTAGATATCAGAGATCAGATATTAGAAATCAGATGCGGTGCGGGCGGGTTTCATATACTACTGAGGTTGCGCAGAAAAAAATCTGCAGTAGGGGCGGGGGGGGGGGCCCCATTTGGGGGAATAACCCCCCCCCCCCCACAGCCAATTAGAGGTT
>CAKMIX010000030.1 GCA_927362715.1 uncultured Clostridia bacterium | reverse complement strand
AAGGGGGGCCCCCCCCCGGGTTCCGGGCCCTTCCCCTTGGCGAAAAAAACCGGCGGCTGCCGCTCGGTGTCTTGGGGCTTGCGGGCACGCAAAAAGCACACCTGACAGCTACGCTCTGCGGAGAACTCGACCGCAGGGCGCTGCTTCTGCTGCCCGATGAGGCGACGGCGACCAAGCTGACCGAGGATTTACAGACTTTTGGGCTGCGCGCGTTTTTATACCCCGCGCGTGAATTCGTGTTTCACACGGAGACCGAAAGCCGCTCGCACGAATACGAGCAGCGCCGGCTGCGGGCGCTGACCGCCATGCTGGACGGCACGGCGGATGTCGTGGTGTGCTCGGCGGAGGCTGCCGTGCAGCGTACCGTGCCGCCCGAAATTTTGCGCCGCCACGCGCTCACGCTCCAAAAGGGCGCGGATATCCCCCTTTCGACTTTACTCGAAACCCTGACGGCAAGCGGCTATGAGCGCTGCGACGCGGTGGAGGGCGTGGGGCAGTTTTCCGTGCGCGGCGGTATTGCGGACATCTTTTCGCCGGGCAACGACACCCCCGTGCGCATCGAATTTTTCGGCGATACGATCGAAAGCATTTCCTGCTTTGACGTGCAAAGCCAGCGCCGCACAGCGCGTTTGGATGAATTCTCTTTGATGCCCGGCACCGAGGTGCTGCTGCCGCCTGCGGAAGAACTGGCGCAGAAAATCGAGGCCCTTGCCGCCTCGTTAAAAGGCAAGCACGCGGCGAAGCAGAAAGAGACGCTGTATAACGATGCAGACCGCCTGCGCGGCGGTGCGAATTTCGGCTCTGCCGACAAATACCTGCCGCTGATCTATGACGAGACGGCGACTGTGTTTGACTATTTGGAAAAAGACGGTCTTTTGTTCGTGTGCGAGAGCGCGAACTGCCGTGAACGCGCCGCGAACGCCGTCAAGCTGCTGTTGGAGGACATCAAGGCGCTGTTCGAGGAAGGCACGCTTTGCAAGGGGTTAGATGATTTTTATCTATCCGAAGCAGAGCTGATCAAGCTGTATGAGAACAAGGGCGCGCTGTATGTGGACAACTTCGCACGCGGCAGTTTCGATACACCTGTAAAAGAGCTCATCACCTTTACGGCAACACAGCTCCCTGTCTGGAACGGCAAGCTGGACGTCCTGTTAGAGGACATTTCGCCCGTGCTGCAAAAGGACGCCACGGTCGTGGTGTTCGGCGGTACGGGAAAATCCGCTAAAACACTGTCGGAGGATCTGTCTGCCGAGGGGCTTACGGCGGTATACTTCCCCCTTGTGCCGAACGAATTCCCGCGCGGGATGGTCACGGTGCTGCCCGGTGCGCTTTCGGGCGGCTTTTGCTACCCGCACGAGAAATTCTATGTGTATACCTACGGCAAGACGCGCCTGCAGGCGGGGAAGCGTTCCCGCACGCGCTTTAAGCAGGGCCAGGGGCTGCACTCGCTTGATGACCTGAAAAAAGGCGACTATGTGGTGCACGCCGCGCACGGCATCGGGATCTTTGACGGCATCCAGAAGTTAGAGGTCGGCAAGATCACCAAGGACTACATCAAAATTCGGTATGCGAAGGGCGACGTGCTGTATGTGCCCGTTACCCAGCTCGATTTGGTTTCCAAATACATCGGCCCGCACGAGGAGACAGGGCGCACCGTCAAGCTCAACCGCATCGGCGGCGCGGAGTGGGAAAAGACCCGTTCGCGCGTGCGCAGTGCAGTCAAGGATATGGCGGATCAGCTCATTGCGCTGTACGCGAAGCGCCAGAGCATTCAGGGTCACGCCTTTTCGCCGGATATCGACATGCAGAACGACTTTGAACGCCGCTTTCCCTATGACGAAACGGTCGATCAGCTGCGCGCGGTGGACGAGATCAAGGGCGACATGGAAAAGCCCTACCCCATGGACCGCCTACTGTGCGGCGACGTGGGCTTTGGTAAGACGGAGGTCGCGCTGCGCGCCGCGTTCAAATGCGTGGCGGACGGCAAGCAGTGCGCCGTGCTCGTGCCGACGACGATCCTCGCGCTCCAGCATTACCGCACGATCCTCAACCGCTTCGAGGGCTTTCCCGTCAACGTAGAAATGATCTCGCGCTTCCGCACCCCGCGCCAGCAGGAAAAGATCTTAAAAGACCTGCGGCGCGGCAGTATAGATCTCATCGTCGGCACGCACCGCCTTGTCTCCAAAGACGTACAGTTCAAGGACTTAGGGCTGTTGATCGTGGACGAGGAACAGCGCTTCGGCGTGGCGCAGAAAGAAAAGCTCAAGGAGCTGTTCCCCGCGGTAGACGTGCTGACGCTTTCCGCAACGCCCATCCCGCGCACGCTGAACATGGCGATGACCGGCATCCGCGACATGTCCGTGATCGAAGAAGCCCCGCAGGACCGCTTCCCCGTGCAGACCTATGTATTGGAATACGATATGGGGATCTTGGTACAGGCGATGGAAAAGGAGCTTCGGCGCGGCGGGCAGGTGTATTTTCTGCACAATCGCGTAGAAACCATCGAAAAGCGCGCGGGCGAAATTTCCGAGCTTCTGCCGGATGCGCGCGTCGCTGTGGCGCACGGCAAAATGCCGGAAGAAAAGCTCAGCGACATCTGGCGCAGGCTTTTGGAGGGTGAAATCGACATCCTTGTATGCACCACGATCATCGAAACGGGCGTGGATGTGCCCAACTGCAATACGCTGATCATTGAGGACGCAGACCGTCTCGGTCTTGCACAGCTCCACCAGATCCGCGGGCGCGTCGGCAGAAGCACGCGGCGCGCGAGCGCCTATTTCACGTTCACGCGCGGCAAGGAGCTTTCCGACATCGCAGCGCGGCGGCTTTCGGCGATCCGCGAATACACGGAATTCGGCTCGGGCTTTAAGATCGCCATGCGCGATCTCGAGATCCGCGGTGCAGGCAGTGTGCTCGGCGCGCAGCAGCACGGGCATATGGAGGCCGTCGGCTATGACATGTATTTGCAGCTTTTAGGCGAGGCAGTCAGCGAGGAAAAGGGCGAGAAAAGCCCCGTGCGCCAAAAGGAATGCCTCATCGACATGCAGGTGGACGCGCACATTCCCGAGCATTACATCGACAGCCTACCGCAGCGGCTTGCGATCTACCGCCGCATTGCGGACATCCGATCCGAAGAGGACGCCGCCGATGTGCGCGACGAGCTGCGCGACCGCTTCGGCGAGATCCCGCGCTCTGTAGAGGGCTTGATGGACATTTCCCTTCTGCGCAATGCAGCGGCGGCAAAGGGCATTTACGAGATCGGGCAGAAAGGGCAGGCCATTCTCCTGTATGTCAAGGAGCTCGATACTTCGATGGTGCTGACCCTTTCGGGCGCGATGCGCGCGCGTGTTTCCGTGGCGGACTTCGGCAAAAAGCACATCGCCGTGAAAATGGCGGAGAACCAGCAGCCGCTCGACACTCTGCGCGAAATTTTCAGCTATCTGACGATTTAAAAGGTGGTGGAAGCGGTGCGCATATTGCTTTGCCCGGATTCGTTCAAGGGCTGCCTTTCTGCACAACAGGTCTGCGCGGCGCTTGCCGCCGGCGTGTATGATGCGCAGCCGGGCGCAGACGTTTTGCAAGCGCCCCTTTCCGACGGCGGCGAGGGCTTTGCGGTCTCGGCGGCGGCGGTGACGCACGGCGCTTTACACGCCTGTGCGGTACAAGACGCATATTTTCATAAAAAGCAGGCGCACTTCGCCGTCTCCCCCGACGGCACGACCGCTTACATCGAAACGGCACAGGCGGCGGGCATACAGGGGATAGATAAAAATGATCTGCACACAAAAAACGCCTCCACATACGGTGTGGGCGAGTTGATCGCGGCGGCGGCAGGTATGGGCTGTACGCAGATCGTCATCGGGCTCGGCGGCAGCGCGACCACCGACGGCGGCATGGGTGCACTCTCGGCGCTTGGCGTGTCGTTTCTCGACGCGGACGGCAACCGCCTTGCCCCGATCGGTGCGCATATGGCCCGCGTGCACGCGATACAAGCTTCCCCCGTGTTTGAAGCCTGCCGCACCATACGCTTTACATACGCCTGCGATGTGCAGAACCCGTTTTACGGGGAAACCGGCGCGGCGTTCGTGTTCGCCCCGCAAAAAGGTGCGACGCCCGACGAGGTGCAGGCACTCGACGCGGGGCTTCGCCAACTGGCCGGCGTATATCTTACCGCGTTCGGGCGGGATATACGCAAAAAGCCCGCCATGGGCGCGGCGGGCGGGCTTTGCGGCGGGCTGTATGCTGCATTCGGCGGCGAAGTGCAAAGCGGGTTTTCGATCTTGGCAAAAAGCTGCGGGCTGTCTGCCAAAATCGCCGCTGCCGATCTTGTGATCACGGGCGAGGGCAGAACGGACAGCCAAACCGCGTTCGGCAAGCTCCCGGCGCGCGTGTGCGCGCTTGCAAAGGAACAGGGAACGCCCTGCGCGCTTATTTCGGGCGCGATCACGGCGGACTTTTCCCCCGCACGATTCGGCTTTTGCAATGCCGCCGCACTGCAAACGGATGGCAGGACTGCGGAGGATTCCATTCAGAATGCTGCAATCTACCTGCGCGAAGCCGCAAAGCAGGTTTGTGTACGAGTTTTGCGTAAAGCCTAAAACATAAGCAAAAAACAGGGACGGTTCTGTATGAACAGAACCGTCCCCTATTGTATTTTCGTTCAGCCTGCCGTGCGCTGCACGTCCTCGTCCTCATCGGGGAAATTGCGGCGCTCGATCTTTGCGCCGAGTGTGCGGAATTTGTCCACGACGTTTTCATAGCCGCGCTCGATGTGCTGGATCTCCTCGATCTCCGAAATGCCGCTTGCCGACATGGCGGCGATGAGCATCGCCGCGCCCGCACGCAGGTCGTCCGCACGGATCGGCGCGCCTTTAAGCCTTTCTACGCCCTCGATTACTGCGGTCTTGCCGTTGACGTGGATATTCGCGCCCATGCGCTGCAACTGCTCGGTATAGCGGAAACGGTTGTCCCACACGCTTTCGGAAACGATGCTCGTGCCCTCTGCCAGACACAGGAACGTGGAGAACTGCGGCTGCATATCGGTCGGGAAACCGGGATGCGGCATGGTTTTGATGTTGCAGTGCCCCGGGCGGCGATCCATTTTCACACGCACCGCCTCGTCGAATTCCTCCACCGTCGCGCCCGCTTCAATGAGCTTCGCGGTGATGGACTCAAGGTGCTTGGGGATGACGTTTTTCACCAGCACGTCGCCGCGCGTTGCCGCCGCCGCGACCATGTAAGTGCCCGCTTCGATCTGGTCGGGGATGATGGAATACTCACAGCCGTGCAGGTTTTGCACGCCGCGGATCTTGATCACGTCGGTGCCCGCGCCACGGACATCCGCGCCCATGGTGTTCAAAAAGTTCGCCAGATCGACGATGTGCGGCTCCTTGGCGGCATTCTCGATCACGGTAAGCCCCGGCGCCTTGACCGCCGCGAGCATCACATTGATCGTCGCGCCGACGGAGACGACGTCGAGATACACGGAGTTGCCCATCAAATGCTGCGCTTCGACGTGCACCATGGCGTTTTCTTCCATAGTGACCTGTGCGCCGAGCGCCTCAAAGCCCTTGATGTGCTGGTCAATGGGACGAAGCCCTAAATAACACCCGCCGGGCATGGCGACGCGCGCGCGCGAAAAACGCCCGATGAGCGCGCCAATCAGGTAATACGAAGCGCGCAGCTGCCGCGTCAGCTCATGCTCCACTACAAAGGAGCCAACGTGGCGCGTGTCGATCTCGAGCGTTGTTTTGTTGATATATTTGATGCCCGCGCCCATGGTTTTGAGGATCTTCACCATAGCGGTGACATCACTGATGTTCGGTATATTTTCAATTCTGCAAATGTCCTGTGCCAAGATCGTGGCGGGCAAGATTGCAACGACTGCGTTTTTCGCCCCGCTGACGGAAACCTCGCCGGTCAGCCGTTGACCGCCGGTAATGACAAACTTCTCCAAAGACGGCTCACTCCCTGCATCCGAATCTATGTAACGCCCCGCACAAAAAAGCCGCATCTATGACGCGGGGCAGGAAAAATCAAAATCAGTTCATTCAAAATCTGCCGGCAAAATGCCGGCCGGGCAAATGAAAAGCCCGTAGTTAACCTTTAGTATTATACCATGTCGCCGAACGCGCAAGTGTGAGGCGGGCATGGTACAATGTTCTTCGACACTCTTGAAAGCTTTGCTTTCTTTAGAGTGTCGCAAGGTTATTATACCACCGACGCATCAAAAATAAAAGTCCTTTTTTATAGAATTTTGCCCGCCGATTTTGTCGATTTTTTCGCCGTCTTTTTTACATTTTTTGGGTGTTTTCTATAAGGAACATCCTGTGTACGCAGCGCTCGCCGGCGGTCGCTTGTCCGTCTCCTGAAAAAGCAGCCCCCGCCCGCAGGCGAGAGCTGCTCTTGTAGTATGCCCATTTGTGCAGATTTTATGCTTTGCCCTCACAGCCGAGCACGGTCTCGATCTTGTGCGAAACCACACCCTCGATCGCGTCGCGCGCGGGGGTCAGGTACTGGCGCGGGTCAAAGTGGGTCGGATTCTCAGCAAAGTGCTTACGGATCGCCGCCGTCATGGCGATGCGGATGTCGGAGTCCACATTGATCTTGCAGACCGCCATGGAGGAAGCCTTGCGCAGCATATCCTCGGGGATACCGATGGCGTCGGGCATCTGGCCGCCGTACTGGTTGATGGTCTTGACATCCTCCTGATTCACGGAGCTCGCGCCGTGCAGGACGATCGGGAAGCCGGGGAGCTTTTCCGCCACTTCCTGCAAAATGTCGAAGCGAAGCTGCGGCTTTTGGCCGGGCTTGAATTTGTAAGCGCCGTGGCTCGTGCCGATGGCAATGGCAAGGGAATCCACGCCGGTGCGGGTCACGAAGTCATAGACCTGGTCGGGATCCGTGAAATGCGCGTCGTCCTCGCTGACGTTGACATCATCCTCGATGCCCGCAAGCTGGCCGAGCTCGCCCTCAACCACCACGCCGTGTGCGTGGGCGTAATCGACGACCTTTTTGGTCAGCGCAACGTTTTCTTCATAAGGCAGATGGCTGCCGTCGATCATAACGGAGGTAAAGCCGCCGTCGATGCACGCCTTGCAGGTCTCAAAATCCGGACCGTGGTCAAGGTGCAGCGCAATGGGCAGACCCGTTTCTTCGGCAGCGGCCTTCACCATGGCGACCAGATACCCGTGGGACGCATATTTGCGCGCGCCCGCAGAGACCTGCAGGATCACGGGGGCATTGTGCTTCTTGGCGGCACGGGTGATGCCCTGGATGATCTCCATATTGTTGACGTTGAACGCGCCGACGGCGTAACCGCCTTCATAAGCTTTTTTGAACATTTCGGTAGTGGTGACTAAAGGCATTTGTTTTCACTCCTTACAAAATTGCGGCGCGCCGCGCGCTTTGTCCGCCGCGCCGCGCAGGTACAGCTTTATTATACTGTTTGTACGGCGGCTTGTCAAACCTCAACGCGCCGAAAACAGCCGAAATATGCTTTCTGCGGACAAAAAGATTTGGATATTTTTCCCGTTTTGCCGCCGTTTGTTCCCGCGTTTATTTTCCCCGCAGTGCCGCGCTTTACGCACACTTCCGCATAGAAAACGTACCTTCCCGACTTTATCAAAGAGCGGAGCTCGAATTCGTCGAAATGACGAAAATATTTTAGAAGATTAGCGAATATAGATTCACCTATCGGCGTGAAAACCATAGGTTTTCCGGCAAAACGCCCTTGTTTTTTGAGTTCAATGCATTTTTGTCCAAATTGTTAACATAATATTGCACAAAAATATTTTGAATTTTTTGGTAAAAAAGACTTGACAAATCCGATAGTTTGCCATATAATACCGGTAGAAAACAGGAAAGGAGTGAACAGAATGCTGTACGAAGAAAGAGAACGCGAAGTGCGCAAGCTGGTCAGCGAATTGGTCGCGTCCAAGCTGTCGTGGAAATCTCTGTGGAAGGCGTTGCAGCTTACCGCGCTCACCGAGCAGCTTTAAGCTGCCGCCCGAAACGGACGAACCTCCCGCGCACGCGGGTTTCTATATTGTTTTCCTCTCTTTTTTTGGCGCTTTATGCGCCGAATTCCCCTTACGCACTATGCGGCAAACGGGCGGGAAGCGTGAGGGTTCCCCCCCCCTGCTTTTGTCTTTTCCGCGTGAAA
>CAKMIX010000029.1 GCA_927362715.1 uncultured Clostridia bacterium | reverse complement strand
AAAAACCGTTCCTTCCCCCCCTGCGCTTAAAAAAGAAAAGGATTTCGCGCCCTGCGGGACGCGACGGGGGCGCCGCCCCTCGACCCCGCCACCTTTTGAAAAAGGTGGGCGAAAACTATTATATACGCTTTTTCGACAAAACTTGACCCGAACAAAAAACCTGTTCGGGTCGTTCGCGTAATATTCGATTTTTACAAATCTGTTTATTCGCCCTGTTCCGTTTCCTTTGCGGCAAGACCCAATTCGGCAAGCTGCATTTCGTCCACCGGCGAGGGGCATTCGGTCATGGGCTCGGAGGCGTTCTGCACCTTCGGGAAAGCGACGACATCGCGCAAACTTGCGCAGCCGAGAAGCTGCATGCAAAGGCGGTCAAGCCCGATGCCCATGCCGCCGTGCGGGGGCGCACCGTAGCGGAACGCATCCAAAAGGAAGCCGAATTTTTCCTTGGCCTCCTCATCCGACAGCCCCAAAAGGGAGAAAATGCGGCTTTGCAGCTGCGGGTTCGTGATCCGGATGGAGCCGCTCGAAAGCTCGATGCCGTTGAGCACGAGGTCATACGCCTTGGCGCGCACGCGCGCCTTGTCGGTCTCGAGATAGGCAAGGCATTCATCCATGGGCGCGGTAAAGGGGTGGTGCATCGCCACATATTCGCCCGTTTCCGCATCGTATTCAAAGAACGGGAACTCGGTGATCCAAAGCAGGTCGAAGCGGTCTTTCGGCACAAGGTCGAGCTTTGCGGCGACCTCCTGGCGCAGCGCGCCAAGGACGGAGAGCGCAAGGGCTTCGTTCGCGTCGGCAACGATCAGCAGCGCGTCGCCCGTTTCGGCTTGCATTTTGCCGCAGAGCGCCTGCATTTGCTCGGTAGTTAAAAACTTACTAAACGACGCCGCCGTGCCGTCTGCGTTCAGCCGCGCCCAGGCAAGGCCCTTTGCGCCGATGCCGCGCACGAACTCGGTGAGCTTGTCCATCTCCTTGCGCGAAAGCCTGGATGCCGCGCCCTTGACATTGATGCCGCGCACGGTGCCGCCCGCTTCCACTGCGGCGCGGAACACGGCAAACTCCGTTTCGCGCGCGATGTCGGTCAAATCCACCAGTTCCAACCCGTAGCGCGTATCGGGCTTGTCCGAGCCGTAGCGCTCCATCGCCTCACGATAGGTAAGCCGCGGCAGCGGGGTCGTGAGTTCGATCCCGAGCATCTCGCGGAACACGCGGCGCATATACCCTTCGCCGATCTCCAGCACGTCCTCCATATCGACAAAGGACATTTCAAGGTCGATCTGCGTGAATTCCGGCTGGCGGTCAGCGCGCAGATCCTCGTCGCGGAAGCAGCGCGCGATCTGCATATAGCGGTCAAAGCCCGCCACCATGGAAAGCTGCTTATAAAGCTGCGGGGACTGCGGCAGGGCGTAAAAGCTGCCCTTATGAAGCCGCGAGGGCACGAGGAAATCGCGCGCGCCCTCCGGCGTGGAACGGATGAGCATCGGCGTTTCGATCTCGATAAACCCGTTTTCGTCAAAATAGTCGCGCGTGATCTTCGTAAGCCTGTGGCGCATCAGAATGTTTTTTTGCAGATCGGGGCGGCGCAGGTCAAGATAGCGGTATTTTAAGCGCGTGAGCTCCGCCGTCTGCGAGTTTTCGACAATTTCGAAAGGCGGCGTGTCGCTGAGCCCCAAAATGCGAAGCTCGGAGACCTCCAATTCCACGTCGCCTGTGGGGATCTCGCTGTTTTTCGCCGCGCGCTCACGCAAAACGCCCTTTGCCGCGACGACGTATTCCGAGCGAAGCGTCCCCGCCTTTTCCATGACGGCGGGGTCCGTGCTTTCCGTAAACGCAAGCTGTAAGATCCCCGTGCGGTCGCGCAGGTCGACGAAAATGAGCGCGCCCAAGTCCCGCTGCTTCTGCACCCAGCCGCACACGGTCACCTCGCGCCCGATGTCGGACGCGCGAAGCGTCCCGCAGTAGTCCGTCCGTTTGATCCCTTGCATCGTATCCATCAGTTTTGCACGCCCCCTAAAATCGTGGAAATATCCGCCTCGTCCAAGTCCGATGTATCCAACGCCGCGAGCGCCTCGCGAAGGACGATGGATTGGAACGCGCCGACGAAATCATCAAGTGAAAGCTCGGTCTGCGTGCCGTCACGCATGTTCTTGAGGTTGACGCGGCGGCTCTCCAGCTCCGCGTCGCCGAGCACAACGGTGTATGCCGCGCCGAGCTTGTCAGCATATTTCATCTGCGCTTTAAGCCCTCTGCCGACGGTGTCGAACTGTGCCGAAAGGCCCTCTTCGCGAAGCTGTTCGGCAAGGGCGGCGGCCTTCAGCCCGGCTTCTTCGCCCATGGAGACAAGATAGACGTCGCATTTCTTCGGCTCGGGGAACGGCACGCCCTGCGCTTCCATCAAGAGAAGCAGGCGTTCGATCCCCATCCCGAAGCCGCACGCGGGCATCGGCTTGCCGCCGAGCTCCTCCAAAAGCCCGTCGTACCGCCCGCCGCCGCAGACCGTACCCTGCGCGCCGATCTCGCTCGAAACAAATTCAAATACCGTGCGCGTGTAGTAGTCAAGCCCACGCACAATGGTCGGGTTGACGGTGAATGCAATGTCCATCGCCTGCAAATACTTCTGCACCGCGTCAAAGTGGGCGCGGCAGTCGTCGCACAAAAAGTCGAGGATCTTCGGTGCGCCGGCGGCGATTTCGGAGCAGACGGGGCTTTTGCAGTCGAGGATACGCATGGGGTTGCGTTCAAGCCTCGATTTGCAGGTATCGCAAAGCTGCTCGCGGTAGCTCTCAAAATAGGCTTTGAGCGCCTCTTGGAATTTCTTCCTGCATTCCGGGCAGCCGATCGAGTTGATCTCAAGCGTCAGGTTTTGCACGCCGAGATAGCGGAACACCGCGTGCGCGAGGGAGATGATCTCCGCATCCGCTGCGGGCGTGCCCGCGCCGAAGGATTCCACGCCGAACTGGTGGAATTCGCGCAATCTGCCCGCCTGCGGCTTTTCGTAGCGGTAGCAGGAGGTCAGATAGTAGATCTTCTGCGGCAGGGCGTCGTTGAAAAGCCCGTGCTCTAAAAAAGCGCGCGCCGCGCCCGCCGTGCCCTCGGGGCGCAGGGTGATGGAGCGCCCGCCCTTGTCTTCAAAGGTATACATTTCCTTTTGCACGACGTCGGTCGTTTCGCCGACCGAGCGTTGGAACAGCTCGGTGTGCTCAAAAACGGGCGTGCGCATTTCTAAAAAGCCGTAATTTTCGGCGATCTCGCGCACAGCCGCTTCGATATACTGGGTTTTGCAGCTCTCTTTCGGGAGCAGGTCGAGCGTCCCTTTGATCGCGTTGGTGATAAGTGCCATAGTCGTTCTTCCTTACATGGGATAGAAGCGCCCCCTCCCTTGGGAGGGGGACGCCTTGTATTCCGGGTTTATTTTGGGTTGACGATGTCGCGCCAATCGAGGTCGCCGCGCTCGAGCGAATGAATGATCGCTTCAGCGGTAGCGATATTGGTCGCCACAGGGATATTGTGCACATCGCAAAGGCGCAGCAGATTATTCTCCTTAGGTTCGTGGGGCTTGGGGTTTAAGGGGTCACGGAAAATCAAAAGCAGATCGATCTCGTTGCAGGCAATGCGCGCGCCGATCTGCTGATCGCCGCCCTGCGAGCCGTTAAGAAAGCGTGTGATCTTTAAGCCTGTCGCTTCCGCGACCAGCTTGCCCGTCGTACCGGTCGCGCAGAGGTTGTGGCGGGACAGGATCCCGCAGTAGGCGATGCAGAACTGCGTGAGCAATTCTTTTTTGGAATCGTGCGCCATCAGGGCAATGTTCATAGCGTTCCTCTCTTTCACAAAAATTCAAGACACAAAACCCGCGTTTGCCGGAGAAATGCCGTCAACTGCGGTCCGAAACAATACACCGTTATATAGCATACCAAACTTTTGCCGAAATTTCAACTGCTGTTTAGCGTTTTTTTACAAAATTTTTCAAATTCGTGCAATTTGGAGGCGAAGCAGGGGGCAGCTTTCAGAAATCAGAAGTTAGAAGCCAGAGGTCAGAAACCGTATAGAAAAGTTTCATCGAAACCGAAAGTTAGCACTGTTTTTCGGCTATGAAAGGAATTAAAATTGCGCTGAACCCTGTAGGGGCGGGGCTTAAGCGCCCGCCCGAGCAAAGCGCGGAAAAACGCAACCTGCGTCTTGTTACGAAAACCGAAATTCTGTTATTCGCCGCAATCAAGATAAAAACGAACTTCCTTGCGGGCGGGCACAGAGACCCGCCCCTACAGCTGTAAACAAATTATTTCTGCGAAGCCGCAGTTTTACATGAAACCCGCCTGTACCGCATCTAATCTCTAACGTCTAACATCTAATTTCTAATATCTGACATCTGAGCGCAGCCCCGCCCCTACAAGAGGTGCTTTTTTCCTTTTCTACACAGCCGCGGCAATGCGTGAAATCCACCTGCCCCACGTCTAACATCTAATATCTAACGTCTAAAATCTAAAATGGCCAGCCGCAAGGGCTGTCCCTACGGATTACGCGTTCCACGGCTTCACACAAAACTTCCCTGTCCTGCGTCCGGCATCTAGAATCCAGTATCTATTATCCAGCCTCTAACACCGTACTTTCTTCACCTTGAATTCCACGTCCTCACCCAAAAGGCGGGCGGCGACCCGTGCAAAGGCAGCGCGGGTGGACGCAAGCGGGCGGTCACCCTCGGCAAGGCGCCTGAGATGCGGGTCGTCGGGGATCGCGCCGATAAGACGCATCCCGCTTTGCGTGACCGCACTGTCCGGCGACAGGCACTCGTGTGCGCGAAGCTGAAAATAATCAAACCGGTTGAGCAGCAAGCGCACCTCCTGTTCGGGAATGTGCGCAAACAAAAGCGCGCCGAGCGCCGATGCGGCGCGCACACAGACCGCGTCGGGGGTAGCAACGGCCACCGCCGCGTTCGAAACGCAGCAAAGCGTCGGCACAAAGCCCGCAAGCCCTGCCGGCGCGTCCAGCAGGCAGAAATCAAAATCCCCTTCCACTGCGCCGAGCACCGCAGAAAAAGCGGTTTCGTCCGGCAGTGCCGCATCAGCCGGCGGCGGCAGCAAGAGCCCCAGCCGCCCGTCCTCGGTTTTCAGCAGCGCGTCGGACGGCGCACAAACGCTTTCAGCGGCATCCAGCCAAGTGTATACAGCCTCGGCGCCGAGACCCGTCAGCAGGTCGAGCGTGCGCAGCCCCGCGTCGCAGTCGATGAGCAGCACCCTCTGCCCGCGCGCAAGCAGGGCATGCGCCAGGCACACGGCGGCGGTGGACTTTCCCGCGCCGCCCTTGCCGGAGCATATCAGGATGCGTTTTGCCATTCTCCGTTCCCCTTTCCGGTTCAGCCGAGCACGCTGTTATAGCCCTGCTCGGTATCCAACTGTGTCGCGGCGGCAAAATAGGCTTCGTAGATCTGTGCGACGAGCGTGGCCGTCGCCGTACCGCTGTTCAGGTTTTCGATCGCCACGGCGACGGCGATCTCGGGGTCTTCATACGGCGCGAAAGAGATCATAAAGCCGTTCAAGCCTTCGACAATGTCGCCGTCTACCTTTGCCTTGGATTCCGCCGTACCGCTCTTCGCGGCGACCGCTACGGGGAGGTTGCGCAGCGCCGAAACGCGCGCGCCGTAGCGGCGCATACCCTCGCGCACGATGCGCAGGGTGTTGTCGGACACGTTCAGTTCCTGCGCGAGAGTGCCGGTGTTTTCGAGGATCGTCTCGGAATAGTCGGCGGTCCTGATGCTTTTCACGAAATGCGCCTGATAGCGCGTCCCCGTGGCAAGCGCAGCGGCGTAGTTCGCAAGCTGGATGGGCGTGAACAGGTTGTCGGACTGCCCGATCGCCGCCTGCACGGTATCGCCGGGGTACCAGGTGCCGCCGTGGGATTCGCGGTATTCGATGCTGGCGAGCACGCCCGTGGATTCGCCCACCTCCACGCCGGTCTTCTGCCCGAGCCCGAAGCGCGAGCAGTATTCGTTCATGCGCTCGATCCCCAAAAGCCTGCCCGTCTCATAGAAAAAGATGTTGCAGGACTGGTTGAGCGCCTCTTTGACGTCAATGCTGCCGTGATAACCGGTGCAGCGGAAGACGGTATCCGTGAAATAGGTATAGTACCGCGTGCAGCGGAAGGTGGAGGTCTCGGTGATGACGCCCTCCTCTAAGCCCGCAACGGCGATGGCAGGCTTCATCGTGGAGCCGGGCGCGTAGGTCGAAAGCAGCGCGCGGTTCCACAGCGGCGAATCCGTATCTGCCGCAAGCGCCGCGTAATTGTCGTAATAGGTCGAAAGGTCGTAGCTCGGGTAGGTCGCGCAGGCGAGCACCCCGCCCGTTTTCACGTCGATGACCACCGCAGAGCCGACCGCAGGGATGGATTCCTTGTCACGGTACTCCTCCACGAACGCCGCAAGCGCGTCCTGCACCTGCTTTTGCAGCCCCGAATCGATCGTCAGGATCACGGCGTTGCCCGCTTCGGGCGCTGTGGTGATCTCGGAGGTCTTATTGCCGTCTGCGTCGGTCGTTGTGGTCATGACGCCGTTCGTCCCGCGCAGATAATCCTCCATGGCGCTTTCGATGCCGAATTTGCCGATGGTGTCGTCCATGGCGTAGGCGCGTAAGGACAGCGTCTGCCGTTCGGCGTCGGTCAGCGACTCGTCGGCGGACGCCGTTTTGTATTCTTCGGAAAGCGCTGCATATTCCTCGGCGTCGAGCGACCCCGTCACCCCGATGATGTGCGGGGCAATGGTGCCGTCCGTGTAGCTGCGGCGCGTCGTGACTTCAATATCCACGCCGACATACGTCGCGCTGTTTTCCTTGATGATCGCGGCGACCTCGGTCGAGACCTCGTCTGCGAAAGTAAAAGGGTTCACCGCCGAGAACGAGATGCGCTTGAGCGAGTAGCACACAGAGCCGATCTTGCGCGCCGTCTGCGGATCGTAATCCTGCAATTTAAATTTCTCGACCAGCGCGTCGAAGCAGTTTTGCGCCGTGGCGTAAGAGTTCAAATGCAGCACGTCGCGCGATTTCAAAAACGCGATATCGGAATCGGCGTTTTCCTTGTATTGGATGTTGCCGTTCGCGTCAAATTCCAGCGGCAGGTCGTCGTTCCATTCCACGCCGTGTTCCTCGCACAGCGCGATGAGCGCCGCTAAGATCTCGTTGCGCCGCTCCTGCTCAGAAGTCGGCGGGAAATACGAGGCGTTGAGCACGATCGTGTTGACCTGCTCATTCGTAACAAGCGGCACGCCGTTGCAGTCGAGGATCTCGCCGCGCGCCGCTTCAATGGTGCTGTCCACGGAATTGAGCGCGACGCCGTCGGTGGAATACTCGCCGGCGTTGACGACCTGCACGCGGAACAGCTCCACTAAAAACACGGAGAAAAACAGCACGATGGCAACGATAAACGCCATGGTGCGCAGCCGCAGGCTTTTTTCTTTCATGGGGGACTCCTTTTCAGCTTCTGCCGTGCGCCTATTCCGGCAGGCGCGTGCGGCGCATGACTGTGCGCACGAGCAGATAGAACAGCGGGGTAAACAAAACGGAAAACACGACCGCCGGCAAATAGTAGCGTACATACAGCCAGCCGGCGCTGTCCACGCCCTCGGCGACCACAAAAAAGATCACATACAAAGATACATACAAAACGTGCGCGAGCACCGACAGCAGCATGGCGGTGATCAGGTTGTTGCGCATGATCGTGTTGATGAGGATGCCGCACGCCGCGCCGATGAGCATAAACAACAGCGCGTGGAACCCGTCGCCCAGGGGCGAGACACTGTCCCAAAGGATGCCTGCAAACGCGCCGAACAGCGCGCCGGCGACCTCGCGTTCAAAAAGCCCCAGGCAAACCGTCAGCGACAAAAGGAAAAACGCCCGCACGCCGCACACCGACGGGAACGCGCCGGGCGTATTTTGCAGCAGGTGCGCGCCTAAGATCAGCAGCGCGAAGATCGCGCGGCGCAATAGCAAGATCCTTGTCCGCTTACGCATCGCCTTTCCCCTCAAAATCCGTGATAACAAAGGCGTCCTGCACCTCGCCGATGTCTACGCCGGGCCGGATCTCGGCACAGTAGGAGACGTCGCCCTCCTCCTGATACACCTGTGTGACCGTACCGATGATAAGGTTGCGCGGGAACACGCCGCCCACGCCGGAGGTGCAGACGATCCCGCCCGGGGCGACGGTGGTGCTCTGCGACAGCCCCGTGAGCTTCACCAGCCCTTCGGCAGCAAGTGCAGAGGTCGTTTCGGTATAGCCCGTCTCGCCCGTGCGGATCTCATATGCGGCAGCGCTCACCTTCGGGTCGCAGATGGACAGCACCACGCAGGTGGTGGGGGCGACCTCGGACACGATGCCGATCAGATATTCGCCGCTGATGACCGGGTCGCCGACGGAAACGCCGTCGGTCTCGCCGCAGCTTAAAGTGAACGACCCGAACACATCGGCGGCGTCGCGCCCGATGAGCGTGCCCGCGACGAATTGAAAGTCTGGGTTCTCCTCCTTGACCCCAAGGAAGTTTTCATAGCTTTCTACCCGGCGCTGCAGCTCCTCGTAGTCCACAAGCATCCCCTGGTATTCGGCGATCTGATTTTCAAGCTCCTCTACGCGGTCGCGGTACGCGCCCGCCGAAACGAAGCCGCCCGCCGCGTCACCCACCTTGTCCGCTATGTAGGTGCAGGCGCGCTCCAAGGGCGAGAGCACCGTGCTCACCGCAGACGTCAGCACGGAGGTGCCGCCGGAAAACGCCGCCGCGGCGATGACGCACGCAAGCAGCACCACAACAGCGGCAAGCAGAATTTTAAAAGCAGTGCTTCTGAAAAAATTACGCATACTTCTCCTTTACGCAGACGGACAAAAGCAGAGGGCAGAATACAGATGTTAGAGGTCAGAAACTATACCGGCAGGGGGCCGCAAAGCCACGCGTACTGAAAAAATAAAGTCTGAAGCGGTAGGGGCGGGCGGAACAGAATTCAGAATGCAGAGGTTAGATGTCAGAGATGGTATGGGCGGTTTTCCACGCAGCCGCGGCTGCGTAGAAAAAATAAAATCTGTAGTGGTAGGGGCGGGTCTCCGCGCCCGCCCGTAGGGAGGTTGGATTTTGTAATCGGTTGCGGCGAAAAACAGAATTGCGATTTTTATCAACACCGTAAATTCTTTTCTATCCGCACTTTGCTCGGGCGGGCGCTTAAGCCCCGCCCCTACGGGATTTCAGCAAAATCTTAATTGTTTTCGCAGCCGAAAGAAATATACCATCATTCGGTTTTTACAGAACCGACCGTACCGCTTCTGCCTTTTAACTTCTAATTTCTGAAAGCTGACCGCTGAAATCTGATCTTTTTCTTAGTCGTAGTTCCGTTTGCCGGTCACGGCAAGCACGGCGTCGTTCTCCAGGCACTTGCCGCAGCCGTCCACCACGCAGTCCAGCGGATTTTCCGCGACGTGCACGGGGATCTTCGTCTCAATGGAGATCAGCTTGTCGAGCCCGCGCAGCAGCGCGCCGCCGCCCGTGAGCATGATGCCGCGGTCGATGATGTCGGCGGAAAGCTCGGGCGGGGTCTTCTCGAGCGTCGAACGGATGGTGTCAAGGATCTGGTTGACCGGGTCGGAAAGCGCCTCGCGCACCTCTTCGGAGGTGATCTCAATGTTCTTCGGCAGGCCGTCGAGCAGGTTCCTGCCCTTGACGTCCATAGCGCCCTCGCCGTCGTAGGGGTAAGCAGAGCCGATCTTGATCTTGATATCCTCCGCCGTGCGCTCGCCGATCAGCAGGTTGTGCTTTTTGCGGATATAGGCGATGATGGATTCGTCAAAATTGTCGCCCGCCACGCGCGCGGACTGCGCGGTGACGATGTCGCCGAACGAAATGACCGCGACTTCGCTGGTACCGCCGCCGATGTCCACGACCATGGAGCCGACCGCTTCGGAAACGGGCAGCCCCGCGCCGATTGCTGCCGCCATGGGTTCTTCGATGAGGCTGACATACTTCGCGCCCGCCGAACGCGCCGCGTCGTGCACCGCCTTGCGCTCCACCTCCGTGACGCCCGAGGGGATGCAGATGAGCACGCGCGCTTTCGAGAACGGGGATTTGTTGATCGCCATGCGGATGAATTCCTTGAGCATGTCCGAGGTGATCTCAAAGTCAGCGATAACGCCGTCCTTCAAGGGGCGCACCGCCGTGATGGAGCCGGGCGTTCTGCCGATCATCTGTTTCGCCTTGTCGCCGACGGCGACGACCTTCTGCGGGTAGGCGCTCACGTCCACCGCAACGACCGAGGGCTCACGGATCACAATGCCCTTGCCTTTAACGAAAACAAGGGTATTGGCGGTGCCGAGGTCGATCCCAATATCCTGTGAAAATAACATAGGACTCTTCCTTTCTTTCCAAGCGCAGTGCGCGCAATTTTCCAATATGTAGTTATTATAACCCACGCTATGAAAATTCTCAACCGCCAAATCGTTAAAACTTTCTGAATTTCGCCGTAATTTTTTTGTAAAAGTCCGAGCGATTCCAGATTCCAGATACTATATTCTGGATTCTGGACGCTGGATGGGCGAATCGGAAGTCAGAATACAGATGGTAGAGGTCAGAGATAATATGGGAAAGGTTCAGCAAAGCCGTGGCTGTGCTGAAAATTGGTTGTTTCCTGTTGTAGGGGCGGGGCTTCGATCAGAGGTCAGAAGTTAGAAATCAGAAATCAGAAACGGCGCAGGAAGTTTTTATGAAAACCGAAAGATTGCGCGCTTTTTCGGCTACGAAAAGCAAAGAAAAATCCGTACAGTCCTGTAGGGGCGGGTGATTCCCCTGTTAGGGGAAATGTCCGCATAGCGGACAAAAGGGTGCCGGAATCCGGAGGATTTCTGCGCCCGCCCGCGGATAGAGATCAGAATACAGAGATTAGAAGTCAGAAGCGGCGCAGGAAGATTTCATGAAAACCGAAAGATTGCACACTTTTTCGGCTGTGAAAAGCAACGAAAAATCCGTACAGTCCTGTAGGGGCGGGGCTTAAGTGCCCGCCCGAGCAGAGTACGAGAATAAAACAACTTGCGTCTGTTATGAAAGCTGTAATT
>CAKMIX010000028.1 GCA_927362715.1 uncultured Clostridia bacterium | reverse complement strand
CCCGTTTCGGCGGGAAGGCAAAACGCCAAAACGTAGCGCGTCCGCCCGCCTGCGCGCTCTGCCCGCTTGCTACGGCGAAAATTTCATCGGTGTTGCCGAACGCGATCCAAAAGCGGTCAAAAAGCCGCACGCTTTTATGGAGCTTTTGCGAAAGGGAAACGGACATCAGCGCATAGCGCAGATTGATGACCAGCTGTGCGAGCGCCATTTCTGCGTAAGCACCGCCCGAAAGCATCAGCGAAAGCCCCGCGAACTGTCCGGCAGAGGTGAGGTTGGTCATGGAGATCGCGACGATGAACGCGGTGGGAAGCCCGCCCGCTGCCGCCATCATGCCAAAGGTGAACGAAACGGACAAATACCCGAGCGCAATGGGTACGCCGTCGCGCAGCCCTTTTGCAAATCGGTTTTCACACGATGCCATGCTTTCCCCCGCTTTCCTTTCTCACATTTTGCCGCATTATTGTAGCACGCGCCGCCGCAAAGCGCAAGCATTTTGCAGCAAACCGTTCGGTCGGGAGTAGATAGGCGATTTCGCGGCGCACACAGTTATTTCGGTCACATTTTTTGTCGTTTTGTCAAAGAGCCTTTTTCCGACGGGCAAATCCTGCTATAATTTCCCTACCGGGTAGAAATGCGGTGTTTCGACGAATGAACGAAACATGTCCGGCAATTTGAGGGTTGACATAAAGTGCGTATGTCTGTTGCCCGGCAAAGGCGTCGTTCTCGGCGCGGCGGGCAGAGTGTAAGCTCTGTCCGCGTTTTCCGAAAATACGCACAAAAAGCTCCCCTTCGCTTTTTGCGAGGGGGAGTTCTCTTTTTCCCGATTTACGCTTTCTTAGCAGGTTCTTTTTCTTCTTTCTCGGCGTCTTTGTCCTCTTTTTTCTTGTGGAACAAAATCTTATCCACGGGGAAATACAGGAAGAACTGGATTGCACCGCAGACCGCACCGGAAATGGAGATGGCGGCGTTTTCCCCGACATATTCTGTGAAGAAACTGATGAGTGTCGGCGAAAGCCAAGCCGAAAAGCAAATGAGCGCGATCGTAAATACGATATAGATGGGCAGCGTCACCGCGATATTCGCGCTGGAATTAAACGTCTTTTCACGGTTGATGAAGAACGATACGATCTGGGCAATAACGTTGCTGATGTTGGCGGCAAGGAAAATGCCGAGGCCGGTTTCTGCCGTTGACTGGAAAAGACCCCAGTCGAAAGCCCGATGCAGAAACTCGTCCGTCATCGGGAGTTTGATAAGCAAGGGCAGAAACGTTTGAATCACAAACGCACCGAGACTGACAACGATAAACTTTACAAATTGCCACAGGGTCTCGATCCCCTTCCCTTTGCCCGCAGCAGCCTTGTCGATCTGATTTAATTTTCCCATACAATATCTCCCTCTGTAAAAATCCCTATTATTTTAGCATGCCGCCCCGCGCCGTGCAAGAGATAAATCAAACAAGATTTTTGAACGCGATTTGTAAATTGTGTCCAAAAAGCCACGACCAAATTGGTAAATGTTTAACAAGCTCGTGTGCATGCTGATCGGATGCCGCATTGCAAAACACGAAAAAAGCCTGTATAATAAACCCGAGAAATTGCTGAAGGCAGGTGGCGCACAATGGACGAGACGTTTTCCAGGGAACGGCTGCTTTTCGGTGACGCGGCAATGCAAAGGCTTTGGCACGCGCACGTCGCGGTGTTCGGCGTGGGCGGCGTGGGCGGTTATGTGTGTGAGGCGCTTGCCCGCAGCGGCGTCGGGCATTTAACGCTTGTCGACGGCGACACGGTAAGTGAGAGCAACATCAACCGCCAGATCATCGCGCTGCACTCGACCGTCGGGCAGAAAAAAACCGATGTGATGCGTACGCGGCTTCTGGACATTTCGCCCGAAATGCAGGTAGCTGTGCGCGACACCTATTTTAGCATCGAAAACGCGGATGAATTCGACCTTTCTGCCTTTTCCTATGTGGTGGACGCGATAGACGATGTGCAAGCCAAGGTCGAGCTCGCCGTACGCTGCGAGCAGTTAGGCGTGCCGTTGATTTCCTCTATGGGCGCGGGCAACAAGCTGCATCCCGAACGCTTTGAGCTTGCCGATATTTATGAAACATCCGTCTGCCCGCTGGCGCGCACCATGCGCACGGCGCTTCGCAAACGCGGCGTTCGGCGCTTGCAGGTGGTCTATTCCAAAGAAACGCCCCGCGCGGCTGCCGTACCGCCGGCGGACGGGAACCGCGTGCCGGGTAGCACGGCGTTTGCACCGCCTGCGGCAGGGCTCATACTTGCGGGCGCAGTCGTGCGCGCACTCGCCGAGATAGAGGAGGAAGCATAATGCAATATCGGGATTTCGGCAAAACCGGCGAGCGTGTGTCCGTGCTGGGCTTCGGCTGTATGCGCCTGCCCGTGCGCGACAATCGGCTGAAAAGCATTGACACGCCTGCGGCTGTCCGCCTTCTGCACGAAGGGATCGACGGCGGCATCAATTATTTTGACACCGCTTTTTTCTATCATCGCGGCAGAAGCGAATCGCTTGTGGGCAAGGCGCTGGAAGGCGGCAAGCGGCAGCAGGTGCTGCTTGCGACGAAATCGCCGTTCGGCGGGTTCAAATTCGGTTTTGAATTCGAAAAAACGCTCGAAACACAGCTGCGCCGCTTAAAAACGGATTATATCGATATGTATCTGCTCCATGCGGTCAACCTGCGCTCCTGGCAGCAGTCCGCGCTGAAATTTGACTTGCTTACAAAGCTCGAAAAAGCGCGTGAACAGGGGAAGATCCGCTATATCGGCTTCTCGTTTCATGACAGCTTCGATGCGTTTATGACCGTACTTGACGGCTACGCGCATTGGGATTTCTGCCAGATCCAATACAACTATTTTGATGTGGATTATCAGGCGGGCGAAAAAGGTCTTCTGGAAGCGGCAAAGCGGGGCCTGGGCGTGATTGTCATGGAGCCGCTGCGCGGCGGCAAGCTTGCCGCCGTGCCGGAGAATGTGCACGCGGTGCTGCCGGATGGTTCTCCCGTGCAGGCGGCGCTGGATTTTGTGTGGGATCGCCCCGAAACAAGCCTGCTGCTCAGCGGCATGAGCAACACACAGCAGCTGCAAGAAAATCTCCGCTTTGCACACGAGAGCCGCCCGAATAAGCTGACACAAGCGGACAAAGCAAAATTCGCACAGGCACGGGAGATCCTGCAAAGCGCCGCGCGCGTGAACTGCACGCGCTGTGAATATTGTCTGCCCTGCCCGAAGGGCGTGAAGATCCCCGAGGTGTTCGCGTTATATAATCGCAGCGTCATGGATGCGGACGGCGCGAAAAAAGCATACGGGAAGCTGAAGGGTAACGCGAGAAGCTGTGTGCAGTGCGGCAAATGCGAGACGAAATGCCCGCAGCAGCTGCCCATTCGCAGGCTGCTTGCCGAGGCGCACACGGCGCTCGGCGGCAAAGGGTAAAGGAGGCACGTATGGAAAATCGTTTGCAGCAGCGCCCCGACCCGGTCTTGCAAAACGAACCGTTTGCCATGCAAAATGCTCGCGTGACGGATGCATTTTGGCGTGAGAAAATGCGTCTTGTGCGCAATACGGTGCTGCCGCACCAGTGGAAGCTGTTGAACGATGCGGTGCCGGGGGCGGCAAAAAGCTACTGTATCCACAATTTCCGCGCCGCCGCCAAAGCGACTGCCCGCCGTAAAAACGGGCAGGAGGCTGCGCCGCATTACACGGATCGCGGCTTTGAAGTGCTGCCCGACGAGCCTGACGCACCGCTGCCCGACCGGTTTTACGGCTTCGTGTTTCAGGACAGCGACCTGTATAAATGGCTCGAAGCGGTCGCCTATGCGCTGGCGGACGAACCCAACGAAGCGCTGGAGGCGCAGGCGGATGCGGCGATCGACCTTGTCTGCCAAGCTCAACAGGCAGATGGGTATTTGGATACCTATTACATCTTGAACGGGCTTGACGGCGCGTTTACGAATCTCAAGGATCACCACGAGCTGTACTGCTTTGGGCATCTTGCCGAAGCTGCCGTGGCGTATGCACAAGTGACAGGCAAAACGAAACTGCTTGAAGCGACCTGCCGCTGGGCAGACCTTTTAGATGCGCGTTTTTCGGATTCTCCCGACGGCTGTCAAGGCTACCCCGGGCACCCGGAAGCGGAATTGGCGCTGTTCCGACTGTTTGCGGCAACAGGCTGCGCGCGTTACCGTGATTTGGCGCTGCGCTTTTTAAACCGCCGCGGGCAGCGGCCGTATTATTTTGACAAAGAACGCGGCTGTACGCCTGCCGCGCCTGAGGAACCGCGCTATATCTATTATCAGGCGCACCTGCCTGTGCGCGAACAGCACGAGGCGGTGGGACACGCCGTGCGGGCAATGTACCTGTACAGCGGTATGGCGGACGCAGCACGTTTGACGGGGGATGAGACGCTGTTGGGCGCCTGCCGTGTGCTTTTCGAGGATGTCACAGCACGCAAGATGTATGTGACGGGCGGCGTGGGCAGCACCGCCGACGGCGAAGCATTCACCTTTGTCTATGATCTGCCGAACGATACCGCCTATGCCGAGACCTGTGCGGCGGCGGGGCTTGTGTTCTTCGCGCGCCGCATGCTGCAAATCGAACCGCGCGCCGCATACGCCGACGTGATGGAGCGCGTACTCTACAATGGATTGCTTTCGGGAATGTCGGCGGACGGCAAACGGTTTTTCTATGTAAATCCCTTAGAGGTCGATCCCGCCGCCTGTACGGGCGATCCGCGCAAGCGCCATGTGCACCCTGCGCGGCAGGCGTGGTTCGGCTGCGCGTGCTGTCCGCCGAATCTGGCACGCGTGATCGGCTCTGTGGGGCAGTATGCATGGACAAAGACACAGGATACGTTGTTTGTGCATCTGCACATCGGCGGCGAGGTGCTGCTGCAAACGCGAAGCGGAGAATCACACGTGCTTATGGAATCCGAATTCCCATGGGAAGGCAATTTTTCCGTGCGCTTTCCGGACGGCTGCGGCGATATTTTTACGCTGGCGGTACGCATCCCCGCGTGGTGCGCGGGGCAATATACGGTAGAGGGCGCAGAAAACGCAAAACGGTGGGTGCGCGACGGCTATTTGTATCTGCAAAAGGCATGGAGCGTGCAGGACGCCCTGCAATTCAACTTTGCTATGCATCCGCAGTTCGTGCGGTCGAACGCCCGCGTGCGGGAAAACATCGGCAAGGTCGCGCTTGTGCGCGGCCCGCTGGTCTATTGCATGGAGGAAGCGGATAACGGGGAAGCTCTGCATCTGTGCACGCTGGATACCGCCGCCGAAATCGACGTTTCGTGGGAGACGCTTTTGCCGCATACGCGCGTACCGGTTCTGACAGCGTCCGGCTTCCGCATATGTTCCCCGGAAGCAGCCCCGCCGCTGTATGCGCCTGCTGTACCGCCGAAGCGGGAAAACGCGCGGTATCGGTTCATCCCGTACTACCTGTGGGCGAACCGAACGGCGGGGGAGATGCAGGTCTGGACGCGCGCCGAGGGGAATACGGGCTTCGCAGGCGAAAAAAAGTGTTGACAAGCCGTTCCCTTTATATTATAATAACAAAGCCGCCGAAAAGGCGGCAGACATGGCGGCATAGCTTAGTTGGCTAGAGCGTCCGGTTCATACCCGGAAGGTCACAGGTTCAAGTCCCGTTGCCGCTACCAAACCGCGGCGGCATTTTGTGCCGCCGCGTATACGGCCCGGTGGTCAAGCGGTTAAGACACCGCCCTTTCACGGCGGTAACACGAGTTCGATTCTCGTCCGGGTCACCATAACCCTCTGAGGACTTATTGTTCTCGGAGGGCTTTGTTTTATGACGTCTTACATCTGATTGAAAGGGACGACTGTGTTTGATCGCAGTCGTCCCTTTTGTGCTTTCCTGCGCTGTGTCAGATATTGCTTTCTATACCAAGCAATATGTTTACAGCATGTTGCAATTCAGTTTTTGCGCGATACGCCTGTATCACTTTTCGTTCCTGTTCGCTTAGCGTATCGGTAGACAGATGAACATCCAACAGTTCACTCGGTGATACGCTAAGTACGCGGCATAACTCTGCGAGAATGTCTGCATCCGGGCGGTTGATACCTTGTTCCCAGTTGGAAACCCTGCTGTTGCTGATCCCAATCTTTTCAGCTAATTCTTTTTGGCTCATACCGCGAAGTTCGCGATATTTTCTTATGCGATTGCCGATTTCATACTTCACCTTCAGCGGTATCACCTGCTTTCTTATAAAATTATATCCGAAAAATTAAGAAAGTAAAGATGAAATTCCAGATATTCTGGTTAAAGCACTTGATTTTACAGATAAACTGTGATATCATATAGAAAAATCCAGTATATCTTGATATACGGGGGTGAGTTGCGCAATGCATGTTTACGAGAAGGTGCGAGTCTACATAGATGAACACGGATTTAAGCAGGTAACGGTAGCACAAAGAGCTGGTATCCCCAAAAATACATTTAACGCAATTATGAATGGAAAACGGACATTATATGCGGATGACCTGCGGGCAATCTGCTTTGCGCTTAATGTCAGTCCGGAATTATTTGTTGAGGTATGACATGTTTCTTTAAGAGGATATAGTATGGAAAATATATGGGCTTAGTGGGCGCATTCAAGGGCAAAAATGCAACAAGAAAGGAAATTAAAAAATGGCAAGCTTATTTGAAAAGGGATTTAATAAATTTGCGGATATTGGGAACACACTAAATAAAGGCGCTAACAAGTTGGTTGGAAAAGAAATTTTTGGTGAAATCAAAAAGATAGAAGCACCAAAAGAGTTTCCGCCTTATGAGAGCTACCCCAAATATTCCGAGGCTGAGCCTGAACAATGGCAACCTCTAACCGGTACGGAACAGGAATTTCATTTAGACGGAAATATAATACGTTTTCCCGCCAATTTAGACACCTGTATGCTTTATGCTGCTTCGTTTAGGCAGGCGGCCAAATACTACGCGGATAGGTTTGAGTTTAGATATCATCAATGTGTTACAGAATATGATGCCTTGCTCAACTATTTTCAGGACATGTATTTTGAGGGGCTGTACCCTATGGTAGACAGAGCATACAGCTTGCTTCTGCCCCTTGGTATTTTTAATGCAAATGTACAGGATTTTAGGGAATATCAAATCAATACATATCATAAAGCAGTTGATTCTTTTACAACAATGGCTGCAATAAAAGAAGCAAAGAACCAAGCTGCGGATAATTTGGGAAACACAGTTGCGAATTCCATACAAATGCAAGGCGGCGGGTTTGGCTTTAAGGGTGCTATGAAAGGTGTCGCACAGGCAGAAGCCTTTAATATTGGACTAGGATTATTCGGAAAATATGTTGCGCATCAAACGAAAATGTCTGAAGAAGAAAAAGCAGAACTTTTTTCAAAGTTCAAAGCGGATATATTCTTCCAAGAAGTTTACAGTGATTACAGGAATACGTTTTTTACCCTTATACATATTCTATCAGAAAACGGCGCTATTGGTAAAGTTTCCGCCGAGACGGATGACGAATTCAATACAATAATTAACAATCTAAAAAATCCCATGTTTCCGCAAGATAAAGTTTCACCAGCGCTCGCCGAATTGATTTCATCCTATCCGTTTGCCGCTGAATGCTATGAAGTTATGCAACAAAGATACGGAGAAACAGCTGAAGTTCTGAAAATTATGGCATACTTTACCGTATAAAATGAATCAAACACGGTGGAATAGCTCGAACCTGTAAAAAAGCGGCTATAATCCTTATGAATTACAGCCGTTTTATAACTTTAAGAGACAAACGCCCCTGTGTGCTATCAGCACACAGGGGCGGCTTTCGTAGGCGTGTATTAAAGAGCAATCAGCCCTGCTGCTCTTTAAGCTTTGCAAAGCACTCGCTGCAATACACCGGACGGTCGTCACGGGGCTGGAAGGGCACCTTTGCCTCGCCGCCGCACGCTGCGCACGTCGCGGTAAACATTTCCCGTTCTCCCCTTGCCGCATTCTTTCTCGCGTCCCGGCACGCCTTGCAGCGCTGGGGCTCGTTCACAAAGCCTTTTTCCGCGTAGAACTCCTGCTCGCCGGCGGTGAAAACGAACTCGTTCCCGCATTCTTTGCAAACAATGGTCTTGTCTTCGTACATGTTGCTACCTCGCTTGATAAAAATTTTTACTTACCCCAAGCGGACTTGCACCGCCGCATAGTGTCAATGCTCTCCTTGCCGAGAAAGGGCATATTGTTGGATAAATGCCGCGGCTACCCCCGCAGCTTGTGCCGAACCCTTTGAAGCGCATTGTCAACGGATTTGGGCGTGGTGCCGGTTTTTTCTGCAATTTCCTTGTAGGAAAAACCGTTGAGAAACAGACGAAGCACGGTTTGCTCGGCAGGTGACAGACGGGTGGAAACGCTGTGCAGCAGCTTTTCACACTCTTCGCGCAGCAGCTGCTGTTCTTCGGGACTTTGCGCCGCGTCGGGAAGAAAGCGGTCGTCGAACGGGACGAACTGCGCCGCCTGCGCGCCGCCTGTGCTTTTGCGCAAAGCGGAGACGATGCGGTTGTTCACACAAACGGACGCATACGTCCGAAAGGAGGCACCGCCGTCTTCCGAAAAGGTGCGCACCGCCGCAAGCAGCCCCAACATCCCTTCCTGAAACAGGTCGTCGCCGTCAAGCAAAAGGCTTTTGTATTTTGCCGCAAGGCTTCGCACAAGCGGCATCATCTCCGCCGCAAGGCGGGAAAGCGCCGCTTCATCCCCCTGCTGCGCAGACAAAGCCAGCGCCGAAAGGCAGTCGGAGGACTTGTCCGCAGCATTTGCCAAGCACGTCACCTCGCAGGCATGAATACAGAATTCCGAGGAACCGTTGGTTCAATCGTACAAATTAGATTGTACCATAATTACAGATTTTGTCAACTAAAATTTTGTATAATGTGCATAGGCGACAGAATCTGTCAAAATTCCGGGGTCAATATACGCCGAAGAGCGACAAAAGCACCGTGAGCGTACCGCTCGCCATGAGCACGGCGAGCAGCACACAAATCACACGGATCGCAGTCTTTCGATTAAACATAACCGGTCATCCTTTTATGCCGAGCAGGGATTCCATAGCTTCCCCGATTGTCCGTGCCTTTTCTTCGGCGGCCTCTTCGGAATCGGCGACTGCCGTGATATAGACCTTGATCTTCGGCTCCGTGCCGGACGGGCGCACGATCACACCGTCTGAGCCGTCCAAACGATAGCTCAGCACATTGGAGCGCGGCAGTTCGATGGCGGTCTGCGCGCAGCTCTCGGTATCGGTAGTCAGGCGGGTCTGATAATCAGAAATGCTGTGCACCGTTTCCCCGGCGATCATTTTCGGCGGGTTTTGCCGCAGCGTTTCCATCATATTGCGCATAGTCTCCATGCCTGCTGCACCCTCAAAGCCGAAGTTGAGCACGGTGTTGCAATACATCCCGTAGCGCCGGTACAGGCTCTGCATAAATTCATACAGGCTCATGCCCTTCGCCTTATAGTACGCCGCCATTTCGCAGATGAGCATTGAGGCGACCACCGCGTCCTTGTCACGCGCATGCGTGCCGCGCAGATAGCCGTAGGATTCCTCCATGCCGAGCACGAAGCGATCTGCTTTGCCTGCCGCTTCGAGCTTCGTGACAAGCTCGCCGATATACTTAAAGCCTGTGAGCAGATCGGCGGTCTCGGCGCCGTAATGCGCGGCGATCTGCGCGATCAGGCGCGAGGTCACGATGGTTTTTACGACGATTGGCTTTTCGGGCAGCTTCCCTTGCTCTTGCAGCGCGGAAAGGACGTATTCGGTCAGCATAGCGCCGACCTCGTTGCCGGTCATCAGCTTGTACTCATCCCCGTCGCGCACCGCAATGCCCACGCGGTCGCAGTCGGGGTCGGTCGCCAAAAGCAGATCGGCCTTTTTCGTTTCGGAAAGCGCAATGGCGCATTCAAATGCCTGCCGAATCTCCGGGTTCGGATACGGGCAGGTCGGAAAATTCCCGTCGGGATATTCCTGCTCGGGCACGACGGTCACATCACGGATTCCGATACGCTTGAGGATCTCGCGCACGGGCTTGTTGCCTGTACCGTTCAAGGGCGTGTAAATAACGGAAAGGTCCGTGCCCGCCGCCGCATCGGGATTGACCTGCGCACGCAGCACCGCTTCGTAAAAGCCCTCGAACAGTTCCTGCCCGATATAGGCAATCATGCCCTTTTCGAGCGCCTCGTCAAAGTCCATGGTCTTTACGCCGTCAAACATATCGACCTTTTGAATGTAGCTGTAGGTTTTTGCCGCCGCCGCATCGGTCATCTGGTAGCCGTTGGGGTCATAGCATTTGTAGCCGTTGTATTTGGAGGGGTTGTGGCTCGCGGTGAGGATGATCCCGGAACTGCAGTGCAGGGTGCGCACTGCGTAGGAAAGCATGGGCGTGGGGACGAGCTCAGGGTAAAGGTAGACCTTTACGCCGTTCGCCGCAAGCACGCACGCCGCCGAGCGCGCGAACACATCGGACTTGATGCGCGAATCGTAGGCGATGGCGATGGTGGGTTCTTCGAAATCCGCGTTGAGATAGTCCGCAAGCCCCTGCGTCGCCTGGTTGACGGTGTAGACGTTCATGCGGTTCGTGCCCGCGCCGATCACGCCGCGCAGCCCCGCCGTGCCGAATTCGAGATTTTTGTAGAAACGGTCGAGTATCTCCTCATCGTTTCCTTTAACTGCTTCCAACTCCGGCAGCAGATCCTTGTCCGCCGTTGCCTTTTCACACCAAAGGTCGTAAAGCGCATGGATATCGTTCATGGCAAAGCCTCCTAAAACTTTCCGGTATTGATTTCAGTATACTATATTTCCCAAAAGAACGCAAATAAAATCTGTCGAAAGCGCTTGGGGGATTCGTTGCACAGTTCGGCAAAATATGCTATGATAATTCGAGAAGATAAAAGAGGGGGCGGCTGTTTTGTTCGCAAGTGTCAACAGCGTCGGGCTGTTCGGGTTGGAGGCATACATCGTAGCGGTGGAGGCGGATCTTTCCGCCGGCTTACCGCGCTTTGACATGGTTGGGCTCCCGGATGCGGCGGTCAGCGAGAGCCGCGAGCGCGTGCGCGCCGCCATCCACAACAGCGGTCTGGAATTCCCCGTTTCACGCATCACCATCAACCTCGCGCCTGCGGACATCCGCAAGGAAGGCCCCGTTTACGACCTGCCCGTGCTCATCGCCCTGCTCAAGGCGACAGGGCAGCTTTCCTGCGATACGGACTCGCGCGCCTTCGTCGGCGAGCTTTCGTTAAACGGCGAGGTGCGGCACATCAACGGCGTGCTGCCGATGGTGATCGAGGCGCGCCGCGCGGGGCTTCGGGAGATCTACATTCCGCACGCAAACCTTGCCGAAGGCGCGGTGGTCGAGGGGATCGCGGTGTACCCCGTTAAGGCTGTGCCCGAGCTGCTTCGGCACTTGCGCGGGGAAGAATCCATCGAGCCTGTGAGCGCCAAGGACTATGCGGAGTATACCCTCCCGCCCGACCTGCCCGACTTCGCGGACGTGAAGGGACAGCACGAGGCAAAGCGCGCGCTGGAGGTCGCTGCGGCGGGCGGGCATAATGTGATGATGATCGGCCCGCCCGGTTCGGGCAAAAGCATGCTTGCCAAGCGCATTCCGTCGATTTTACCGGACATGACCTTTGAAGAGGCGTTGGAGACGACGAATATCTATTCCGTAGCGGGTGTGCTGCCGCGGGATGTTTCCTTAATGAAAGCGCGCCCGTTCCGCGCGCCGCACCATACCGTTTCGCCCGCCGGCCTTTCGGGCGGCGGTACCGTGCCGCATCCGGGCGAGATCTCCTTGGCGCACAACGGCGTGCTGTTTTTAGACGAGCTCCCCGAATTTTCGCGCACGGCGATGGAGATCATGCGCCAGCCCATTGAGGACGGCAAGATCACGATCGCGCGCGTGGCGGCGACGTTTTCCTATCCCTGCTCGGTGATGCTTGTGTGCGCCATGAATCCGTGCCCCTGCGGGTTTTACGGGCACCCGACGCGCAAATGCACCTGCCCCGCAGGCACGCCGCAGCGCTATCTTTCGCGCGTATCGGGGCCGCTGTTGGATCGGCTTGATATTCACATCGAAGTACCGCCCGTGGATTTTGACGACCTTTCCAAAACAGCGGAAGAAGAGCCCTCCGCTGCGATCAAAGCGCGCGTAGATAAGGCGCGCACAGTCCAGCGCGAGCGCTTTGCAGGGACGGGGATTTCCTGCAACGCTAAAATGGACGCCGCCATGACGCGCAAATTCTGTGCGCCGACGCCTGCGGCTGCCCAGCTTTTAAAGCAGGTGTTTGAGCGTCTCGGCCTTTCGGCGCGGGCGTATGATAAGATTTTGCGTGTCGCACGCACCATCGCAGACCTTGCGGGGGATGAACAGGTAGATGTCCCGCACGTTGCCGAAGCGGTGCAGTACCGCAGCCTTGACCGTAAATTCTGGAAAGCTTAACGCATACAAGTACAGCCCCGCACGCCGTTTGCCGGCGGGGCGCCGGCGTTCTGCTGGTGTGCCTTG
>CAKMIX010000027.1 GCA_927362715.1 uncultured Clostridia bacterium | reverse complement strand
GAGGCCCCGCGCAAAGCCCATGCCGTCGAGGTCAAAGCCGACGATGACCTTAACCTCCTGCGCGACAGACTGCGCGAGCGCCGAAGCGCCCGTGCCCCGCACAGGCTGTGCGGCAGGCGTGGTATAATCCACAGACAGCGCGTCGGATACGCTGTCGGACAGCTTCTGCGTTGCCTGTAAGGGCTTTTGGATGCTGCCCGTGATACCGATCGCAAGACCTTCGTCCAGATACCCGCCGAACGCCTTAAACAGTTTGGACGGCGAGGCGATGCCGAAGAAGTCCTTGAATTTTTGCGAAATCTTTCCGGCCACTTCTTTCACGGCATCCGTCACAGCGGAAATGCTGTTTTTCAGGCCGTTTACAAGCCCGGTCAAGATGTTCTTGCCGAGTTCGCCCCAATCCACATTTTTGATCGTGTCCCAGATGTTGGAAATGATCGTGGGCACATAGCTGATAAGCTGCGGCAGCGCTTCGCCGAGACCTGTAATCAGAGATACGACTACCTGTATGCCCGCATCTATAATTTTTTGTAGGTTTTCCGGCTGCAAAAGCGTTGTGGCAACCGTGAGAATAACCTGAGGGATGGCGGTTATCAAGTCCGGGAGTGCGCCTAAAATGCCCGTCAAAAGAGATAATAGAATCTGTATTCCCGCATCAATGATCGTATACAGATTCTCGCCGGACAGCGCAAGCACGATGTTGCTTATAATCATCGGGATTTGCTCAACCAGCTGCGGAATTGCCGAACTCAACCCATTGGCGAGATTTATAAGCAAGGTTACGCCCGCGTTGAGAATGGAACTGAGATTGTCCGGGTTCGTCAGCACACCCACAAGCTGTATAATAACCGATGTGAGGGTTTGGGTGACGGTCTCAATATTACTCGCCATACCGTTGATTAGCTGCACGAGCAGGTCGAGACCGAATTGTGCCAGCTGGGGCAGCATAGTCAACGTAGCATTGAGCAACTGCACAAATACATTGACGAGCTGCGTTACCAGGTCTCCGCTGAGCAGGGACTGCGTGAGCGTAGACACGATATTCGGCAGTTCGGCCGAAAGCTGGGAAATCAAAGAGGTCGCGCCTAAAATCAGCGCCGGCAAAAGCGATCCGAGCAGGGACGGCAGCTGCGTAGCGAGTTTTCCGGCAAGCTGCGAAACGCCGTCGACGAGCCGAGGAAGCAACGCTTCGATGCGCGGGATGAGGTTATCGCCGACCGTGACAACGCTGTCTACAAGGTTTCCAAGCAGGGCGTCGAAATCCTGATTCGGATCGGCAAGGCCTGTTACGAAATTCGTCCACGCCGACTTCATCATATTGACAGAGCCTTGGATCGTCGTTGACGCTTCCTTGGAGGTCGTCCCCGTGATGCCCATCTCCGTCTGGACCTGGTGGATGGCCTCGATCATCTTGTCAAACGGTACGTCTTTGACATTTTCTGCGGTCGCCTGAAACGCCGCCCCCATAACGCCCGTATCGTTGATCAGCCGCGCCATTTCGGAGGCGGTACCGCCGTAGCCGAGCTTAAGGTTGTCGAGCATATCAAAGTTGTCTTTTGCAAAGCCCTGATAGGCGTCCTGGATCATCTGCATATCCGTGCCCATTTTATTGGCGTTGTCGGACATGTCCGTCAGGGCTTGGTTCGCGATCTCCGCCGCCTTTGCCGTATCTCCGTCAAGCCCTTGCAGCAGCGACGCTGAAAAGCTGGTTACCGTGGACATATACTCGTTGGCGGAAAGACCTGCGGTCTTGTATGCGTTGTCGGCATATTCTTTGATTTTGTCTGAGGACGTGCCAAACAGCGTCTCTACGCCGCCGACAAGCTGCTCGTATTCGGCATACGCTTCTACGGACTGCTTTCCAAGTACAACAAGCCCCGTTGCAGCAGCTCCAAGACCGGCGGCAAACACGGTTGCCATTTTCTTGACCCCGTCCGCGACCTTCTGCCCTGCGCCGCTGAAAAAAGACGACAGCTTACTGCTCAAGCCTTTTCCGTCGCTTTCGACCTGCTTTACGCCGCTGTCGTAGGCGCTGCTGTCCAACCCGACTTTTGCATACAGGTCAAATACATCCATTCCGTCACCTCCTCTTGATCGTGATGCCCGCGCGGCGGGAAACGTCCTCTACGATTTCCTGTGCCGTCCTGTTCTCAATGCGGCGCTCGTCGTAGACGGTGCACCGACCCTGTACATATCCACCCGCAAAACGCGCGGTGTTTTCCGTAAGGACGCGGAGTGTTTCCGCGATATACAGCCGGTACGCCTTTTCGCGCTGTTCCGCTTCGTACAGCTCCGCGCAGCTTTCCAGCACATAGGAAAGCCCGTACAGTCTCGCTTTTTCGAGGTCTGTACGGGCTATGTACCGCCGTGTTCGGCTTACACCAGCTGCATCAACGATGTAAAAAAATTCATCACATCCTGCGAAGTGATGATTTTTGCCATCGTCGCAAGCGCGTTCGGGGCTTTTTCACCGTTTTCCAACACCCACAAACGGTCGGCGAGCGCGCCGAATTCTTTGGGGTGATCCTTGCAGAGCACCTTGAGCATCTCCTTGATATTCTCCTTGCCCTGCTCTGCGGCGGTCACGCCCTCGGGCGGCTGCCGCTTGCGGATCTCCAGCACACCTGTCTTTTTGAGAAAGTCTCCTGCCTCCTGTGCGAAATCATACAGGAACGGCAGGAGCACCTCATTTTCGCAGTCGAATGCAAACTTCATGTTTCTCCCTCCTTACGCTTCCGGCTCGGCTGTACCGGCTTTTACATAGATCTCTACCGGTACCACGTCCGGCGTCGAGATCGACTGATGCGCCGTAAACTCAAACGCGAACTGCCCCTTCGCCTTGTCTGTGGATTGGATCTGGAAGCCGCCGGTAGAAAGAGCGTTGATGATGTGGATAGCGATGAAGCCGCCGTTGGTGGCGCCGTTCTTGTCGCTGTAGTCTCCTATCCACCAAAGATCCGCGAAGTCCTCCTGGCTCAGCGTCATGCGTGGCGTTACTTTCGTAGCGTCGCTTTTGTCTATGTCTGCCGATCCGGAAAGCATCTTTGCGATGGCCGGCGACATCGTCACAAGCGTACCGCTGCCCTTGATCTCCCAGCTCTCAATCTGCTTGAGCTCCTTGGTGTTTTTCGGGCAGTTGTCGATGTCCTCGCCCAAATCCGTGTAAGATGGTGTGATCGTAATGTTCGCGCCGCCTGAGGTTGCTCCGAGGATGTCGTCTTCCTCCACCGTTCCCGTGGACGGGTCAAAATCTTTTGCGAAATATCCTGCGTTCAACTGCAAATTCTGAAACGTATTCACAGGGATTCTTGTATATTTCATACCCATATTGCTTTTTGCCTCCTTACTGTGTCAAAAACTCGACAGATAGATTGATAAGCCGCCGCTTGACGGCTTTGTCCGCGTCCGGCACGGATTGACACCACGGTGATCCGCGTTTGACCCAAATCGCGCCGCCGTCGCACGGCAGCAGCACACCCCCGTGCCCGACCGCCTGCGACATACGCTCCGCCATAGCGTTCGGCTCCGCTTCGCCGGTCGTGTAATACCAAAGGTTGACCTGCAAACTTAGGTCGCCGTCTCCCCATGATCCTGTCACAAGCTCATAGGTAAGCCACGGGAAGACGACGTCCTGCGGCACGGCGGATGCGGGATAGGATGTCAAAAATTGACTGAAAAAAGCCTGTATGGCTTCGCCCTTTGTCATTTCGGCAAACCCCACCTTTCCGCCGTGACCTGCGCCATGTCAAGCAAAGCGCCGTTCGGCGTGCGTTTTACATCGGATACGACCTTGTAGGTATCCTCACCGCAGCGGAACACGTCGCCGTAGCGCAGCACATCCGCGCGGCTCGTCGTAACCGTATAGCTGTCCGCTGCCACGTCTTTTTCTGCCGTGTCGGTCTTTGTGCTGGACGCAAGAACAAGGGCGGCGTAAAAAACGCCGCCCTCTTTCCACGTTGTATGGCTTCCGCCTTCCATGTCCGGTGCCTGTGTGCTCACCATGTGCGTGCACTTTTGTAAATTCATCGAAAGCAGGCTCATACGCCCACCCCCGGTTGGATCGCGCCATACTCTCGTAGCTTTTTGTACGGGGCAAGGCGTGATGCAAAGATATCCTGCCATCCTGCAGGCTGGCCGCTGCTGTTTGTCGCGCGTGAGTAGCTGTACCCGCCAAAAGACTCTGACACAAAGGGTGTATCCTGTGCGTTCCTTGCTTCCCACGCTTCGATGTCTTCCGCAAGCTTTACGACCGCTTTCGGTATGGCAAGCGCCCATATGACGCCGTCAAAGGTCTCGTCCGTGAGGTGCAGCGCCACGCTGTCCGTGTACTGATATACGCCATCATTGAAGACGGAGCCAATGATGCGGAAGTACTGCCCTTTTTGCACGAACGGCAGGTCGATTTTTCCGTCCTTTATGGCATACTTTCCCTCGTGCACGCCGTTTTCAACGATGAAAAAATTTTTCAGATATAAAAGCACCTGCTCCAGCATGGCTGTACCTCCCCTATCATCCTGTCTTCGTAACGGTCACGGTGTATACTTCCTGCGCGGCTCCGTTTTTGACGGTCACCTTCACGGTGTTTGCACCGCTCACCCACGTGGCGGCAGTGCCGTTCGTCACAGGCGTCTCGCCGTTCAGGATCGTGACTTCCGCCGCTTCGTCCTCCGCAGTCGCCGTCACCGTGTTCGTGGCATTCGTTGTGCTGGCTGTGTACTCGGTCACGTCCGGATCAAAGGACGGATCGAGCGGTAGCGCGCCGATCGTCAGCCCCGAAAGGCGCGCGCTCATTCCCCCGACGTGATCGTCCCGATTACGATGCCGTCAAGGCGCTCAGCGAAAAGCGACATGCCGTTGACCACGGTGTCCTCGGCGGTCATGCGCGTGTAGTCGACATACTCGTGGATGCCGATATAGCCCGTCTCGTCCGCCGTCATCTGGAAGGTGTCGCCGAACTCATTGCCCGTAACGGGTACGTAGTAGAGGATGACGTTATCCTTTGCCGTGGCGTAGATTTTACCTTCCGGCACGGTGGAGTTGAAAAAGACCGTACCAAGGCCGAGAAAGTCTTCTACATAGCTCATGCCAAAAGCCGTCTGCATGGAGATCTGAGCCGTGGCGAGATAGTCCGCCACGTCCAGGGGATTGAGGAAGTACACCGCTTCGACCTCGTCATCCTCGAAAAGCTTTTGCAGCTGCCCCCAGGTCTGCGCGAGCGCCGCCTGTAAGCCTACGCCGGTCGCTTTACCGGTACCCGTGGCAAGGAAGGTGAAAAAGTCGCTTCTGATCGTCTTTTGCACGTCTTTCAGCATCCGCGCGGTAGTCATCGACACCGCCTGGTCGTATCCGCGCTCGATGATGGCTTCTGCGCTCGTCGCCTTGCGCCACTTGCGGAGCGTGATCTCGGTCGTGTTGACCGCTTCGACCTCGTACTTGGACAGAGGAATCACGTCACCCTCTGCTACTTCGCCGTCCTGGAGCGTGCCCGTGGCCTTATAGGCTTTCAGGATAGAGCCTGCCTGCTTTGGGATCTTCCGGGTGATGCCCAGAGCCTCCTCCAGCTTTTTTACGCTCTCCGAAAACATCAAGGTAAAGTCGATCTCGCGAACGCGCGCGAGATCCGCCGCTTTGATAAGATTAGTTTCTGCTGCCATTTTTTAGTCTCCTTTCTCTGCGCTGCTTTGCGCTGCTTTTGCGTCAAAAAGCTCAAGATTCGCAGCGATAGCCGCCCGCCTTGCCGACGGGTCTTTGATAGCCGCGATATCCGCTTTCGTCATAGCACTTCCGCCTCCGGCAGGCGGCGTTTTTGTGTCTGCGCCGTGCTGCTCGCTGGTCGTGATGAACTCTCCCCAGTCGCTTTTCGCGTCCGCCTTGAGTTGATCTGCGTTTTTGAGCGTGCCGTCCTCTGCGAGCTCCAGCGCGTCAAGGTCTGCAAGCCTGGATATGGCGTCCAGACGCTTTTCGCCCTTGATGCCTACGGATCTCAGCAGCTCTCTATAGGCCTTTTCCTTCGCCTGCCTGGTCTCTCTGGCGCTCGTCTCGCTCTTGTAGCTGTCAAAGTCACTTTTCAGTGTGTCGTAGCTGCTTTTCGACTCTTCAAGTGCGCTTTGCAGGGTATCAAGTTTCTCACGAAGCTTCCCGATCTCCCCGCTGCTTTCTTTCAGCGGGTCGAGCTCTCCTTGCAGCGCTGTGACTTTTCCTTTCAGCGCGTCCACGGTCTCTGCGTGCATCTGGATGATTGCTTCAACCGCGTCCTCTTCGATGCCCAGTTTTTTGAGTGCTGCTCTTGTCAGTGCCATGTGTTTTACCTCTCATTCTTTTCGAGTTTTTCCGCTTTTCTTCGCGGTGATATATCCCCGGATTTGCTTTTCCGGGCACAAAAAAAGCAAGCACAAAGGCTTGCTTCTCTTGTTGCTGTGTAATTTTAGGTACGAAAAAAGGCAAGTATATGCTACTTGCCTTTCAACGTGTCCTCTATGATGTTTTTATAGGTCTGCTTGTGATCTTGCACCGCAGGGCGCAGGAACGGATGCGCCTTGTTGCCGCGCGTCCAGTGTTTATTTCCCTTTTTGTCTTCATAGCACCATGCCGTGTGGCGTCCACCTTCCCCCTCGTAGTACTCCCCGGTGCCGAGTTCCTGATAAACGCCATATTCTACGTTTGTCCCGATGTAGACCTCCTGCGCTCTTGCATCTACTTTGTGCGAAATGCTTTGGCGAAGATCACCGCCATGATACTCTGCCACAGGCGCAATCTTTTTGGCGTATCCTTCGGCTTGTATGCCGACTTTTGTCAGCGCAAGCTCAACTGCTTCGTGCATGGCGGACAGGATCTCATCCGCATGACCTTCAAAATGTGCGTTCATTTTGACCTTTCCTCACACAAAAGGCACGATAGCCTTAATGTCCTTCAAAAAATCCTTTGCCTTTGCAAGGAACGCATTGTCCGTCAGGTATTCGATGCCGATCGGCGTGATCATACAGCCGTCCATTTCCGCAAACATAACGCCGTCAATGAGCCCGAGCCCGTGCATGTTATACACGATATATGCCCAATATCTGGCGTTCAGCGTCTGCCCGTTCGCCTTGAAAAAGTCGCTGTCCGCACAAAGCCGCTTCGGGTCGGGGTCTTCCCCGCGCTTCAGGCATGTATACAGGTATGCAAGAAGCTGGTACACGATAACGTGGAAATCATCTTTTGCCATGGTCGGTTTCTCCTTCTGCTTTCAAAACCTCGAGTGCCTTCTCCCATTCTTTCCTTTTTTCGTAATTCGGGCGTTTTTCAATTAAAACCTCCAGGAATATTCTATATTGCCGCAAATGGTCTGTAAGCCTTTCTTGATCAGTGACTTTGCTGCTTCTCAGTGACAAAAAACCTTTTGCCTGCTCAACCGGATAAAGCCATATGCGCGTATCAAAAGATGAAAGAAAGTGACGATCACATCCCCTTTTTTCACATTCCGCATATACGTCTCCAATGCGTTTTTCCTCCTGTTCTCTGACTCTTTCTATCCAGCCTTTCAGATCACCCATCATTCATCACCATCTTAATAATGATTTTTTCTGTGTCTATGTCTTCTATTGCATCCGTAATCGTGTAGGATGCCCCGCGCCTTAGCAAAAACTCATACTCTGTATCTGTAAAGCCTGACAACTCATTCACATATGCACCGCGCCCTACACCAGCTGGAACGCTGATTTCAAAAACTACAGGCTTAGTTGTCGCAACCGCATTTCCTTGCAGGACTGTTGTACTGACATATCCGTCATCATGAAACACTTTTCCTATAAAGTTTTCTATGTCGTCTCCGTATTTAGAAATCATATCATCTAAAGCATCTTCCATAACCCCTCTTTGAACAACGATATTTTCTTTCAAACGATATTTTGAAATGGCGCTATCCAAGTATTGCGAGGCATTTTTAACCTTTTCTTCATTGATCTCTTTCCATGCGCCGCGCTTTCTGAAATAGTCGTTTATGTCTCCGTAGCCACCGGCGGTATAATCCAAAATGCTGTCTTTTTCATCCTGCGTAAGGATCTTCATCCATTGCCCGTACTGACTTTGTTTTTTCGCCAATAGACCGCGTTCTTCGCCGTCGTAATAAAAGAAGTCGTTGACCTCGTCTCCGCTCTCAAAACGCTTGTATTGCAATGGTTTTGGAGTTTCTTTTATTGTATCAGATTCACGCACAATTTCAATCTTTTGCGCATTTTTCTTCCGCTTTTCCCACTCTGTATAGTTCATATCCTCGATCAGCTCATACTCCCCCGTTTCCGGGTTGCGGACGCGGCGCATGGTCGGTTCCGCTTCGCGGACGCCTTTCAGCGCGCCGATCATCGTGCAGCGGCAGTTGTATACCTCCCGCCCCGGGCCTGCCGGGTCGCCCGGATAGCGCAGACCGTTGGAAAACTTCTTGTCCTGGTCAACGGTTTCACCATCCACCATGCGGTGCGAATGCCGTGTGCGGCCGTCCATCGTAGCGACCCACTCTTTTTGCACGTCTATTCCTTTTTCCCGCGCTTTGCCGAGGCCGTCGAGCCGCCCTGCGTTTTCCGCGCCAGTCAATGCCGTCCGCGCGGTGCGGATGGCGCTTTCGCGGTTCATGGTCTCTATGCGCTTTTGCAGATCGTCAGCGACCTGTTTCACGCCGTGCCCCTGCAAAATGCCGCTTGTGACGGATGCGGTGATCTGCTTTTTCCCCCACGCAAGGTCTATGCCCCGCTTTATAGCTTTCTGCGCGGGGTAATTCGGCATCAGGTTCGGCTGCTCCACGATCAGCCGCCGCACAGTCTGCTCGTCAAACAGCGTAAAGCCGATATCCCCGGCAACACGCTCGATGGTGTACGCCATGTAGTTGTGGTTGAGCGCGTAAATACCCGGCGTCGTATCGTTGACATAGCTGACGGCTACCTCGTTCGCCTGCGTGTACCGCTCTGCCATGACGTCCCGCAGCGCCTCGAACCGCTCGCCACGCCCGATCTGCGCAAGCCGCCACTCGCGGTAGTAATCCGCCGTGATCTCGCCCGCTTCAAGCTGCGCGCGCATTTTGCTATCGCGCTCCCAAAAGGATTTAAAATACGCATCTACGGTCTTTTGCAGCTCGTCGTGCGCCTGCTTGTAGACGTCCTGTATGCGCTTTTCCAGCTCGGCAAGCGTTTTATCAGTTTGTTCGTGCCCGTAATCAGATGCCATTACTCGCCCCGTATGATCTTATACGCTTCGTCTTTTGTTACGCCAATGCTGATGGATATGATATTCGCTGCCTGCCCTTCCGTTATCGTTCCTGCTGCAAGCTGCCCGATCACACCGATCAAGCTTTGTGTCTGTGCGCCGTTGAGCGTTTTTCCGGCGCTTTCTTCCGCCGCTTCGACAGCCTCTTCTACGGTTGATGCGTCACCCCCCGCACCGTTTGCCGCACCCTCCGCCGCTTCGCCGGTCAAATCAAATCGAGCCGCGCTCTCGGCGTCCTTGCGCGCAAGTATATCGGCGACTTCTTCGGTTGTGAGCCACGGCAGATGATCAAGGATCGCCTCGTCATCCAAATAATTCGCCGCCATGAGCACCATTTGCGTTTCTTCAAGCTGATTCGCGATCCGGTTCCATGTAAATGTCGGATTGTCCTCAATACCGAGCAGTCGGAATAACTGCGCGATAAATGTCCGAATGTGCCACTCGAAGTCGCCGCACTTGTCCTCCTGGTTCTGATACCCCATACGGATCGCGGTCGCGGTCAGGTTGCCGCTCATGATTTTTTCGGTGTCCAGCAGCCCAAAATCCTCATACAGATCATTGCGCAGGCGGTTCAGCATCGTTTCTCGCGCTTGATACGGCACGTCAAGCGTGTGCGCCTCGGCATCTACGTCGTCATCAAGCGCAGCGGCGCGCACCACGCGCATACGCTCCAAAAACTTTGCAAGGTCGACATCACCCATGCCGCCGGTGTTTTTCAACGTCCAGTACACACTACTTGTGTCGTCTATGGTGTCGGCAAGTCCGCTTTTGATAAAATCATAGCAGTCGATGCTTGAACGGATGCCGACAATTTCCGATTCGTGCAGGTCGTTTGCGTACATCGGTATGATGGGCAGAGAGCCGTAGTTGCTACCACCGACGATGTATGTGCCGTCTGCCTGCGTCGTCTCAGTTCGGAGTATGTACGAGCGCTTTTCTTCGAGCGTCGAAAGCACGCCGTCTTTTTCCTCGTACTCGGTGTATCCGTCCACCTCATATAGCGTAAATCGTAGCGTTTTATCTATGTGCCAGTAGCGAATACCCGCCATAAGCGCGCCGGTATTCGCGTCCCAAATCGGCGCAAATCCAGCGTCGACCGGCGTTTCCGCGTAGGAAAAGACCTCGAGGTGATCCAAGTTCCAAAAGCCAAAAGAAACTCCGTCTACAACCGCCTTTTTGGCGAGCTTTTGCAGGGTGTTTTCAAAGGTCTTGCCCAGCATCGCAGATGTATCTGGATTTTCAAAAGAAACGCCGTTTGAAAGGACAAATTGCACCTGTTGTAAGACAAAGCGTCGAAAGAAAAGCGTTGTCAGCTTGTAATTTGCCGAAAAAATGTCCGGGTACGCTTTGCCGCTTATCGTGTACAGTACCTTTCTATATCGCTCCATGGTCAAATTGTGCTTGGCATAGTAGCTTTCCGCATCTTCTGCCGTGCGATACGCTGGTGTTGACTTTTGAGCCCGTATCGCATCGCGGGAAAAGCACCGGCGCTTTTCTTCGTTGTCCCCGCACGCCTGCAAATCTTCGTAGTAGTACGTCGTCATATATACCTCTCACCTCTCACAGCATAAAAGTCCCGTAGTCGCCGTACCCGGCTTTAATCCTGCGTCTCAGCGTATAGCAAAGATACCGCATCTGGTCCATCGAGTGGTCGTTTGCCTTGATAACCTTATCTTCTGTCGCTTTTCCGTCCCACGCATATACGCCGAGCTCGCGCAGCGTGTTTTCGCAGCTTTCGTGTATCTTAAGCTTCCCGGACGCGATCATGGACGCCGTGTATCGGATGCCGTCGATCACGTCGTTTTTTGCGTCTTTTACGCGGAATTTTCCGTGACGTCGGATGCACTCTCGAAAGCTCGCTGCGGACGGATCTATGATGACCTGCACGATGGGCACACCGCCCGCGAAGCTTTCCAAGTCGGCATAGTACTCTTCGTCCGTCTTTTGCCTTTTCTGCTCACGCCCGTCGTAGTAGTACTCGCGCTCCATGGTCACGGTATCGCCGTCAACTCTCCAAAGCCCCATGGCCGTAGGGTTGAGCGTTCCGTAGTCGATGGAAATATAATAATCGCCCGACGTCCCGTGTTCGCGCGCCACGTTCTTTCCCCGGTCAAACATGGGGTATACAAGCCCTTCTGCTATGCACCAAAGCCCCCGTATATACCTGTCATAGAAAACGCCGCTGTAAAGGCGCTCATGGCGTTTTTTGACCGCTTCGTCAAGGCTTGGGTTGTCGTCCATCGTCAAGTGCAGGTGCAACACACGCTTTTCCTTTGCCTTTTGCACCCACTCGCGGTAGAACCAGTGTTCCGAAGATTCGGGGTTGCAGTTGAACCAAAACTTAGACCCTGCCACCGAACAGCGCGCCAAAGCCTGCTCTACGAATGAGCGCGGCATGAGCGCGACTTCGTCAAGCAGCACGCCTGCAAGCGTGATGCCCTGGATAAGCGCGGCACTGCTCTCGTCCTTACCGCCGAACAGATAGTAACGGTTGACGGTATCGCCGCAGAAAATCTCGATATAATTCTGCGCGCGGTGCTCGCGGACAGTAAAAAGCCCCTCGAGCCAAGTCCTCAAGGGGTTCACGACGTTGCGCCGCAGCGCTTCTATGGTCTTGCCGCACATGGCGAAAGTTTGATTGCGGTATCGGCTCATGCTCCAAAGCACGAAGCCCACCGACATGGACATGGTCTTGCCGCTTCGCACGGAACCGTCACAAAGCACGCCGTCAAGGTCTTTGTAGGCGTCCATCGACCACCAAAGCATGGCGGCAAGCTGCTTGTCACTCAGTGTCTTGTACTGCATCTGCGTCCTCCGTCACCGTCGGCACAGGGATGTTTTTCGCCGCAGATTGGATCGCGGTCAAAAGGTTATTTTCGGCATTTACATTGCCGCGCCCGGACAGTTCCGCCGCAGTGAATTTGTCGATCAAAATGCCGATTGTGGTCGCAAGCTGTGCAAGCGGCGTTTTGGCGATCTTTTCCTCGTCCTTGACTGCTTCGAGCAGCTTGTCAAGAATGTCACACACGTCTTTTTTCTTGCCGTCCATGTAGGCGAGGACCGCGACGGTGTTCTCCTCTTTTTTTTGTGCGACTTTTTGCGCCATTTTCGGGTCGCTTTCCAATGTACGGCGAATGGTGGTGTCGCTGACGCGATATTTCTTCGCAAGCGCACGGATAGATAAGCCCTCCGCTCGCTCTGCGATGATCTTTTTTCTTTGCTTATCTGTCAGCTTTGCCACGATCACCACCCCTAAAAATGGATATAAGAAAAAGCGCCTGATTTTGGCGCTTTTTCTCTGTTTCTATTTTTTCACAATATCATAATATCACATTTCCTTGTGCCGTGTGTGCCGATTTTACGGCACGTCCAGCGTTTTATCCAAATTGACATAGTACGCGGCGCACAGCGTATAATACAATCCACGCCCGACGGGCACGTTTGCCGCTTCGTATGTAAGTCCTTGGGTTACAGCACGCAGCAGCGGGGCATACAGCCCCTCGTCTTTGCCTATGGTTCTGCGCACCGCCCTCTCGACGGTCTCAACCTTGCCGACATACTGCACCGTGCGCAGGGCGACGGATTCCGTCGGGTTGCCGGGGCTGCCGCCCTGTACCGCTTCGCTGTCCGTGCGGACGGCGGAAATCCCGCGCAATTCCCGCAGCCTTGCCTGCCATTCCGGGTATTGCAGAGTAAAGGACACCAGCTCGTCCCGCCGGTGGGCGGAAATGCCGTATTTTTCAAGGTTGATCCGTCGTTTGGACATTCTTTTCCTCCTCTTCTACAGTCGTGCGCAGCATAGCTTTTATCAGTGTGTCACACATTTCCGCATAGGCGTCTGCCCTTCCGCGTTCGTAGTCACACATTTTACGCATAGCGATCAGGTTTTCCATTGCTTGTAAATAATCCATTTCTTCCTCCTCAAATTCCGCACAGCAGCGCGATCGTGAACACCAACCGCACCGCCGCAAGCATCGTACCGTACAGCACGCCCCAGACCGCAAACGCCGTTAAAGCTATGCCGATTACGGCAGGTATGTACTTTTTCAAAGTCTTCATTTCCCGTTCTCCTTTGCCTTTTG
>CAKMIX010000026.1 GCA_927362715.1 uncultured Clostridia bacterium | reverse complement strand
GTTTCCATCATAAGAAACCCCCCCCCCGCAGCATACGCTGCGGGGCGGGTTTTACAATAGGATCTTATACATTCCAACTGTGCAGGTAGGCTTCCTGCGCGGGGGTGAGGGTATCTACCGAAACGCCCCATGCCGCTAACTTGCGGCGCGCGACCTCGCGGTCGATCTCTTCGGGAACGGCGTGCAGGTCGGCAGTGAGCTTTCCGGCGTTCTGCACGAGGTATTGCGCCGACAGCGCCTGGATGGCAAAGCTCATATCCATGATCTCCGCCGGGTGCCCATCGCCGGCGGCGAGGTTCACGAGCCGCCCCTCGGCGATCAAATGCAGCACGCGCCCGTCCGCCATGCGGTAGCCTGTGATGTTTTTGCGGCTCTCGTAGACTTCGACGGCGAGCGCTTCTAAGTCGCCGACGTTGATCTCCACATTGAAATGCCCCGCGTTGCACAGCAGCGCACCGTCCTTCATGCGCTGCATGGCGGCTTTCGTAATGACGTCGCGGCAGCCCGTCACCGTGATGAACAGGTCGCCGATCTGTGCCGCTTCTTCCATGGGCATTACGGTAAAGCCGTCCATGACCGCTTCCATCGCCTTGATCGTGTCCACCTCGGTGACCACGACCTTCGCGCCAAGGCCCTTTGCGCGCATGGAAACGCCTTTGCCGCACCAGCCGTAGCCCGCTACAACAACGGTTTTGCCTGCGACGATCAGATTTGTCGTGCGGTTGATGCCGTCAAAGACCGACTGCCCCGTGCCGTAACGGTTGTCGAACAGGTATTTGCATTTGGCATTGTTGACCGCCATCATCGGGAAGCGGAGCTGTTTTTCCTTTGCCATGGCGGCGAGCCGCAGGATGCCTGTGGTCGTTTCCTCACAGCCGCCGATCACGTCGCCGAGCAGCTCCGGGTGCTCGTTGTGCAGGAGGTTCACAAGGTCGCCGCCGTCATCAATGATGAGGTTCGGACGGCTTAAAATGACCTGCTCGATATGGCGGTGATAGGTTTCGGCATCCGCACCGTGCACGGCGAATACCTCCATCCCGCTGTGCACGAGCGCCGCGGCAACGTCGTCCTGCGTGGAAAGCGGATTGCTGCCCGTCACAAACATCTCGGCGCCGCCTGCTTGCAGCACGCGGCAAAGATAAGCGGTCTTTGCCTCCAAATGCACCGAAAGCGCTACGCGCAGCCCGGAAAACGGCTTGCTTTCGGAAAAATCGCGCGCAAGGCTTGACAAAAGCGGCATATACCCCGCGACCCACCGGATCTTCTGTTCCCCCGCAGGGTACAGGCTCAAGTCCCGAATCTCGCTCAACTTGCTTCACTCCTAAAATCGAATCTGATTCAGCGTAACACAAATTACGGAAAAAAGCAATAAATGTTGACAGAAGTGCTGAATTGTGCGATAATAACTCCGTAACGTCTGAAAGAATTGTGCATAAGCTACAAAGACGGCGCGGCGCATCGCCGCGCGGGAACGAGAGAGGAAAGGTTGGTTTTATGCGCTTAAACGGAAAACGGATCTTTGCCGCAATGCTTGCCTTGGCTTTGGTCGTGTGCACCTTTGCCTCCTGCGGGGACAATGCGGGGGAAGAAGAGATCACGCGCGGCGCGAATGCGATCGTTACGCCTTCGACAACGCGCGCTTCGACAACAGCCGGCACAACAACGACTACCGCACCTGCGACCACGGCGCCCTCTACCACGCGCAGCTCGAGCGCCGGCAGCAACAGCGGCAGCAATAACAACAGCGGCGGCAACAACAATTCCGGCGGGATGAATACGGGGGATATCGCCGCGGACAGCGGGGCTTCGATGGAACTGGTCGCGTCGCTCATCAATGCGTTCGGTTACAACTATGACGCGGAACAGGGTGTTTTCTATACCGAGATCGACAGCTGGCAGCGTTCCGCGAACTATATCCAGCATTATGACGCGCTCGCGCCCTTAGGCAACATGCGCTTTCAGACTACACGCGTCGATTTCACCACCGACGGTCTTGACTGGCGTATCCAGCTTTGGAAAGGACAATACGGTGTTTTCGGCGGTGCAGAGATCGGCATTTACAATAAGATCCCCGGGCAGACGGAAGAGCTCTATTACTGTGTGGACGATGATCATATGATGTATATGTCCTACACGATGTATCTCACCCCTGCCGACTACCGCAGCGGCAACGCCTATTTCACCCGCGGCTGGCAGAAGCACTGGTGGCTGACCGGCTTCAAGGTGGGTACGGTCACGCCTGCCGAAATGGTGATGTCCGCGCGCATCCGCACCTTCAACGGCGCCATGGCGACCGCCATGGAAAGCGGTTTGCAGGGGGCGGGCTTCCGCGAGGGCAACGCGACCACGCAATACGATACCTATCGTCGAAGCGGCTTTGACTTTTACATCCTCTGGTATCAAGCCGGAGCCTTAAACTACTAAGCGATTTGAAAAGCCCGCGAAAGCGGGCTTTTCTTAATCGGCGCAAACCTGAAAGGACACGGACGACCCATGAAAAACAGCTTTTTCGCCTATCTTTCCCGTATCAAGTATATCAACCGCTGGGCGCTGATGCGCAACACGACCTATGAGACGCTAAGCCAGCATTCCTATGAGGTTGCAACGCTCGCGCACGCGCTGGCGGTCATCGGCAACCGCCGGTTCGGAAAGTCCTACGACACTTCCCGCACCGCGCTGTTGGGGCTTTATCACGATGCGGCGGAGAGTATCACGGGCGATATGCCAACACCGGTCAAATATTTCAGCACGGAGCTGCGTTCCGCCTTCGCCGAAGTTGAAAAAAGCGCCGGTGCGCGGCTGCTTTCCATGCTGCCCGAGGATATGCAGGCGGATTATGACCCGCTTTTGGAGCAAAAGGCGGATGATGCTGCGCTTTGGAGGCTGGTAAAAGCGGCGGACAAGCTTTCGGCATATATCAAATGCATTGAGGAACGCAAGGCGGGCAATACGGAGTTCCGCGAGGCGGAAAAGTCCACAAAAAAGCTGCTCGAAAAGCTCGAATGCCCGGAGGCGGCGGCGTTCCTGTCGGAATTCCTGCCCGCTTATGAGCTGCCGCTCGACAAGCTGCGCTGAACCGCCGGCGTCGGTTTCGGCATATCGGGTTCGGTGTGCGGCAGCCTGATCCTGCCGCGCAGACGCAGAACAACAGACCTGTGAACGATTTGTAAATTTCCTGTGCGATGCCGTCCGTTCGGCGTGTTTGCACCGCCGGTTTCGAGATTTTTCGCAGTTCGCGCGGCTTTCTTGGGAATTTGGCTTGACATTGCACATGGGCTTGTTGTATAATGACAGGGCATTTTGATAAAGTTAAGGGAGGGAATCAGATGAGCCAGGTCAAGGTCAAGGACAACGAATCCCTGGATAGTGCGCTTCGCCGCTTCAAACGGCAAACCTCTCGTGACGGCGTTATTCAAGAAGTGCGTAAAAGAGAGCACTATGAAAAGCCTTCCGTTAAGAGAAAAAAGAAATCGGAAGCCGCTCGAAAGAGAAAGTATAAGTAAGACCGAGAAAGTAAGGCGGGCGTATGCCCGCTTTTGCTTTTTCCGGCGACGGAGAATGAAATGGATAAGACTTCCCTGCTGATGCCGAAATACCGTTTCAAAAGCGTGCTCGACGTAACGCCTGAGGATCTGCGTAAAATGGGCGCCAAGGCAGTCGGGCTGGATATCGACAATACGCTTGCGCCCGACGGCACCATGAAGTTCATCACGGGCGCCGAGGCGTGGATCCGAACGATACAGGCTGCGGGCTTTCCGATCATTCTGATCTCGAATGCCACGTTTTTGCGCGTGCGCCCCATTGCAAAGCGTTTTTCTCTGCCGTATGTTTCGCTGTCCATGAAGCCGCGCACACGCGGGCTGCGGCGTGCGGCAAAACGGCTCGGTGTGGAGCTTCCCAAGCTTGCAATGCTCGGGGACCAGCTGTTCTCGGACGTCAAAGCCGCCAACCGCTGCGGGGCGATCGCCGTAAGGATCGACCCCATCCCGATGAAAAGCCTGTATCCGCAGTATTACAAATGGAAAGAAAAGCGCGAAAAACCGATTTTGGAAGCCTTTGAAAAGCTACATGGGTATGGTGTTTATGAGGATTGAAAAACTGCAATCGCTTTTGCGACAGAGTACGCAGCTCGACGGGGCGCTGCTCGTGTCGCCCGAGAACCGCCGCTATTTTACGGGGTTTCCGTCGAGCGACGGCTATTTACTGCTCAGCGCCGACCGGGCGGTGTTCGTGACGGACAGCCGCTATTTCGAGGCGGCATGTCAGACGGTGACCGATTGCGAGGTCGTGCTGCAAAGCACGGACCGCGGGCAGCTGAAAGCTCTGTTTTCCGAAATGGGTGTCCGGCGCATCGGCGTTGAAGCATCGCGCATGAGCCTTTCGGCGTTTGCCCGTTACACGGAGATGCTTGCGCCTCTGGAGCTTTCCGCAGACAATACGCTCGATCTCCTGATCCATGCGCTGCGCGCGGTCAAAACGGCAGATGAAGTTGAACGCATCGAACGCGCACAGCGCATCGCCGAGCAGGCATTCGCGCACATCTGTACGTTTATCGAACCGGGCAAGACCGAGCGCGAGGTGGCGCTGGAGCTGGATTTCTTCATGCTCTCGCACGGCGCCGAGGCGTTGTCGTTCGAGACCATTGCCGTCAGCGGGGCGAATTCCTCAAAACCGCACGGCGTACCGGGCGATAAGAAGATCAAGTTGGGCGACTTTGTGACCATGGACTTCGGCGCAGTCGTAGACGGCTACCATTCCGACATGACCCGCACCGTCGCGGTCGGCAAGGTCAGCGAAAAGCAGAAAGAAGTGTATGCGGTCGTGCTGGAAGCCCAAACCGAGGCGTTAAAAGTCCTTAAAGCGGGGCTGCCCTGCTGCGATGCGGACGCGGCGGCGCGCGGTGTGATCGATCGTGCGGGCTACGGCGCGTGCTTCGGGCACTCCACAGGGCACGGCGTAGGCGTTGAGATCCACGAACGACCGAACCTTGCGCCGCGTGCCAAAGATGCGCTGGTGGCGGGCAACGTGGTGACCGTGGAACCCGGCATTTATCTGCCCGGTGAATTCGGCGTGCGCACGGAGGATATGGCGCTTATCACGACGGAGGGCTGCCGTAATTTGACGAATTGCCCGAAGGTGCTCGCGGTTCTGTAAAAAAAGCCTTGAAAAACCGCGCGCAATCATATACAATATTAGACGAATGAGAAACAAACCTGCGCCGCAGCGCGGCGGGGCGTAAAACGGAGGATGTATTTTATGATTACAGCAGGCGATTTTCGCAACGGCGTGACGTTTGAAATGGATGGCAATGTCTACCAGATCATCGAGTTCCAGCACGTCAAGCCCGGCAAGGGCGCGGCGTTTGTGCGCACCAAGATCAAAAACGTGATCGCAGGCAGCGTGGTGGAAAAGACCTTCAACCCCACCGAAAAATTCCCCACCGCGTTCATCGAGCGCAAGGATATGGAATATTCTTACAACGACGGCGATCTGTATTACTTCATGGATCCCGAGACCTATGAGCTCGTGCCCATCAACGCAAGCGACCTTTCCGACAACTTCAAGTTTGTCAAGGAAAACATGGTCTGCAAAGTGCTTTCTTACAAGGGCAAGGTGTTCGGCGTAGAGCCGCCGACCTTTGTCACGCTGCAAGTCACCAAAACCGAACCCGGCTTTAAGGGCGACACCGCGACCAACGCGACCAAGCCCGCCACGCTCGAAACCGGGGCGGAGATCAAAGTCCCGCTGTTCATCGACGAGGGCGAAATGATCAACGTCGATACGAGAAGCGGCGAATACATGTCCAGAGCGTAATTGTATTTTAGGAGGTATACGTTATGACCGTTACGGAAAAAGCCGCCTATCTGCGCGGGCTGTTCGAGGGGCTTGACCTCGAAGAAAAGAAGGATGAAACCAAGCTGTTCAAGGCAATGCTCGACGTTATCGATGATCTTGCCATGACCGTTTCCGACCTTGAAGACGAGCTGGCGCTCGTCAGCGAGCAGCTCGACGCTGTGGATGAAGATCTTGACGATCTTGAGCAGTATGTCTATGAAGAGGACGAGTGCGACTGCGATGACGAGGGCGTTTACGAAGTGGACTGCCCCGCCTGCGGTGAGACCGTCTATTTTGACGAAGCCGACATCGATAACGGCTTTGCCGCCTGCCCGGCGTGCGGCGAAAAGCTTGAATTCGACCTCGATGACGAGTGCGGCTGCGGCTGTGAAGGCTGCGGCGACGACGCGGACGACAAAGACGAATAAGGACCCTGTAACAAACGGCGGCGCTTTTAAAAGCGCCGCCGTTTTTCGTGCGCCGGCAGACGGGCGTGCACGACTTGAAAAATCAGGCAAAATGTGCTATACTTTCTTTATGTATGTCCTTGAACCTGAAAAACGCTTGCGCTTATTTCAGCGCGGCATTTGAAAGGAACGCCATATGTTTGACCGATTTTACCGAAATATTTATTATTTAGGGCTTAAGAGCGGATATCTGCTGCGCAATTTCGGGCGTTGGCTCTGGCGGCAGCTCAAAAAACCGTTCCAGGCGCTTCGGGCGATACTGACCGCCGTGCTTGTTACGGTAGGCGGCTTTTTTATGCGCGCCTCCCGCCGGCTCGTGCGCGAGATCCGTGAACTTATAAGCGACGTGCGCCGCGTACACGCGCGCGTTTGGGATGTGCTGAAAAACGATCGTAAGGCTGCGCCCGCGCTGCTTAAGATCTATATGCGCAAGGCATTTCGTTTGCACGGCACGGTGTTCCGTTTCGCTGTCAACGTGGTGCTGCCGTGCGCCGCCTTCGTTGTGCTCTGCTTTACGGTCAGTGCCCTCAGCGGCAGGACTTTGGCGCTGGAGGTCAAATACAATGACGCGGTCATCGGTTACGTGGAATCGGAATCGGTCTATCTTGCCGCGCGTGAGCAGGCGGAAGAGCGGCTTGCGACTGCAGCGGCAGTGGATACGGGCGACACAAAAACGGAAAGCGTCAGCTTTGCGATCAAGCCGGTGCGTTTGACGGAACTGCGCGATGCAACCGTGCTGTGCGACGCCATTATTGAACGCAGCAATTTACAGGTGACCAACGCCTGCGGGATTTATATCGACGGGGAATTCCTGTGCGCGGTGAAGAATGAGACGGATGCCGCCACGGTGTTCGATACGATCTTAGACAATTACGATGTGACCGATGCCAACGCGGTCGTCAGCTTTGTTGAGGAGATCTCGTATGTGCAGGGGCTTTACCCGGACAGCGAAGAGACGATCTGGGATGCACAGCGCCTTTCTGAGCGCTTGAATTCCAAAAAGAGCGCCGCGCAGTATTACACGGTCGAGGAGGGCGACACGGTTTCGGGCATTGCACAGAAATTCGGCTTATCCACAGCGACGCTGTTTGAGCAGAATCCGGGTCTTACCGAAGAGATCCACATCGGGCAGGAACTTCTCATCACCCGCGAGGTCAATTTCATTCAGGTGCAGGTCACCCGTACCGAAACGCGCACCGAGACGATCCCGTATGAGACGGTTCGGGAAGAAACGTCCAGCCTGTATTCGGGCACGCGGCGCACCAAGACGAAGGGCGTCAACGGCGAACAGCAGGTTACGGAGCTGGTCACTTATGTGGACGGCGTGCGTACCTCGGTCAAAGAGGTCTCGCGCGTGACGATCCGGGAGCCCGTCGATGAGGTCATTCAGGTCGGCACGCGGCGGGCATATGGTTCCTCCGGCTCCTATTCCGCGACCAGCTACGGCGGCAGCCTGCTGTGGCCTGCGATCGGGGCATATAACATTTCCTCCGGCTACGGCTCGCGAAGCTCCGGGTATCATCGGGCGATCGACATTACCCGCGCCGGCGGCGGGAGCACGGGACTTGCGGTCGTTGCGGCGGGCAGCGGCAGGGTGACTACGGCAGGATACCATTCCAGCTATGGCTACTATGTGATCATCAACCACGGCAATGGGCTTTCTACATTGTATGCCCATATGCAGCGCGGCTCGCTGCGGGTGTCTGCGGGCGATTCTGTTTCGGCGGGGCAGCGGATCGGCAGTATCGGTTCGACCGGCAACGTGACGGGCCCGCACCTGCACTTTGAGGTGCGTGTCAACGGCAACCGCGTCAACCCCCTGCCATATCTCGGCAGATAAAAGCAAAACAAGAAGAACGCCGCCCTCCGTTTCGGAGGGCGGCGTCTTTTGATGGATTTTGGTCGGTTTATTGCACCGCTTCGTAAAGCTGCGGCAGGAACGTGCCCAAAATATAGGGCAGCGCATAGGCGAACGCCGCAGAGGTCAGCAGCGTCGCGCCCCACTTCTGCAAATAGGAGCCGGCATACAGCACGGCAAAGACGGGGGCGGCGATGATCTTGACGAACAGGTTGGATTTTCCCTTGCCGTACAGCAGTTCTTTGAAGGTCAGCGCATCCTCTGTCTGCGGGAACAGGTTCGTAAGGCACGAAATGCCGACCCATAAAAACAGGAAGTTGAGGATGTGCACCGAACCGCCCGAGGTGAAGAATTCACCGAGGTACAGCACGTTGACCGCGCCGACTGCCGTGAGCATCAGCCCTGCGATCAGATTGAATAAAAAGGGGAAAAAGCAGATCCCAAAGGAGGTCGAACGCTTGCGCACAAGCTCGTGCTGAATGTGCCCGCACATTTCGTTTGCCCGCAGATACCGCCCGTCCTCCACGAGCACTTCATACACGCGGCAGGTCAAATGCTCAAAAAAGGCCTGCAAAAATGTGCCGGGCAATGTGATATATTTTACGATCAAATATACGATTCTCATGTGACGTCCAGATCCCCTTCCGTGAAGATGCTCTCTATGGTGCGCGTGCCGGCGCGGTATTCCAGCACCTCTTCGGAGACAGTATACCCGCTGCTTGTCAGCAGATCCGCTGCCTCTGCATAGGCGTCCTCTTCGCCCGCAGCGGAAGCGCAAAGCGCCAGCGTGTTGACGAGCTGAATGGATGGATTGGTCGTCTGGAAGCCCTCGTTGACCTTTTCATATGCCGTTTCGCAATCGCCCTGCAGCAGGTAGCAAAGGCCGATCTGCCGGTACAGCTCCGCAGAATATTCGTTGCCGGCTTCGATCTGCGCTTCGCTCTGCGAGATCGCCGCATCGTAGTCCCCCGCCGTGCGCAGCGCGATCACGCGCAGCAGCGCAGGCGTATCATCCTCGGCGTTGACTTCGAGCATTTTTTCACAGATCGGTTCAATATCGCGCCCGGTTTTGGCATACAGCTCGCCGAGCAGTGTCGCATACAGCCATGTCTCCTCGGGCTCCAGCGACTGCATCTCTTCCACAAAACCGATCTGGGTCTCTAAAGGCCGGTCGGAGATAAGTGCCAGATAGTATTGGTAAAACGTTACCATGGCGGTGTTGTAGCCGGTGTACTGCGGGGTGTAAGCGTCCGTATCCGCAGCCTCGGTCGTGGTTTCCGCCTCATCCGTTGTATCCTCTGCGGCGGCGGTCGTTTCCTTCGGGTCGGCGGTCTTGAGCGCCTCCAATTGTGCGAGTACATCGTCATACGGGATCTCCTGCGCGGACATGGACATGTACGGCGACAGGATCTCCGTGGCGGCGTCGCCCGTGGCAAGGAACTGCTCGGCGCGGTCGAGCGCCGTTTTCATAGCGCGGAAATGCGGCAGCTGCAGCTCCCAGCTGTGGACGGCATCTCCCAGCTCCACAACATTCGACATATATCCGAGTTTATACATCGTAAGAGCGGCGCGCTTATAGACCAGCTCCCCGTTGATCCGGTCGGAGGACATGGCTTCTTCTGCTTGCGTGTAGGCGTCCAAAGCGGAATACAGTTCATTGTCTGCGGCAAGCGAATCTGCCTGCGCCGTCCGAACAAACACTTCGGTGTGGTCGGCAAACTGGTAGCCGCCGTAAAACACAAACACCAAAAGCACCAACGCCAGCAAAACATTCAAAAAGTCGAAAGGATAATGCCGCAGCCCCTCGTCACAGACGGAGCAGTAAGGGGAATCGGGATCTTTCTGCGTCCCGCTCGGCCGTTCGCCGCAGCATTCGCAAAGCGTTTCTTCCGTGTCGTCCTTCGGCGCCGCCTCTGCGTCCGCTTCCCGCTGCACATCCGGCAGATCGTCAAGCGATTGGATCAGAATGCCCGGTGCATCGTCTGTGCGGTTTGCATCTTCCCGGGCTTGTGCCTTTGCGCGGTCGAGCTCCTCTTGAAAGACCCTTGCGAGATCCTCCAATTCGTCGTGCAGCGACTGCTCGCCGTCCGACCCGGCTTGCGGCTCGGCGTTCGGCTCAGCGTTCGGCTCAACATCCGGTTCGGGCGTGCCGCCGCGTTTTTCTTTTTGATCGTCCAAGGCAATACCTCCTTGCAGGTTTATCTATCTTATATTATCACGAACTGCCTTGTATTTCAAATAAAATCCTGCCGCCGCGCAAAATGTTTACAAAACCGACACATCCGCCTTTACGCGCCCGGCGATTTGTGCTATCCTAATACAAAAAGAAAGGGGTGCGGCGGCGTGCGGAAAACACTCGGCAAAACGGCGAAGCGGCTGATCGCGGCGGCGGTCTGCATTTTGTTTGCGGCGGGCGGCGCCGCCGGCTGGTATTTCGGCGTGTATACAAAGGATTTCAAGGTGACTTCGGGCGATGTTTTTTCGGAAGTGTACGAGGGGGATTTTTATGCGGACATCCCCTATGACGACTATCTTTCCGACGGCGAGCCCCCGGCAGGTGTCTATACCGTGGATATCCGCGACTGCGGCGCTGTGCCTGACCGTGCGGACGTGAACAACCGTGACGCGGTGCAGACGGCGATCGACGAGGTATACACGCACGGCGGCGGGACGGTCGTGGTACGCGGCGGCAGCTTCACGACGGGCAGTTTGACGCTCAAAAGCGGTGTGACGCTGTTCATTGAGCGGGACTCGGCATTGGTTGCCTCGCAAAACGGCGCAGATATGGACAAAGGCTGCCTGTTGTATGCCGAGCATGCGCGGGATATTGTGCTTACGGGCGGCGGGAAGCTGTGCGGCGAGGGAAATTGTTATTCGCTCGCGCCCGCCGAAATGCCGCAGACGGAGCCGTTTCCCGAAACGCTCGGCGTGTGGGAACTGCGGCAGGAATACCGCCGCCGCGTGCGGTTTGCCCACGAAAGCAAATATGGCAATCTGGTGCGTTTGATCGAGTGCGAGGGTGTGCGCATCGAAAACTTCATGCTGGAAAACTCCGCCGCGTGGACGCTGGAACTCAACGGCTGCACCGGGGTGCAGGTGCGAGATCTCGTGATCGACAACAACCGCCATGTTGCCAATACCGACGGCATCGACGTGGCGGGCTCGTCAAATGTGGTGATCGAGCACTGCTTCATCTCGACCGGCGACGACGGCATCGTGCTTAAAAACAGCGAGGGGCTGGGGACCGGCGACGAGATGCGGGACATCACCGTGCGCGACTGCCGCGTGACCTCCTGCACAAATGCCTTTAAGATCGGCACGGAAACGAGCGCCGATATTTCGGATGTGCTTGTCGAAAACTGCGCATTTTTCTTAAATGACATCTATCCCGGCGGCGTTTCGGGCATTTCGATTGAATCCGCCGACGGTGCGAAGGTGCAAAACGTGACGATCCGCAATATTGAGATGGACGGCGAGACCTGCCCGCTGTTCATCAGCCTCAACAACCGCAACCGCGACGGGGAAAAAGACAACGCGGGGGCGATAGACGGCGTGACGGTAGAAAACATCCGTGCAACGGGCGTGGAGATCCCCGTAATCGTGACGGGCACAAAGAAGCTGACCGTGCAAAATGTGACGCTGCGCAATTTCACGCTCGAATACGCGCCCGGTGCGGATTATTACGACTACCGCCCGTTCGTGCCCGCCTACGAGGACACGTACCCGGAGTGCAACCGCATGCGCAATTTGAACGCTTACGGGCTGTTTGCGCGCTATGCCGAAAATCTGACGCTCGAAAATTTCACGGTCACCCCGCGCGAGGGTACGCGCCGCGAGGAGCTGCTGATGAAAGAGGTCGAGAATTTTGTGCGGGTCTGAGTGCGAAAACCCGTTTCAGAAATCGGAAACCATACAGCAGGGCGGCGCTTGCCCCCGCCGTCTTTTTATATAAGTCTGCAAACGGTATCCGTTGCATGAACCGCGCTTAAAATTCACAAATTATTCAAACTTTTTTGCCGTGCGTACCTTGCAAAATGGGAAAAACAGGTATATAGTATATTTTAGCACTCGAAGTATTAGAGTGCTAAAACGTTTCGGAGGCATATGGCATGGCAAAAAAGCAATTCAAGACCGAATCTAAGCGGATGCTGGATTTGATGATCAATTCCATTTATACAAATCGGGAGATTTTTCTGCGCGAGCTCATTTCCAACGCGAGCGACGCGATCGACAAGCTGTATTTCCGCTCGTTGACCGACGACAGCGTGCAGCTGAAGCACGACGATTTTCATATTGATGTCAAGATCGATAAAGATAACCGCCTGCTGACCGTATCCGACAACGGCATCGGCATGACCGAGGAAGAGCTCGACAAAAACCTCGGTACCATCGCCAAAAGCGGCTCGCGGCAGTTCTCTGCCGAAAACGAGACGGACGGGCAGGATGTGGACATCATCGGGCAGTTCGGCGTGGGCTTTTATGCGGCATTCATGGTCGCCGACCGCGTCGAGGTCGTCAGTCGCGCGTTCGGTGCGGAGAAGGCGTACCGCTGGCAGTCGTCGGGTGCGGACGGCTACACCATCACCGAGGCGCAAAAAGACGACGTCGGCACGGACGTGATTTTGCACATCAAGGAGAATACGCCCGAAGCAGAATATGACGAATTTTTAGATACCTATACGATCTCGTCGCTCGTTAAAAAATATTCGGATTATATCCGCTTCCCCATCCAAATGGATATGGAGCATTCGCGCAAAAAAGAGGGGAGCGAGGACGAGTACGAAACGTACACCGTCCGAGAGACCGTCAACAGCATGGTGCCGCTTTGGAAAAAGGCGAAAGGCGAGATCACCCAAGAGGAATACGAGAAATTTTATCAGGAGCGCTTCCATGCGTATGACAAGCCCCTGCGTGTCATCCACCAGAAAGCGGAGGGCACGACAAGCTACCAGGCGCTGCTGTTCATCCCCGAAAAGGCGGATTACAACTACTACTCCAAAAACTTTGAAAAAGGTCTGGCGCTGTATTCGAGCGGCGTCAAGATCATGGACAAGTGCGCAGACCTTTTACCCGACTGCTTCAGCTTTGTAAAAGGCGTGGTCGATTCCGAAGATCTCACACTGAACATTTCGCGTGAAACGCTTCAGCAGGATCGTCAGCTCAAGGTGATCGCCCGCGCGCTTGAAAAGAAGATCAAAAAAGAGCTTGCGGATATGCTCGAAAAAGACCGTGAAAAGTATGAGCTGTTCTGGAAAGCCTTCGGCTTGCAGCTCAAATACGCTTTATACAGCACCATCGGCGGCGAGCGCGAGCTGCTCGAAGACCTGCTGCTGTTCACGCGCGCGTCCGACTCAAAGCTGTGCACGCTGAAAGAATACGTTGATGCTATGCCCGAGGGGCAGAAATACATCTATTACGCCGCGGGCGAGAGTGTGGAAAAGCTGAATTTGCTGCCGCAGGCGGAAACGGTGCGCGACCACGGGTACGACATCCTCTTTTTGACCGATGACGTAGATGAATTTTTGATGCAGATCCTCCGCGCGCACGGCGAAAAGGAATTCCGCTCGATCTCGGGCAACGATCTGGGGCTGGAAAGCGACGAGGAAAAGAAAGAAAATGAAGAAAAAGCCGAAGCCGGCAAGCCCATGTTCGAGGCGATGCAGAAGGCGCTCGAAGGCAAGGTCAGCGAAGTGAAGCTCTCGAACCGCTTAAAAACGCACCCGGTGTGCCTGTCGAGCAAGGGTGCGATGTCCATCGAAATGGAAAAGGTGCTTGCCGCCATGCCCAATTCCGAAAATGCGCCGAAAGCCGAGCGCGTGCTGGAGCTCAACGGCGAACACCCCGTGTATGCGTCGCTTACGGCGGCGTTCGAAGCGGGCGACACGGACAAGCTTGCGCAGTACGCCAAGCTGCTGTATGACCAGGCGTGCTTGATGGAGGGGCTTTCCGTAGACGATCCCGTCGCCTTCTCCGAAGCGGTCTGCAAGCTGATGCAGTAAAAAAGAAGCAAATACACAAAAGCGCACTGCAAATTTGCAGTGCGCTTCGTTTTTATAAAAGGTGTTTACAAAATCAAACAAAAGTTTTCGCCCGCCTTTTACAAAAGGCGGCGGGGTCGAGGGGCAGCGCCCCCGTCGCGCCCCCCCGGCAGCGGCAGCCCTTTTTCCGAAAGCA
>CAKMIX010000025.1 GCA_927362715.1 uncultured Clostridia bacterium | reverse complement strand
GCGCTTTTGCCCCCCGCCTTAAACAAAGGGGGGCGGGGGCGGGGGGCCCCCCCCCCGTCGCGTCCCGCAGGACGCGAAAGCCTTTTCCGTACAAAAACGCAGGAGGGGAAGCAAAAACAGTCCGGTGGACTGTTTTTGCGCGGGGAACCCACGTCAGGGGTTCCCCGTGGCAGTGCGCTTTTTGTTTATCTTTATGTCTTCGGCTTTTCGTGACAGCCGTCCTCACCGCCCGCCTTGCCGCAAATGCCGTTTTGGTGATACGGGCAGTCGGCGCAGTGCGAACGGCTTTGCTTTCGCCGTTTGATGATGCGCCGAACCGCCCACACGGCATACAGCAGCAGTGCCGCCGAGATCAGCCAAACGCCCATACGATCCGCTCCTTATAAAACCAGCATCCCGATCTGGTATACCGCGAAAGTGACGATCCACGCTACCGCCAGCTGGAACAGCGCGGCGAGCCCCATGAACGCCCAGCTGTTCGACTCCTTGCGAATGGTCGCCAGCGCCGCGGCGCAGGGGATATACAACAGGCAGAAGACCATCAGGCAGAACGCATTGAATTGTCCGAAGCCGATGCCGCTGAGCGCGGCGGCGAAATCCGCCATGCCCTCGGGCGAGCTTGCATTGACGATGCCGAACAGCACCGCACAGCTCGAGACCACGACTTCCTTTGCGGAAATGCCCGCGATGAGCGCCACGGTGATCTGCCAAAAGCCAAGACCGATGGGCGCAAAGAACGGCACGAGCCATTTGCCGATGCTTGCCCCGAAGCTCTCCGCCGCATCGGCGACAAAGCCCTTCGGCCCAAGGTTGAGCAGCGCCCAAATGATCAGCGTTGCGACAAAGATCGTCGTACCCGCCTTTTCGAGATAATCCTTGATCTTTTCCCAAACGTAAATGCCAACGGTGCGCGCGTCGGGCATTTTGTATTCCGGCAGCTCAATGAGCAGGTAGTTGACGCTTTTTTTGCGGTCAAACAGATGCATGATCGCCGAGACCAGAATGGCGACAACGATGCCGATGAGATACATCGAGTAGGCGACAAGCATCGCGTTGTCGCCGAAAAACATTTCTGAGAACAAAATATAAATGGTCAGCCGCGCGTTGCAGCTCATAAACGGCGTGACAAGCATGACCTTATAGCGGTCGCGCTTGTTTTCGAGCGCGCGCGACGCCATGATGGCGGGTACGGTGCAGCCGAAGCCCAAGAGCATCGGGATGAACGCCTTGCCGGAAAGCCCGAGCTTGCTCATAATGCCTTCCATGACATATGCCACGCGCGCCATATAGCCGCTGTCCTCCAAAAGCGCCAAGCACAGGAACAAAATGAGGATGTTCGGCAAAAAGGTGATGATCGTCCCCACGCCTGCGATCACGCCGTCCACGATCAGGGACGTGAGCAGGTCGCCGGCGTTTACGGCGGCAAGCCCCGAAAGCGCCGCATCGGACAGCCAGCCTACGGCGAGCTCAAAATAGCCCTTGATGAAATCGCCGACGGTAAAGGTCAGGAAAAAAATCACCGCCATAACGGCAAGAAAAACGGGAATGCCCCAGATCTTGCTCGTGAGCACCTTGTCTGCCGCATCGGTCAGCACGTCCTGCCGCTGCTTGTGCAGCAGGACCTCGTCCATGATCTCGTCAATAAAGTCGTATTTCTGGTTGATGATATCCGACTCGTAGCTGCGGTCGAGCACATCGGGCAGATCGACCGGGTATTTTTCCGTGATCTCCTTGTCGCCCTCTAAAAGCTTGATGGCGTGCCAGCGGTAATTCTGCAAATTCGGGTAGCGCTCTCGGAGCGCCGGGATGATCCAGTCGATCTTATCCTCCAGCGCGTCGGAATACACCATGGCGAATTCCGCATGGTGGTCGTGCCGGTGCTTCGAGACTTCCTTGTGCTCGTGGATGAGGCGGTCGGGCGCTGCGTGTCCCTTGTGGTGCATGGCGGCGTGCAGCAGGGTATCTAAGCCCCGCCGCTTGCGCGCGGAAACGGGGATAACGGGGATGCCCAGCATCTCGGGCAGGCGGTGCATGTCGATCTCCATGCCGCGTTTTTCCACGATATCCATCATGTTGAGCGCGAGTACCACCGGCTTGCCAAGTTCCAAAAGCTGCAAGGTCAGATATAAACTGCGCTCAAGCGCAGAGGCGTCCGCGACATTGATGATCACGTCCACCTCGTCACTTAAAATAAAGCGGCGCGAAACGGTCTCCTCCATGGTGTAGGAGGTCAGGCTGTAAGTGCCGGGCAGATCGACCAGATGGATGGTCATATCATGATCCTTGATCGCGCCCTCCACCTTTTCCACCGTAACGCCCGGCCAGTTGGCGACTTTCAAATTCGCGCCGGTATAGGCGTTGAACAGGGTGGTCTTGCCGCAGTTGGGGTTACCGATAAAGCCAATGGTCATTTCATTCGCCATGTGCTTTACCCGCTTTCACTTCAATGTTTTTGGTGATGTGGAAGCCCAGCGCAAAGCGCGTGCCCCGCAGCTTGATGATGAGGATGCCCTTTCCCTTGCGGTTGATAACGGAAACGGACGTCCCACGGGTCATGCCCAGCGCCTCCAAACGGCGTTTCATCTCAAAGGGAAGGCGGATGTCTTCCACAACGCAGGCATCCCCGATTTTTGCGTCCTTGAGCAGCATATAGCGTCCTCCTGTGAAATAGAAAAGAGGCAAAGCCGCAGACTCTGCCTCTCGGTTTGAAGCTGCCGGTTATAGCGGCACATGGTTTTTCTTTGCTTATTTTGCTTCGGCTGCCGCGCGCGCGGTGACGGCGCGCATATCGTCCATTTTTTGCTCCATATCCCGCACAAGCGCAAACTGCGTGTGGCAGCGCACCAGATTGTGCTCAGGATACGCGGTCTTGAAGTATGTATCGCCGTTCAAATAATCGGTCAAAAAGCGCATGCCGCATTCATACGTCATCAGCTTCGCCGAAAACGGCAGGGATTCGATCTCCTGTGCGGTCAGGCTTTTGCCCGCCGATTTTAAGTACCCGCGCGTGTATGCCTCATACAGCGGCAGGCTTAAGGAGACCTTGGAAACGTCTTTTTCATCCTCGCTTGCGGTGTTCGCGCCGAAACGGATGCTGTCGCCGAAATCGTAAAGCGCAAGACCCGGCATAACGGTGTCGAGGTCGATGATGCAAATGCCCTTGTTCGTCTTTTCGTCGAACAGGATGTTGTTGAGCTTTGTATCGTTGTGTGTTACGCGCACAGGCAGCTCGCCTTTTGCGAGCAGGTCGATGAGCACATGCGTGTCCGCCTCGCGTGCGCGCACAAACGCGATCTCGTCGGCGACCGAAGCGGCTCGTCCGGCGGCATCCTCTTTTACGGCGCGCTCAAAATCCGCAAAGCGTGAGACGGTGTTATGGAAGTTCGGAATGGTCTCGGCGAGCGTTTCACCGGGATAATCCGCCAGTTCGTTCTGGAACGCGCCGAACGCCTCGCCGGCATTGTAAAAAACAGTCTCACTTTCAATGGTGTTGCAGGTGTAAACGCCGCCGACATGGCGGTAGCAGCGCCAGCAGTTGCCGTTGTCGTCGCGCACATAGTATTTGCCGTCTACGGCAGGCAGGAAATTGAGTGTCTCGCGCAGAACATCCCCGCCGCGCGCGGCAATCTTTTTTTGCAAATGCGTGGTTACACCGACAATATTCTGCATGAGCGCGTCGGGATCTTTGAACACATTGGTGTTGATCTTCTGGACCACATACTCCTGCACGACGCCGCTCGCATCCGTAAAATGCATGCGATAGGTCGTGTTGATGTGCCCGTTGTTAATGCTTTGGAATGTGTCGTATTCCCCCGGCAGCGCAAAGCTTTGCTGAATAAACAGCGGATCTAAAGCTTTCTGTTCCAATACGTACACCCTTTCGGCTGTTTTGTGCCCGCCGCAGCTTTTGGCGAGTAACATTTCTCTACATTATAAACCGTTTTTCGCGTTTCGTCAATAAGAAGCGCGCGCTGCATACCGCCGCGCTCGCGCGATCGCCTTTTTCCTGCGGCGCAAATGAAAAAATCTCTTTACACGACCGCGTTTATAGGCTAAAATAAATACGATAAAGTCGGAACGGAGGCTCCCGGTATGGAAGCGGTTTACAAACGAATTTTGCTCAAACTCTCGGGCGAGGTGCTCGCGGGTAAGGAAAAGCACGGCATCGATTTTGACACCATGCAGGAGATCTGCCGCTGGGTCAACGAATGTGCCAAGCTCGGCGTGCAGATCGGGCTTGTTGTCGGCGGCGGCAACTTTTGGCGCGGCAGAAGCTCCGGCGATATGGATCGCACCCGTGCCGATCACATCGGTATGCTTGCCACGGCGATGAACGCCCTCGCGCTTGCCGATGCGCTCGAGCAGTACGGCCTGGAGGTGCGCGTGCAGACCGCCATTGAAATGCGGCAGGTCGCCGAGCCCTATATCCGCAACCGCGCCATTCGCCACTTGGAAAAAGGGCGCGTGGTCATTTTCGGCTGCGGCACGGGCAATCCGTTCTTCTCGACCGACACGGCGGCAGCGCTGCGTGCGGCGGAGATCGATGCGGACATCATCTTTAAGGCAACGAATGTCGACGGCGTCTATGACAAGGATCCCAACCGCTTCGCCGACGCGCAGAAGTACGATACCTTGAGCCACACCGAGGTTCTAAGCCGCGGGCTTGCCGTAATGGATGCGACGGCAGCATCGCTCTGCCGCGACAACGATATCCCCATCCTCGTATTCAACCTTTCCGACCCGCAGAATATCGTTCGTGCCGCCAAGGGCGAAAACATCGGCACGATCGTGAAATAACCTTATACAGGAGGCGTCAGCATGCAGGAGATCTTTGATTACGCAAACGAAAAAATGGAAAAGAGCTTAAACGCTTTACACAATGCGTTCGCGACTATGCGCGCGGGCAGGGCGAGCGTGTCGCTGCTCGACCGCATCGCGGTGGATTATTACGGTGTGCCCACCCCCATTCAGCAGATGGCGGCGGTGTCGGTCTCCGAGGGGCGCATCCTCGTGATCCAGCCGTGGGACGTGAGCACCATTTCCGCCATTGAAAAGGCGATCCAGGCGTCGGATCTCGGGGTCAACCCGCAGGACGACGGCAAGGTGATCCGCCTGATTTTCCCGCCGCTTACAGAGGAAAAGAGAAAGATGCTCGCCAAGGATGTAAGTAAGCTCGGTGAGGATGCTAAGGTCGCTGTGCGCTCTATTCGCCGCGACTGCATGGAAAAGCTCAAGAAAAAGAAAAAGGACAGCGAGATCACCGAGGACGATCTGCACGACGGCGAGGATAAAATTCAGAAAATCACCGATAAATTCATTAAGCGTATCGATGAAATGGTCGATGCAAAAGAAAAGGACATCATGGAGATCTGACGGCGCGCTTCGACAGCTGTTTCGGGAGCAAAGTTATGGATAAAGCATCTCTGCCCACCTTTTCCGTTCTGCCGCGCCACGTCGGTATCATTATGGACGGCAACGGCAGATGGGCAAAACAACGCGGCCTGCCGCGCTATAAGGGCCATGTCGAGGGCGCGAAGACCTTTCGGAAGATCGGGGAATTCGCGGGCGACCTCGGCATTGAATGCCTGACCTTTTATGCATTTTCGACGGAGAACTGGTCCCGTCCGCCCGAGGAGGTCGCGGCGATCATGGACCTGTTTCGCGAGTATCTGCGCGAGCTTGATATGTGCAAGGCGGAAAACGAGGAAAAAGGCATAAAGGTCAATTTTATCGGCGACCGGGTCGGCATCCCGAAAGACATCCAGCGCATGATGAAATACAGTGAGCGCATCACGCGCAAGAAGGAACATGTCATTTTGAATATCGCCGTCAATTACGGCGGCCGGCAGGAGATCCTGCACGGCGTGCGTGCGCTTGCGCATGAGGTCGAAAAAGGGAAGCTCAAGGCGAAGGACATCACCGAGCAGATGCTTTCGGATCAACTGTATACGAAGGGGCTGCCCGATCCCGACCTTATCATCCGTCCGAGCGGCGAATACCGCCTGTCGAACTTCCTTTTGTGGCAGTCGGCATATGCGGAGCTTTGGTTCTCCGACGTGCTGTGGCCCGATTTTACCGAAGAGAATTTTGTGGAGGCGCTGCGGGCTTACGAGCACCGCAATCGGCGCTTCGGCGGGGTGTAACACAGATTCTCCGGGCGGGAGAAAGAGAAACCTATGGAGGCATTGTATGCTGAAACGTATCGTGGTCGGCGTGATCGCCGCGGCACTTGCAATTACAGTGATCGCGTTCCGTGACACGCCCGCTATGCCCATTGTGCTCGCCGTGCTTTCCTGCATTGCAACGTACGAGATAGAAAAATGTGTACAGCTCAAAAATAAGGCGATCGAAGTGGTCAGCCTTGTGTTTTCGGCGCTGGTGCCGCTGTATTATACCTATGCCGGTGCGCTTGCCGAAGCAGGCTTGAACCTGCCCACGACGGCGGTGGTCGCGCTGTATGCGATCCTGCTGTTTATTCTGATGCTCGCAAATTACGAGCATACCAAATTTGAGGATGTCGCGGCGGTGCTGGTTGCGAGTATCTTCGTACCGTGGGCATTTTCCTCGCTGGCGCTGCTCTCTGCGATAGACACGCGCTTCCCCGAGGAGTTCGACGGCTATCATGGGCTGTTTTTCATTCTGTTCGCGCTGTTCTGTGCGCTGATCACCGACACGTTCGCCTATTTTACCGGCAAGTTCTTAGGAAAGCACAAGCTGACGAAGATCAGCCCGAAAAAGACTGTAGAGGGCGCAATCGGCGGCGTGATCGGCGGGATCTTGAGCAGTGTGATCCTGTTCGCGGTGTTTGACACCTACTTCTTTACGGTACATACCATCGGTTATTTGGAGATCGTGATTCTTTCGGCGGTGCTGTCGGTCGTCGGCATGTGCGGTGACCTGACCGCATCGGTCGTCAAGCGCAATTTCGGCGTCAAGGATTTCGGTAAGCTGTTTCCCGGGCACGGCGGCGTGATGGATCGCTGTGACAGCGTTCTGTTCGTCTCGTCGGCACTGTATGCCTTGATTTTACTGACAAGGACGGTATTCTGATGACGAAGTCATTATGCATATTGGGCTCGACCGGCTCCATCGGCACACAAAGTCTTGACGTTGCCCGCATGCGCGGGTATACCGTCGAGGCTTTGACTGCTTATTCGGACGTAAAAACGATGGAGGAACAGATTCGGGAATTCCGCCCGCAGTACGCCGCCATGGCGGACGAAGCGGCTGCGGCGGATTTGAAAACGCGCGTTGCGGACACAAGCACAAAGGTGCTTGCAGGTTCGGCGGGCGTGGAATTCTGTGCGGCGCAAAGCGAAGCGGATACGGTCTTAAATTCGATCGTCGGCATGGCGGGGCTTGCACCCACGCTTGCGGCGATCCGTGCGAAAAAGTGCATCGCGCTTGCCAATAAGGAAACGCTGGTCGCAGGCGGGCAGCTGGTCATGGAGCTTTCAAAGCAGAACGGCGTGCCGATTTTGCCCGTCGATTCCGAGCATTCCGCGATTTTTCAAGCCCTCCAGGGCGCGCCGACGAACCGTGCGCTCAAAAAAATTATCCTGACAGCCTCCGGCGGGCCGTTTTTCGGAAAAGTCGCCGAGGAGCTTAAAAACGTGACCGTTAAGGATGCCCTGCACCACCCGAATTGGGCGATGGGCGCGAAGATCACGGTCGACTCCGCCACAATGATGAATAAGGGGCTCGAGCTCATTGAGGCGGTCTGGCTGTTCGGCGTGTCGCCCGACGCAGTGCAGATCGTCGTCCACCGCGAAAGTATCCTGCATTCCGCCGTTGTGTACGATGACAACTCCGTCATCGGGCAGATGGGGCTTCCCGATATGCGCATCCCCATCCAATATGCGCTCACGTACCCCGAACGCTATGCTTCGCCCGTCGGGGAGCTGGATTTTGCGGCCTTGGGCAAAATGACCTTTTATGAACCGGATTACGAGACGTTCCGATGCATAAATCTGTGCCGCCGCGCCATACATAAAGGTGGGCTGCTTCCTGCGGCGGTCAATTCCGCCAACGAACAGGCGAACGCCATGTTCCGAAACGGCGATATCGGTTTTCTGGAGATCGCCGAGCGCGTTGAGCGGGTGCTGGAATCCGCACCGCAGAAGGAGACCTACACGTACGAAGACATTCTGGAGATCGACCGTTTCGCGCGCGAAGCGGTGCGAGGTGGCAAATGAGAGCACTTTTACTGGAAATCACAGCGTCATCCGTCTGGAGCAAGGTGTGGACCGTAGCGGTCGCGCTGTTGTTCTTCGGGCTGATGATCATGCTGCACGAGTTCGGGCACTTCACCTGCGCGAAGCTCTTTAAAGTCAAGGTCAACGAGTTTTCGCTCGGTATGGGACCCGCGCTTTTTAAGCGCAAACGCGGCGACACGCAGTATGCGGTGCGCCTGTTCCCCATCGGCGGCTATGTCTCCATGGAGGGCGAGGACGCCGACAGTGAGGATGACCGTGCGTTCGGGAAAAAACCCGTTTGGCAAAGGATCATTATCGTCGCGGCGGGCGCGATCATGAATCTGCTGCTGGGGATTTTACTGATGATCCTGATGCTTTCCACCGGCGGCGACCTTATCGGTAGCAACGTCATCCATTCTATGACGGAAGATTCCGTCAGCGCGCAGTACGGGCTGCAAGAGGGCGACCGCTTTTTGGAAATTGACGGGCACCATGTTTGGTCGGACTTAGATCTGAGCTTCCTGCTTTCGCGCAGCGACGACGGCGTATTTGATTTCGTCGTGGAGCGCGACGGCGAAAAGGTCACGCTAAATGATGTGCACTTTGCCACCGAAGAGGTAGACGGCGTCACGCTCGTCCACTATGATTTCATCATTGTAGGCGAAACCCCGAACTTCTGGAATGTCACCAAAAATGCGTTTACGCAGTCCGCCTCCATCGTGCGCATGGTCTGGCTAAGTTTGTTTGACCTTGTAACGGGGCGCTACGGGCTTTCGCAGCTGGCGGGACCCATCGGCACCATGGATATCATTTCCGACGTGACCGCGACGGCGGCTTCGTCGGGCAATATCGGCAACCTTTTGATGATCCTCGCGTTTATCACCATCAACATCGGCGTGGCAAACCTTTTGCCCCTGCCCGCACTCGACGGCGGACGGCTGCTGTTTTTGGTGATCGAGGGCATCCGACGCAAGCCCGTCAACCCGAAATACGAGGGCTATGTGCATGCGGCGGGCATGGTGCTGCTTTTGCTGCTGATGGTCGTGGTATCGCTCAATGATATTCTGCGCATCGCGCGCGGCGGATAGGGTGAGGAAAAATGGCGGAACGAAGAAAGAGTAAGGCGGTCAAAGCGGGATCGCTTCAAATCGGCGGCGGCGCGCACATCAGCGTACAGTCCATGCTCAACGTGCCTGCGGAGGATGCGGCGGGCAACGTGTGCCAGGCGAAGGCGCTGGAAGACGCCGGCTGCGAAATGGTGCGTCTGACCGTGCCGAACGTAGAGGCGGCGCGCACGCTCGCGGCGGTGAAGGAAGCGGTCTCGATCCCCGTGGTCGCCGACATCCACTTTGACTACAAATGCGCGCTCGAAAGCGTGGCGGCGGGGGCGGATAAGATCCGCATCAACCCCGGCAACATCGGTTCCCCCGACCGCGTCAAAGCGGTGGCGGACGCCTGCCGCCAAAAAGGTGTCCCGATTCGCATCGGCGTCAATTCCGGGTCGCTCGAAAAAGAGCTGCTTGCAAAATACGGCTCGCCCACAGCGGAAGCGCTTTGCGAAAGCGCCCTCCGGCACGCCGCGCTTCTGGAACGCTATGATTTTGACGACATCGTGATTTCTATCAAATCCTCCAATGTCCGGCGCATGGTCGAAGCCTACCGGCGTATTGCCGAGCTGTGCGACTACCCCCTGCACCTCGGCGTGACGGAGGCGGGCACGGAGCATATGGCGCTTGTGAAATCCGCGGCGGGCATCGGCGCGCTGCTTCTCGACGGCATCGGCGACACCATCCGCGTGTCCATGACCGCCGACCCTGTGCGCGAGATCGCGGCGGGCTTTGACATCTTAAAGGCGGTGGGTTTGAAAACCGACTGCCCGCAGATCGTCTCCTGCCCCACCTGCGGGCGCACACAGATCGACCTGATTTCACTTGCCAACCGAGTGGAAGAAGCCCTGTGCGGCTGTAAAAAGCCCATCACCGTCGCGGTGATGGGGTGTGCGGTCAACGGCCCCGGCGAAGCGCGCGAGGCGGACATCGGCGTGGCGGGCGGCGACGGCAGCGGTCTGATCTTCCGGCACGGGGAGATCTTGCGCAAGGTCCCCGAATCGGAGATCGTCGACACGTTATTGCAGGAAATCGAAAAATTATAAGGCACATCGATAAGGAACATAAGCATGACCCGATTTTACGACCTGTTTTCCGACTGCCGTGCGTCACTTGAACCCTTTGAAGCGGCGCTGACGGCGGCGGAGATCTTAAAAATCGAACACGACGGCGCACACCGTCACCTTGCGGTGACGGTGCGCTTTGCGCATCCCGTCTCCTCGCGTATGCTCGACTCGATCGCCGCGTGCGTCACCGAAGCGCTCGGCGGCGCGGCGCAGGTGGAGCTTTTACCGCGCTTTGATCGCACGCAGTTAGACAGCGCCTACGCGCCGGAACTAACCGCATACCTCAAAAAACACGTCGCCGTTGCAAACGGCTTTCTTGACGACGCCGAATGGGATATTTCGCCCGACGCCGTTTCTGTAACGCTGCACCACGGCGGCAAGGCGATCTTGGAAAACGGCGGTTTTTCCGAAGCACTGCGCAGAATCGTTTCGGAACGCTTCGGTGCAGAACCGACGGTCTATCTTAACGAGGCGCAGGTGGACATCGCACAGTCCCTGCAGGCCGCGCAGGCAAGTATTGACGCACGCGACCGCGCCGCGCGTGCCGCGGCGGCAAACGAGCAGAAATACGGCAGGGGCGCCAAGGTGCAAAAGGCCGAAAAGGCATCGGAAAACGCGCCGCCGCGTGAACATATTGTTCGAGAAGGCATACCCTATTATCTCGAAAGCGTCCGCCCCGTTTTCGGCAATATCATCCGCAGCGAGCCCATCCGCATCGCCGACATCGAGCTGCCCGAGACCGAACAGGACGAGATTCCCGTGACGGTCTGGGGGCGCGTGTTCAGCTTTGAGGAACGCACCAGCAAAAAGGGCAAGCACAAGATCATCAACTTCTTCCTTACCGACGGCAGCTATTCGTTCCCCGTCTCCATGATCGTCAAGATCGAGCAAAGCGACACGCTGCTGGAAAAGCTCAAAAACGGCGTACATATCCTGCTGCACGGCAACGTGAAATTCGATTCCTTTAAGCGCGATTACATCATCGACCCGCGTGCCGTGAGCACGACCGAAAAAATCGAAAAAGAGGACAACGCCCCCGAAAAGCGCGTGGAGCTGCATCTGCACACCAACATGTCGCAAATGGACGGCATGACGCCCGCAAAAACGCTTGTGGAGCGCGCGATCCGCTGGGGGCATAAGGCGGTCGCTATCACCGACCACGGCTGCGTGCAGGCGTTCCCCGACGCGATGAACGCCGCGAAAGGCAAGATCAAGATCATCTACGGCGTGGAGTCCTATTTTGTGGATGACTTAAAAGAGCCGGACAAGGATTATAAGGAACTGCGTTCCTACCACCAGATCATTTTGGCGAAGAACCTGACGGGGCTTAAAAACCTGTATAAGCTCATTTCGCTGTCCAATACCAAGTATTTCTATAAGCGGCCGCGCACGCTCAAGTCGGAGCTCATCAAGCACCGCGAAGGGCTGATCCTCGGCTCGGCGTGCGAGGCGGGCGAATTATACCGCGCCGTGCTCGAGGAGCGCCCCGAAGAAGAAATCCTGGAAATTGCGAATTTCTACGATTATCTGGAGATCCAGCCCACGGGCAACAACCGCTTTATGATCGCCGCACACTCTGCCCCGAACGCGAAAAATCCCGAGCGCAACCGGGAGTTCGATAAGATCACCTGCGAGGCGGATATTGAAAACATCAACCGCAAGATCATCGCCATCGCCGACCGCCTCGGCAAGCTGGTCGTTGCGACCTGCGACGTGCATTTTATTGACCCCGAGGATGCAAAATACCGCGAGATCCTGATGGCGGCGCAGGGCTTCTCCGACGCCGACCATCAGGCGCCGCTGTTTTTCCGCACGACTGAAGAAATGCTTGCCGAATTTCAATATCTCGGTGAGGAGACCGCCCGTGAGGTGGTTATCGAAAACCCGAACCGCATCGCCGATATGGTCGAGGTCATGCGCCCGTTCCCCGACGGCACCTATCAGCCGTCTATCCCGGGGTCGGAAGAGCAGCTTCGGGAGATCTGCTGGAACAAGGCTAAGGAATGGTACGAATTTGAGGGCAAAATCCCCGAGATCGTTGAAACGCGCCTGAACCGCGAGCTCGATTCGATCATTGAAAACGGCTTCGCGGTGCTGTATATCATTGCGCAAAAGCTGGTGTGGGATTCCGAAGATCACGGCTACCATGTCGGTTCGCGAGGGTCGGTCGGCTCGTCGTTCGTGGCGACCATGGCGGGCATTTCCGAGGTCAACCCCTTGGCGCCGCATTACCGCTGCCCGAACTGCCGCTATTCCGAATTCTATACGCACAACGAATACGGTTCCGGCTTTGACATGCCCAAAAAGAACTGCCCGCACTGCGGTACGGACATGGTGCGCGACGGGCATGAGATCCCGTTTGAGACCTTCCTCGGCTTCCACGGCGACAAAGCGCCCGATATCGACCTGAACTTCTCCGGCGAATATCAGGGCAAGGCGCACCGCTACACGGAAGAGCTGTTCGGCTCCGCAAACGTCTTTAAGGCGGGCACCATCGCCACCGTCGCCGACAAGACTGCTTACGGCTTTGTGAAAAACTATTTGGAGGAACGCGGCTTACATGTCAACCGTGCCGAAGAACAGCGGCTGGTAGACGGCTGCACGGGTGTCAAGCGTACCACGGGGCAGCACCCGGGCGGTATGGTCGTCGTGCCGAGCAACTTTGATGTGTGGGATTTCACCCCGGTGCAGTATCCCGCGGACGATGTGGGCAGCGACATGGAAACGACGCACTTCGACTTCCATTCCCTGCACGATACGATCTTGAAGCTCGACATCCTCGGGCACGATGTGCCCACGCTCTATAAGCATTTGGAGGACTTGACGGGCATCAACGTCATGGATGTGGACGTTTGCGATCCGCAGATCGTCCGCCTTTGCACGAGCCCCGAACCGCTGGGCGTGACCGAAGACGATATCGATTGGCCCACAGGCACGCTTTCCATCCCCGAAATGGGTACTTCTTTCGTGTGTCAGATGCTTCTTGAAGCCCAGCCCAAGACCTTCGCCGACCTGCTGCAAATTTCGGGCCTTTCGCACGGTACGGACGTGTGGACGGGCAACGCGCAGGAGCTGATCCACAACAAGATCTGTACGATCTCCGAGGTCATCGGTACGCGCGACAGCATTATGACGTACCTGCTGCACAAAGGGCTTGAGCCGAGCATGGCGTTCAACATCATGGAAAAGACCCGTAAGGGTATCGTCGCCAAAGTCGGTTTCCCCGAGGGCGCGGAGGAAGCAATGCGGGCGCACAATGTGCCGGATTGGTATATGGATTCCTGCCGCAAGATCAAATACATGTTCCCCAAGGCCCACGCCGCCGCCTATGTTATTGCGGCGCTGCGGCTCGGCTGGTATAAGATCTACCGGCCGCTCGAATATTACACGGCGTTTCTGACCGTGCGCGGCGGGGACTTGGATGCCGAGGTCGTTGTGCAGGGGCACGATGCCGTGCGCCAGCGCCTTTCGTCGCTCAAAGCCAAGATCAAGGACAAGTCCGCCACGGCCAAGGAAAAGGAGCAATACACCGCCATGCAGGTCGTCAATGAGATGATGGCGCGCGGCGTAGAGCTTTTGGGCGTAGATGTATACAAGTCCAAGGCGACCGCCTATACCATTGAGAACGGAAAGATCCGCCTGCCGTTTTCGGCGCTTTCGGGCGTAGGGGAAAGCGCGGCGTATCCGCTCGAAGCGGCGCGCAGCGACGGCGAAGGCACGTTTATCTCGGTGGATGATTTCGCGCGGCGTGCGAAGGCAGGCAAGAGCCTTGTCGAGCTGCTCGACAAATGCGGCGCGTTCGGCGACATGCCGAAAACCGCGCAGATCTCCTTGTTTTGACTGTATTCTGTCGGTTTTGCCGTGCAGGCTGCACAATGCCGCAATATGCACCTTCTGTGAAGCCGTGCAAAATGCGGGATTGACAGAGTTACTTTATCATGCTATCATAGTAGCACGCTAAAGTGAAGAAGAAGGGTATACCGTCCTCTACGGAAAAATTCCCGATTCGGAAAGGATACCGATATGAAAACCTATGCGAAGCTCACGCCGGAGGGCACGCGAGACCTTTTATTTGAGGAAAGCGACGCGCTGCGCACGGTGGAACGGCAGCTTGCCGACCTGTTCAAGTCGCGCGGCTACCGCAAGATCATCACGCCGACCGTCGAGTTTTTCGATGTATTCAACCGTGAAAGCGCGGGCACGCTGCCCGAATCGCTCTATACCATGACCGATGCCTACGGCAGGCTTTTGGTGCTGCGGCCCGATTCCACGCTGCCTATAGCGCGCGTTGCCGCCACACGGCTTCGCGGCGCGCGGCTGCCCCTGCGGCTTTACTACAACCAAAATGTGTTTGCGCGGCGCCCGAAGCTGGCAGGATACAGTGACGAAACGACACAAAGCGGCATTGAACTGCTCGGTGCGGGCGGCTTGCGCGCCGATCTGGAAGCGCTCACCCTTGCTATGCGCGTTATGGAGCAGTGCGGTACGCCCGACTACAAGCTGGAGATCGGTCACGCAGGCTATTTTCAGTCCCTTTGCGAAGCGCTCGATACAAGCCCTCAAACCGTCTCCGAGATTTATGCCTGTGTCGAAAGTAAAAATTATGTTGCGCTTGATACGGTGCTCGACGCCCTCGGCGATACGCCTGCCGTCCGCGCCATCCGTGAGCTGCCGCGCATGTTCGGTGACGCCCGCGTGCTCGAAAAGGCGGCGCAGGCGCTGCAAATGCAGGCAGGCGAGACCCATGCGGCACTGTCCTACCTTGCGGATGTATATACGCGGCTCGAAAAAGCGGGGCTTTCGGAGCACGTCACCATCGATCTAAGCCTTGTGCACCGCACGAATTATTATACGGGGCTGATGTTCCGCGGTTATATTTCGGGCAGCGGCGAGACCGTGCTTTCGGGCGGCCGATACGACCGCCTGATCGCGGAATTCGGCGAAGATCTGCCCGCCGTAGGCTTCGGCGTGCAGACCGACCTGCTGGCGCGCGCCAAGCTGCGGCGCGGTGAGACCGCAAGCCCGCCGACGCCCGCTGCGCTCGTCTTTGGCGACAACGGCTTTGAGACCAATGCGCTGGATTTGCAGGCGCGCTTGCTGAATGAAGGCGTCTTATGTGAAAACAGTCTGGCGCCGACGCAGGAGACGGCTGTGGAATATGCGCGGCAGTGCGGCATACCTACGGTATATATCCTCGACGAAACCGGTGTGCGGGAGGTGCGCGTATGAGAAAGCTGCGTATAGCGCTTACCAAGGGCAGACTTGAAAAACAGACCGTCGCGCTGTTTGAGAAAATGGGGCTTGACTGTACGGAACTGCACAATAAGGGCAGACGTCTGATCCTTCCCGTTGGGGACTACGAGGCGGTGCTTGCCAAGGCGGCAGACGTTGTGACTTATGTGGAGCACGGGGTCTGTGACATCGGTGTTGTGGGCAGGGATACCATCGTGGAATACGGCAAGAGCTTCTACGAGGTGTGCGACCTGGGGCTTGGAAAATGCGATTTCTGCCTTGCCGGCAAAAAAGGCGCATCTTTTTACGGCGGATACAATGTCAAGCGAATCGCCACGAAATACCCGAATGTTGCCCGTGCATTTTTCCAGAGCAAGGGTATGGACGTCAACATCATCAAGATCGAGGGTTCGGTGGAGCTCGCGCCGCTTTTGGATCTGTCCGACGCGATCGTGGATATCGTGGAGACCGGCACGACGCTGCGGGAAAACGGGCTGGAAGTCTATGAAAAGATCATGCCGATCTCTGCGCGCGTCATCGTCAACACCGCAAGCATGAAGCTGCGCCGTGAGGAGATCGACGCATTTGTGGAAAAAATCGGAAAAGCATCGCAGGAGGTAACGGTATGATACAAATGGTTCATGCGGACGGTGTGTCCGAAAAACGGCTGCTCGACACACTCAAAGCGCGCAGCGGTGAGATCGACCGCACGGTCACTGCGTCGGTTACGGAGATCCTCGACAATGTGCGCCGCTTTGGCGACACCTCCGTGCGCGAATATACGATGAAATTTGACGGAAGCGTCCCCGAGCAAGCGGAAGTGCCCGCTTCGGCGCTTGAAGAAGCGGTCAAGACCTGCGACAGCGAGTTTATTTACGCGCTATACAAAGCGGCGGACAACATCCGCGATTTCCATCGCCGCCAAAAGCAGCAAAGCTGGCTGGAGCCCAAGCCCGACGGTGTCATCTTAGGGCAGCGCGTGCGCGCGCTGCGGCGTGTGGGGCTGTATGTGCCCGGCGGCACGGCGGCGTATCCGTCCAGCGTGCTGATGAACGCGATCCCCGCAAAGATCGCGGGTGTAGAGGAGATCATCATGGTCACGCCGCCCAGAAAAGACGGTACGGCGAACCCCGACATCCTTGCTGCGGCAAAGATCGCGGGCGTAGACCGCGTATTCCTCATGGGCGGCGCACAGGCGGTTGCCGCGCTCGCCTACGGCACGCAGACCGTCCCGCAGGTGGATAAGATCGTCGGCCCCGGCAACATCTACGTCGCCACGGCGAAAAAGCTGCTGTTCGGCACAGTGGACATCGATATGATCGCCGGGCCTTCCGAGATTTTGATCGTTGCCGACGAAACCGCGAACCCGAAATTTCTCGCCGCCGACTTGATGAGCCAGGCGGAGCACGACAAAATGGCTTCTGCCGTACTGCTTACCGACAGCGAGCGCATTGCCGCACGCACGGTCGAGGAGCTGGAACGTCAGGTGCAGGCGCTCTCGCGCCGCGACATCATCGAGGCTTCGCTGCGGGACTTCGGTGCTGTCATTATCTGCGACAGCATCGCGCAGGCAGTGGATATAGCCAATTCGATCGCGCCGGAACACCTTGAAATGGCGGTGCGCGAGCCGCTGGAATACATCGGCAGGATCGATAATGCCGGCAGCGTGTTTTTGGGGCAGTATGCGCCCGAACCGCTCGGCGATTATTTCGCCGGCCCGAATCATGTGCTGCCCACAGGCGGCACGGCGCGGTTCTTTTCACCGCTTTCGGTCGACAGCTTCATCAAAAAGTCCAGCTTCATTTATTATACCGAGGACGCGCTTCGGAAAGCAAAGGATGACATCGTCAAGCTTGCCGAGACCGAGGGCCTGACTGCGCATGCCAACGCGGTCAAAGTCAGATTTTAACTATAGCGTTTCCGACAGTCAAATTTTAACTAAGGAAGTTTTCACCTTTATGTTTGAGCTCAATGAAAAAGTACAGAACCTAATACCGTATGACCCCGTCGCGGGCAAATACCGGATCCGCTTGGATGCGAACGAGTCGTTTGTCACGCCGTCGCAGGCGCTGCGCGAGCAGATCGACGAGGAGCTGCGGCATGTCCATTTCAACCGCTACCCGGATCCTTACGCCGAAGAGGTACGCAAGGCATTTGCCGATTTGTACGGCGTGCCGCGCTCGTGCGTGATGGCGGGAAACGGTTCGGATGAGGTGATCACCGTCGTGATGAACGCCTTTCTGCAAAAGGGCGATACGGTAGTCACGCTTTCTCCCGATTTTTCGATGTACGGCTTTTATGCCGCCTTAGTCGAATGCCGCGTGGTCACCGTCGAAAAAAATGCGGACTGCACCGTGGATGCGGAAAAGATCATTGAGACGGTCAACCGCACCGGGGCACGGATGCTTGTGTTCTCAAACCCCTGTAACCCGACCTCTTTGGTGCTCGCACGCGAAGAAGTGCGCAAGATCGTTTCATCAGTCGAAGCACTTGTGGTGCTCGACGAAGCATATATGGATTTTTCCGATCAGAGCATGCTTTCGGAATTCGCCGGCTTTGACAACCTGTTGATCCTCAAGACCTGTTCAAAAGCGCTCGGCATGGCTGCCGTCCGTCTGGGCTTTGCGGTGGGTACGCAGCGGCTCATAGACGTTTTACAGGCGGCCAAATCCCCGTATAATGTCAACACGCTCACCCAGGCGATCGGCGCGGTCGTGCTCTCGCACCCCGATTACCTGCAAGCGGCGGTGCAGCGCATATTAGAGTCGCGCGACGAACTGTACGAGGGCTTTGCGCGTTTGCAGGAAGCCTATCCGCAAGCGAAATTGCACGTATTTAAGCCCGATGCCAATTTTGTGTATATCCAAACGCCAAAAGCTGCGGAGATTTTTGAATATCTTAAGGAAAACGGCATCATCGTTCGCCTGACGGGCGGCGCGCTTCGTGTGAGTGCGGGTCGGAATTACGAAAACGAAGCGGTGCTGCATGAGGTCGAGGCGTGCTTGAAAGGAGAAAGCGCATGAGAACGGCAAGCTGCAAACGAACTACCAAGGAAACCGACATTTCCGTTACGCTGTCCTTAGACGGCGGCGCGGTCGAGGTGCAGACGGGCATCGGCTTTTTTGACCACATGCTCACAGCGTTCGCCGTGCACGGCGGCTTTGGGTTGCAGCTTTCCTGCAAGGGCGACCTTGCGGTAGACTGCCACCATACGGTTGAAGATACGGGGCTTGTGCTCGGGCAGGCGTTTTGCGAGGCGCTCGGTGACAAAAGCGGCATCGCGCGCTACGGCAGCTTCTTTGTCCCGATGGATGAAGCACTCGGCTTTTGTGCGGCAGATGTCAGCGGGCGGCCGTTTCTCGTGTTCGATGCGGACTTCCCCGAAGCGCGCGTCGGGGAATTTGACACCTGCATGGCACGTGAGTTTTTCCGCGCATTTGCAACGAAAGCAGGTGTGACGCTGCACCTGCGTGCGCCCTACGGCGACAATTCCCACCACATCCTCGAAGCGCTGTTTAAGGCGTTCGGGCACGCTATGCAGATCGCATGCTCTGAAACAGCGGGCGGAACGCTGTCTACAAAGGGCTCGATAGACTGATTTTTCGGAGGGCTCGTATGATTATTTTCCCGGCGATCGACATCAAAAATGAGACCTGCGTGCGGCTGTATCGCGGTGAAATGGATTCCGCCGAGCAGGTCGCGGACAGCTATTTGGCGGCGGCCGATGCATTTAAAACGGCGGGCGCCGAATGGATCCACATGGTCGACCTCGACGGCGCGTGTGCAGGTGCACGCAAAAATGCACATGTCTTTTTGGAGGTTGCAGAAGCCACGGGGCTGCAAATCGAAGTCGGCGGCGGCATCCGCACGATGGCAGATATCGAATATTATCTGTCACGCGGCATTGCGCGCGTGGTGCTCGGTTCTGCAGCGGTAAAAGACCCGCAGCTTGTGCGTGAGGCTTGTGCGGCATACGGCGATAAGATCGCCGTCGGCATCGACGCGCGAAACGGCTTTGTCGCGACCGAGGGCTGGGTGGAAACGGGCAGTGTCCATTTTCTCGACCTCGGCAAAGCCATGGAAGCGGGCGGCGTGCGCACGCTGATTTTCACGGACATCGACCGCGACGGGATGCTTTCCGGTCCGGCGCTCGACGCGCTGCAGCAGCTAAACGCTGCCGTCTCCTGCAATATTGTTGCAAGCGGCGGCATCAAGGATATTGAGGATATTCGCGCGCTCAAAGCGGCGGGACTGTACGGTGCGATCTGCGGGCGTTCGATCTACAAGGGCACGCTTTCGCTCCAAGAAGCTCTCCGCGAAGCACGGTAAGGGGGGGTAAACGAATGGATCTCGAAAAATTTTTCAAAAAGGGCGAGCTGATCCCTGCCATCGTGCAGGAGCAGGGGACAAATGAAGTGCTGATGCTCGCCTATATGAACCGTGAATCCCTGCAAAAGACGTTGGAGACAGGCTACACCTGGTTCTACAGCCGCTCACGGCAGAAGCTTTGGAACAAGGGCGAGACCTCAGGGCACAAGCAGCGCGTGGTGCGTGTGGTCGGGGACTGCGACGACGACACCCTGCTTGTTACCGTTGTGCAGACGGGGTCCGCCTGCCATACGGGGTCCAAAAGCTGTTTTTTTAATACGATCTGGGAGGAGAATGCACAATGAACGATGTGCTTGACGAGCTGTACGCCGTCGCCATGGCGCGGCACGCAGAGAAAAAGGAAGGGTCTTATACCTGCTACCTGTTCGAGCAGGGGCTCGATAAAATCTTGAAGAAGATCGGGGAAGAGTCCGCCGAAACCATCATCGCCGCCAAAAACGGCGTAAAGGCGGATACCGTCGGCGAGATCTCCGACCTGCTGTTCCATCTCGTCGTTATGATGGCGAACGAGGGCATTACGCCCGACGACGTGAAAGCGGAGCTTGCCCGCCGCCACCAAAAAGAAGGAAACCTTAAAACATTTCATAAGGTCGATAAGAATACATAAGCACAAAACGGAAAAGAGGGAGCATTATGTGGGTTCTGTGGACGATTTTAGGCTTGATCGGCGCGCTTTTGCTCGTGACGCTGGTGCGTGCGGCGTTCTGGACGCCGGAACGCACCGAAAGCGAGCCGCTGCCCGACGAGGCGGTGGATGTAGAAAAGTATCGCAAGGATCTAAGCGACGCGATCCGCATCAAAACCATCTCCAATGTGGACACCGACAAGGTGGATTGGGGCGAATTCAAAAAGCTGCACAAGCTTTTTGAAGAACGGTTCCCGCTCGTGCACAAGCACCTAAAGCGCGAGGAGATCTCGCTGGCAAGCCTGCTGTATACGTGGGAGGGGACAAGACCCGATTTGGAGCCTATCGCGCTTTTGGGGCATCAGGACGTCGTGCCTGTTGCCGAGGGTACCGAGCAGGACTGGACGCACCCTGCCTTTGACGGCGTGGACGATGGCGAGTTCATCTGGGGGCGCGGCGCGCTGGATATGAAGAATCACCTGATCGCCGTGCTTGAAAGCGTGGAGACCCTGCTTGCCGAGGGATTTTGGCCGGAGCGTACCGTATATCTGTGTTTCGGACATGACGAGGAGATCGTCGCCGCGAAAACCTCAGGCGCGGGCGCGATTGCCGATACACTGAAAGCGCGCGGCGTACACCTGGACAGTGTGATCGACGAGGGCGGCGCGATATTGGATCTGAAGGTCGGTTCTATCCTCAACAATCGGCTTGCGGGTGTGGGCATTGCCGAAAAGGGCTATGCCGACTACCGCGTATCCGTCAGCGCCAAGGGCGGACATTCCTCACAGCCGCCTGCACATACCGCCGTCGGCACACTTGCCGAGGTGGTGCGCGACATCGAAAAACACCAGTTCCGTGCGACTATGCCTGACTTTGTATACGATCTGTTTTGCAAGATCGGCAAAAATTGCAGCTACCCGGCGCGCATCGTCACTTGCAATCTGTGGCTTTTGAAGCCGCTCATTACCTTTGTGATGACCAAGATCCCGCCCGCCGCATCGCTCATCCACACGACGACCGCCGTCACCATGGCAAGCGGCAGTCCTGCGGCGAATGTCCTGCCGCAGAAAGCGTCGGTGACGGTCAACTTCCGCATGATGCCCGGCACAACGCTCAAGGATGTCGAGCAGCACATCCGCCAAAGCGTGCGCAACAAGGAGATCGAGATCGAATATCTCAAGGGCAAGGAGGCCTCTAAGGTCTCTCCGACCGACAGCCGTTCGTTTAAGATCTTAGAGTCGCTTTGTACGCGCACGGACGCGAGCATGATCGTCGCGCCGTATCTTGTTATGGGCGGTACGGATGCTTACCATTACGAGGAGGTCTGCGACTGCATTTACCGCTTTGCGCCGTTCGTGATGGATACAAAATTGCTCTTGACCACCCACGGCACAAATGAACGCATCCCGATCGCGTGCATGGGCGACGCGCTCAAATTCTTTAAGCGCTATATCCGCATGATGTCCGCGGAATAAAAGCAAAACTGCAAAGCGGCAGCCGGCATTGAATGCGTCGGCTGCTGCTGTATGTCCGCCAAAAACAAAAGGTTTACTTTTTGCCCTTTTTCCGCTATAATAACCTCACGAAACACTACGGAAGTAAAACTTCCAAGTGTTTCGGAGAACATTGTATCATAGCGCTCGGCGACTATTCCCGCCTCGCACTTATGGTATAATAAAAGCATATTTTCCAAGGGGGAGAAGCTATGTCCCAAGACACTGTAAAAGTGCTGATCGCGATGTGCGGGTATATGCTGATCGTTATTGCCATCGGCATTTACTTTGCGAAGCGTTCGCAGAAAAACTCCGACAATTACTTTTTGGGCGGGCGCTCGCTGGGGCCGTGGGTGACCGCGATGAGTGCCGAAGCGTCCGACATGAGCGGCTGGCTTTTGATGGGGCTGCCGGGCGTTGCCTACTGGTGCGGTCTTGCCGACGCGTTTTGGACGGCGCTGGGGCTGGCGCTCGGTACATACATCAACTGGCTGGTCGTGGCAAAGCGCCTGCGCAGCTATTCCGTCGTTTCGGGCGATTCGATCACCATTCCCGATTTCTTAAGCAACCGCTACCACGAAAAGAAAAAGGTGATTCTTTCCGTATCTGCGCTGTTTATCCTCGTATTCTTTACGGTCTATGCTGCGAGCTGCTTCGTCACCTGCGGCAAGCTGTTCAGCACGCTGTTCGGCTTTTCCTACCATGCAATGATGATCGTCGGTGCGGTGTTCGTTCTGCTGTATACCTTCCTCGGCGGCTTCCTTGCTGAGAGCGCGTCCGACTTCATGCAGGGCGTGGTCATGTTCTTTGCGCTTTTGGTGGTGCTTGTTGTAGGGACTATAAACGCAGGCGGCTTTTGGGCGGTCATTGAAAACGCACAGTCTATCGACGGCTTTTTCTCACTGACCTCGATCGCCTCGCCCGCCGTGGCGGTGAGACGGGGGCCACCAGGCGGCAACGGCCGCCCCCCGCACCGCGGTGACGACAC
>CAKMIX010000024.1 GCA_927362715.1 uncultured Clostridia bacterium | reverse complement strand
TCACGGGTGGCTATAGGTCAGCCCTCACGGGCGGCAATGAGTCAGCCCTCACGGGCGGCGATGAGTCAGCCCTCACGGGCGGCAATGAGTCAGCCCTCACGGGCGGCAATTGGTCCGTCGTATACGGAGGCGATGGTGCAAAAGTCCGAGGTGGTATACACGCGGTGCTTGCGCTGCAATATTGGGTGGATTACAAGCTTGTCGGCGTAAAAGTCAAGGTCGTGGACGGCGAGAAGATCAAGCCCGACATATGGTACAGGCTGGACAAGGCGGGGCGGTTTGTCAAGGTGAAGGAGGTAACAACATGACCCCTGAAGTCAATGTATTCGCCAAGCTTGATTTCCGCGAGTTGTTTTCGTCAAACGGCAAGCTGGCGGTGCGGTACATAGAGACGCTGCAAGCCGTCATCGCCGCACAGGACAAATGCATCCGCGCTATGACCGGTGCGCTGAAGGATGCAACGGACACGGCGGAACAGATGCTGGATCTGCTGCTGGAAAATACGAAAAAAGGAGAGACAAGCCGTGACAGAATGCCCGAATTGCAGTCAACTGCAAAAAGAGCTTGCGCACGCAGAGATCCGTATGCGCGAAGCGGCAAATAAGATCGCGGCGGCGAAAAGTCTGCTACAACATGCAGAGCGCAAGGCGGGATATTACGAGCAGGCGCTGCTTGTTGAGGTCGCAAGGCTGCTCACCGAAGCGGAAAGGAGGTTAAAACCGTGACGGAAACCGTGACAATACACTTTATCCATGCGCCGAGCCGCGAAAAGCGGGACTGCTTTGCATACAGTAGCGAGCAATATGACCGGGACGGCGGATGCTTGGCACTGAACAGGATGCTGTGCTTCGACAGGGGCGCGTGTCCATTTTATATGCCCGACGCCGCGAGCCAGCAGCAGAAAGGGGGCTGAAATAATGCCGGAATACACCGCGCCGGAACCGCCGTTTATGGAAAACAACAAATACGGATATAGGGTAAACATCCTAAATCCATACATTGCACACATCTATGATCAATACAAGGAAAAACACGACATCCCGCTGCACTTCCCTCCGTCCGATGCGCAAAGGCTGGATTTTGAGTGCATCGAGATCCCGCATTTGGAAAAGCGCTTCGGCGTGAAGGCCCCGCCGCCGAACATCCCGCCGCGCATCGCAAGCAATATACCGATGGATCTGCTCAAAGCCATATACGGCTCCGACAGGATTACGGCGCTGGATATCAAACCTCCCGCCGAAGCGGAAAGCACCGACACAGAAGAGGACATAAAAAAATAACCGCCTCGCGATTGCACTCGCGAAGCGGAAGCTGACAAGGCAAATGCCGTGCCACACCTTACATATATAGTATAGCAAAATGCACGGCATTTGTCAATTTTTTTCGCGTCCGTCCGGGCGCGTGGCGGCCTTGTAATGTATAGTATCTTTTCGCACATTTACGGCTGTCGAACCCGCAACAGGAAAGGAAATTGACAATATGCAAAACGATAAAAATTTTATTGGGGAAAGTCCGTCTGTCCGTCCGTCGTTCGATGAGACTTTAGAGGACGTCAAAGAACAGATAGACATAACCTGTTTCCCGTTTGCACTGCTCAAGCAGGCACAGGAGATCGCCGAGATCATAGCCGAGGTCATGCGTCTGCGCCCGGAGGACAAGCTGCGTGTGGATGGCACACTGCGGGAAGCCGGAGATGTGCAAGCCATATACACGCAGCTTGAAAACGAGCACGTCATGCACGTCTTGGAAAACTATAACGAGATCCCGTACAAAGTCCACAAACCGAAAAAGTACCTGCGCACCGCCCTGTATAACGCCGTATTCGAGCTGAACAACGCAGACGCAAACCTGTTTTCCGCTACGGGAGGGGGTGCGGTATGAACCGGGAAAAGCGTACCTACGCGGGCAAGCTCTTCACCGCAGACTTTTACCCCATATTTTCCGACGGCCGACGCATCCCGTCCCGCGCCCCGAAAACGAAACGCTCGACCGCCGAGCAGGAGAAATATAACCACAATAAGGCGGTACGGAATATAGTGGAGCGCGTCAATGCGAACTTTGATGAACGGGACTACTACGAACACCCGACGTTTATTCCCGCACTTGCACCGCAGACCCGTGAGGATGCACAACGGGAACTGAAGAATCACCTTGCCCGCGTAAAACGACGAAGGCAGTCCGAGCTTAAGAAAGCCAAGAAAGCCCTTGCCGCCATGCCGGATACGCCGGAGCTTCGGAAGCAGCGAGAACAGCTCGCCGAAAAGGTCAAGTGTCTTGAGCGACCGATGAAATATGCCTACTCGATAGAGCAGGTGACATACCGATCCGGCGAATACAAGGGGCGTGTGAATTGGCACTATCACCTGTTTGTCACGGGCGGCTTGGATGACCGTACTATGGAGCGGCTGTGGGACAAGGGCGTGCGTGTCAATGTGGACAATTACCAGCCCGACCGGTTCGGCCCCGAAGCGGCAGCCAAGTATATGACGAAATCCAATGTGGCGTTCGGCAAGAAGAAATATATCTGCTCGCGCAATATGGTCCCGCCAAAGGTACCAGACCCGTCGAAGCGGGACGGCAGAACATCGCAGCGCCAGCTCGAACACTGGGCGAAGGAACGCGTGGACGACGCCGCGTTTTGGGAACGGCGATACAAGGGCTATCGGTTCTTGCGCTGCTATGCGCGCAGGAATCCGTACAATGGGCGGTGGTATCTGTCTGTGGTGATGTACCGCACAGACAAAGACCCGCCGCCGTGGACGTTCGAAGATTGGGGCGTCTGGGAATGAGGAAAAGGAGCAACAAAACATGACAGAACAGAAAGCATACGAACTTACAAAGATTATCTGCACTACGGTGGAACGGCAGGAAAATATAAACGATGCCGTCACGAGTGTCATGCAGTCGATTGCACAAGAGATCAACCGTGCCATAAATCCCACGAATGAAGTTCTTGCGCCGTTTATCATTGCGGCACTTGAATTGACGGCGAGATCAATGCGCGCAAACTATCCCAAGGAAGCCATCGAAGCGGCTGATGAAGTCAAGCAGGTGGTATCCGCCTTGTGTATCACAACAAGGCGTGACGATATCGTGACACCCCCGGGCGGAAAAAAGTCGTGAATAAAAAATGCGTGTCGACCGCAGCCCCTCTTGACAAAAGCGGTGAGCCCGCGCGCACGTGTTTTTGTGTAGCCCGTGGCAGTCAGAAAATCATGCTGGCGTTAAACATTTTACAAAAAACTATATATGCGAAAAGCGGCGCAAAAATGAAGCGGAAAAATCCGCGTAAAAACCGCGTTTTTGCGTGCGAAAACGTGAAAAAAGGAGCCCAAAAATGTATAAATCCCAAGCGATAGAGAAGTTGAATAAAGAAGAACAGGCCTTTCAAGGAGACCGAAAAGCCAAGGTCATATATCACCCGGTCGCATCGGCCCTGCGGGACTTCTGTGCGCAGGACGACGAGTTCGCACAGGCGGTCGTGCAGACGGACAAGACCTTGTCAGACTGCTGCAAGGAAATCTTAAAAGGAACAGGGGACAGCATATCGGACCTTGAAGCGTACCGCAGCGCCGCGAAATTCTATTTTTCCACGGCAGACGTCCGCTTACGCATGGAGATCGACCTTTGCGGGGATCTGGACGCCGGCGAAGCGGAAAAACGCGGGAAGGTCATCAACCTGACGCTGGACGACCTGTTCTAAGGGGGGCGATGTAGATGGTCTATCGAACAAAAGATGCGATACTGAAACACGTCCCAAAGTTAAACAAGGACGACCTTGACGGCATCAACCTTGCATTTACGCCGTATCTGTTTTACCGCGAACATAGAGACGCAGGCTTTCGGGAGTGCTGGTGCACAAGCTGTCGGGAGCACTTTGCCTACGCATACACACAGCGCACCATGGACGATCAGCACCGTGAATTTTTAGCAAAACACCACAACGAATGGAGCGTGTGCCCGAAATGCGGGCGGCACGTGAAAATGAAGGAAACCGCGCGCGCGAAGAGTTGTAAAAGTCTGACGCAGTGGGAAAGGATCGTCCTTGTCAAGCCCGTCAAGGACGCGGTGTACCTGCTCGCGCTGTATGCGGTCAAAGATTACCAGAGCGCCGCGACCAGAGGAGGATACCACCTCATCGAGCCGGAAAAGTCCGAAGCGGCGGTGTACTATCTCGCCCCGGGGTATGCGCGGGAATTCAAAATCGCCTATGACTATACCTACCTTGGGCTGCGTTCCGGCGACTACGAGGAGCCGAAGCGGATCACGGAGCCGTTTACAAAGACCGTGAGCTACAACTATGCAGCGCCGGATAAGCGCGGGTACGATTGGATCGGGTTTGACCGCTTGGAAAAGACATTCCTGCGATATGCCCCCATAAGGCTGTTTGAAAGGGCCTATGAAACATGGTGGTACAACAACAGCTTTGGCTACGGCGTCGGCGAAAGCCCGGACGTGAAGTTCTTTGCGTACTGCGCGCTGTATCCGAGCGTAGAGCGTCTTTTGAAGCTGGAAAGCGGACTGTCGGATTTTGTGTGCAGCCTTGTGGACGGGAAGCCGATGAAGCGGTACATCGACTGGGAAGCGGCGACGCCGAAAGAGATGTTCGGCATGGACAAAGCGGAGTTTGCCGACTTCCGCGAGCATTACCGCTATGACATAGATTTCAAAGTGTACCAAATCCTGCGAAAATGCTGCAAGGCGATCGCGTATTCCCGCGCGGCACAGCTTACCGAACGGTACGGGGAAGGCGCACTGCGCATAGCCGAAGCGGTCAAAAAGGAACGGCTGAACCTGACACGAACCTGCAATTATCTGGAGAAACACGCGAAAAAGAAAAAAGGGCAGAAGAAAGCGGACGGGTTCGAAGTGCAGCACACCTGCACGATCTGGACGGACTACCTCCGCTTTGCAAAAGAGCTTGACTACGACCTCACACGCGGCGATGTGATCTACCCGAAGCGGCTCCGGGAGGCGCACGACCGCGCCGCCGATGCCGTAACGGCAAAGCAGGACGCCAAGAGGTTCGAGGCCTACAAACAGCGGTATGAGAAGCTGCAAAGGATGTACGCCTATACGGACGGGAAATACGAGATCGTGATCCCGACCGGCATAAACGACATCGTGCAGGAGGGCAAGGTGCTGTCCCATTGTGTGGGCGGGTACGCCTCGCGCCATGTGGAGGGTAAAACGACCATAGTATTTCTACGCAAGTGCGCGGCGCCGGAGGAACGGCTCGTGACCGTCGAAGTGTCCGACAGCGACAAACGCATTTGTCAGCGGTACGGGTACAGGGACAGACAGTGCACCGAAGCGGAAAAGACATTCCTTGACCGCTGGATCGAGTGGGTGCGCGCCGGCAGCAAACGCCCGAAGCATAAGAAAGAGAAAGCAAACAAAGCCGTCGAAGCGGCATAAGGAGGAAGAAACATGGAAAAAGCAATCGTACATATCACGTCCACGGAAATGACCGAGACCTACAAGGCCGCCATGCAGACCCACCAGCGCATCCTTGCAAACGGCGAGATCTGCGCGCAGTCGCTTTTGGAGATCTGCAAGGACCTCAAGACCATGCGGGACGATAAGCTGTATGAAGAGTTCGGCTATGCGTCTTTTGACGAATACACGGAAAACGCCGTCGGTATCAAGCCGCGGCAGGCGTACACGTATATCAGCACTTATGAGCGGCTCGGCAGCTCGGTTTTGCAGTCAAATGCAAGTCTCGGGATCACAAAGCTGGACCTGATCGCGCAGATCAACCCCGTGGAGCGCACGGAAATGCTCAGTGAGGGAACATTTGACGGGATGTCGGTGTCGGAGATCCGCGAGCTTGTCAAAAAGGCAAAGGACCAGGGCGAGCAGATCAGTCTCCTGCAGGAGCAGCTGGAAGAGGCAAAAACCGAAGCGGCAGAGACGAAAGAGCACGACGCCGAAAAGGATGAAATGCGCAGCCGCATCGCGGAGCTTGAAAAACGGTTATCGGAGGATCGCGCCGCGCACGAAGCGGCACTCGAGCAGGCGAAGCGGGAAGCAGCAGAAAGCGCTGCGCAAAAAGACCCGGACGAAGCGGAAAAGGCAAGGCTCGAAGCGGCGGTGAAAGCGGCGAAGCGGGAAGCAAAAAAAGAAAAGGACGCTGCCGTCAAAGAGGAACAGGAGAAGCAGGCAGATAAGATAAAAGCACTCGAAGAGGCGCTGGAGGGTGCGAATGCAGAGCAGCATCGGCTTGCAAAACAGCTGGAGCTGTCCGACACAGCCTCGGCGAAAGCAATGGTCTACATCAAGGCTTTGCAGGACAATTTCAATGCCCTGTTCGGTTTGATCGCCGAAATGCCGGAAGAGCAGCAAAACAAATTCAAGGGCGCGGTGCTGAAGCTTACCGCCGCCATGCAGAAACAGGCGGAGGGGTGAGACATAGGATGCAGAGAGAAAAAAGAAACGAACTGATACAAAGGCTTTCGCAGGAAAGCAGCAAACCGTCGCAGAGTGCTGCGTTTAAGGGAGTTGTTTTAGAAGCAGTGCAATCCATCACAAATGACCTAACCGAATTTGTTTCGCCGGTGGATGAAGTTTTACTGCCGTTTTATATTATGTCTATGGAACAGATCGCGGCAGCAATGCGATGCTCCTGCCCGGATGCCGGGGACATCGCGGACCAGATGAAGCAGTTATTTGTGGTTGCAAGCACGTTGCTTCCGCGTGATTAAAAGGATGAATAGAAAGGGGTAAAAATGAAAAAATTTTTGGATGACGCCAAGAAGATCATCCCCGTCGCCGTGGCGGCAGCGCTCCTGCTCGGTGCCGTTTGGGGCGTGCTGTACGGCGTGCTGGTCGCCGCCGTGTGGCTCGTGTTCGGCGCGGCGATGCTTCTGTTATGACGAAAAAAGGAACAAAACATGGACTACATACAATTCTTGAAAAGTAAAATTGAAGTCGCGCCCATATCGGGCTTTACGGTCAGCGAAGCGGAGATAAACCCTGCACTCAAGCCGCACCAGCGGGACGCGGTGCGTTGGGCGGTGCACGGCGGACGGCGCGCTCTGTTTGAGAGCTTCGGACTCGGCAAGACCGTGCAGCAGTTGGAATATTGCCGCCTTGTGACCGAAAAGCAGGGCGGAAAGGCACTCATTGTCTGCCCGCTTGGCGTCAAACAGGAATTCCAGCAAGACGCAAAGAACCTGCTGGAATGGGACGAGCCACCGCAATACGTCCGCACAATGGAAGAAGTGCGAAACGCGGAAACCGACATCGTGCTGACCAACTATGAGCGCGTCCGGGACGGCGACATCGACCCGCAATACTTTACGGCCACAAGTCTCGACGAAGCGTCGGTGCTTCGATCATTCGGCAGCAAGACCTACCAGACGTTTTTGGACAAGTTCAAGGGCGTAAAATACAAGCTCGTTTCCACGGCCACACCGAGCCCGAACAAGTATAAAGAGCTGATCCACTACGCGGGGTATTTGGAGGTCATGGATACCGGGCAGGCACTCACAAGGTTTTTTAAGCGTGACAGCACCAAAGCGAACAACTTGACGCTGTACCCGCATAGAGAGCGCGAGTTTTGGGTGTGGCTGTCCACATGGGCGCTGTTTATCACAAAACCGTCCGATCTCGGCTATGACGATACGGGGTACGACCTTCCGCCGCTCGATGTGCGCCTGCACAAGCTGGCAGACGACTATTTCAGCGGTGAAGAAAAGGACGGGCAGATCAAATTTTTGCGCGATGCTGCCGTCAGCCTGTCGGATGCCGCACACGAAAAGAGCGAATCTATCGTGCGCCGCGTGCGTAAGGCAAAGGAGATCATAGACGCCGCACCGGGAGAGCATTTTATCCTTTGGCACGACCTTGAAGCGGAACGACACGAGATCAAACGACAGATCCCGGAGACCGTCGATATCTACGGCTCTATGGACTACGATGAACGGGAGCGTCGCGTGCTTGACTTTTCCAACGGCAAAACCCGCCTGTTTGCTACGAAAAAGAGCATTTCGGGTTCGGGCTGCAACTTCCAGCGGTATTGCCACCGCGCGATCTTCGTCGGCATCGATTATGAGTTCAACGACTTCATTCAGGCGATCCACCGCATCTACCGCTTTTTGCAGACGGAAAAGGTCATTATCGATATCATTTACACAGAAGCGGAACAGCCTATCTTGGACGTGTTGATGCAGAAATGGAAGCAGCACAACGTCCTTGCGGAAAAGATGCGGGAAATCGTCAAAAAATACGGGCTTTCGGGGACTTCTCAAGTCGAAAAGCTGGCCCGCACGATAGGAGTGGAAAGAGTGCAGGTAAAAGGCAAGAATTTCACGGCGATCAACAACGATTGCGTGCTGGAAACGACGGAGATGGAGAGCAACAGCGTTGATCTGATCCATACAAGCATCCCGTTTTCCAATCACTATGAATACACGCCGAGCTACAACGATTTCGGGCACAACGCGGACACGGTCAAGTTTTTCGAGCAGATGGACTATTTGACCCCGCAGCTGCTGCGCATCCTGCGACCCGGACGTGTGGCTGCGATCCACGTCAAAGACCGCGTGCTGTTCGGCAATGCGACGGGAACGGGTATGCCGACCATGGAGCCGTTCCACGCGATGTGCATCCGCCACTATATGCAGCACGGCTTTCAGTATTTCGGCATGATCACAGTCGTCACGGACGTCGTGCGGGAGAACAACCAGACGTACCGCCTCGGCTGGACAGAGCAGTGCAAGGACGGCACAAAGATGGGCGTCGGCTGCCCGGAATACATCCTGCTGTTCCGCAAACTTCCAACGGATACGTCAAAAGCCTACGCGGACATGCCTGTAACCAAAAGCAAAGAGGAGTACACCCGCGCGCAATGGCAGATCGACGCGCACGGCTATTGGCGATCAAGCGGGAACCGCCTTGTGGAAAAAGACGAGCTGCTGTCGGTACCAGTAAGAGATCTGCAAAAGGTATACAGGCAGTACAGCCGTGACAACGTATACAGCTACGAGGAGCACGTCGCCCTTGCAAAAGAGTTGGACAAAGAGGGCAAGCTGCCCGCGACCTTTATGGTCGTAGCCCCCGGAAGCTGGAACGACGCCGTGTGGGACGACATCCTGCGGATGCGCACGCTCAACAGCACGCAGAGCAGGCGGCAGCAGGAAATGCACGTTTGCCCACTGCAGTTGGATATCGTGGAGCGCATCATCAATCGGTATTCCAATCCGGGCGACGTGGTGCTTGACCCGTTCGGCGGGATCATGACCGTGCCGAAGGTCGCCGTGGACATGGGCAGATACGGCATAGGCATTGAACTGAACAACGGATATTTCCGCGACGGCGTTGGGTACCTACGCGAAGCGGATGACAAACAGGATGTCCCGACCTTGTTTGACCTCTTTGGGGCGTGAAAGGGAGTGACACAATGCAATACATAGCCTATTTCGTAACGGCGGCGTCCATCATCGGGACGGTCGCCAACAGTCTGCAAAAACGGTGGTGCTTTTGGGTGTGGCTTTGCACAAATGCGTTTTGGGTAGGGTATAACCTTTGGACAGGCAGCTATGCGCAGGCGCTGCTTTATGTGTTCAACTTCGTTATGGCGGTCGTTGGGCTTGTACAGTGGCGCAGAAAGGACATGCAGAAGGGGGGGGAACACAATGAAAGCCGTTGAAAGATTTACAAAAAGCCAAGCGAAGCGGCTCAAACAGGAAATCCGGCGGCAGGTCGAGCTGGAAAATGAGAAGTACGAGCGCAGCTTTGACATCCTGCTGATGTATATCCTGCATAGTGTTTTCGGGTTCGGGCAGGCGCGGCTGTCGAGGATGTATGCAAGTATGCGGGAAAGCCGCGACGAACTGAAAAAGCGGTACATGGCAGACGGGGACTGTGACAGCGATGACTATGTTTTCGCCATGGAACGCGATCTGCGCCAAAACGGCGTGGATGTGGACGGTATCCTGCAAAGTATCGGGTACAGGACGGAGGCAGAACAATGACCCATCATCTGAAAATCCAATCGGAATATTACGAAGCGGTACGAAGCGGCGCAAAGCGTTTCGAGGTACGGCGTGACGACCGCACGCCGCGCTATGCCGTCGGCGACCTGCTGATCCTTGAGGAGTTCGCGGACGGTACATACACGGGGCGGGACGCTGCCGTGTTTGTGGACTATATCTATCGAGGAGAACTATGCAGGGACGGGTACTGCATTATGGGCATTCATCCGTAAAAAAGGAGTAACAAATGGCACAATACGCAAAAAACACGAACGTATCCAGCGAGCTCTCAAGGCTCGAAATCGAAAAGATCCTCATAAAATACGGCGCGAGCAACTTTGCCTACGCCACAGCACAGGGACAAGCCTTGATTGCCTTTACGATGCATGGTCGGCAGGTTCGTTTTCTGCTGCCGTTACCCAAGCGAGAGGAATATCGCTATACACCGACGGGGCGAGAGCGAACCGAAAACAGTCAGTATGACGCGTGGGAGCAAGCGTGCCGCCAGCGGTGGCGAGCGCTAAAGCTGGTTATACAAGCAAAACTCGAAGCGGTCGAGTGCGGGATCTCTGTATTTGAGGATGAATTCATGGCACAAATCGTTCTGCCGGGCGGACAGACGGTAGGCGACTTTATGCGGCCTCAGATTGAGCAGGCATACCTTACGGGCGACGTCCCTAAATTGTTGGCAATGCCGGGAGAGTGATACCATGCCGCAAATCTTACACTACTGCAAGCGAGAGCGCTGCGTATGGCGCATACATACCGGCGGCAAACCCGTCTGTGCGAGGGCGCGGTGTCCGTACAGGGAGAGGGTGTCGTATATCATGCGAAAAGCAGAAGACAGCGGAAAGGATGACAAAAAATGAAAATCTCAAAAATCGCGCAGCTATGCAAAAAGCGTCAAACCGTCGCCATGTTTGCAACCGAAGCGGGACTGTGGGTAGGGGACGGATCGTCTATGTATCTGTTGCCGGAATTTTGCGACATATCGGCGGATGGGCTGGCTTTGGCGTTCGGGATATCCGCACAAAATGAAAAAATCCGTTTTTACCGGCTTGAGGACATGGAAAAAAGCTATGATCTGCATGACCTTACGGAACGTGGAGAGAGCATTTGCGAGCAGATCGATCTCGGGCTGTGGATCGGCGAGGATAAAATCAGACCGTACAAGACCGAAGCGGGAATTTTGTTTCTTAAAGCAAGCCGTCTCGCGCCGCTGAAAGAAGAATTGGAGAACGGTGAAGTGTATTTGCGCTATGAAACAAACGGTCAGCCGTATTTTGCAGTCAAATGCGGAATGATCCTTTGCGCGATCATCACACCGATGCAGATGCTTTCCGAGGGCTTTATGGAGCGCTTGGAAGACCTGCGCGATCTGTGCCGCGTGCAGTATCAGAACGAAAAAGCAAAGCAGCTCGCCGCCGAAACACAAATCAAAATGTCCGAAGCGACCGGGGAGGATTGAAAAAGTGACCGACTACATACCCGCCGAATGGCAGACGGCGTCCGAATCCGTCGAGCAGCAAGCGCTATTTCGTTGGGCGGCATTCGCAGCGGGAAAGTACCCGGAGCTGCGGCTGCTGTACCACATCCCGAACGAGGGCAAGCGAAGCGCATCACAGGGTGCACGGATGCGCGCCGAGGGCTTGCGCGCGGGCGTGCCGGACATCTGTTTGCCCGTCCCGCGCGGCGGGTACAGCGCATTGTATATCGAGCTCAAAGCCGGACGCAACAAGCCTACCGCCGACCAGCTCGCATGGCTTGCCGCCCTCGACGCAGCGGGCAACAAAACCGCCGTCTGCTGGGGCTGGCAGGCTGCAAGCAAAGCGGTCAAGGCGTATCTTGAGAAAAGAGAGGACTAATACGCGATATGAAACACGAGCGTTACATAATAAATGACGAGGAGATAGCTTTACTCAATCAATATGACGGGATTGAGAACCCACAAAATGGCCCTTGTAGATACGACAATTTTGACAAAGACAGTCTGGCAATGTTTTGCCGAATGAAAGACCGAAGCAACGACTTGTTTATCAAACGCTATCAAGCAGCACGGGAAGTGATTGACTTGATAGCAAAAACAGTTGGAATAAATCCTGCAGATACAAGCTTCTGGCTTTATGCACCAGACATAGATGGAAGCTCGCCGATAGTTGGGATAATCGAAGAATGGGTAAGCCGAAGCGGCGAAAAAGCGCAGTTAAAGCGTAAAGTGAAAGAATTAGAACAGGAAAATTCGGTTTTGAGGTCATTGATACAGAAGTGACCTGTACAAGAAAGGAAGTAGCATATGTCAAAACGACGGATCAGCCTTGAAAAATACGGTATATCACCAGACAGGCTTGATGAACTGCGTGCGATTTGTCGCCAATACGGTGCATTGAAAAAGAAATCAAACGCAGGAGAACTGAATGCTCGGAAAAAAGTCGAAGCAATTGAGGGCGCGTTGACAACAACAACGAGCCGGGATCCCGGAATGTATAAGCCGTTGCTGACCTATTTAACCAGAAACATACCGTTTGATCAGTTGGAAATCCCGTCAAATAAAAAGCTCTTTTTTGAATTTCGAAAAGCCTTTTATGTGAATTTGGATAAACTACTTTGACAAAGTTAAAGCACACTTTAACAACGTCTCCTAAAAGCACCCCAAAGGGGAAGTTAAATAGAAGTACAATAGTTCCGTAGAAAGAATTTGTCTACGGGACTATTTATGTCTGAAAAAGATATTGCAAATTGGGTGCGCAGTTTATGGCGCGCGGGAAAAAGTTTTTACAAAACCTACGAATGGAAAATATTTCGGGAAAAAGTGCTTAGAAAGCGAAAGTATCGCTGCGAAATATGTTGGCAGGGTGGATTACAGAAAAATCATTTGCGTCGGTATAAACGCGCAACGACACTGCACCACATAAAGCACTTAAAAGATGCGCCGGAATTGGCTTTGAAAGAAGAAAACATGCTCGCAGTATGTCAAGATTGCCATAAAGCTTTACACCCGGAAATATACGAGCGCAGCACCGCGCTGAGGGAAAGGTGGGATTGATACGGCTGGTAAAAGAAAAAAGCCAACAACTGCGCAAATCAGAGAATCACTCTATGCGCAACTGCGAGCTAAGGAAGCAGACGTGTCACATTTTGCCGACCTCGTCGAAGAATACATGGATTTTTTGAAGCTTGAAAAAAAGCTTGCAAAGGACATTGAGCGCAGAGGCATCAACTACCCGGAAAGAATGTCAACGGGAATTGAAAAAATCGTAAATAATCCGAGCATCAAAGATCTTGTTTCCGTTTCAAAGCAAAAGCAGATCATCTTGGAAAAACTTGGAATCACAACGGAAAAGATGGTGTCGGCGGACGGCGATGAGCTTTGATCCCGAAAGAGCTACTTGAATACCCAGAACTTGTAAAAAGCGGAGAAATCCAAACGTGCATTTGGCAGCCAAAGCTTATATCGCTTGTGGAGGATTGCTTTTCGGAGGAAAACCTTTTTTTCAACGCCGAACAATTTGCAACCTATATGTCCTACCAAAAATATTTTCCTTTTGAGCTATTCCCGTGGGAAAAGTTTTTGTTTGGGTTACACAACTGCACATACGGCGAAGACGGACTTCCGCGCTGGTCGACATTGTTCCTTTATGTTGGGCGCGGAGCGGGGAAAAACGGATTTTTGAGTTTCGAAGATTTTTGTCTGCTGACACCGACCAACGGGATACCGCTGTATCATATCGATACTTTTGCAACTGCCGAGGACCAAGCCAAAACAACCTTTGAAGAGCTTTATGACATCATGGAAAGCAATCCGAGGCTGAAGAGGTTTTTCTACTGGAACAAAGAGTATATTGTCAATCTGCAAACCAAGTCACGGTACAGATTTCGGACGGGAAACGCAAAAACGAAAGATTCCGGGCGGCAAGGGAAAATCGATTTTGACGAAGTGCACCAATATGAGAACTATGAATTGATTGATGTCGGCACATCGGGTCTCGGAAAAAAGGCTCACCCGAGAAGGACGATTTTGAGCTCAGACGGCTTTGTCCGAGAAGGACCGTTGGATGATTACAAGCAGCAGGGAAAAGACATACTGAATCAATTGTATTCCGATAACGGTTTTTTACCGGCAATGTTTTGCATTGAAAGCAAAGAGGAAATCGACCAACCCGATATGTGGGTCAAGGCGAACCCGTCACTGCCATATATGCCAAATTTGAGAACAGAAATGCTGAGGCAGTACGGTGACTATAAACGAAAAACCAGCAGTCAATTGTCATTCCCAACGAAGCGGCTGAATTACCCAATGGAAAGCCAAGAATCGCGGATTACGGAATATAAAAATCTGCTTGCCACAAAGAAAGAGCCGGTTTATTCAGCCCCATTGCCCACAGTAATCGGAATTGACTTTGCCTCTCGACGAGATTTTGCAACAATTGGACATTTAACACGCGGAGCAAACGGGATGCAATGGCGCTGTCACGGCTTCGTTTTACGAGGAAACCCGGATCTTGAGCGTATACGCGCACCGTTGCAGGATTGGGAAGCACAGGGACTTATCACATACTTAGACGGCGTGGAGATCGATAAGCAAAAACTGTTCGACTGGATTTTAGAGGAGCAGCAAAGGTATGATTTACATTTTATTGCGGCGGCAGTAGATATGTATCGCTACGGCATTGTAAAGCAGTCGCTGAATGCAATGGGCTTCGAGAGCGGAAAAGACGGGAATATGAAACTCGTTCGACCGTCAGATCTGATGATCGCCGCGCCGAGAATACGGAGCGTTTTAGATAATCAGGCGCTTTCCTGCGGGGACAATCCGTTTTTTCGCTGGTGTGCCAATAACGTGAAAATGGAGAGAGACAAGCACGGTAACGATCTGTTTGAAAAAATCGAGGGGAAAAGCAGAAAAACGGACGGCTTTATGGCATTTGCAGCTGCAATGACGATGGAGGACATGCTGCCGGAGTGCAATGATAACGCCGAGGAAATTGACGTGTTTTTTGCATAAGGAGAGAGTAATGGGATTTTTTACATTGTTGCGCAACACATTTTCCGGGAACAACACAGAGGTCCTTACGACAGCGGAAGCAGAGGCGACGGCAGAGCAACTGGCGATTGCCAGATTTTCGATAGAATGTGCTGTTTCTCTGATTGCAAAGACGGTGGCTATGGCACAATTCGAATTCCGCAAAGGAAATGAGCTTGTTTGCGCGGAGGATTGGTTTCGGTGGAACTATGAGCCGAATCGAAACCAGAACAAGCAGCAGTTTTTTTGGGAATTGTGCAGAAAATGGCTGCTGTATGGTGAGGCGTTGGTGGTTGAACCGGGACGCAACAAAGGTATGTTTGTGGCGGATGGATTTATCCGCGATACAAACGGATTTGGAAATGACATATTTTCCAGCATCGACAGAGACGGCGTAACGCTGAATGCCAAATACAGACCACAGGATGTACTGTATTTCCGAGGGAACAATACAAAACTCCGGGGATACCTAAACGATACGGCAACACAGTATGTAAAGCTGCTTGCGTGCGCGGAGAAAAAATATAAAAAGAACAGTACGCAAAAAGGAATCCTGTCACTCGGTGCGAGTATCGGAGGCACAGAGAAACAAGAGGAAAAGGATCAGGCATACGGTCAAAAGCTGGCGGCTTTTTTGGACAGCGATAAAAGCGCTGTCATGACGTTGCGAAAAGGACACGAATATACGGAACTTGGCAAATACCACAACCCGCAGAGTGCAGAGGATATACCTCTTTTGACGAAGGAAATTTTTGCGAGAACAGCGGAAGCATTTGGAATTCCGACAGCACTGCTGTTGTGCAGCGGTGAGGCAACAGCAACGAAAGAGAATGTGGAGCAGTTCCTCAGCTTTGCAATTCGGCCGTTGCTCGATCAAATCGAGGCGGAGGTAACGCGCAAAGAAATCGGACTTAACGCTGTCAAAAAAGGTATGCGGTTTACGGCGAACGATGCCACATGTAGGCATGTGAACCCGCTCGATGTAGCGGACGCTCAAGACAAGCTGATAGCAAGCGGTGCATTTTGTGTTGATGAGGTGCGCAATATGCTGCACACGCACCTTTTGAATACAGAATGGAGCCGTAAGCATTACATAACGCGCAATTATCAGCCCATAGAGAGTGCGGGAAAGGAGGGGAGTGATGATGGAAAGGAATCAGAGAGCAGAGCCGATGACGCAGAAAGCCGCGAGCATCAAAACACTGGAATTATCTGAAAGTGAACTTGAAAAAATCAACCGCTATGCGCTGAAAGAGCTTTGTGCGGATGAAGTTTTCATTTTCAAGGTCCTTGCGTGCTCAAACGAAGTAGACAGAGACATGGAAAGTTTTACGATCGATGCTATTTCGCAAATGGCGGAGTTGTATCGCGGTAAAACCATGATCTTTGACCATCAAAACACAGCGGAGAATCAGATCGCACGCATCTATGATACGGAGGTCTTGACAGACGAAACGCAGAAAACAACGCTTGGAGAGCCGTACACCGTATTGATGTTGCATGTGTTTTTACCGCGCCTTGAAAAAAACAAGGAACTGATCGCGGAGATCGAAGCGGGAATCAAAAAAGAAGTCAGTGTGTCGTGTGCCTGCGGAAAAAGGACATGCTCCATCTGCGGCAGTAACAAATGCGAGCACCGTGTTGGCGAAAGCTACGAAGGCAAAATATGTGTACGGCGTCTGTGGGACGTAAAAGATGCTTACGAAGTATCGTTTGTTGCCGTTCCGTCACAACGGGACGCCGGTACGCACAAGAACAGCAAGGATCCTACCAAAACGAGCGGAGAAGAATCTTTTGAGAAAAGCGAAAAGAAACTCACGCTCTTGGAAGGCTTTTTGAAATTTTATAAAAACGGAGGTTAAACATGTTTGCAACCATTGTAACGGAAGAGAAGAAAACAGAATTTGCACAGAATCTGTCTAAAGCTGTGCGAGAGAATGATGCAGAAGCGGCAGAAAAGGCATTCCGCGAGTATTTCGAACAGGTCGAGCAGGACATCGTTCGGCAGGCAAAGGACTTTGACGCGGCGAATGCGGACAAGGTCGTGCTTGCGAACAGAGGGCTGCGCGTGCTGTCCAACGCAGAAGAAAAGTATTTCAAAGGACTCATCGAAGCGGCAAAGTCTGTGGATGCGGTAAAGGCATTGACTGACTTCTCAGAGGTTTTGCCGGATACGGAAATCAACGCCATTTTCGAGGATATGCAGCAGGCTCACCCGCTTTTGACCGCCGTACAGTTTACGGATACGGCCGCGCTTACCAAGTTTATCTTTGACGCTGCCGAAGCACAAATGGCAGTATGGGGCGAACTCACAAGCGCGGTAACAGAGGAAATCGAAGGAAGCGTAGAGCTTGTACCGCTCATGCTGAACAAGCTGACGGCGTTTATGCTGCTTTCCAACGATATGCTGGATCTCGGTCCCGTGTGGGTCGAAAAATATACACGCACTTGCCTTGCGGAAGCGCTTGCGGCAGGAGCGGAAGACGGTGTCGTCAACGGTAGCGGCGTAAAAGGACAGCCGATCGGCATGAAGCGCAAAATCGCCAAGGGGACAGACGTGAATAACGAGACGGGTTATCCCGAAAAAACTGCGGTCAAGGTGACCGATTTCTCACCCGCATCCTATGGCGCGTTGCTTGCGCAGATGGCGAAGACGGAGGCGGGCAAGCCAAGGAGCTTTTACAAGGTTGATCTTATCGTCAATCCCGTGGACTATTTCAAACTAATCATGCCTGCAACAACGCTCCTGACGCCCAGCGGAACATACGCACATGATCTGTATCCTTTCCCGACCAATGTTATCACAAGTAACGCGGTCGCCTCCGGCAAAGCGCTGCTCGGTATCGAGAAAAAATATTTCTTTGGTATCGGTGTTGGCACTGGGAAAGGGAAAATCGAAAAATCAACCGATTTCAAATTCCTTGAGGATGTTTCCACGTACAAGATCAAACTGTATGGCAACGGCCGCGCCCGCGACGACAATGCTTTCCAGTATCTCGACATTTCCGAGGTAAAGCCACTCGCGTATGGTGTGCTTGCGGTAACGGAATCGGCAGAGAGCAGCGCGGCGAGCGACGCTGAGGGCTAAGAACCGTGGCGGTCGGAATGGAAGATGTCAAACGGGAATTGAACATAACATGGTCGGATGCACATACGGATCGACGTGTAGAAGAAGTCCTAAAGCGTGCACAAAGTGTCATTAACCGCGCAGCGGGTCGTGAAATTGATCTCGAAAGTCACGATTTTGCACGGCAACTGTTTTTTGACTGCTGTCGCTATATGTATTCTGACGCATTTGCCCAATTCAAAGTTGACTATGCCGACGAACTGCTCAGTCTGCGTTTGGAGGGACAAGAGGATGTTCAGACCGAATCCTAACAAAACGGCAGAATTTGTAAACTTTACAGACGGGGTGTGCGACATCGCACACCCCGGAGAAGAAGACCCTTATCTGCATGTACCGTTTGGATTCGTGACGATCTCAGCTACACGGTATTACAACGCGCTGAATTCTGATGTGCACATCAAAGAGGTTATCCAAATTCCACAGCAACGCTGTCTGCAAGCGTCAAGCATTGTAAGCATCGGAGAGAATCGATATATCGTAAAGGAAGTACAGCACAAAAACTACACGCTCCCGAAAACAACCGTGCTGTCTCTTGCGGAGGATTAGACGATGGAAATAACGCATTTTGTGGACAACAATGCACTTATTGACAACCTGGATCAGCTGGCCGTAAGAGTAAGCGAGAGCACATTTCGCGCCTGCGATGCTATGGCAGATGTGATACAGCCTGCGCTCGTGCGCGCTGCACCTTTTGGCCGAAAAAACGTGAAGTACGAACATCTAAAAAAGGTTATTGCAAAAACCAAGCCGCGAAAGAAAGACGGAAACGCGCAGGTCGTGGTGTGGGTGAACCGCCGAGGTGTTACACCGCCTGCGGGGACATCCAAAGAAAAGCGCAAAAGCTATACGGACAAGCACATCTACAAGATCGTTGTCTCCGAGTATGGCAGAAGTAATCTTCCGGCGCGTCCGTTTTGGACGCCAACTGTTGTGCAAAAAGCAGAAACCGCCTTGCACGCGGGAACAGCCATCCTAAAGGAGGCATTGGAAAAATGACAAGTGCAAAAGAATTTTACCTTGCGATTGCACAAGAAACAGGGTTGCAAACGCAGCGTGCTTTTTGGGATGAGGCCAGACATGGGAAAAAGCCGGATTCATACTTCGTATGGCGGCTTTCAACTGCGGATGAAGACATTGAAAGCGACAACGAAAGCGAGCACTACAGTTTGTCGTATGCTGTATCTGTTTACACAAAAACGGATAATTTGGACACGCTTTGTGCTCAAGTCGAATCTGCCGTTGAAAACTTAGGCGCATACGCCACACGGCAGCAATATGAAGATTACGAAAAGGATACGGGTTATTTTCACGGCGAAATGACCGTGACAAGAATTTTTTAGGAGGTAAAAATTATGCCGAGAACTGCAAAAGCCAAAGTGGCGCTTCCGATCGGACTTGACAATGTACATATTGCAGATGTTTTGACCGATACGGAGGAAAGCGCTACATACGGGACGCCCGAATTTTTTGCTCGGGCCATTAAAGCGACAATCACGCCGATTTTGGCAGAGGGAACACTTGAAAGCGAAGACGAAGTGGAGATCGATGAATCCGCCATTATCGGATATACCGTTTCGATCGAAGCGTCGCAACTGGACGACTATATGCGCGCTAAAATCTTCGGACACAAGATTGACGCGGACGGCGGCATTGTGTATTCGGAAAACGACAAAGCACCCAAGCTGGCGCTGCTGTTCCGTTCGCTGCTTTCCGACCGCCAAAACTACAAGTATGCGGTACTCTACAACGGCTCGTTTAAGCCGAACGAAGAGACCTATGAGACCAAGAAAAAAGAGTCCATCACCTACCAAGTGGAAGGCGCGATAGAAGGGAACTTCTACACGCGCGCAAAAGACAAAGTGGCGCGCTACACACTGCGGTCTGACACCGAACAGGCGGGCGCAAAAACAAAGATCGCGTCGTGGTTTGAATCTGTGCCCGAACCGGGCGAAGCGGCATCTGAATTGGTAGAAACACAAGCTGCACAAACGGCGTCCAAACCGTCGAACGCGGAAGGCTGAACGCTATATAAGGAGGAAAAGGCGAATGCCGAGTATTTCGGAATATTCGATCTACGAAAATGAAGTCATACTCGGTTCGCGTATTCGCCTTGCACGGTGGAACAACGACGCGATTGCGCAAGCAGAGTTTTATGCAGAAATTCGGAAAATGAAGGAATCCACAGGCGAAAAGCTTTTGCGTAGTGCATGCGCCGGAAAAATCCAAGCCGTGCGCGCTCTACTGTATGGGGCGCTGAAAGCAAAAAACAGCAGCTATACCATAGCCAAGTTCGAGCGAGAGTTCCAGCATCACCGCTTGCCGGAGTATATGGTGGCAGTTGCAGAGGGCGCAGCAATGTATTTGCCGTCGCCCTCTGCGGCGGAAACAGAAAAAGAAGCAACAACCACCATCAACGCTGCGGGCGAACATTTTTTAAGCGACTTTGCTGCAATGGGAGTGCGTGCTTTGCGAATGTCTCGCCAGCAAATCGCGGACAGTTCGCCGCGCTGTATATACCGTATGATGCTGGATCTGACAGATTCGGAGGGCGAAGAAAAATCAGGCACGATATATGCCGATGAAATTCCGTGGTTATAAGGAGGGAATGAAGCATGGCAACAAAAACGGACCTGCGGGTCGTTTTAGGTGTGGACGGAGAAGCGAAGTTTTCCGCAACCATGAAAAACCTTGCCGCGCAGCAAAAAACCATTCGCGCGGAGACCGCTAATGCAACATCAGCGCTGCAAGCCAGTGGAACAGAATATGAAAAAGCACAAGTCAAAGCAGAAGGCTTGACGAAACAGATCGACATACAAGAGCAAAAGGTCGAGCTGCTTCGTGAGGCCTATGAAAAGTCTGCCGAGAAAAAAGGCGAAGATGCGAATGTAACGTTGGACTTAAAAAAACAGTATGAAGATGCCAGCGCGAAGCTGAATAATATGAAAACTTCGCTTGACAAGGCGAATACTGCTATGATCGAACATGCAGAGCAGGCGGAAAAGGCATCTACGAAACTCAAACAGTTTGGTGAAGATGCAGAATTTGTCGGCGGGAAATTGGAAAGCGTCGGCGGTAAAATGTCCAAGTATATGACAACCGGAATTCTTGCCGCAGGCGGCGCGGCCGCAAAGGCCGCCATAGATTATGAGCAGGCGTTTGCAGGAGTCAAAAAAACTGTCGAAGGAACGCCGGAACAATTCGATGCCTTGAGTGACAGCATTTTGGACATGTCAACGGAGCTGCCGGAAAGTGCTGTATCGATTGCGGGTGTTGCAGAGAGCGCCGGTCAATTAGGCATTGCAGTCGATGATATAGGCGAATTTTCCGAGGTCATGGTGAAACTCGGGATGTCAACAAACGTATCCGCCCAAGATGCGGCGGATGCACTCGGGAAATTGACGAATATCACAAAAACGAGCAGCGATGAATACGAAAACATGGGAAGCGCTATTGTTGCGCTTGGCAATAATTACGCGTCGACGGAATCCGAAATTATTGAAATGGCGACGCGGCTTGCGGCGACCGGGGAAATCGTCGGGCTATCCGAGCAGCAAATGCTGGGCATTGCTACAGCGCTGTCCTCGGTTGGTATCGAAGCGGAAGCAGGCGGCACAGCTATTTCAAAATTGCTCAAGCAACTTGATACAAGCGTACAGACCTATACCACGGCAAATGCGACAATCCAAAAAACGGGGATGTCGCTTCGAGAATTGGAAATGATGGCTTCGCATGATTCGTCTGGGTTCAAGGATGTCGCAGCATCTTTGGGGCTTACGACCAAAGAGTTAAAGCAAATGATGTCAAATGCAAAGTCCTTAGAGCAGTTTTCGGATGTAGCCGGTATGACTGCCGATGAGTTCATCCAAGCCTACGGGCAGGATTCCGTAGCTGCACTCGGCATGTTTATTGACGGATTGAACGATACAGAACGTACCGGGAAAAACGCTGTGGAAATTTTGCAGGACATGGGGATTACGGAAGTGCGTCTTTCCAACGCCGTCTTGGCGCTTGCATCATCAGACGGTATTTTAACGAAAGCCGTGAACACGTCGAATTCGGCGTGGGAGTTGAACAATGCGCTGCAGGATGAAGTGAAAAAGCGCCTTGAGACCACCGGGACAAAAATGACGCTTGCCAAAAATGAACTGCTAAAAACAGCGATTATTATGGGAGATAATTTTCTGCCGACCATCGCGGAGGTAGCGAGCACGGTGGGAGATCTTGCAAAGCGTTTCGGAGAACTGGATGATGATACGAAAAAGACCATTGTCCGCTTCGCGCTATGTGTAGCTGCGGCTGGCCCGGTTACAAGCACGCTCGGTAAGCTGACAACGACGGTCGGAAAGGTCAGCAAAGCGGCGAGCACACTCATAAAAACGACACAGGCGGTCAAAGCGGGTACATACACAGGACCGCTTAGTAATTTGTTGTCTGTATTAACAAAAACGAATACTGCAACAGGCAATTTAGCCGGAAGTTCGTCGGCACTTGCCGGGATTATGGGGTCAAGCGGCCCGCTGGTTATCGGTTTGGTTGCGGCAGCCGGCGCCGCCTTAGGACTGTATGCTGCATATCGTAAGTTGACTGAAGGAGATCGGGCAGTAACAGAAGGCGTAGAAAGCATGCTTTCCGCTTTCGGACAGTGGGATGAAACGGTTGAAAATGCGACAAACTTACTGTCGAATCTTAACACAGAAATCATTGTAAGTTCTGAGCAAAGCGCCAAAATCAGCCAAGAAGTCGATGATGTCCAAAAGGACATCACGCAGATCGCGACAACCGCCGCACAAGAACGCAGACGGTTGACGGACGAAGAGATCCAGCGGCTGGAAGACTTATTTGCGAAACTGAACGAGCTTACCGATCAGGAAATCAAGTATCAGCAGGCGTACCAAGATGCTGTGACTACAATCGCGCAGACGACAACCGATTATTCGCGGGAAAACTGTGCTGATCTGATTAAGAGTGCGCAGGAAGCACGTGATAGTACGATTGCGCTTGCGGCAGACCAACAACGGGAAAAGCTGATGCTTTTGCAGCAGGCGTATGAAGTGGAGGGCACGCTTACAGAAGAGGAGTACAATCGCAAGGTTGAGGAGGCACAGCAGGAGCACGATCGCGCTGTACAAGCCGCGAAAGACAAATTCGCGGAAGTCAACTCAATCGTCACACAAGGATATTTTGAGCAGAATATCAAAGGCAATGAGCATCTGCAAAATATTATTGCGCTGAACGACCAATTGACGGCGAGCCAACAGGCATATACGGATGAAGTCAACCGAATCATGTCCGATCAGACCATGACAGAAACACAAAAGCTGACAGCCCAAGCACAAGCATGGTGGAATCACTATTGGGAAACAAAAGACATCCAAGAGCAGATGGGCGATGCTATGGAAAACTTAAGTTCCGAAGAACTTGATGCTTGGATCAACATGAGTGCAAATACAGAGTACTATGGTGGAGATATCACGGATGAAAATAAAGAAATATTCGATGAGTTTATAGGTACATATGACAATCTGCCGCGTAAAGCAAAAAAGCAATTTCGGGATACTATGCAAGGCATGATCGACGGAATCAAAGAAAAATCCGGCGAATTATTTGAAAAGGCGAGTCAGATCGCCGGAGGCTTTATCGATACTATCCGAAAAAAGTTTGATTCCCACTCGCCGTCGCGGGTCATGAAAAAGGTTTTTCGCGACGTTATGGACGGTGGCGTGATTGGTACGCAGGAAAAAGAAAGAGAACTTTCCGACGAAGCGGAATATGCGGCGGCATCATTCTTAGAACCGTTTGAGGATTTGCCGAGTAATTTGAAAAAAAGCGTAGGTGGACAGCTTGGAGCGTTGCGCTCAAAAATGAACGGCTTACAAATGCAGGTCGCCTTTGCCGGAACTGCCGCAGCGGCAAGCAAAGGAAGCACCTATAATAGCGTCACGCGGAATCAGTCGAGCACAAACTACGATCAATCAGCACATTTTGAAGCACTGCTGAAAGTGGAAAATTTAACGGTGCGTAATGATGCCGATCTGCGTAAGATCTCGGGACAATTGGAAGCACTTTCACAAAGAATTTGGCGAGGGAAGGGAATCAAACGATGAGAAACTATTTTTTATTTTTCCCGGACAGCGGCGGCATGATCGACAGCCGTGAACTGATGCTGCATATCGAGCACTTGCCGGACATCCAGCGCGCAACCGAACGCGTGGAAAAAATAACGGTACCAGGGCGAAGCGGTACATTAACCCGTAAAGAGGGAGAAAACGTTTTTGATTCCTATACAAAAACATTTGACATTGTAGCTTTGGACGAAAGCAAAATTCCAAAGATCCATGCCCTGCTGCGCGGAACGGGGAAAATCATTTTTTCAAATGAGCCGCAGTTTCGGTACACCGTATCTTTTGACATCGGGTGGAGTTTCAACCGCTTTTTTCGGCAATGGCGGCGCGCAACTTTGTCCTTGGAAACACAGCCTTTCAAGGAGAGTTCGGAACTGAAAAAATATACAAAAACAGACATTACAGAAGATATATACGGGGGATCGAGTGGTATAAGTTTAACAATCAATTGTGAAACAGAAATTCCGTGTCCGTTTATTGTGCGCTTCAAAAGCGGGGATTTTTATGGATATAATCATATGCAATTCAACAAGGAAAGGCGAGTGACGTTCCAATCCATATATATTAGAGATCCGAGTGCAACAGAGGGAATCGTAGATAATGAAAGGAGACTTATTTACACGGATACGGGTGTAAATCTATTGGATTACGGCAGAATCGGAAGTTTCCCTTTTGCCTTGGAGCAAGGGGCAAACTTAGTAGAAATGACTGATGTAACGAAAATGTCGGTAGAGTATAGGGGATGGTTCTTGTGAGCATAGTAGCAATTGACCCGGACGCAAATAGTACGATAGGCGTATTAGAGCCATATACGTGTTTGGTGCATGAGAAAAAAAACGGTGATTATTCGCTTACCATGACTTTAAGCATGGATGACGTACTGTGCGATACGGATGTAATCATTGGCGTCACGGTGAAAAAGAACAATCTGCGCCAATATTTTCGCATTTATGATGTTTACAGGAATATGGATGGCAACAAAGAAGTTTTAGCCCGCCATGTTTTCTATGACCTCTTAAACAACTTTTTAGATGATGTGCGACCGACAAATGCAACGGGTCATGAGGCACTGCAAAAAATGCTTGCCAGCACGCAGTTTAAAACAAATTTTGTTGGCGAATCCGATATAACAACAGTATCTACAGCATATTGGCAAATGAAAAATCCTGTAGAGGCATTGATCGGAGACGACGAAAACAGTTTTGTAAATCGATGGGGAGGTGTTTTGGAGCGGGACAACTGGAAAATCAAAATGAACCAAGAAACAAGCGAGAAAATGTATGTTATCTATGGTAAGGATTTGCTCAGTTACGGCATGCGCATCAACACGGAAAATGTGGTAACGCGTATAATGCCGACCGGTCTAAAAGAAGATGGACAAACGCTGTTGAAACTGCCGGAGCTTTATGTGGACAGCGAAAATATCGGAAATTACGAAACGCCAAAAATACGGAGGATACACTACCCGGAGATCAAAATAGGGGAGGCGGAGGGAAACTATCCGACCGCAGAAGAGGCATATACGGCTTTGCGTGCAGAAGCAAATAAAGAATTTGCAAATGGGATTGATCTTCCGGAAATTTCCGGCGATGTTACTGTGTTGGATCTTTCTTCCACGGAAGAATATAAAGACGTAAAAGACCTACAAAAAATTGAACCGTTCCAGAAATTGGAAGTCGTTGTTTTCGGTGGAACAGTAACTTGCGAGGTAACTGGGTACGACTTCAATGTGCTGACACAGCAATATGAAAATATCAGCATTGGAACAGCGGAAAAGTATCTCGGGGAAGAGTTGGAATACCAGCTCGCAGCGCTGGAAAGGCGAACGGCGGCACTGGAATCTAAAATGCTAAAAGGAGGCGCATAATATGCAAACCATTAAAATCAATGTTAACGGGCAAAGCGTAGAAAAAGAAGACGAAGTTTTGATGGTAGCAAAAAGCCGAAACGAATACAAAATACAATTCGTTTTTTCCGACGATTGGAACGACGTACAGGGCAAAACCGCAACTTTTCGGAGAGCAGAATCAAGCAAAGTCTACACTGTGGAATTAGCAAGCGACAACACTTGCACGGTGCCATGGGAAGTCATGGAGACTCCGAAAATTTACATAAGTGTTTTCGGCGGAGACCTTCGGACAGCTACGGAGGCAGTTTACGAGGTCGCCCCTGCGGGTTACAACGAGGATGCCGAGCCGTCCGGTACTGTGCCGCAACGTACTCCTATTCCAACGGACTTGCAGTTTGCAAACGGCGTTTTGCATTTGATTGCAAAAGGCGAAGCAATCGGCGAGGGCGTGCAGCTCCCGCAGGAGCAGCTCGCTCTGTGGAACGACATCACGCTCAACGAGGATGTCGATACTATCGAGATCACGCAGACGGACGCAGCCGCGCCCATAAACCTTAAGAGAGCATTTGTCATTTTTATGGGACAATTTTCTGTGGCAAATCCAAGCGTCCGGGTGCGCGCAAACGGAGGGCAAATATATCAGGCGTACAGCACGGTGACCGCTCCGGCGGACACCGATTGCACGTGGTGGATCACAATCGATAAGCTGGCGCCGGGCATTTTTTCTTCGACTTATATTACAACTGCGATCACAAATAATGCGGCCACCCCGAGCAACCCAAATTTGCAAGGATTGTCAACAGCGATACAGCCGACGGCAAGGGATATAGCGTTTCGCGGCTTGCAAAGCGCAGATGCGTATCTGCATATCCGGTCGCTGCTCGTGTCGCTCGGAAGCGGACAAACCATACGCGCCGGCAGCCGCATACTGGTTTTCGGCGCGCAGGATAACAGTTAAGGAGGGATAACCATGCCGAAGGTATACAAAGACGGTCGGTACAGCACGCTGACCGAGGAAGACTACGCAGAGCAGTACCCGCAGCCGGAAATGCCCCCGAGTGAGCCGACAGACGCCGAGCGCATCGCCGCACTCGAAGCGGCGGTGGCGGAGATCGCGCTGCGGGAGGCAGCAGGGGAGGTGCAGGACGATGTATGACTACATCCGCGTGCAATATGCGCTGTATAAAGCGGGCGGGCAGTCCGTGGGGCTCGAACGCATCCAAAAGCTCGCCGAAGCCTACCTGACCGCAGAGCAGCGTGAAGCGATCATCGGGGGTGGTACCGATGGGTGAGTTTCTTTTAGAGACGTACACGATCGTCCTGCCCATTCTGCTTGGGTACATCGTGTGGCTTCTCAAGCGGCAAAAGAAAGATCGCACGGCGAACAGCACCGGCACGATGCTGCTTTTGCGCGTGCAGCTCATCGAGTACCACGAGAAGTGGACGAAACGCGGCTACGTATCCAAGCACGGGCTTGAAAACTTCTTAGAGATGTATAACGCCTACCACGCCCTCGGCGGCAACGGTATGGTCACGCATCTCTTGGAAGAGGTAGAGGAATTACCGATCAAAATCACAGATAGGAAGGATGTATAATCATGAACAAAATTAACTGGACTGTAAGGCTTAAAAGCAAAACCTTTTGGCTGACCGTGATCCCGGCGCTGCTGCTGCTCGTGCAGGTCGTGGCGGCGGGGTTCGGCTTCGAGCTGGAGCTCGGCGACCTTGGCAACAAGCTGCTGGCGGTCGTC
>CAKMIX010000023.1 GCA_927362715.1 uncultured Clostridia bacterium | reverse complement strand
TGTTGTCAGCAGCCCGTTTCACGGTCTGCGTGTAGTTCCTTGTAAACTGACCTAACCCGAAGTACAAAGCGCAGTTTCACACAAAGGCGGTCATGCTGCCTGTGGATCAGGTTGAGTCATTGGTCGGCTATGCCGTCGGCGGGGTGTGCCCCTTTGGGGTAAATGAGGGCGTGCAAGTCTATCTGGATGAATCGCTCAAACGCTTTGAAACGGTTTTTCCTGCCTGCGGGACGGCGAACAGCGCTGTGGAACTGACGATCCCGGAGCTGGAACGCAGTTCGGGCTACCGTGCGTGGATCGATGTTTGTAAGCCGCGCGGATAAATGAATTTTAAGTAGGGGGGGCGGTGTAAAAGCCGCCCTCTGTTTTTGCAGAAATTCTTTTATGAATTTTTGTAAAATTATTGACTTTTTTGCGAATTTTCTCTAATATGTGTATCATACCAAATAGGGCACGGATTTCCGTGATCCCGACTATATCTATCGGTTGGAAAGGGGCTGCATAATTGGAAAAAAACGCAGTGATCATTGACCTGAAAAATATCTCCGTCAGCTTTGACGGGCAACCGGTGCTTAAAAACATCAATTTGTACATCCGAGACGGGGAGTTTGTTACGTTGCTTGGCCCCTCCGGCTGCGGAAAAACCACAACGCTTCGTATCATTGCCGGCTTTCAGGCGCCGGACAGCGGCGAAGTCATTTTTGAAGGAAAAGTCATCAATGGTGTGCCGGCGCACAAGCGTCAGGTCAACACCATTTTTCAGCGTTATGCTCTGTTTCCGAACCGCAATGTTTTCGACAACGTTGCATTCGGGCTGGAACAGAAAAAGCTCCCAAAGGCAGAGATCCGCAAGACGGTGGAGGAAATGCTGGCGCTTGTCAATCTTAAGGGATTTGAAAAACGCCGCATTGGCTCGCTTTCGGGCGGGCAGCAGCAGCGCGTTGCCATTGCGCGTGCACTTGCCGTTAAGCCGCGCGTTCTGCTTTTGGACGAACCGCTCGGCGCGCTTGATCTGAAGCTGCGCAAGGATATGCAGGTGGAGCTTAAAAACATCCAGCAGCGGCTCGGCATAACGTTTATTTATGTTACCCACGATCAGGAAGAGGCACTGTCCATGTCGGATACCATTGTCGTGCTGGACAACGGTGAGATCCAGCAGATCGGTACGCCGACTGATATTTATAACGAACCGAAAAACGCTTTCGTGGCGGATTTCATTGGCGAAAGCAATATTCTCGACGGCATCATGCATGAGGATTTCTCCGTGGAGTTCCACGGGATGCGCTTTCAGTGCGTGGATAAAGGCTTCGGCAAAGACGAGCCTGTGGATGTCGTTGTGCGCCCCGAAGATGTGGATATTGTCCCGCCCGAAGAGGGGATGCTGCGCGGTGTCGTGACCTCTGTGACCTTCAAGGGCGTACATTATGAGATCATTGTGGACATTGACGGCTTTAAATGGATGGTGCAGACGACCGGATACTCCGCAGTCGGTGATGAGATCGGTCTTTCCATTAAGCCCGATGAGATCCAGGTCATGAAGAAGAGCGCTTATTCCGGGCTGTACGGCGATTACAGTTCGTTCAGCGAGGAGTTCGATGAGCTTTCGGATCCCGATTCTGAGTCATCCGATGATGCTCCGGCGGAGGTATAGCCATGAAAAAAACCTCGCTGACGGCAAAGCTCGTCAATGCGCCGTACATCGTTTGGTCGATTCTTTTTATTCTTGCGCCGATGATCATGGTCGTGTACTATGCGCTGACCGACCGTGACGGCAATTTTACGCTGTCTAATTTGACTTCACTTTCCGAGTATACGGAAACGTTCGGCCGTTCGATCTGGTACGCTTTCCTTGCGACTGTGATCTGTCTGCTTTTGTCATATCCGCTGGCGTATATCATGGCGCGCTCGAAAGCATCCAGGCAGCGCACGCTGATGATGCTCATCATGCTGCCGATGTGGATGAATTTCCTGATCCGCACCTATTCGTGGATCACCATACTTAATAATACCGGCATTCTCAATACGCTGTTTGAAGCGATCGGTATCGGCCGCGTACAAATGATCAATACGCCGGGTGCTGTCATTTTGGGTATGGTCTATAACTTTTTACCTTATATGGTACTGCCGATCTATTCGGTCATGTGCAAGCTTGATCAGAGCTTGATCGAAGCCGCACAGGATCTTGGCTGCAACGGCAGGGCAGTGTTAAAAACCGTTATTTTCCCGCAGAGCCTGCCGGGTGTGATCTCCGGCATCACTATGGTCTTTGTGCCGTCTGTCAGTACCTTTTATATTAGCCAAAAGCTCGGCGGCGGCAAATTTATGTTGGTTGGCGATGCAATCGAAATGCAGTTCCAATCCGCCTACAACTACAATCTCGGCGCGGCGCTGTCACTGGTCCTGATGCTGATGATCGTCATCTGTATGCTGATCATGAATCGCTTTACGGACAATTCGGAAGAGGGGGCGATGCTGTTTTGAAACCGAAGCGCGCACTCTCAAATATCTATATTGCATTGATCATGCTGTTTCTGTACGCGCCGATGCTCGTGATGGTGGTGTTCTCCTTTAACGGCACTTCGAGCACCGGTGTGCTGGACGACTTTTCAACCAAATGGTACAGTGAACTGTTGAAGGACAGCGTGACTTTGCAGGCACTTTCCAACACATTGATCCTGGCGGTCACCTCGTCTTTGATCGCGATGGTGCTCGGAACGGCCGCTGCGGTCGGCATCCATTCCATGAAAAAGAAGTGGCTTAAGACGTCGGTACTTACCGTGACCAACATCCCGATGGTCAATCCCGAGATCGTTACGGGCGTGTCCATGATGCTGCTGTTCGTGTTTGTCGGGCGGCTGGTCGGAAAAAGTGATGTGCTCGGGTTCCCGACGCTGCTCATTGCGCACGTTACGTTCAGCCTGCCGTATGTCATTCTTTCGGTGCTCCCGAAGCTGCGGCAAACGGATCGGCACTTAGGCGAAGCCGCGCAGGATCTCGGCTGTCCGCCGGTTACGGCATTTTTTAAAGTGATTCTTCCGAATATTTCATCCGGCATTATTTCGGGACTTATTATGGCATTTACATTGTCGCTCGATGATTTTATCATCAGTTATTTTGTGAGCGGCCCGAAATTCCAAACCTTGCCGATTGTTATTTTTTCAATGACAAAGAAAAAAGTCAAGCCCGACATGTATGCGCTCTCCACGCTGATTTTCCTTGCTGTGCTGCTTTTGTTGGTGCTGATGAATATTATGCAGGCGCGCGCCGAAAAGAAAGAAAAAAAGGCGCAGTCCGCAAGACTTTAAAAAGGGGATGAAACCATGAAAAAAATCATTTCTGTTGTTTTAGTGCTTGCACTTTGTGCAGGGCTCTTTGCACTGTCTGGCTGCGGCGGCACGCAAACGGTCGAGCTGGACACCTCCAAGCTTGTCGGAAATTATGATGTGCCGGAATTACGCGGGACGGAGATCAATGTATACAATTGGGGCGAGTATATTTCAGACGGCTCTGAGGACACGCTCAATGTCATTCAGGCGTTTGAGGACTTAACAGGCATTCAAGTTAATTACACGATGTACGATTCCAATGAGGATATGTACGCGAAGATGAAAAGCGGCGGCGCAAGCTACGATGTGGTCTTCCCGTCGGACTATATGATCGCCCGCATGATTGAAGAGGGCATGCTGCAAACGATCGATTTTGCAAACGTTCCCAACTATTCCTATATTTCCGAGGACTTCAAAGATCTGTATTTCGACCCTGATAACGCTTACAGCGTTCCGTACACAGGCGGTATGGTCGGACTGATCTACAACACCACTATGGTCGAAGGCACGCCGGACAGCTGGGAGATCATGTGGGACGAAGCCTATTCCGGGCAGATTTTGATGTTCAACAATCCGCGCGATGCATTCGGCATTGCGCAGTTCCTGCTCGGGCAGTCCGTCAATACAACGGATGCGGCTCAGTGGCAGGCAGCGGCGGATAAGCTCATTGCGCAAAAACCGGTCGTACAGTCCTATGTCATGGACGAGGTGTTCGACAAAATGGAAAGCGGCGAGGCTGCGATCGCGGCGTATTACGGCGGCGATTACCTGACCATGGCGGATATTAACCCCGACCTTGCTTTTGTTTATCCGAAAGAGGGCACCAATATCTTTGTAGATTCGATGTGCATCCCGGCAAACGCCAATAACAAGGCGGCAGCCGAGCTGTTCATCAACTTCATGTGCGAGCCGGAGATCGCCCTCGCGAACGCCGAGTATCTCTGCTATCTCTGCCCGCATACGGCGGTGCTCGAGGATGAGCGCTATACGCTTCGGGGCAATGAAGTGCTGTACCCGCAGCAAGAGGTCAAGACGGAATATTTTTATAACTTAGACCGCGATACGCAGGATCTGCTTTCGCGCCTTTGGGAGCAGGTAAAGCTCGCGTAAGTGCGCACAGAGGTTTTTATGGATCAAATACAAAAGCCGGATGTGCCCGCTCTGCCGTTTTTTGAGAGTGGAAACGTGTATACGGGCAGCATCTGTCAAAGCTATCGATTCCGCATAGCAAAAGAAGAGAACGCACTTACCGGTTCTTTTTGGACACAGGATGTCTGCTACGAATGTGCGGAAAACGTACAAACTGCGCAATTCCCGATTTCGGAAGATGGTTTGCGATCCTGTGTGGATTGGATCGCGGAACACCAGCCCCAATAAAAAACAACCTTATAGGAACAGGGAAGCCGAGTACCGGCTTCCCTGTTCCTATTATGTATACAAAGTTTAGATTCGATTATTTTAAAGGAAATGGCGTATTGGCACGAAAAAGGTCTTGGCAGAGGCGACAAGAAAACGCAGCAGAACCCTTACAAGTGGGGAAAGACAACAGTTGTAAAAATACTCGCTCAGCAGGAATACTGCGGTGATGTCATCAACTTCAAGACCTACTCCAAATCATTCAAGAACAAAACCCGTTTGGAAAATCCGAGAGAGAACTGGGCGGTATTCAAGAATGTTCACGAACCGATTATCGACCGTGAAACCTTTGAGCAGGTGCAAAAGCTAACGGCAAAGACAAAGCGCAGAGCGCCGAAAAAGGATAATGCCGTAAAAAATATGTTCAGCGATTTGCTCTTCTGTGCTGATTGCGGAAGCAAGCTTTGGTTTCATACCGATTGATACAAAAAATCGAGTGTTCATAACGGATTTGAGTTATGAACACTCGATATGGTGCGGATAACAGGACTTGAACCTGCACGCTTGCGCACAAGATCCTAAATCTTGCGTGTCTGCCAATTCCACCATATCCGCAAATCGGTTGTGCCAAGATTATAACAAATTTACACCCGATTTTCAATATGGAATTCCAAGTTTTGGATAGACAAAAACAGCTATATGGTATACAATACATATAAAAGAATCCTTGAAAGGACGTGTTTTGTGTGAAATCCGTCTGGACAGATCAAGTGGACAGGGCCTGCCCGTTGCCCGAATACCCGCGCCCGCAGCTTGTGCGCGAGAATTGGATGAACTTGAACGGGACTTTTTCCTATGCCATCCTGCCGCAGTCGCAGCCGTGGCCGGAACGATACGATGGTGAGATCCTCGTTCCGTTTGCTGTGGAATCTCTGCTTTCCGGCGTGGAAAAGCCGCTGCTTCCGAACGAACGGCTTTGGTATCAAAAGAAATTTACTCTGCCGGAACGCATGGCGGACAAAACCATTCTTTTGCATTTCGGTGCGGTGGATTGGAAATGCCGCGTGTATATCAACAAAACTTTGGTAGGGGAGCACACAGGCGGGTATTGCGCGTTTACCTTTGACATCACCGCTTTTTTGCAGCCCGGCGAAAATGAACTGGTCGTCGGTGTCTATGACCCCACCGACAACGGCTGGCAGCAGCGCGGCAAACAGGTCATCCAAACGCATGGCTTTTGGTATACGGCGACCTCCGGCATTTGGCAGACCGTTTGGCTGGAAGCAGTCAGCGAATGCTATGTGCAGGGCTTAAAGCTGCTGCCGGATACTGACAATGGAACGCTTTCCCTGCAAACCAAATTGAACGACGCTGAGGGCGTTGCCTTGAAAGCTGCCGTTACCTTTGACGGGGAATCAGTATTTTCGGGCGATATTTCTACGGATGCCGTGATTGCAGTTCCGGACGCTAAACTTTGGAGCCCGGAAGAGCCGAATCTCTATGACATCCGGCTTGAAGTTTACCGGGACGGCGTGCGCACGGATACCGTCACGAGCTATTTCGGCATGCGTAAATTTCATGTGGATAAGGATGCTTCGGGCAAGCCGCGGCTGTTCCTAAACAACAAGCCGTATTTCCAAAAAGGGCTTCTCGACCAGGGGTATTGGCCCGACAGCGGGCTTACCCCTCCGACGGATGAAGCCATGATCTTTGATATTTCCGAAATGAAGCGGCTGGGCTTCAACATGCTGCGCAAGCACATCAAGGTAGAGCCCCTGCGCTGGTATTACCACTGTGACCGGCTCGGCATGCTTGTCTGGCAGGATATGGTCAGCGGCGGGGAGTATATCGGCAATTTTTATGCAGGCGTATTGCCGAACATCGGCATTTTGCATGTGAAGGACAACAAAAACTACGCGCGCTTCAAGCGAACCAAGCCGGAATGGCGCGAGGACTACCGCCGTGAGCTTGCTGAGATGATCGACCTGCTTTATAACGCGGTTTCCTTGTATGCTTGGGTTCCCTTTAATGAGGCGTGGGGGCAGTTTGACGCGCTGGAGATCTGCGACCGCGTTCGCAAGCAAGACGCAAGCCGTGTGATCGACCATGCAAGCGGCTGGTATGATCAGGGCGGCGGCGATATTCAAAGCATGCACAAATACATTTTGCCCATTCGTATGCGCAAGCTTGATGACCGCGCCTTTGTCATTACGGAATTCGGCGGCTATTCCCGCAAGGTGGAGGGGCACACCTGGAATCCGAAAAAAGCGTTCGGCTATCTGATGTTCTCCGATAAAGAAAAGCTGACCGCGGCATATGCAAAGCTTTTGAAAAAGCAGGTGATCCCGCTCATCGAACAGGGGCTTTCCGGCACGATCTACACACAGTTGAGCGACGTGGAAAACGAGGTCAACGGCATTTATACCTATGACCGTGCGGAACTGAAGATCGACGAGCAGACTTTGATCGATCTCAACCGCCAGATGACGCTGTAAACAAAAGGGGAGGGGTATATGGCAAATTCCAAGCTGAAGCTGCTGTATATTTTGGAGCTGCTTTACAACGAAAGCGATGAAGATCATCCAATAGACACCGAGCGCATCCAACTGTATCTTCGCAACCATAACATTGAAGCCGAGCGCAAATCCATTTACAGCGACATAACGGTATTAAAAGAGTTTGGGTTTGATGTTTTGCTGAACAAAGGCGCTTCGGGCGGTTACTTTCTGGCGTCGCGCGAGTTTGAGGTCGCCGAGATCCGCCTGTTGTGTGACGCCGTGCAGGCAGCAGGATTCATCTCTCCGAAAAAGAGCCGGCATCTTATCGATAAGATCCTCACGCTTGTCAGCGCCCCGCAGGCACAGCAGATCAAAAGCCAGGTCTATGTGGACAATCGTCCGAAATCCGCCAATGAGGAGATCTATTATCACATTGACAAGCTCAACCGCGCGATCCAGAACGGCTGGCAGGTACAGGCGCTTTACCGCCGCCGCAAGATCACGGATCAAAATGCGGTTGAGTATGACGACCGCTTACACACCGTCAGCCCATACGCGATGATTTGGGCGGATGACCACTATTATCTGGTGTGCAACAAAGCGAAATATGATAATTTAATGGTTTTGCGCATCGACCGCATCAAAAAGTTGGAGATTCTTGAAAACGAAAGGGCGCGCCATTTCTCTGAGGTATCGCCGTATAAAAATTCCTTTGACTCTGCGGACTATGCAAAACGGCATTTGCATATGTTTTCAGGCACGCCGGAAGGCGTCGAATTGATTTGCCAAAACGATCTCTTGGAACAGGTGCTTGACCGATTCGGCGAGGATGTGCGTCTGTACCGTGCGGGTGAGGATAAATTCGGTTTACGAACGCAGGCTGCGGTCAACGACGGGCTGGTTGCGTGGATCATGCAGTTCGGCGCCAAAGTCCGTGTCAAGAAGCCGGACAGCTTGAAAAAATTGCTGTTTGAAAAGGCGCGAGAGATTGAGAGCGTGTATAAAATTTAAGTGCTTGTGCACAATAGACAAAAAATCCCTGCGAATTTTAACGCATTGTCCGGTCTGGCACTTGCAAAAAATGGAAGATTGTTATAAAATAATCAAGGTTGCGGAAAGGCCGCTATAAATCGGAAAGGATGAAAAATATGAGTAGTGCACTGAACAAGAAAACGGTTGAAGATCTGGACGTAAAAGGCAAGCGTGTCCTTGTACGCTGTGACTTCAACGTAAAAATGGAAAACGGCGTGATCACCAGCGACAAGCGTATCGTCGCATCTCTGCCGACCATTCAGTACTTGATCAAAAACGGCGCAAAAGTCATTCTCTGCTCGCATCTCGGCAGACCGAAGGGCGAGTTTAATCCTGAATTTTCGATGAAGCCTGTTGCCGAACGCTTGTCCGAGCTTTTGGGTCAGCCCGTGAAGCTTGCGAAAGACGTAGTCGGCGAGAGCGCGCAGGAGCTTGCCGCTTCGCTTCAGGACGGCGAAGTTCTGCTGTTGGAAAATGTCCGTTTTGAACCCGGCGAGACCAAAAACGATCCCGAGCTTTCCAAGAAGTTTGCGGCTTTGGCGGATCTGTATGTCAACGATGCTTTCGGCTCGGCGCACAGAGCGCATTCTTCCACGGCGGGCGTTGCCGATTATCTGCCCTCTGCCTGCGGTTACCTGATCCAGAAGGAGATCCAATTTATCGGCGGCGCGCTTGAGAATCCGAAGCGCCCGTTGGTCGCTATTCTCGGCGGCGCGAAGGTCTCGGATAAGATCGGCGTGATCACCAATCTGATCGATAAATGCGATACGCTTATCATTGGCGGCGGTATGGCGTATACCTTTATGAAAGCGCTTGGCCACAGCATCGGCAATTCTCTTTTGGAAGAGGATAAGGTGGAGCTTGCCGCTGAAATGATGCAGAAAGCGAAAGATAAAGGCGTGAAGTTCCTTATTCCCGTGGATAACAAGGTCGGTAAGGAATATAAGCCCGATACGGAAGCAAAAGTCGTCAACTCCGACGAGATCCCGGATGGCTGGATGGGCCTTGACATCGGCCCTGAAACGCAGAAGCTGTTTGCAGATGCAGTCAAGGGCGCCGGTACCGTCATTTGGAACGGTCCGATGGGTGTTTCCGAATGGGATAATTTCGCTGCCGGCACCATTGCCGTGGCAACCGCCATTGCGGACAGCGGTGCGATCTCGATCATCGGCGGCGGTGACTCCGCTGCGGCGATCCAAAAGCTCGGCTTTGCGGATAAAATGTCGCATATTTCTACGGGCGGCGGCGCTTCTCTCGAATACCTGGAGGGCAAAGAACTGCCCGGCATTGCCGCATTGGACGATAAAGAATAATGCAGTATACAGGTGGGCGCTTGCGTTCACCTGTATCTCAATTTTTGATAAGGAGAAGACAACATGAATAAAGCAAAACGTGCGGCGGTCATCGCCGGCAACTGGAAAATGAACAAAACCCCCTCTGAGGCGAAAGCATTGATCGAAGAAATGAAGCCGCTGGTCAAAGACGCCGGCTGCGATGTAGTTCTGTGTGTGCCTTTTATCGACATTCCTGCCGCAGTTGAAGCAGCAAAGGGCTCGAACATCAAGATCGGTGCCGAGAACGTACACTTCAAGGCTTCCGGCGCCTACACCGGTGAGGTTTCCGCCGACATGCTTACGGAAGCCGGTGTGGAATACGTTGTCATCGGGCACAGCGAAAGAAGAACTTATTTCGGTGAAACGGATCAAACCGTTAACCTGCGCACGCTTGCGGCACTGAATTCGGGCCTGAAAGCGATTGTCTGTGTCGGTGAAACGCTTGAACAACGTGAACTCGGCTATACCGAGACACTGCTGAAATTCCAAACCAAAATGGCGCTGACCAACGTGACGGCTGAACAGCTTAAAAATGTTATCATTGCTTATGAACCGGTTTGGGCGATCGGCACAGGTGTAACGGCCACTGCGGAGCAGGCGGACGAGGGCAACGGCTTTGTCCGCGCGGCTGTTGCGGAAGTGTACGGCGAAGATGCCGCGCAGGCGCTGACCGTGCAATACGGTGGCTCGATGAATGCGGGCAATGCGGAAGAACTGCTGGCAAAGGAAAATGTGGACGGCGGTCTCATCGGCGGCGCTTCGCTGAAAGCGAAGGATTTTGCCGCCATCGTCGCTGCTGCATCGAAATAAGGAAGAGGAACTGAATCATCATGAAAAAACCTGTTGTTTTGTGCATTATGGACGGTTTTGGCTATAATCCGTCCGATTACGGCAATGCCATTCGCGCCGCAAAAACACCGCGTCTGGACGAAATTATGCAAAATAATCCCATGACCTACATCGGCGCTTCCGGCATGGATGTCGGGCTTCCCGACGGGCAGATGGGTAACTCTGAGGTCGGGCACACAAATATCGGCGCGGGGCGCATTGTCTATCAGGAGTTGACGCGCATCACCAAGTCCATTCAGGACGGGGATTTCTTCCAAAACGAAGCCTTCGTCGGTGCGGTAGACAACTGCAAGAAAAACGCCACGGCGCTGCACCTGATCGGGCTTTTGTCCGACGGCGGTGTGCACAGCCATAACACGCATCTGTATGCGCTCTTAAAGCTCGCAAAAGACAGCGGACTTACCGACGTATATGTGCACTGCCTTTTGGACGGCAGAGATGTGCCGCCGGCCTCCGGTGTAGAATATATTCGCGAATTGCAGCAGAAAATGCAGGAGATCGGTGTCGGCAAAATTGCTACGGTCATGGGCCGTTTTTACGCGATGGATCGTGACAATATTTGGGATCGTGTCGGTATGGCGTACAATGCCATGGTAAACCGCGAGGGGATCACTGCTGATGACGCGGTTGCCGCCGTGGAAAAATCGTATGATACGATCGATGAGGACGGCAAGCACCTGACCGATGAATTCGTGATGCCGACCGTGATCGCGGGCGGTGCACCGATTTCGGCGAATGATTCTGTTATCTTTTTCAACTTCCGCCCCGACCGCGCCCGTGAGATCACGCGCTCGTTCGTGGATCCCGATTTTACCGGCTTTGCTCGCAAGGCGTATTTCCCGTTATACTATGTCTGCATGACGCAGTATGACGAGGAAATGCCGAACGTAGAGGTCGCTTTTAAGCCCGAACGGCTGGTCAACACCATGGGCGAGTATCTGTCCAAGCTCGGTAAAACGCAGCTTCGCATCGCCGAAACACAAAAATATGCGCATGTGACGTTCTTCTATAACGGCGGCGAGGAAAAGGTTTATCCGGGGGAAGATCGCATTTTGATCGATTCCCCGAAGATCTCCACCTTTGACCTCAAACCCGAAATGAGTGCCTACGAAGTCTGCGACGCCGCCTGCAAGGAAATTCTCAGCGGTAAATATGATGTTGTGATCCTCAACTACGCGAACTGCGATATGGTCGGGCATACGGGTATTTTTGATGCGGCTGTCAAAGCAGTGGAGGCTGTAGATACCTGCGTCGGCAAGCTGACCGATGCGGTCATGCAGATGGGCGGCGTGATCCTCATCACTGCCGACCATGGCAACGCGGATCAAATGTATGCAGAGGACGGTTCACCGTTTACGGCGCATACCACGAACCCCGTTCCGCTGGTGATCGTGGGCAAGGATTGCAAGCTCAAACAGTCGGGCGGCAGGCTTTGCGACCTTTCGCCGACGATGCTGGACATCATGGGGCTCGAGCAGCCGAAAGAGATGACCGGTGTTTCGTTAATCGAAAAATAACCGCACAAAAACGGCAGACAGCAAAAAGCTGATCCCATCGGCACACAGTGCGCAAAGCACCGTGTGCCGAATTTTTTTGACGCCGACCGCACCGTAATATACCGTAACGGTGTAAAATGTGGTTTCGGTCGATCCCGCGATCACCGAGGCTGTGCGCCCGATAAAAGAGTCCGCGCCATAGGTCGTCAGCAAGTTTTGAAATGCGCTTAATGATCCGCTGCCGGAGATCGGCGATAAAATACAAAGCGGCAGCACCTCTGCGGGAAACCCAAGCTTGGAAAGCAGGGGAGAAAGCGCAGCGGTAAGCGCGTCCGAAACACCGCTCGCCGTAAGCATCTGTACGGCGAGCAGCAGCCCGACGAAGGCCGGCAGGACGGAGACGGCGCAGGATATGTTTTCTTTTGCTCCTTCTAAGAACACATCGAATACCCGCACGCGCTTGCATGCGCCGTAAATCAAGATGCCCCCGATGCAGAACAGGAGAACAAAGGTTCCGATCTCGCTCATCCGTGTTTTCTCCCGAGCAGCTTTGTAAGCAGGATTGCGCCCGCACAACCGAGAAACGACACACAAAGCGTTGCAGGTAAAATCTCCATAGGTACATGCGAACCGCTTTCATGGCGAAGCATGGCTACGGTAGTCGGGATCAGACGAATGCAGGCGGAATTGAGCACAACAAACAGGATCATGTCGTTGCTCGCCGTATCTTGAAACGGCGCATGCCGCTTCAGCCGCCGCATTGCCTCAATACCGAGCGGTGTTGCAGCGTTCCCGAGCCCAAACAGGTTGGCGGTAATGTTCATGGAAACCGCGCTTTTTGCTGCCGCGTCGTTTCGAATCCCCGGAAACAGTCGATTTAAAAGCGGGGAGAGCAGCTTTACAAAACGGTCTGTCAAACCGGCTTGCCGCGCCACGCGCATCAGCCCGCCCCAAAGGCAGAACATACCAAGCATTTTAAGCGTTACTGTCACAGCTTCATCAGCCGCCGAAAATACCGCGTCTGATACCGCCTGCGTGTTACCGCTGCAAACGGCGAAAATAATCGCGAGTACAATCATGCCCGACCAGATATAATTCATCATATGCATCACCGATACAGTTTATTTTGTCGAGCATAGAATTATGCTAATATTGACAAAAATGTCAAAAAATGCAATAATGATACGAAAGCAATTTCAATTTGTAAAATGGAGGTGCGTCGATGAAATCAACCGGGATTGTCCGCGGGCTGGATAAAATGGGTAGGATCGTTCTCCCCATGGAAATTCGGAAGCTTTTGCATTTGATCGATGACAAAAGCTATGTGGAATTTTACACCGAAGCCGACAGTGTTATTTTGAAGAAGTATGTGCCCGCCTGTATTTTTTGTGACAACGCGGACAATACGGTGGAGTACCACGGCATGAAGATCTGTAAAGACTGTTTGCACAAGCTTAACCTGCTTGCGCAAGAGCTTCCGCCGGATCAAGATGCCGATTCTGACGAGATTTGATTCCAAAACCCACACAAAAATGCGCCGTGCAGAATCTGCACGGCGCATTATGATTTTGAAAGGCTCAGAGATTATTCAGATGGTAGCTGAGTGTCATAAGGCTGTCGGACAGATGTACGTTTTCAACCGCAACATCCGGGTAATTCGCCGAAATGTCGTAGTGCGTAAAATTCCAAAAGCCTTTTACACCGAGTTTGACCAGTTCCTGTGTGACTTCGGCTGCGCTTTCACTCGGAATACACAATACCGCAACAGTTGGGGCATTTTCGCGGCAGAAATCATAAAGTCCGTCGATCTGCCGAATCGGTAAACCGCGCACCAGCTGACCTGCCAACGCCTCATTGCGGTCAAAGATGCCGATCAGGTTGAAGCCGCGTTCCTCAAAGGACATATGCGCTGCAACGGCTCTGCCGAGGTTGCCCGCGCCGATCAACACGGTTTTGGCTTTTTTGTTGACGCCGAGGATCTTACCGATCTCCGCATAGAGCTGACTGACATTGTAGCCGTATCCTTGCTGTCCGAAGCCACCGAAGCAGTTTAAGTCCTGGCGGATCTGTGAGGCAGTAAAGCCCATGCGTTTGGAAAGCTCACTGCTGGAAATGCGCTGCACCCCGTTTTTCTTCATTTCCCCTAAAAAACGATAGTAGCGGGGCAGCCGTTTAATGACCGAAAGGGAAACGTCGTTTTTAGGCATGAACTCACCTCATTCGCTGAGTGACCGAACGGTCTCCATAACATAGTCGCCGAACGCGCTGCAAGTGGCACCATCCTCGCGGCCGGTGATCTGTAATTTCTTTTCTTCAAACATGCAGATATCCAAAGCACGTTCCAAAAGATCTGCCTGTTTCTGCTTGCCGATGTGCGACAGAAGCATTACGCTTGCGCGCAGCATGGAGCAGGGGTCGGCGTACTGTGCACGTCCTTCACGCACCATGCGCGGCGCAGAGCCGTGGATCGCCTCAAACATCGCATAGCGCTTGCCGAGATTTGCGCTGCCCGCCGTACCAACGCCGCCCTGGAACTCCGCAGCTTCATCGGTGATGATATCGCCGTACAGGTTTGGCAGGATGAATACCTTGAAATCGCGTCTGCGCTTTTCGTCGATCAGCTTGGCGGTAGTAATGTCTACATACCACTCGTCCGTGGTGATTTCAGGATATTCCTCGCCGACCTTTTTGCAGATACGCAAAAATTTGCCGTCCGTTGTTTTGATTACATTTGCCTTATTGATGATCGAAACGCGGTCTTTGCCGTTTTTGCGCGCGTATTCATAAGCAAGGCGCGCGATGCGCTCTGTACCCTCGCTGGTTGTAACAACAAAGTCCATCGCGAGGTCATCGTCCACTTCAATGCCTTTGGAGCCGACCGCATACGCACCCTCCGTATTCTCGCGGAAGAACGTCCAGTCAATGCCGAGCTCGCGCACCTTGACGGGACGAACGTTTGCAAACAGATCCAACGCCTTGCGCATGGCGACGTTTGCGCTTTCGATGTTTGGCCACGGATCGCCCGCCTGCGGCGTGGTGGTCGGGCCTTTTAAAATGACATGGCAGGCCTTGAGCTGTTCAAGTACATCGTCGGGGATCGCTTTCATCACCGCTACGCGGTTTTCAATGGTCAGCCCGTCGATCTCACGGAATTCGATCTTGCCCGCCTTTACGTCGTCAGCAAGCATATAGGCAAGTACGCGCGCGGATTCTTTTGTGATGATCGGACCGATGCCGTCGCCGCCGCATACGCCGATAATGATCTTGTCCAGCTTGTCATAGTCCACAAAATCCTTTTGGGCTTTAATGCGGTCGGAACGCGCCGACTGCTCGCGCACCAGCGCTTCAAAGGCTTGCAGAGCTTTTTGCAGATTTGCTTCAGTCATGGGGTTGCCTCCTTAAGATTACAGGGATTCTCTCGTATAATTGAGCAGACCGCCTGCAAGCAGAATGTCTTTCTGCCGCTCGGACAGTGAATAGGTAAGCTTATAGCGTTCGCCGGTCGTCTTGTTTTCCAGCGTCACGGGCGCGCCGCTTTCCAATTCCGACTTGATGTTCGGCAGGCTCAACTCGTCGCCTTGTGAGATCTTGTCATAATCCGCCTCGTTTTGGAAGTTCAGCGGCAGGATCCCAGCATTGATGAGGTTCGCACAGTGGATGCGCGCAAAAGATTTGGTGATAACCGCCTTTACGCCGAGATATAAGGGCACAAGCGCCGCATGCTCACGCGAAGAGCCCTGCCCGTAATTCGCACCGCCGATAACAATGCCCTTGCCCTCTTGTTTGCAGCGTTCGGCAAAAGTTTTGTCGCAAACCGCAAAGCAGAACTGCGAAAGGTAGGGGATGTTGGAGCGGTAGGGGAGGATCTTTGCGCCGGCGGGCATAATGTGGTCGGTCGTGATGTCGTCGCCAACCTTGAGTACCGCTTTTGCTTCGATCGAATCAGGCAGTTTGTCGGTCGTCGGGAAAGGCTTGATGTTCGGCCCGTACAGAACTTCCACGTCTTTCGCCTCTTCGGGAGAAGCAGGCAGGGCGATCATGTTGTCGTTGACGTCAAATTTCTCCGGCATGTCGATGTGCAGCGGCTCGCCGAGCTCGCGCGGGTCGGAAAGGACGCCCGTAAGCGCCGAATAAGCAGCGACCTCGGGGCTGACAAGATAAATACCTGCATCCGCCGTACCGGAGCGACCCTCAAAATTACGGTTGAACGTGCGCAGCGAAACACCGCCGGAATTCGGCGACTGCCCCATGCCGATGCAAGGGCCGCACGCGCTTTCAAGGATGCGCGCGCCCGCGTCGATCATATCGGCCAAAGCGCCGTCTTTGGCGAGCATATTGAGCACCTGCTTGGAACCGGGCGCAATGGAAAGGCTCACGGTCGGGCAGACGGTTTTCCCCTTTAAGATCGCTGCGACCTTGAGCATATCCATAAGCGAGGAGTTCGTGCAGGAACCGATGCAGACCTGATCGATCTTGATCTTGCCGATCTCCGTAACGGATTTCACGCGGTCGGGCATATGCGGCATTGCCGCCATCGGTGCAAGTGCGGAAAGGTCGATCTCGATCGTCTCGTCGTAAACGGCGTCCGCGTCCGCTTCTAAAGCAGACCAATCCTCGGCGCGGCACTGCGCCTCCAAAAAGGCTTTGGTCACTTCATCGGACGGGAACACGGAAGTTGTCGCGCCAAGCTCTGCACCCATATTTGTAATGGTTGCGCGCTCAGGAACGGAAAGCGTCTTCACACCCTCGCCCGTATATTCAATGATCTTGCCGACGCCGCCCTTTACGGTCATACGGCGCAGGACTTCCAAGATAACATCCTTTGCCGCAACATACGGCGACAGCTTGCCTGTAAGGTGCACATTGACGATCTTCGGCATCGTGATGTAATAGGTGCCGCCGCCCATGGCGACCGCGACGTCCAAACCGCCCGCGCCCATAGCGAGCATCCCGATGCCGCCGCCGGTCGGGGTATGGCTGTCCGAACCGATCAGCGTTTTGCCCGGCTTGCCGAAGCGCTCCAAATGTACTTGGTGGCAGATGCCGTTGCCGGGACGCGAAAAGCGGATACCGCGTTTTTTTGCGACAGATTGGATAAAGCGGTGGTCATCGGCGTTTTCGAAGCCGGTTTGCAGCGTGTTGTGATCGATGTAAGCCACGGAAAGCTCCGTGCGCACGCGCTCAATGCCCATCGCTTCAAATTCAAGGTACGCCATTGTGCCGGTAGCATCCTGTGTAAGCGTCTGGTCAATGCGAAGGCCGATCTCGCTGCCCGGCGTCATATCGCCTGAAACGAGATGGCTTTGGATCAGTTTCTGTGCAACTGTCAATCCCATGTTTTCGGTTCTCCTAACTTTTTCAATTTTTTAACAATCTAATGGTCATATTTTAATACCTATAAGAAAGTTTGTCAATGAATCGGCAAAGATTTTTGACAAGAAATCCTGTTGGATAAGTCCTTTGCGAAAAAGCTGTAAGAATTCAAAGCGGCTGTCGGCTGGGGGATTGATTCATTTTTACGTTTGTGCTACAATACTTGCGCGCGAAAAAAGCTGCGCATTTTGCGCATACTATAGGCAAATACGGTATTGTGAGGCGTAAAGTATGCGTACAAAAAAACAGGCGAGTTTGTTTCAAACCATGATGGCTTCTTTTCCTTCGGCGTCGGAACCGCAGGGGGACGAGGATGCGCATGATCCTGAGGAAACGTCGCCGATCCGCGAGATCGTGGAGACCGGTTCCATCACCGTTTCCAAAGACGGACATCTGATCCATTGCCTGACCGTGATCGGTCAGATCGAGGGACACTATATCCTCCCCGCACAGAATAAAACCACAAAATACGAGCATGTCATTCCGCAGCTTGTTGCGATTGAGGAGAGCAGTGAGATCGAAGGGCTGCTTGTTATCCTTAACACGGTAGGCGGCGACATTGAAGCGGGTCTTGCGATTGCGGAACTCATCAGCGGAATGCAGACGCCGACCGTTTCTCTGGTGCTCGGCGGCGGTCACTCGATCGGCGTGCCGCTGGCTGTTGCGGCAAAACAGTCGTTTATTGTGCCTTCCGCCACAATGACGATCCACCCTGTACGCATGAACGGACTTGTGCTGGGTGTGCCGCAGACCTTTTCGTATTTTCAGAAAATGCAGGAGCGCATTGTAGATTTTGTCGCGCGCAATTCCAACATGCCGCCGAAGCGCTTTCGGGAGTATATGCTGGCGACCGGAGAACTTGCAACAGATGTAGGTACGGTGCTTGAAGGCAAGCAGGCGGTGGAGTCGGGCATGATCGACCAGCTTGGCGGGCTTTCGGATGCACTCGACTGTTTATATTCCATGATCCTGAAACATGCAGCGGGGGAATCCTCGCGTACACCATCCTTGGAGGGAGATTGATGGCTGCATCATCCGGTAAAAAAAGAACTTCGCCCCCGTCGCGGGGGTCGCGCGCAGCGGCACAGCAGGCAAAGGAACAGCGCAGGTCTGCACAAAAACAGCTTGCAGCCGTAGTGTTGTTCTGTGTGGCGTTGCTGCTTTTGTGCCTGTGCTTTATCCCGGGCGGCGGCCTTTGGGGTGGACTTCGCAGCGGACTATTCGGGCTGTTCGGCTTCTGCTCGTTTGTAATCCCGCTTCTGCTGATCCATGTGGCCGTTATGGCAACTTTGGACAAGGCAGGTACAAAAGTAGGCGCAAAAGTTACGGAAGCGGTCCTGCTGATCGTGTTGATCGCTTCCGCCATACATATTTTTTCTTTCAGCGGTACGGCCGATTTCGGTGCGGATATCGCTGATGCCTTCAATGCATTCCGTTTAGAGGGCTCCTTTACCGGCAGCGGTGCTGTCGGCGCGGTGTTCGGCGGCCTTATCCTGCTTGCGACCGGCAGCGGGAAAGCTGCAGCGATCGCAATTGTTTTGATATTGATTTTCCTTTGCGTGATGCTGATGACGGGCATGACGCTGATCAAGCTTTTCCGCGGCGTTGCCAAACCCGTGCAGAAAGCCGGGGAATACCGCGAAGAAAAACTCGAAGAGCTTGCACAAAAGCGTGAACGCGAATATAACGTGGATGTGGATCTCGGTCCCGCGCCTGTGTCACAGTCCCCAAAGAAAAAACGCAGCCGCAAAAAGGACGAAGAAGAGATCGCACAGGTTGTGACAGATTCCGAGCAAACAGCACAGGCGTCGGATAAAGATTCGGATAAAAAGCCCGTTTTGCTTGATGACATCATCAATAAGATGAAAGAGCCTGAGCCTAAACTGCCCGCAGACGGCATCATCCCGATCGCTGCCGAAAAATTCGGCACGGACAAGCCGTCAGATCCTTCCCCGGACGCGGAAGCACAGGATGCGGCAGACGAGCTGCCGCAAAAAACATATGTCAAGCCGCCGCTCGACTGTCTTGCTCCGCCGAAGGCCGCTCGCAATATGAAATATGAGGACGAATTGAAGGCGAACGCGACGAAGCTTGTGGATACGCTCAAAAGCTTCGGTGTAGAGACGCGCATTGTGGACATTTGCCGCGGCCCCTCTGTCACACGCTATGAGATCCAGCCTGCGGCGGGCGTAAAGATCAGCCGTATTACCAATCTTACCGATGACCTTGCGCTCAACCTTGCCGCAGGCGGGTTGCGTATCGAAGCGCCGATCCCGAACAAGGCGGCGGTCGGCATCGAGGTACCGAATAAAAACCGCGCCACGGTCACGTTGCGCGAGATCATCGATACCGATCAGTATCGCAGCGCGAAATCCAAGCTGTTTGTCGCGCTCGGCAAGGATATTGCGGGCAACTGCACCTATGCCGACCTTGCCAAAATGCCGCACCTGCTTGTGGCGGGTACAACGGGCTCTGGCAAATCCGTGTGCCTGAATTCCATGATCGTAAGTCTTTTGTATAACGCCACGCCGGACGAAGTCAAGCTTTTGATGATCGACCCCAAGCAGGTGGAGTTCACGGTCTACAACGGTATCCCGCATTTGATCGTGCCCGTGGTCTCCGACCCGCGCAAAGCATCGGGCGCGCTTGCGTGGGCAGTAACGGAAATGCTGACGCGCTACAAAGCTTTCTCCGATAACAATGTTCGTGACATCAACGGCTATAACAGTATCTGCGAGAGCATCGGCGAAAAGAAAATGCCGCAGATCGTCATTTTCATTGATGAGCTGTCCGACCTGATGATGGCGGCGCCGCATGAAGTGGAGGATTCCATTTGCCGTTTGGCGCAGATGGCGCGCGCGGCGGGCATGCATTTGGTCATTGCTACGCAGCGGCCGTCCGTGGACGTAATCACAGGTCTTATCAAAGCAAATATCCCGAGCCGAATTTCGTTGAAAGTTTCGTCGCAGATCGACTCGCGCACGATCATTGACGCCGCAGGTGCGGAAAAGCTTTTGGGCAACGGCGATATGCTGTTTTACCCTGTCGGCATAGCAAAGCCCGTCCGCGTGCAGGGCTGCTATCTGTCCGACGGCGAGGTAGAGAAAGTCGTAGACTTTATCAAGGGACAGCAGCAGTCGGCTTATGACGACGAGGTTATGCAGGAGATCGAACGGCAGGCCGCAATGGAGAAGAAGAAAAACGGCGGTGCGGCCGGTGATGGTGAAAAAGAATCTGAGGCCGATGAAATGGTGCCGAAAGCCATCGAAGTCGTCGTAGAGGCACAGATGGCTTCTACAACGCTTTTGCAGCGCAAATTGAAGCTCGGTTATGCACGCGCTGCACGGATCATTGAAAACCTGGAGGAGCGCGGTATCATCGGGCCTTACGAGGGCAGTAAGCCGCGCAAGGTGTTGATTTCCAAGCAGCAGTGGTATGAAATGAACGCGCTTGCGCAAGGCGGCGCGGGTCGGGACTACTCCGAGAATGAAACGCCCGCGCAGGAGCCGGAAACACCCGAAGCACCTTTTTAAGACGGATATAAAAGGGGAGAGAAAGCATGGTAAAACGCAAAACTACACGGGGGCGTAAGCTGCCACGTCTTTTCCTTACCCTTGCCGCAGTGTGTGTACTTTTGGTATCGGCACTGATTTCCTTCTTTCCGCAGTTGGGGCTGCCGAGCTGGGAAGAGATCTTCCGTGCGGCGGGGCTTAATGAAACGGTTTCTGCCCAAGAATATCCGTTTTCTGTGCATTTCATTGACGTGGGGCAGGCAGACTGCAGTTTGATCCTATGCGGGGAAGACGCGGTGCTCATAGACGCGGGCGATGTGGATGCCTACCGCACGATCGATGCATACTTGCAGTCGCAGGGAATCACACAGCTTCAGTATCTGATTTTGACGCATGCACATGCCGACCATATCGGCAGCGCGGATGAGGTGCTGGAGAACTATACAGTCGAAAACGTGATCCTGCCGCGCTATACGGAAAAGAACACGCCGACGACCGCTGTCTATGAAGATCTGCTGTATGCTCTGGACGAAAGCGGGGCAAAGGTTTTTGCCGCGCAGCCGGGCGATGTTTATACGCTGACCGCGTTTTGTTTTACCGTGCTTGCACCGAACCGGGACTACACAGAGCTCAACGATACCTCCGTTGTGATACGTGCGGTTTATGAGAATACAGCATTTTTGTTCCAAGGCGATGCCGAAACGCCGTCGGAAGAGGATATCCTTGAAACCGGGCTCCCTGTGCAGGCGGATGTGATCAAGCTCGGCCATCACGGCTCTAAAACCGCTTCAAGCGAGGAATATTTGCGTGCCGTCATGCCGACGCTTGCCGTGATCCCTTGCGGAGAAGGAAACAGCTATAACCTGCCGAGCACGGAGATCTTAGACCGGCTCGACGCTATGGGTATCGACTATCGGCGCACCGACCGAAACGGTACGATCGTCGTGACGAGCGACGGCGAGCGCGTTGGGGTACAGACGGAGAAATGATATGTGTTATTGGATCGTAGACCGTTTGGAAGGGGAATTGGTCGTACTTGAAACGCCGCAGGGCGGCTTTGTAAGCGTCTCAAAAGCTTCGTTTCAAGATGTATCGGTGCAAGAAGGGGATGCGTGCCGCAAAAACGCGGACGGAAGTTTCTCGGTTTTGACGGATGAGACCGAAAAGCGGCGAAAAAAACTTGCGGCACTTCAGAAAAAAATCTTTGAAAAACGGTAAAAAATGCTTGCATTTAATGCCTTTCAATGCTATAATCCTATACGCAATTCGCACGCGCGGGGATTGCGGCAAAATTGCACGGAATGTGTCTTGCCGTCAAGCTGAACCGTGCGGAGGTACAAATAAGGAGGAAACTTATGTCAGTCGTATCCATGAAACAACTGCTCGAAGCCGGTGTGCATTTCGGGCACCAGACCAGAAGATGGAACCCAAAAATGGCGCCGTACATCTTCACCGAAAGAAACGGGATCTACATCATTGACCTGCAAAAGACGGTCAAAAAGCTGGATGAAGCTTATATGTTCGTCCGCGACGTTGCGGCGAACGGCGACGAGATCCTTTTTGTCGGCACCAAAAAGCAGGCGCAGGAATCCATTAAGGATGAAGCGATACGCTGCGGTATGCCTTATGTCAATGCCAGATGGCTTGGCGGCATGCTGACCAACTTTGTTACGATTAAAAAGAGAATCAAGCGTCTCGCTCAGCTGCAGACCATGCGTGAGGACGGCACGTTCGATCTTCTGCCGAAGAAGGAGGCCGCTAAGCTTGAGCTCGAGATCGAAAAGCTGGAGAAATTCCTCGGCGGTATCACCGAAATGAAAAAGCAGCCTGCCGCGATGTTCATTGTTGACCCGCGCAAGGAGCGCATCGCCGTCGCGGAAGCGCGCAAGCTCGGTATTCCGATCATCGCGATCGTGGACACCAACTGTGATCCCGACGAGATCGACTATGTCATTCCCGGCAATGATGACGCGATCCGTGCCGTGAAGCTGATTTCCGGCGCAATGGCGGACGCAGTGCTTGAGGGCAAGCAGGGTATGCAGGGCGCTGCTGCCGAAGAAGAGGCTACAGCTCCCGAAGCCGCCGAAGAAGCGGAAGAGAAATAAGAAATCAAAACTGCCCGTGCGACTTTTTGTACGGGCAGCTTTACAAAGATTAGAATCGGAGGAATTGATTATGGCATTTACCGCAGCAGATGTCAAGGCGCTTCGTGAAAAGACGGGCGTCGGGATGATGGATTGCAAAAAAGCTTTGACAGAAGCCGACGGCGATATGGACAAGGCTATCGACGTGCTTCGTGAAAAGGGTCTCGCCGCTTCAGCAAAAAAGGCGGGCAGAATTGCCGCAGAAGGCATTGTTTACGCTTATACGGATGCGGACAAGAAGGTCAGCGTGCTTGTTGAAGTGAACTCTGAAACCGACTTCGTCGCAAAGAATGAAAAATTCGTCAACTATGTTGCCGCTGTTGCTAAGACGATTGCAGATTCTAACCCGGCGGATGTGGACGCTTTGCTTGCTACACCGCTTGCTGGAGATACCCGCACGGTTCAGGAGAACCTGCAGGATATGGTGCTTTCCATCGGCGAAAACATGAAGATTCGCCGCTTTGAGCGCGTAGAAGGCATTACGGTTGATTACATTCACGGCGGCGGCACAGTCGGTGTGCTGGTCGTGTTCGATACCGACGATGCGACTGCTGCTAAGGATGCGTTCAAGGTCATGGGCAAGGACGTTGCCATGCAGGTCGCCGCAATGAATCCGTCGTATCTTGACGAGGCGAGCGTACCGGCAGATGTTATAGAGCATGAAAAAGGGATTATGAAAGCGCAGCTTGCCGAGGATCCCAAAATGGCGAACAAGCCTGAACAAGTACTCGCTAAGATCGTTGACGGTAAGATCGGCAAGTTCTATAAGGAAAATTGCCTTCTCGATCAGGCGTTTGTTAAGGATGGCGATATGTCGGTTGCAAAATATGTGGCTTCCGTTGCGAAAGACCTCGGTGCGGATATTAAAGTTACACGTTTTATCCGCTATGCAAAAGGCGAGGGCCTTGAGAAGCGTGAAGACAACTTTGCTGAAGAAGTTGCCGGCATGATGAAATAATGTCCGATTTTCAACAGCACACGCGGCTTGCGTGTGCTGTTTTTTTACGAAAAAAACGGGACCTTTCTACGGTTTTTTTCTTGAATCCCTTGTCTTTCCAGGGACAATCGTCTATAATATTTAAAACGTCTTTCGCATAGTATTTCCGGGGTGATTCTATGCGGAAAAAGGCGCATTTGCAAATGGCGGCGTCCGTTTTGCTGCTGCTCATCTGTTTTTCTTATTTTCTGTATTCTTTTCATTTTTCACTCGCCGTTTCCTCCGATTCCGCTGACGCTGCACAGGATGTCACGGTTCTTATTGACGCCGGACACGGCGGTGTGGACGGCGGTGCGGCAGCGGGCGACGGTACGGAAGAAAAGCATATCAATTTGCAGATTGCCCGGCTTTTAGAGCAGCAGCTCGGTGCGATGGGCATCCGAACCGCTATGACGCGTACTTCTGATGTTTCTATTCATGACAGCAGCGCGCAGACGATCCGCGAAAAAAAGGTATCGGATATCCACAACCGCATGCAGCTTATGGAGGAAACGGAAAACTGCATCTTTGTGAGCATTCATCAAAATAAGTATTCAGACAGCGCATTATCCGGTACGCAGGTTTTTTATTCCCCGAACACCACGGCAAGCGCACAGCTTGCACAAACGATTCAAGACAGTGTCCAAACGCTTTTACAGCCTGAAAATTCGCGTGAGATCGAAAAATCCGGCAGCTCCATCTATTTGCTGTACTATGCGCAAAAACCTGCGGTGCTTGTAGAATGTGGTTTCCTGTCAAATGCGGAAGATTTAAGAAAACTGAAAGATGAGACCTATCAAAAGCAATTGGCATTTTGCATTGCTGCGGGCATTTTGGAATATTTGAACACATAGCAGAGGAATCAATATGGCATCAACTGCAAAAACCGTATATGTATGCTCGGCCTGCGGGTATGAGTCTTCCAAATGGTACGGGCAGTGTCCCGGATGCCGTGCATGGAACACGCTCGAGGAAGAGCTGCGCGCGCCGGTCACGCCGACAGCCAAACGACGCGCTGCAGCCGGGAACATGAACCGCAGCACAGTACAAAAGCTCTCAGAGATCACAGCGGATACGGAGCACCGTTTTGACACAGGGCTTCGGGAACTTAACCGTGTGCTTGGCGGCGGACTTGTAAAAGGCTCTTTGGTTCTGCTGAGCGGTGACCCGGGCATCGGCAAATCCACGCTGCTTTTGCAGATCTGTGAGCATTTGGGAAAGGGAATGCGCGTGCTGTATGTGTCGGGCGAGGAATCGGCGCACCAGCTGAAACTGCGTGCGGCGCGGCTCGGCGTTTCCACGGACAACCTCTCACTGCTCTGTGAGACGGACGCGCAGTATATCTGTGAAGTCCTTGCTTCCGAAAAACCGGACATCGTCATGGTGGACTCTATTCAAACGATGAATATCCCGGAGCTGAATTCTTCATTCGGCAGTGTAACGCAGGTGCGCGAAACGACCAATCTTTTTATGCGCACGGCAAAAACGCTCAATATCCCGATCGTTATTGTCGGACACGTCAATAAGGACGGCAATATCGCAGGACCTAAGGTGCTGGAGCATATCGTTGACGCAGTTCTGTATTTTGAAGGGGATCGCAACCTGTCTTACCGCATTTTGCGTGCTGTAAAGAACCGCTATGGTTCAACCAATGAGATCGGCGTATTTGAAATGCAGGATAAGGGGCTTGTAGAAGTCGAAAACCCGTCAATGATGCTGCTGTCGGGCCGTCCGAAAAATGTGTCGGGCTCGTGCGTGGCGTGTATCATGGAAGGCTCGCGGCCCATCATGGCAGAGGTGCAAAGCCTTGTGACGCCGACCGGCTTCGGTACGCCGCGACGTATGGCGACAGGCGTAGATTACGGTCGCGTTGCGATGCTGCTCGCAGTGCTCGAAAAGCGCGCCGGATATTTTGTGGGCAATATGGACTGCTATGTGAACGTCGTCGGCGGTTTGAAGATCGACGAACCCGCCTGTGACCTTTCTGTGGCGCTTGCCGTGGTTTCGGGATTAAAGGATGTTCCCGTACCGGAGGACGTGCTTGCGTTCGGCGAGATCGGTTTGGGCGGCGAGATCCGTGCGGTTACTGCCTGTGAACAGCGTATTCGTGAAGCGGAAAAGCTGGGGTTCCAAAAGTGCGTCGTACCTAAATATAATCTCGTTAAGATCAAAAAATCTCTGCGGGCGAACATTGAGGTCATCGGCGTAAGCAATATTCGTCAAGCATTTGAAGCAATCATTTAAGCGGACAAGCTACCGGGAGGAAGTCTATGCGCAAAACAAAATGGAGCAATTTCACCGGCGCGGTGCTTGGCAGTACGACTTTGCTTGTTACGGCCTCCGCAGCGCGCCACATGCAGAAAAAATACGGCGAAAAGTACACTGCTTTTCGCGCAGACCTGTCGCATATGGCGGAATATGCCTTTGAAAGGCTTGTTCTGAACAACCCGAAAGTTGTCGAATTTCTCTCTCCGTATTTTGCGGAGGAGAGCGATCATAAAAGTATGGAGGAAACAACATGAAAGATTTTAAAGGCGTTTACGCTGCATTGATGACGCCGTTTCACGAGGATGGCAGCTTGGATAAGGAAGGTCTTGTGCGCCTTGCCGAGCACTGCATCGGCTCAGGGCTGACGGGACTTTATGTCGGCGGCAGCACGGGCGAAGGCTTTTTGCTGACGGAAGAGGAGCGTATGGAAGTGTTCCGCATTGTCGGCAAGGCGATGCAGGGCAAGTGCAATCTGTTTGCCCACGTCGGCGCTATTTCCACAGACAGCGCTATTCGTATGGCAAAAGTAGCGGAGGACAGCGGCTTTGACGCTGTCAGCGCGGTTGCGCCGTTTTATTATTCGTTCCCGCTCGAGGCGATCCAGACGTATTACGGGGATATTATGCATGCGACCTCGCTGCCCATGCTGATGTATAACTTCCCGAACGCGGGCGGCTTTAACGGGATGCTTGACGTGGTGAATTCCTTTATCCACGACGATAAGCTGCTCGGCATCAAGCACACCTCGCAAAACCTCTTTGAGCTGGAGCAGTTCAAGCATCTGGAGCGCGAGTTGTTCGTGTTTAACGGTTTTGACGAAATGCTTGTCGCAGGGCTTTCCATGGGTGCGGACGGCGGCATCGGCAGCACCTATAACTTTATGCCCGGCATTATTCTCGATATTTACAACAATTTTGTCAAAGGCGACATTCAGGCGGCGCAGGCGGCGCAGGAAAAGGCCGACGAGATCATTACGGCGATCATCCCGTACGGCACGTTCCAAATGGAAAAAGAGATCCTCAACGATCTCGGCATCCATGTCGGCGGCTGCAGAAAGCCGTTCCTGCCGCTGAGCGCGGAGGGCAAGAAAAAGGCAAAGGAAATTGCCGACAGACTCACAAGCGGGGTGTAAGTTTTGGCACACATCAAACAGGGCAGTCTGATCATCAGCTGCCAAGCTGTAAAAGGGGAGCCGCTTTACGGGTATAACATCATGCACCTGATGGCGAAGGCAGCAAAAGAAGGCGGCGCAGACGGCATCCGCTGCAACTATGTTTCGGACATCAACAGCATCAAAGCGGAAGTCGATTTGCCGACGATCGGCATTGTTAAAGCCGAATATCCCGACAGCGAGGTCTATATCACGCCGACGTTAAAGGAAGTTAAGGCGTTGCTTTCCGAAACGGATACGGAGGTCGTCGCGCTCGACGCAACGCGCCGCAGCAGGCCGAACGGGGAGAAGTTGGAGGATCTGGTGCGCTATATCCGTGCAAACAAGCCGCAGGTAGAGATCATGGCGGATATTGCGGACATGGAGGATGCAAAGTACGCGGATTCCCTCGGATTTGACTATATCGGCTGCACACTGCGCAGCTACACTGCTGCTACAAAGGGCATTTCTATCCCGGATTACGACTTTATTGCACAGCTTGTGCAAACCGTTCATGCGCATGTCATTGCGGAGGGCGGCATTTGGGAAGTCGGGCAGCTTCAAAAGGTTTGGGAAGCAAAGCCCTATGCCGTTGTGATCGGTTCTGCAGTCACACGCCCGCGGGATATTACCGCGCGCTTTCGCCGCGTGACGAATGCTTGCCTTGCTGACGAAGTCAAATAAGCAATACAGGAGCAGTATTCGTATTTTATGATTCAAACCGTTTTGTTTGATTTAGACGGCACCTTGCTGCCAATGGACCAAAAGACTTTTGTATATGCGTATTTCAAGGGGTTAGGTGAAAAGCTGCTGCCCTATGAATTTGAACCGAAGGCACTGGAGGAGGGCTTGTGGAAAGCCGTAGGTGCTGAGATCAAAAATGATGGCAGCTGTACCAATGAAGCCGCCTTTTGGCGTGTTTTCACCGAAATTTTTGGCGAGCGAATCGTAAAGCTCAAGCCCGTTTTAGAAGATTACTACAAAAACGAGTTCCAAGACGTCGCAAAGGCGTGCGGCTTCTCTCCATATGCAAAAGAGATCATTGATCTTGTAAAGCAAAAGGGGATGACGGCTGTGCTTGCGACCAATCCCGTTTTCCCGCGTGTTGCAACGGAAAGCCGTATCCGCTGGGCAGGGCTTGATCCCAAGGATTTTGCATTGTACACCACCTATGAAAACGCCTGCTTTTGCAAACCGAACCCGAAATACTACCTTGAAATCCTCGAAAAACTTGGTTGTCAGCCGTCGGAATGCTTAATGGTCGGCAACGATGTGGATGAGGATATGGTAGCTGAGTCGCTCGGCATGCGGGTCTTTCTGCTGTCCGATTGTCTGATCAACCGCAGCCAAAAGGATATTTCATTTTTCCCGAACGGCGGTTTTGCCGAGCTGCAATGCTTTTTGGACGATTTATGTGCCAACCCGCTGTCCAAAGGCACTGAAAACTAAATGTTATGTAATAATGATCCCCCGGCAAAGCCGGAGGATCATTATTTAACTTATAGCTTGAAGCAAGGATTTTTCTATTTCAACACTTCATTCCATTCATCTTTTCCCGTTCCTTCTTCAGAAAAAAAGTGCTCAGAAAGGTTTTCATTTAAGAACACTTGAAATGTCATCGGCATACCGTCTGCCAAAGGCAATTCCAAAAAGCTCTTCAGCGGCGTCCAAAATACTTGTCCTTCCTCAGACGAGCGCAACGATCCCGAAAAAGTATCTGTTTTATAAAGCAGAATCATGTATCGTGTGCCGTCTTGCATCGTCCAATCTTTGATGCCGCACATTTGCAGGTTTGAAACCGTCAAACCCGTTTTCTCGAAAACCTCGCGAATCATCGCGTCCGTAAAAGATTCGCCGTATTCCACATGCCCGCCGGGGAAGGTGATGCCCGGCCAATCGGGATTCAACCGATCTTCTACAAGCATATTGCCTTTACCGTCCGAGATCATGCACATATTCGTAAAAAGTACGCGCTCCGTTTTGCTCATGGTTTTGCCTCCAAACGCTTGTGAAGCTCATATAAAGCCGTTCGATTGGAATCCCAGGAAAGTCTTTCGCACGCTGCTTCATAGGACAGCCAGGCATAATCATCATGTTCTTCGGACAGATGAATATCTGCATCACATAAAAATCCAAAAGCGTACTCCGGCACAACATAAGTATCAGCCGGCCAGTTTCTCAAGTATTTTTCTGCAAATACGTTCGTCGGTATGCTGCAAACCGATTTCAACGGCAATAATTTGACGTCTTCTATGCTGCATTCCTCACAAATCTCCCGCACAGCGGCGTCGGCAGGGGATTCGTCATCCTCACCGCCGCCCGAAACAAATTGCCATTGATCGCAGTCGGCACGGTGGAAGACACAGTAAAGCCGATGTGCATGATCAAATCGGTAAGGTATAGCAAGAATCTGAAACGGAGCGCGCATTTGTGATCATTCCTTGCAGCAATTTTTTGACAAAACCAAAAGGGGAGAAAACTTTCTATAAATTTCATGTTAGAATGCGCGTTATGAACAGCTTATGCGTTCAATTTGTGAATTAAGCAAAATTTCCTCGTTCTTTATGGCGTTCGTGATCCTGTTGTCAAAAAACATCGAAACCATAAATCGCAATATCGCGGCAGCGATCCGGTGTTTTATTGAATTTGAATTATGCTTCAACGCATGCAAAGAGTCGTGTTTAATATTAGAATTGTATTTTGTCTACTTAACAAACTGGAATTGCAGTATTAGATAATATATTTATCCAGTCGTGCAATCCACTCATTTGAGTGCAGTAATGCGTCCTCACAATGTCCTTTTCCTTTTGAACAAATAGTTATGGAATTTTTATAATTTTTCTTGATATATTTTGCTACGTTTCTAAAAACAAATTCATTTATCTTTCCACCATAAAAATAAATAATCTGTGTATTGGGTGTATCAACATCTGAGGGAAGTTTGAATTGTCCAACTGCATATAAATAATTTTTTATGGTTTCATCTGATATATTATCCAACAGTTCTAAAAACACATCCAGCATATTTTCTGTTACCATTGAATTTATTGCGTTTCGTACCACTTTTTGATTTCGTTCTCTTGCTTTTTTTGTTATAGACAAGTACTGCTTTATAAGCATTTGAGTCATATATTCTCCAAATGGTAAAAGTGGTGAACTTTCTAAAATAACCTTTTCAAAGGTAAGCCTTTTGTTTTTCCATAAATACGATGCTAAAACTCCACCCATGCTCATTCCATAAATTGCGTATATATGGTTAATAGATTTTGATATACAATAATTTTCTATCTCTTTTGCAGTATCATCAAAGGAATTGAACTCGGACTTTTCCTGCACGTCATGTCCCGGCAAAATTGGCACAAGAATATGATAGTTCTCTTTATAATGCTCTATATAATCAATCCATATTTGATATGGACTTTCAAAACCATGAACAAGCATTATTGTTGGATTATTTGTATTGCCATATTCCAAAATACGCATTTTAAGCCCCCGCTTTGCTTACACAAATTCCGATTTATCTATCAAATCCTCAAGAACCATTGATTTTTCAAGGCTTCACGCCTGTTTTTCATTCAAACCTTATCTGTTT
>CAKMIX010000022.1 GCA_927362715.1 uncultured Clostridia bacterium | reverse complement strand
TTCACGCATTACCGCGGCTGCGCTGAAATGAACCGTGCACCACTGTAGGGGCGGGGCTGCATTCAGATGTCAGAAATTAGAAACCAGAGGTCAGAAGCGGTGCAGGCAAGTTTCACGCATTACCGCGGCTGCGCTGAAATGAACCGTGCACCACTGTAGGGGCGGGTCTCTGTGCCCGCCCGAGCAGAGTGCGGAAAGAAAAGAACTTGCGTCTGTTATGAAAACCATAATTCTGTTTTTCGCCGTAACCGATTACAAAATCCAACTTTCTTACGGGCGGGCGCAGAGACCCGCCCCTACAGGTTTCAGCAGAATTTTACTTGTTTTCGTAGCCGAAAGGTTGTACAAACACGCAGTTTTGATGAATCATCCCCGCACGATTTCTGCCCTCTGACCTCTGAAATCTGACTTCTGTTCTCAGGCGGGCACTTAAGACCCGCCCCTACGACAGAAAGCATCCACTTTTCAGCGCAGCCACGGCAATGCGTAAAACTTACCCGCACCGCATCTGATTTCTGACTTCTAATTTCTGAATTCTGTTCTGCCCGCCCCTACAGGTTTCAGCAGAATTTTACTTGTTTTCGCAGCCGAAAGGCTCTGCAAACACGCGGTTTCAACAAACTTACCTATCCTGCTTCTGCTCTCTGCTTTCTGAATTCTGAATTCTGTTTTCCCGCAATTCCTTGAAAAAGGAGGTCAGCGCTTCGGCGCATTCTTTTTCGAGCACGCCGCCCACGGCTTCGGGCTTATGCGTTAAGGGCAGGGAAAACATCGAAAACACGCTGCCCACCGCGCCGTTCTTCGGGTCGCGCGCGCCGTAGGTCACCCTTTGCAAGCGCGCGTTCACAATCGCGCCCGCGCACATCGGGCAGGGCTCAAGCGTCACGAACAGCTCGCATTCCCACAGCCGCCAGCCGCCTAAAGCCTTGCACGCGCGGTCGATCGCTTCGATCTCGGCATGGGCAAGGGCGTTTTTTTCTTTTTCCCGGCGGTTGCGCCCGACGGCGACAACCTCGCCGTTCCGCACGACGACCGCCCCGACAGGCACTTCGCCCTCGGCGGCGCTTTTCTGCGCTTCGCGCAGCGCCAGCCGCATAAACGCTTCTGCCGCGGTGCTGTCCGCAAGGACGGGGCGCGGCGCGTCAGAATTCCACATATTGAATGGTCTCCAAGACCAGCAGGACAATGGCGATGATCATGGGCGCGCTGCACAAAAAGGCGCGGTTCTTTTCGCGCGTGTCGAGCTGCGTCTTCGTTTTTGTGAGCGGCACGCGGGCGTAGCGCTTGGCGTATACGATCGCGCACACCAGCCCCACGACGAACACCAGCGCCATCATCGCGAGGGTGATGAGCGCCGCCGCCTCTTCGGGCAGCAGGTCATACGCCGCCTCTGAGCAGACCGCGATCAGGTTGTTGCAGAAGTGGATGAGCACCCCCGTCCACATGGAGCCCGTGGCGATGACGGCGTAGCCGATGGCAAGCCCTGCGATGAACGCAAAGGGGATCTGCACCATATTGCCGTGCATAAGCGCAAACACGAAAGCCGACATCAGCAGCGCGAACCGGTCGCCGTAGCGCCGCAGAGGCTGCATGACCACCCCGCGCACGGCAAATTCCTCGATGAGCGCGGGCAGAACGGCGGTCTGGACAACGCGCAGGAAAAAGGTCGCGCCGCCCGTGATCGTGAATTCATCGGTCGGGGAGACAAACCGGATGCCGAAGATTGATTCGACAAACGTGGAAAAGAAATTTGCGGCATAGTTGCCCACCATGCAGCACATCAGCGCCGCGAAGATCAAAAGCGCGGTCATGCCGCCGTTTACGGGCGTGCCGAGGTTCAGCTCGCCGATCGCCTGTCTTTTGCGCAGGAAGCGGTAGACGCAGTAAAACGGGACGCCGATCACCACGGTCGAATACAGGGCGTTGAAGCAAACATAAAACACGGAATTGCCGTTATATACATCAAAAAAGCCCGGGATGAGCGCCAAGGCAAAGCTGATCAGGAACGGCAGCGCCGTGAACGCGATGACGGAAAGCCCCGTGGCGTTGCTGATACGGCGGATCTGCGTCTGGTCGCGCAGCTTTTCCGGCGACATATAGACCTTGGTATCCGGCGCGGGCGGCCGATAGCCGTAAGGCGGCTGCCCCTGCCCGTAAGGCGGGCGGGGGTTTTGCGGGTTCTGCGCCCCATAGGGCGGGCGCTGCCCATACGGATTCTGTGTTCCGTAGGGCGGGCGGTTCGCATAGCCCGTGTTTTGGGCATACGGATTCTGCGCGCTGTTCGGCGGGCGGTTCGCATAGCCCGCGTTTTGGGCATACGGATTCTGCGCGCTGTTCGGCGCACGGTTCGCATAGCCCGTGTTTTGGGCATATGGATTCTGCGCGCTGTTCGGCGCACGGTTCACATACGGATTCTGCGCGCTGTTCGGCGCACGGTTCACATACGGATTTTGCGCAAAATTCGGCTGCTGCGCGGTATACGGTGCGCGCGCAGTTTGGGACGGCGCCGCCTGTTCGGGCGTCTGTGCCGTCTGCGGGTTTTGCACATTTTGCGGGTTTTGCACATTTTGTACAGGCTGCGTGCCCGGCGCGGGCGGAGCTGCCCCTTGCCCGTTGTGTGCTGCCTGCGTATTTTGCGCGTTGTTTTGCATATTCTCCATACGCACACTCACTTCCATCCGAAATCGCCCCGCAGGGCTTCGCCGGCTGCGCCGACGCTTCTACTCAGATATACCACGCGTTTGCGACGGAATTGTTACGAGATTTAAAACTTTTATGCGTCCTGTCCGTCTGCGGCTTCGGTTTCCGTATTTTCGGCGGGATTTTCCGCATTTTCGTCCGGCTGAGCCGCCTCATCCTCTTTTTCGGATGCGTGCTCGGTGACGGACAGCGTCACGATCTTTTCGCCCTCTGAGACGCGCATCACGCGCACGCCCTTGGAGGGCCTTGCGAACTCGCTGATGTCGGAGACGGGGATGCGGATGAGGATGCCGTCGGAGGAGATCAGGATGACGTCCTCATCGGGCGCGACCATTGTGATGGCTGCCACATCCCCGAAGCGCGCGGTGTGGTAGTTGATGAGCCCCTTGCCGCCGCGCGACTGGATGCGGTAGTTGGAAACGTCGCTTCGCCTGCCGAAGCCGGTCTCGGTAACGGTCAGCACCTTCTTTTCGGGGTCGAGCACGCACATGCCCGCAACGCAGTCATCCGCCCCCAGGGTGATGGCTTTCACGCCGCGCGCCGTTCTGCCGATGCAGCGCGCATCTGCCTCATGGAAGGCGATGCTCATACCCTTTTTCGTCGCGATCATGAGCTTTTGGTTGCCGTCGGTCAGCTTCACCCAGCAAAGCTCGTCGCCCTCGTCTAAGTTAATGGCGGCAATGCCGTTTTTGCGGATATTTTTATATGCGTCAAGCTCGGTGCGCTTGATGATGCCGTGTTTTGTGACCATGCAAAGGTAGCTTGTTTCTTCTGCGCCGAAGTCGGGCACACGCAGCATGGCGGTAACATGCTCGTCCGGTGAGAGCGGCAGGATATTGACGATGTTCATCCCGCGGCTTTGGCGGCTGCCCTCGGGGATCTCGTAGCCCTTTAAGCGGTAGACGCGCCCTAAGGACGTAAAGAACATGATATAATCGTGCGACGAGCAGGTGAACATGGTCTCGGCGATGTCCTCCTCGCGGCGGGTCATGCCCTTGATGCCCTTGCCGCCGCGGTGCTGCGTCTGATAGGTGTCTACGCTCTGACGCTTGATGTAGCCCATGTTTGTAAGCGTGTAAACGCAGGTCTCCTCGGGGATGAGATCCTCGATATCCACCTCGCCCGAAACGCCGACGATCTCGGTGCGGCGCTCGTCGGCGAACTTGTCGCGGATGGCGCAAAGCTCGGTCTTGACGATCTCGTGCACGCGCGCATCTGAAGATAGGATGTCCTCATATTCCGCAATCTTGCGCAGCAGCTCGTCGCGTTCGTCCAAAATTTTGCGGATCTCAAGCCCGGCGAGCTGGCCGAGACGGTAGGCGACGATGGCGGCAGCCTGCACGTCGTCGAAATCGAATTTTTCCATGATCGCGGCTTTCGCTTCGGGGATGCCGCCCTTGCACGCGCGGATGGTGGCGATGATCTCATCCACGATATCCACGGCGCGCGCAAGACCTTCCAAAATGTGCTCGCGGTCCTTCGCCTTTTTCAGGTCGTACTGCGTGCGGCGGGTGATGACCTCGCACTGGAAGGCGATATACTGCGCCAAGATCTGCTTTAAGGTCAGCGTTTTCGGCTCGCCGTTCACGAGCGCGAGCTGGATGATGCCGTAGGAGATCTGCAGCTGCGTGTATTGATAGAGATAGTTGAGCACCACCTGGGGGTTCGCGTCGCGTTTCAGATCAATGACCATGCGCATGCCCTCGCGGCTGGAATAGTCGTTGATGTCGGCGATGCCCTCGACGCGCTTTTCCTTCACAAGGTCGGCGATGGATTCGATCAGCCGCGCCTTGTTGACCTGATAGGGAAGCTCCGTAACGACGATGGAAAAACGCCCGGTTTTTTCGTTCTCCACGATCTCGGCTCTGGCGCGGACGGTGATCTTGCCGCGCCCCGTGCCGTAAGCCGCGCGGATGCCCGCGCGCCCCATGATGATGCCCGCCGTCGGGAAGTCGGGGCCCTTGATGCACTCCATGAGCTGTTCCAAAGAGGCATCGGGATTGTCGATGAGCAGGCAGACGCCGTCGATGACCTCGCCGAGGTTGTGCGGCGGGATATTCGTCGCCATGCCGACGGCGATGCCCGTTGAGCCGTTCACAAGCAGGTTCGGGAAACGGCTGGGCAGCACGACCGGTTCTTTTAAGCGGTCGTCGTAGTTGGGCATGAAATCGACGGTGTCCTTGTCGATATTCGTGAGCATTTCCATGGAGATCTTGCTCATGCGCGACTCGGTATAGCGGTATGCGGCGGGCGGGTCGCCGTCTACCGAACCGAAGTTGCCGTGGCCGTCTACAAGCATATACCGCATGGAAAAGCTCTGCGCCAGACGCACCATGGCGTCGTATACGGACGCATCGCCGTGCGGGTGGTACCGTCCCAGCACCGAACCGACGGTATCCGCACATTTGCGGTACGCCTTTTCGGGGTAGAGGTTGTTTTCATACATCGTATAGAGGATGCGCCGGTGCACGGGCTTTAAGCCATCGCGCACATCGGGCAGCGCGCGGGAGACGATGACCGCCATGGAGTAATCCAAAAAGGATTTTTTCATTTCCCGGTTGATCTCCACGTTGATGATCTTTTGCTGCTCGAACGGGATGTATTCCTCATGCGGCGCGTTTTGTTGTTTTTTCATGGTGTTTTATCCCTCTTTGCTGATGGATATTCTTCCCCCCCTCTGACGAGGGGGATGCCGCCGCAGGGCGGCAGGGGGAGAGACAAAATCTGTACGAATTTTTCTCTCCCTCCGTCAAAACGGCATATTTGCCGTTTTGACACCTCCCTCAACAGAGGGAGGAACGAGCTTGTCGAACTTTTTTAGTTAAATTTTATCTGCCGCTTAAATATCCAGATTTTCCACATACTTGGCGTTCTTTTCAATGAACAGGCGGCGGGGCTCGACCTTGTCGCCCATCAGGATGGAGAAGGTCTCGTCGGCCTCCATGGCGTCCTCCATATTCACGCGCAGCATGGTGCGGTAATTCGGGTCCATGGTTGTCTCCCAAAGCTGCTGCGGGTCCATTTCACCAAGGCCCTTATACCGCTGGATGTCGCAGCTGCCGCCCATTTCTTCGATCTCGCGGTCGCGTTCTTCGTCGGAAAAGGCATAGACATGCTTTTTGCCCTTGGAGATCTTATAAAGCGGGGGCTGCGCGATATACACATAGCCCTGTTCGATAAGCGGCCGCATGTAGCGGAAGAAAAAGGTCAACAGCAGCGTGCGGATGTGTGCGCCGTCGACGTCGGCATCCGCCATGATGACAACTTTGTGGTACCGCAGCTTCGTAATATCGAAATCGTCGCCGATCCCCGTGCCCAGCGCCATGATGACGGGGGTCAATTTATCATTGCCGATAACTTTATCGACCCGCGCCTTTTCGACGTTGAGCATCTTGCCCCACAAAGGCAGGATCGCCTGGATGTTGCGGTCGCGCCCCTCTTTGGCGGAGCCGCCGGCGGAGTCGCCCTCGACGATGTAGATCTCGGTATTTTCGGGGTTTTTATCGGTGCAGTCCGCCAATTTTCCGGGCAGGGCGTTGCTTTCGAGCGCCGACTTGCGCCGTGCGTTGTCGCGCGCCTTGCGCGCCGCCTCTCTCGCGCGGGAGGCGTCCAGCGCCTTGTTGAAGATCGCCTTGGCGACGGACGGGTTTTCCTCGAAATAGGTCATCATTTTATCATAGAGCATTTTGGAAACAAGGCCCGTGATCTCGGTGTTGCCCAATTTTCCTTTTGTCTGCCCCTCGAACTGCGCTTCGGTCAGCTTCACGCTGATGACCGCCGTGAGCCCCTCGCGCACATCCTCGCCTGACAGCTTTTTGTCGCCGTCTTTTAACAGGTTGAACTTTTTGCCGTAGTCGTTGAATACGCGTGTGAGCGCGGTTTTAAAGCCCTGTTCGTGCGTGCCGCCGTCCACGGTGCGCACATCGTTGGCAAAGCTTAAAATAATCTCGTTGTAGCCGTCGTTATAGGAGATCGCCACCTCGGCGCTCTTGTCGCCCTGCACGGTGGTGAAGTGCATGATGTCCTCGTGCACGGGCGAAAGGCCGCGGCTCGTGTTGATATAATCGACAAAGCTGCGGATACCGCCCTCATAGCAGAACACTTCGGACTGTACGTCGTTTTCGTCGCGCTTGTCGGTCAGCGTGATGGAAAGCCCCGCGTTTAAGAACGCCTGTTCGCGCAGCCTGCGGGCGAGCACGTCGTATTCGTATTCGGTCGTTTCGGTGAAGATCTCGGGGTCGGCCTTGAACTTAATGAACGTGCCCGTGCCGTCGGTATCGCCGACCACTTCGAGATCGGTCACGACGTCGCCGCGCGTAAAACGCTGGCGGTACACATGCCCCTGGCGGCTGACCTCGATCTCGAACCACTCGGAAAGCGCATTTACGACGGAGGAGCCCACGCCGTGCAGACCCCCCGAGACCTTATAGCCGCTGCCGCCGAACTTGCCGCCTGCGTGCAGAACGGTAAGCACGACGGTCACGGCGGGCAGACCCTCTTCTTCGTTGATGTCCACGGGGATGCCGCGGCCGTTGTCGCGCACGGTGATGACGTCGCCGGGCAAAATTTCAACTTCAATATGCGTGCAGTAGCCTGCGAGCGCCTCGTCCACGGAGTTGTCGACGATTTCGTAAACCAGATGGTGCAGCCCCCGCGGCCCTGTGGAGCCGATATACATGCCGGGGCGTTTGCGCACCGCCTCAAGCCCCTTTAAGACCTGAATTTGGTCTGCGCCGTATTCCTCGCTGACGGCGGTGTCCATTTGCTCGTCGTCAAGGTCATTCAGACGCTTTTCTTCGTGTTCCATGTATTTCTACTCCTTTTTTAGATACTGGATTGCAGATGCCGGATTTTAGATGTTCGGACCGGAATTCAGAATACAGACGTTAGATGTCAGATGCGGTGGAGGTGGATTTGTTCGAAGCCAAAAGAATCGCGGACCCATAGGGACAGCCCTTGCGGCTGGCCGCTTTTAGATTTTAGATGTTAGATATTAGACATTAGATACGGTACAGCTAGGGTTACGTATTGCTGCGGCTACGTAGGAAAAATAGCCTTTGCAGTTGTAGGGGCGGGTCTCTGCGCCCGCCCGAGCAGAGTGCGGAATGAAAACAGCTTGTGTCTGTTATGAAACCGTAATTCTGTTTTTCGCCGTAACCGATTGCAAAACCCGACTTCCTTGCGGGCGGGCGCTTAAGCCCCGCCCCTACAAGTTTAAGCAGACTTTTTATGCTTTTCGAAGTCGAAAAGTTGTACGAACGCTCGGTTTTCATGAAATCTTCCTGCGCCGCTTCTGACTTCTAATCTCTGTATTCTGATCTCTGTCCGCGGGCGGGCGCTTAAGCCCCGCCCCTAAGACTACAGATTTTTCGTTTTCAGCGCAGCCGCGGTAATGCGTGAAACCCGCCTGTACCACATCTGAAGTCTAATTTCTAACATATCTAACATCTGATTGGAGCCCCGCCCCTACGAGTTTAAGCAGATTTTTTGTTGTTTTCGCAGCCGTAAAATTACACAAACACTCGACTTTCATGAGGTGTTCCCTTGCTGCTTCCGCTTTCTACTCCCCAAATCCTGTCTTTATCCGCTTGAGCAGCGTGCCGGAGAGTACGGGCGAAATATATACGCGCCGTTTGCCGTTTTCTACCGCCACGACGAAGGTGCGCGGCAGCTCGTAAGACACGGTCACGGCGTCGCCGCCCTTTTCCGCCGCCGACAGGTAATCGCGCGAATCGCGCATAACGGTGGTGTTGTCGAGGTCAAACACGCCTAAAATATCGTGGGCGCGCACAAGAGCGCCGCCGAGGTCAAGCATCATAAGAGCTTTCCCCCTTCCACATGGAATGTCCGTCCCTCGCACAGCCGCAGTACGGCGGTCGGGTCGCAGCAGGTGATGAATACCTGCCGCCCGCGGATGTGGTTGAGGATATAATCCTGCCGCCCTTCGTCGAGCTCGCTCATCACGTCGTCTAAAAGGATGATCGGTTCTTCCCCCGTGACCGTCTTTAAAATATTCGCTTCGGCGAGCTTTAACGAGAGCGCCGCCGAACGCTGCTGCCCTTGGGAGCCGAACGACCGTGCCGAAAGGGAATCGATCTGGATACGAAGATCGTCGCGGTGCGGGCCTATGGAAGTGATGCCGTTCAAAATATCCGTGTGCTGTGCTTCGCCGAGCGCCGTGAACAGCCGTTCGCGGATCTTGTATGCGTCGCCGTCCGACGTGGCGACGTTGCTCGTATAGGTGACGCGCAAGGTCTCCCGCCCGCCGGAAAGGCCGTCGTAGATCTCCGCCGCGTGCTCGGAAAGCAGGTTTGTATACGCGACGCGCTCGGAAACGACCGCCGCGCCGTAGGCGGAGAGCTTTTCATCCCACACGGCAAGCGTGTCCAAAAGCTCCGGGTGAAATTGGATATCTTTGAGCAGCGCGTTTCGCTGCGAAAGCGTGCGGTTGTATTTGGCAAGCCCCTTTGCATAGGCGGGCTTGAGTTGGCAAAGCGCCGTATCTAAAAACCGGCGGCGCATCAGCGGCCCCTCCTGCACGAGCGACAGGTGCGCGGGCGCAAAGATCACTGCCGAAAATTCGCCGATCAGTTCCGCAGGGGATTGCAGCGTCACGCCGTTTTTCATAGCGGTGCGCTTTTGGTCGATATACAAAAGCACTTCCTGCTCGCGGCCCCCCGCAAAAAAATCCATGGTGTTTTTTGCAAAAGGCGCGTCGAATCCGACCATTTCGCGGTCGCGGCGGCTGCGAAAGCTCTTGCAGCCGGTAAACAGCCAGATGCACTCCAGCAAATTCGTCTTGCCCTGCGCGTTCTCGCCGAAAATCACATTGACGCCCTCGGCGGGGAACAGCTCCATGGCTTCGATATTTCTGAAATTTTCCAAAGCAAGCCGTTTGACAAGCATGATTTCACCGCCGTTTGTTAGACGCTGGATTTTAGATGTTAGATGCTAAATGTGGGATGGGAAAGTTTTGCGTGAAGCCGAATAACGCGCAATCCGTAGGGACAGCCCTCGCGGCTGGCCGTTTCCGGAAGTCAGTTTTCTGAAAACAAAGAGCGGATGCGGTACAGGCAGGTTTTTCACAAAGCTGCGGCTGCACTGAAAACTTGATATTTTCTGTTGTAGGGGCGGGTCTCCGTGCCCGCCCGCAAGGAAGTCGGGTTTTGCAATCAGTTACGGCGAATATCAGAATCACAACTTTCATAACAGACATAAGTTGTTTTCTTTTCGCACTCTGCTCGGGCGGGCGCTTAAGCCCCGCCCCTACAAGATTGTACAGATTTTTCGTTGTTTTCGCAGCCGAAGGGTTTTACAAACACACGGTTTTAATGAAACATCCCCGCACGTTTCTGCCCTCTGAAATCAGAATTCTGTAAGCCCCCGCCGCTTCTGACTTCTGCATTCTACTTTCTGTCCTCTGCTTTGCGCACTTCATATTCTATCCCGTTAAATAAAAACCGGTCGCCTTCATGCAGCTTTTTCCCGCGGGACAAACACACCTCGCCGTTGACGCGCACATCGCCTTCGGTGATGATGAGCTTTGCCTGCCCGCCCGTAGAAACGGCGTTCGCCAATTTCAGCGCCGCATCCAGGCGGATAAATTCCGTTGTGATCGGGAGAGTGCGCGTTTCTTTTTTGGCGATATGCGCCGTAATCCTGCGCGGCGTCATTCGGTTTTCAGCCGCACAGGCAGCACTAAGAACAAAAAGTCGTCGCCTTCCGTTGGCACGATAAGGATCGGCAGGATGGGGCTTCCGATCTTCACGAGCACTTCGTCCGCATCGCACACGCGCAGCGCGTCTAAAAGATAGCGGTTATTGAAGCCGATCTCCATGTGCTCGCCCTCGCTCTTGCAGGGTACGCGGTCATGCGCGGTACCGAGCGCCGTGGTGCTCGAAATGCGGATCATATCTTCATCAAACACGCAGCGGATCGGGCTTTTTGTACGGTCGGTGATGATCAGCGACGTGCGCTCGATGCTCTGGATAAGAAGCCTTGTGTTGACGCGCACCGTCCCCGTGACCTTGCCGGAGATCGCCGCGCGGTAATTCAAAAATTCACCTTCCAAAAGGCGTGAAACAATGCGGTAGCTGCCGATCTCAAACACGATGAACCGCTTGCCGACGTTTAAAGCGATGGTCTCTTCGCCGCCTGTGAGTTTCACGACTTCATTCAGTGCCTTTTTCGGTGCGACGAAAATCTTTTCTTCCCCGTCATAATCGATCTCTTCGTTGCGCATGGCAAGGCGGAAGCCGTCTACGGCGACCAGGCGGATCTGATTCGCGCCGATCTCAAAGCGAACGCCCGTATGCACGACCTTGACATCGTTTTCCGCTGTGGCAAAAATCGTCTTGCGGATCATATCGCGCAGCGTTTCGCTGTCGAGCACGATGGGGAAGCCGCTTTCCACAGAGGGCAGCTCCGGATAGTCGGCGGCTGCGATGCCGATGAGCGTGAATTCCGCGTCGCCGCTTTTGATGCGGCACGTAAGCCGTTCGTCCGCCTCGATGGATACCGTATCGCTCGGCAGGCTTCTTAAAATATCGCAAAGGATCTTTGCATTTAAGATGATGCTGCCCGCTTCCTCGACGCGCGCTTCCATGGAAGTGATCATGCCGACCTCCAGATCATAGCCCGTTAAAGTCAGCACGTTTTCCCCGGCTTCTAAAAGGATGCCTTCGATCGCGGGGATAGAGGATTTCGTGGAAACCGCTCTTTGCACATTTGAACAGATTTCCGAGAGTTTTTGGGTTTCGCAAATGAGCTTCATACGCCGGTTCCTTTCTTAAAAAACATAAAGTACATAAATATATATAGTATTCGTATTAGGGGGTGCGCAAATTGTAGAAAACCGCAGAGACGCCCGCCCCGGGCGAAAAGCATGGGTTTTTGAGGGGAAGAAAACGTGTGCAAAAGAGTTTGCTTTTGAACAGTTAAAAACTGACTGTAAATGCGATGTTCAAAACCGAATGTTTAAAACAAAAACCTGTTCAAAACTCCTGCACGTTTTTGATGAGGTTTTCAATGAGCGCCTTAAAGTCTTTTTCGCGGTCCATACGCTCGGCAACATTGCTGATGGAGTGCTTGACCGTGGAATGGGTCTTCCCGTTAAAGCACTTGCCGATCTCTTCTAAAGACATGCCGGTCATCTCGCGGATGATATACATTGCGATCTGCCGCGCGTCCTTGATATTTTTGTCGCGCTTGTCCGAGACGATGTTTTCCACGCTCACGCCCGTGGCGGCGGCGACGTTTTCAAGGATGCGCTCGCGCACGACGGAGACGGGCTGCGTGGTATTCATCAATTCCTTGATGGCGTCTTTTGTGATCTCGATGGTCGGGGCGGTGTTCAGCAGCGCGCAGATCGCCTGCAGCTTTTTGACGGCGCCTTCCAGCTGGCGCACGTTGTGGCTGACCTGTTCGGCAATGAATTCCAAGACGTTGTCCGGGATAACAAAGCGGAGCGCTTCGGCCTTATTTTTGATGATCGCGACGCGCATTTCAAAATCCGGGGGCTGGATGTCCGCCATGAGGCCCCACTCAAAGCGGTTCTTGAGCCGCTCGGTGAGCTTCGGGATCTCGTTGGGCGGGTTATCGGACGAAAGCACGATCTGCTTGCCGTCCTCCGTTAAGGAATTGAACGTGTGGAAAAATTCCTCTTCAATCGAATTTTTGCCGGCAATGAATTGGATGTCGTCCACCAAAAGCGCGTCCGCACGGCGGTATTTTTCCCGCAGGGCGACGGTATTGGAATTGCGGATATGCTCAATGATGTCGTTCGTGAAATGCTCGCTGGTGACATAAATGATGGAAGCATCGGGGTTTTTGCTGCGCATGTAATTTTCGATCGCTTTTAACAGGTGCGTTTTCCCAAGACCGCTTTTGCCGTAGATAAACAGCGGGTTGTAAGCGGTGCCGGGATTTTCGGCGACCTTTTTTGCCGCGGCATAAGCGTAGTTGTTGGATTTGCCGACAACGAAATTTTCAAAGCTGTTGTGCGGGTTGTTGATAACCAGGTCATCGCCCGCCTCTGCCGCTGCAGCTGCCGCGCGCGGCGCTTCTTCCGGCGCTTCTTTTTGGATCAGGCGGATCTCCACCGTAACGGGGAAGCCCAAGACAGAGAAAAACGCATCCTCCAAAAGCGGATTGAATTTTTTTTCGACGATCCCGAACTTGAATTCGCTTTCAATGCCGAGAATGACGGTCTCCCCGTCGAAGCTGTCGATAAACAGCGGCTCGATCCATAAGGTAAAGACGGAATCCGTGATCCCGCCCGTGGTGCGCACATAGGTGCACACGGCATCCCACAATTCGGAAAGAGAGTCCATACATTCTTCCCCTTCAATAAGATAGATTTTACATATCTTTCAAAATGCGCCGTACAAAGCAGTTTCTGCCGTTTTATACCGTTCCCGTGTCCCCTGTGCGGAAAAGGGTAAAATCAGCAAAATCGGGCTTTTAAGGCGAAATTTTCACATTTACACTTTATATAGTATCATGTTTTCAAAAAGATTGCAACTGTTTTAAATAAAGGTTTTTATATTATATAATATAGTATAGTATAGTATAAAAAACAGAAAGGCGTAAATTTCGAAAACGTGAATATGTCATGCCGTAAAGACGATTTCTGTACCGCAGCATAAAAGCAGAAGATAAAAACGGTAGGGCGCGGGCTTGCTCGCGCCGTATATGCGACTTCTGTATCGGCGGGGGCTTGCCCCCGACCTACGGTCTCTCCCTCCGGCTTTTTTCGCAGGCAAAAGCCACCGCCAACGGAGCCGTCCCCTTTGTCGCTGCGCGACATTTCCCCTGCCAGAGGAATTACCCCCGCTTTTCGGCTGCGAAAGCAATTCAAATTTTGCTGAACCCCGTAGGGGCGGGGCTTAAGCGCCCGCCCGCAAGGAAGTCGGGTTTTGCATTCGGTTGCGGCGAAAAACAGAATTACGGTTTTTATCACAGACGAAAGCAGTTTTCTTTCCGCACCCTGCTCGGGCGGGCGCAGAGACCCGCCCCTACAACTGCAAAGGCTATTTTTCCTACGTAGCCGCAGCAATACGTAACCCTAGCTGTACCGCATCTAATGTCTAATTTCTAACATCTAACATCTGATTGGAGCCCCGCCCCTACAACTGCGAAAATTCGGTTTCTGCACAGCCGCGGCTTTGCGTGAAACCACCTGCCCCACGGTTAACTTCTAATATCTAACGTCTAAAATCTAAAAGCGGCCAGCCGCAAGGGCTGTCCCTACGGGTGCGCGTTTCCTTTCGGTTTTCTGCAAACCCGCCTGCACCGCTTCTGCCGTCTAACGTCTGTATTCTGCGCTCCGGCTTGCACATCTAATATTCAGTATCCGGCATCTGAAAACTATATCTTGTTTCCAGAAAACCGCACGCCACAAGGTATGGCACAGACCGGAATTTTTCCGCCGAAAACGGACAAAGGCGTTGACAAATCAACAAATTGTAGTATATAATTACTACTCGCAGATTTATTTTGAGCCGGACTGCGCCGCTCTACTTTGCGGAGCGCACATGTGCGCGGTTCTGCTTCCGTTATGCTCGGTTGCGCCGAAACACGGCGCGCGGCGAATGGGTCCGGTTTCGTGAAATGGAGGATCGAACGATGAAAAGAACGTATCAGCCCAAAAAGCGGCATCGTAAAATGGAACACGGCTTCCGCAAGAGAATGGCGACCAGAGGCGGCAGAAAAGTTCTTGCCCGCAGAAGAGCTAAGGGCAGAAAACAGCTGACCTACTAAGGACGCAAAACGGTGAATACCACGGTTACGCTGAAAAAGAACGCGGATTTCCGCAGGCTTTACCATCGCGGAAAATCCTACGCAGATCCTGCACTGGTTGTTTATTTCTGTAAAAACCGTGCGGGAATTTGTCGTATCGGCATAACCGTCAGCACAAAATTGGGCAACGCCGTGGAGCGCAACCGCTGCAAGCGCATCATCCGCGCCGCATACCGCGCGCTGGAGGACGAGCTTTCCGGCAGCTATGATTTTGTGTTCGTGGCGCGCAGCCGCACAAAGCATCTCAAAAGCACGCAGGTGCAGGCTGCCATGCGCGGGCTTCTTAAAAAGGCGGGGTTGCTATGCGCGTAAAAGACGCCGCTGTGCGCGCTATCCGCTTCTACCAAAAAAAGATCTCGCCGCATTTCCCGCCGCGCTGCCGGTATACCCCGACCTGCTCGGCGTATATGTTGACAGCGATCGAGCGTTTCGGGCTTGTGCGCGGGGGGCTTATGGGGCTGTGGCGGCTGCTGCGCTGCAACCCGCTGTTCCCGGGCGGGTACGACCCCGTCCCCGAAAAGCCGCAAAGACCGCCGAAGCTGCGCTGAGGCGCAGAAGTCAGAAATCAGAAGACAGAGGGCAGAATCAGAACAGGACGTTTTATCACTCCCGTTCGTCGGTATGACCTTTCGGCTGCGAAGAGATTTAAAAATTTGATTAACCCTGTAGGGGCGGGGCTTAAGCGCCCGCCCGCGGACAGAGATCAGAATACAGAGATTAGAAGTCAGAAGCGGCGCAGGAAGATTTCATGAAAACCGAGCGTTCGTACAACTTTTCGACTTCGAAAAGCATAAAAAGTCTGCTTAAACCCCGCCCCTACGACAGAAAACATCAATTTTTCAGCGTACCCGCAGCTTTGTGTAAAACCTGCTTGCACCGCATCTGACCTCTGATTTCTAATTTCTGATATCTGACCGGCGGGCGGGCACAGAGACCCGCCCCTACAAGATAGGGCATCAAGTTTCAGCGCAATCGCTGCTTTGTGTGAAATCCGCCTGCACCGCATCTAATGTCTAATTTCTAACTTCTGATATCTGACTTCTGACATCTAACATCTGTATTCTGAATTCCGGTTCGCACAACCTTCCCCACCCCACATCCAGCATCCAGAATCTAACATCCAGTATCTAACAGCATGGAGGTTTTCTATGCAACGACTTTACGAATGGCTGGGTATCCCGTTCGGCTTTGTCATTTCCATTTTCTATGCGCTGACGGGCAACTACCTGCTTTCGCTTTTGTGCATGACCATCATCATCCGTCTCTGCCTGCTGCCCGCTTCGATCAAGCAGCAAAAGGGCATGGCGAAACAGGCGCGCTTACAGCCTAAGCTGCGGCGCATCCAGAAAAAGTATGAGGGCAACCAGCGCAAGATCCAGGAGGAGACACAGGCGCTCTACCAGCGCGAGGGTACGTCCGGCATGACGGCGGGCTGCTTTCCGATGCTGCTCCAGCTTATCATCATGATGGGGCTTTTTCAGGTCAACTATCATCCGTTCTCGATGGTGCTGCGCCTGCCCGATGCGGTCGTAACGGCGCTGGAAAACGCTGTGCAGCCGATGGTCGAAGGCTCGGCGGCAAGCGCCTCTTACCGCATGGAGCTGTACGCGCTCGAGCACTTCCATGAGCTCGACCTCTCCTCGATCCACGGGCTTACGGCGGATATGATCGCCAGCGTCGACCAATTCATCGAGCGCTACACCCTCTTCGGTCTGGATCTTTCTCACACGCCGAGCATTTCGAACCCCGACATCTATTGGGTGATCCCGATTGTCTCCGGGCTTTTGGCGCTGGGGATGAGCCTGTACTCCTTCCTGCGCCAGAAAAAGACGAACCCCGGCATGGCAAATAATGCCAGCATGGGCTGCATGATGTTCTTTACACCCGTTATGCAGGTTTGGTTCGCCTTCATTTTGCCGATCAACGTCGGCGTTTACACCATCTTCTCTTCTATCCTCTCGTTTATCCAGATGGTGGCGCTCAACCATATTTACAGTCCGAAAAAGGTGCTCGCGCGGTTGATGGTGGAAGAAACGATCTACCGCCGCTCGAAAGAAGCGAACACCAAGCGCATCCTCGAGATACGCTCGCAGGATGACTGATACACGAAGGAGACAGTTATGACCAAGGAATGCATAAAATCCGCCGCAACCATTGAGGAAGCGACTGCGGCGGCGCTTACAGAGCTGGGGCTTACGGATGAAGACGATTACCATGTAGAGGTTTTGAAGCTCCCGTCGAAAAAGATCCTCGGGCTGTTCGGCGGTTCGCCCGCCGAGGTCAAGGTGACCGTGGAACTCCCGGACGCGCCCGCCGAGAAAAAGGCGCCGCGCCCCGAAAAGAAGAAAAAACCGGCGGAAAAACCGCAGAAAAAAGAGACAGCCGAAAAGCCCAAGGCGGCGAAACCCGCAGAAAAAGCGGAAAAGGGCGATAAGGCGGAAAGCGCAAAGGCGCCTGCCGAAAAGCCGCTTTCGTTCCGGGAGCGCAAGGCGCGATTGACCCCGACCGACGCGCATGAAAAGACTGCGGCTTACATTGCCGAGCTCGTGCGCGGGCTGGGTCTGCCCGAATGCGAGGTCGAAGCGTTTGAAAATGATGAGGAAATTTTGTTTGAGCTCTCCTGCGGGGAGGATTACGGCATTGTCATCGGCCGCCGCGGCGAAACGCTCGACGCGATCCAGTACCTTGCACGCATGGTGGAAAACCGCGGCAGACAAGGGTATAAGCGCGTGGGGATCAACATCGGCGATTACCGCGAAAAGCGCGAAGCGGCGCTTGCCGACCTTGCGAAAAAGGACGCCGCAAGAGTGCTGCGCACCGGGCGCAGCCTGACGCTCGAGCCGATGAACCCGTATGAACGGCGCATCATCCACACCACCATTCAGGAGATCGACGGCGTGACCTCGTATTCCACGGGCGTGGATCTCGACCGCCGCGTGATCATCGCATCCGAAAACGCGCCCAAGGGCGGCGCGCGCAGCGGACGCTCCGGCGACTATCGCCACGACCGCAATGATCGCCGTGACCGCCGCGACCGCCGTGACCGACCGCGCCGCGAGCCGTATGTGCCCGATGTCGCCGCCGACCGCGAAAAGCGCAATGACGTGGCGGGGGCTTCGCTTTACGGCAAGATCGAAGTGAAAAAAGAGCAGGCCGCCCCCGACTCGACCGAGGCGGAATAAGCAGATTTGAAAAGCGGCGGGAACTCCCGCCGCTTTTTAGATTTTAGATGCCGGATGCCGGACGCTAGACGTGGTGCGCGGAGGTTTGTACGAAGCCGCAGCGGTACAGAAAACCGGATATCTCTTTCTGTAGGGGCGGGTCTTAAGTGCTCGCCCGCGAACAGAAGTCAGATTTCAGAGGTCAGAAGTCAGACGAGCAATGGGGAAATTTGCAGAAACCGAAAATTCGATCGGACGCGTAGTGGCAGGCTTCCACGCCTGCTCAAGAAATATATAGAATTCGAACCACCTGCGGCTATCCCGAAAACTTGATGTTTAATGCCATAGGGGCAGGGCTGCGTTCAGATTTCAGAAGTTAGAAGCAAGAGGTCAGAAGCGGTGCAGGTAGGTTTTTACAAAGCCGCGGCTACACTAAAAACGGCATGTTTTATCTTGTAGGGGCGGGTTTCTTTCCTGTACAGCCGCGGCTTTGCGGAAAAGCACCCATATCGCCTCTGACATCTAAATTCCGACTTCTGCAAGCTCGCCCATCCCACGTCTAGCATCTAGAATCTAAAATCTACCATCTAAAACCGAGGTGATCTTATGTCCACGATAGCCGCCATCTCCACCGGCCAGGCGGCGGGCGGGATCGGCATTGTCCGCATTTCGGGCGAAGATGCCCTGGCGGTCGCCGACCGCATTTTCCGCCCCGTCTCAAAAAAGCCCTTATCTTCCCTGCCGGGCTACCATGCCGCGTTCGGCACGGTGCTTTGCGGCGGCGTCCCCGTGGATGAGGCGGTCGCCCTTGTGTTCCGTGCGCCGAAAAGCTATACGGGTGAGGACGTGGTGGAGATCTCCTGCCACGGCGGGCTGTATGTGACGCGGCAGGTTTTGCGCGCCGCTCTCCAAAACGGCGCGCGCGCCGCCGAGGCGGGCGAATTTACGCGCCGTGCGTTTTTAAACGGCAAAATGGATCTGACCCGCGCCGAGGGCGTGATGCAGCTCATCGCCGCCCAAGGCGAACAGGCGGCGCAGGCGGCGTTCGGTGCACTGGAGGGCAGGCTTTCCGGGGAGATCGACGCGATATCCGACCGCCTGAAAGCGACCTCCGCCGCACTCGCAGCATGGGTGGATTACCCCGACGAGGACATCGATGACCTTTCGGACGGCGCGCTGCTGCAAGTTGTCGACGGCGCGCGGCATTCGCTTTCGGCGCTTATTGCCCGCTTTGATTCGGGGCGCGCCGTGCGCGAGGGCGTGGATACGGTCATCGTCGGCCGGCCGAACGTCGGCAAATCGACGCTGATGAACCTCCTTTCGGGCTCGGAACGCTCGATCGTCACCGACGTGGCCGGTACAACGCGCGATGTGGTGGAGGAAACGGTCACGCTCGGCGGGCTGGTGCTGCATCTTTCCGATACGGCAGGACTGCACGATACGGATGACGCCGTAGAGCGCATCGGCGTGGAACGCGCCCGCACGGCATTGGAGCGCGCAACGCTCGTTTTGGCGGTATTTGACAGCGCCGAGCCGCTGACGAAGGAGGATAAGCGGCTGTTCGCGCTGTGCAAAGGGAAAAAAGCCATTGCCGTCATTAACAAGACCGATCTGCCGCAGCAGCTGGACAGTGAGATATTAAACACTGTGTTTAATAAAGTTGTGCCGGTCAGCGCCAAAACGCAAACGGGCCTTGCCGATTTGGAAGCTGCCGTTGCCGAGGTGCTGGGGACGGCTGATTTCGACACCGCCGCCCCTACCTTGATGAACGAGCGGCAGAACGCCTGCTGCCGTTCGGCGCTCGAACACTTAAACGAAGCGCACGACGCGCTCACCGTAGGTGTCACACGCGACGCGGTGCAGGTGTGTATGGATGCGGCGATCGAGGATCTTGACGCGCTCACCGGCAAACGTGCTACGGAATCTGTCGTGGATGCGGTCTTTGCACAGTTCTGCGTAGGCAAGTAGAAACTGGATATTCGATTCCGGACGCTGGATATGCGGCGGGAAAATTGCTGTAAGTTCCGGCAAGCGAACCTAAAAGTTTTACTCGATTTTTTACAAAAAATCGCGGTTTCCAAAGGCAGAGCCTTTGGTCGCACGCCGCAGCGTGCGAAACCTTTTCCCTCCCAAAGCGCAGGAGAGGAAGCCAAACAGCCCGGTGGGCTGTGAAAGCAGCACACGTTTCCGAACGCCTCCGCCATCTAATCTCTGTATTCTGCATTCAGTTAAGGGAACATAACTATGGACTATTTTGCAAAACAATATGACGTTGCCGTGATCGGCGCCGGGCACGCAGGCATTGAAGCCGGCCTTGCCGCCGCGCGGCTCGGCTGTACGGTCGGGGTGTTCACCATCAACCTCGACTGGATCGGCAATATGCCCTGCAACCCCTCCATAGGCGGTACGTCGAAAGGGCATCTTGTGCGCGAGATCGACGCGCTCGGCGGCGAAATGGGCAAAGCGGCGGACAGAACCGAGATCCAGTCGCGCATGCTCAACCGCGGCAAGGGTCCGGCGGTGCACTCCCTGCGCGCGCAGATCGACCGCCGGGAATATGCAAAATACATGAAGCATGCGCTTGAACGCCAGGAATGCTTAGACGTGCGCCAGGCGGAAGTGATCGACCTGTACCGCGCCGACGACGGGCTTTGGACGCTCAAAACGCGGCTCGAAGCTGTTTACTCGGCGAAATGCGTTGTCCTTGCAACGGGCACGTTCCTCGGTGGGCGCATCTACATCGGCGACGTCTCCTACGAGAGCGGCCCGGACGGTATGTTCCCCGCGACGGCGCTTTCCGCAGCGCTCAAGCGATTGCACATCCCGCTGCGCCGCTTTAAAACGGGTACGCCCGCGCGCGTCAACCGCCGCAGCGTGGATTTTTCCGCCATGGAGGTCCAGAAAGGCGACGAAGCGACTGTGCCGTTTTCTTTCGATACGGAGACCCCGCCCGAAAATAAGGCGGATTGCTATATCACTTACACGAACGACGCGACCAAGCAGGTCATTCTCGAAAATATCGACTCGTCTCCCCTCTACGGCGGGAAGATCCACGGTGTGGGGCCGCGTTACTGCCCCAGCTTTGAGGATAAGGTCATGCGCTTCCCCGACAAGGAACGCCACCAGCTGTTTGTAGAGCCCTGCGGCTTAGATACCGAGGAAATGTATTTGCAGGGGATGTCCTCCTCCCTGCCCGAAGCCGTGCAGCTGCAATTTTTGCGCACGATCCCCGGTCTTGAGCATGTGGAGATCATGCGCACCGCCTACGCAATCGAATACGACTGCGTAGACCCGCTTGCGCTCTCGCCGTCACTGGAATTTTTAGATTTGGAAGGTCTGTTCGGCGCGGGGCAGTTCAACGGCTCGTCCGGCTATGAAGAGGCGGCGGCGCAGGGGCTGATCGCCGGCATCAACGCCGCGCGCAAGGTGCAGGGGAAAGACCCGTTCGTGCTCGACCGCGCCACGTCCTACATCGGCACACTCATCGACGACCTCGTGACCAAGGGCTGCGCCGATCCCTACCGCATGATGACCTCGCGCTCGGAATACCGCCTTTTGCTGCGGCAGGACAACGCCGATCTGCGCCTGACGCCGATGGGTCACGAGATCGGGCTGGTCTCGGACGAAAAATATGATCGCTTCCTCAAAAAATCCGCGCAGATCGATGCCGAACGCTGCCGCGCCGAGGAGACGACCATACCGCCGAGCGATGAATTACAGGCGCTGCTTGTTTCACGTGAAACATCGTCGATGAAAACGGGCATGAAATTAGCGGAGCTTTTGCGCCGTCCGCAGCTCGACTACGACGCGCTCGCGCCCTTTGACCCGACGCGCCCCGACCTGCCGAACGCCGTGTTTGAGCAGGTGGAGATCGCGCTCAAATACGAGGGCTACATCCGCCGCCAGGAGGCACAGGTGCGTGAAATGCGCCGCCTGGAGGGCAAACGTATCCCCGAAGGCATCTGCTACGACTCCATCGAGGGACTGCGGCTCGAAGCGCGCGAAAAGCTCGGTAAGGCGCGCCCGCAGAACGTCGGGCAGGCGTCGCGCATCAGCGGCGTCTCCCCCGCCGACATTTCCGTTTTGCTCATTTACCTTGCCAAGGAGGGGTATTGATGCTCAATTTCCCGCTGCTGGAACGCACGCTCGCCGCGCACGGGGTGACGCTCGACAGGGAAGCCCTTATGCGGCTCGACCTGTATGCCGAACGGCTGATCGAGACCAACCGCCGATTCAATTTGACCGCTGTGACCGATCCCGACGAGGTCACGGTCAAGCACTTTGCGGATTCGCTGGTGCTGCTGGGGAAAACGGAGCTCCCTGCGGGCGCGTCGCTTTTGGACGTCGGTACGGGGGCGGGCTTTCCGGGCCTTGCACTGAAACTTGCACGCCCCGACCTGCAAGTTGCTTTTTTGGACGGCACGCGCAAAAAGCTGGGCTTTATTTCGTCCGTTCTCGAAGAAACGGGGCTCGCCGGCGAAACCCTGCACCTGCGCGCCGAGGAAGCGGGAAAACAGCCGAAATACCGCGAAAAATTCGACTTTGTCACAGCGCGCGCCGTGGCGGATATGGCGGTGCTGGTCGAATACTGCCTGCCCTTTGTCCGCGCAGGCGGGCTGTTTTTCGCCATGAAATCCGCCGCCGCCGAGGAAGAAATTCAAAATGCGGCGGGCGCGGTACGGCTGCTCGGCGGGAAGACGGAACAAAATCTTTTATTTGATCTGGTCGAAAATACGCCGCGGCGCATCGTTTTTGTGCGGAAAATATCGCAAACTCCGCCAAAATACCCGCGTGCATCCGCAAAAATCGCGAAAAGCCCCTTAAAATAAAGGAAAAAAGCCGTGAATCGCCGCGTTTTCGGACGAACGCTTTTTCTTTACAAATCTGCCCCGCCCGTGCTATCCTATGGACAAGCCGGGCGGGGCGCTTTCCCCGACGGGATTCTGTGTAAAGGAAAGGGCGGCTTTCGCCCGCGGACAAAGCAATGAAAACACCGAAGGTCAAAAGCGCGGGTCAGATCTTCCTGATCCCGCAGGAAAACATAGCGCCGAACCCCAACCAGCCGCGTCAGCGGTTCGATTACGACGAGCTGGAGGGGCTGGCGCAAAGCATCCGGCAAAACGGCATCTTACAGCCGATCACGGTGCGCCAGACCGAAACAGGTTTCGAGCTGATCTCGGGCGAACGGCGGCTGCGCGCGGCACGGCTTGTGGGGCTTACCAAGATCCCCGCCATCGTTGCCGAGCTCGACAACAAAAATTCCGCCGTGTTTTCACTCATTGAGAACCTGCAAAGGCAGGATCTCGACTGCTTCGAGGAGGCGGAGGCGATCGACCGCCTTGTGACGGACTACGGCATGAGCCGCGAGGAATTAAGCCGCAAGCTCGGCAAAGCGCCGTCCACCCTCTCGAACAAGCTGCGGCTTCTCCGCCTGCCGGAGGACATGCGCTACCGGCTCACGCGCGGCGGGCTTTCGGAGCGCCATGCACGGGCGCTTTTGCAGCTCGACAACGACGAACAGCGCGCGCGGGCGCTGGGCATCATGCTTGACCGCCATTTGACCGTGCAGGAAAGCGAGCGGCTCGTGGAGCAGATGCTCGCGAAAACCGGCAAAAACCGCACGAACTTCCGCGGCGTGCGCGATGTGCGTGTGTTCATCAACACCTTGAACCATGCCGTAGACGCCATTCGGCGCGCAGGCGTGGACGCGGACGCCGCCAAGAGCGAAACGCCGGAATACATCGAATACATTGTGCGCATCCCGAAATTAGAACAGCTCAAGCTTCCCCTCTCTGCGGAGGATGAGGCAGTTTGATTTTAGATGCCGGATTTCAGAAATCAGAGGGCAGAAGTGCGGAGGGGCAGGTTCACCGAAGCCGAAAATCAGCGACCCCGTAGGGACAGCCCTTGCGGCTGTCCGCTTTCAGAAGTCAGATTTCAGAAATCAGAGGGCAGATGTGCGGCGGGAGCAAGCCCCGCCCTACACACTGCACATTTCTCCGCGCAGCGGCGGCGCTGCAAAGGCTTACCTTTCCGCGTCTGATTTCTCGTCTCTCACCGCTCCTCTCTGAATCCTGCCCGCCCTGCGCCTGTCGGCGCGTAAACTTCGTAAAACGTGGGCGGCGGCCACCCCTGTCGCCGTTCCGTTTTAAATATCCATATCCTTCTCTTTCACACCCCACATCCACAGCGGAACAGCGGTTCGGGCATACGCCCGGCCGCTGTTTCGCCTTTTAGATATTAGATATTAGATGTTAGATGTTAGACACGGTGCGGGTGGATTTTACGCACAGCCGCGGCTGCGCAAATAAATATCGACTACGCGTAGTGGCAGGTGACTCCCTTATTAAGGGAGATGTCCGCGCAGCGGACAAAGGGTTTCCGGAATCCGGAGGATTTCCACGCCTGCCCGAAGGAAGTGCAGCTTCCCAAACGCCCTACGACGATGCTGAATTTTGATGTTTTATGCCGTAGGGGCGGGTCTCCGTGCCCGCCCGAGCAGAGTGCAGAAAGAAAAGAACTTGCGTCTGTTATGAAAACCATAATTCTGTTTTTCGCCGTAACCGATTACAAAATCCAACTTTCTTACGGGCGGGCGCAGAGACCCGCCCCTACAAGATAAAACATGTAGTTTTTAACGTTGCCACGGCAACGTGTGAAATCTGCCCGCACCAACTCTGACATCTAACATCCATATTCTGATCTCTGTTTGCGGACGGGCACGGAAATCCTCCGGATTCCGGCATCCTTTTGTCCGCTACGCGGCAATTTCCCCTAACAGGGGAAGCTCCCGCGCCTACGGGGTTTGTGTGGATTTTTTACTGGAAAACAGCCGTTACATCGTGTAGGGCGGGGCTCTGCTCCCGCCGTGTGTTCGAATTCCGTCACCGCACCGTATGTTTCACGTGAAACATCGAAGCCCTCCGTTTGCGCCGTCGCCCGCTGTTTGCCGCGCTGCCTGCCCCGCCCACCGCGCTGCCTACACGCCGTCCCGCCGTGTCTTGCCGGCGCGTCCCGTCGTTTCCCCCTGCGCAAGCGGCACTTCGCCCCACCCTGTCCCGAAAACCGGACTTTGCGGGAAAAAAGGCTTTCCTTTTATGCGGGTTTATGCTATACTATAAAAACATGAAAAGAAAACCCGTTTGCGGGCGGCACGGTTCGTCCCCCGCGCGTTTTACGAGCGGCGTATGCGCTCGGACAAGTCCAATTTTTCGGAGCTGAAAAAACCCTATGGCAAAAACCATTTCCATAATCAACCAAAAAGGCGGCGTGGGCAAGACCACCACGGCGGTCAACCTGTCGGCGGCAGTCGGGGCGCTCGGCAAAAAGGTGCTTATCTGCGACGTGGACCCGCAGGGCAACACCACCAGCGGCTACGGCGTGAACAAGCGGTCGATCCAAACCTCCGCCTACGATGTACTCATCAACGAAGCGCCGACAGCGCAGGGAATAATCAACACAAAATTTAAAAATGTCGATATTTTGCCGTCCGACATCAATTTGGCAGGCGCAGAGGTCGAGCTCATCGGCTTAGACCGCCGCGAAAGCCGACTGAAAACGGCGCTCGCGAGCGTATGGGAACAGTATGATTTTGTCTTTTTGGACTGCCCGCCCTCGCTGGGGCTCATTACGATCAACGCCCTTTGCGCGTCCGACAGCTTTTTGGTGCCCATCCAGTGCGAATACTACGCGCTTGAGGGGCTTGCGCAGCTTATGACGACGGTGCGGCAAATAAAAAGGCTTTATAACCCGCAGCTGGAGCTTGAGGGCGTGCTGCTGACGATGTATGACGGGCGGCTGAACCTGACGGCACAGGTGGTCGAGCAGGTCAAAAAATTCTTCCCACAGAAGGTCTACCGTTCCACGATCCCGCGCAACGTCCGCCTTTCGGAAGCGCCCAGCTTTGGGCAGCCTGTTTTGTATTACGACAAAGCCTCCAAGGGCGCGCAGGCCTATGAAGCGTTCGCCGAGGAGTTTCTGAAAAAGCAGAAGCGCTGACGCGGCGGAAAGGAGCAGATTATGAAACAACGGATCTTTGCGCTTGGCGCCGTCGTTGTACTGTTTGCGGCGGGCTTAACCGCCTGCGGGCAGCGGGAGTTTGTGAAAGACGATACCGCGCCGACTGCGGCGGAATCCACCACTGCCGAGACGACCACCGCCCCCGCGGAAGAGGACGGCTTCCTGTTCGCGGCGAACATCCGCATGGGCATGAGCATCGCCGAGGTGCAGGCGGCTGTCGGGCAGGTCACGGATGTGACGACTGCCGACGACGGACGGCAGCAGTTCTCCAACGAATTTTCGGGCGTGTTTATCAATTATTCCACGACGAAATCCGTGATCTTCATGTTCAGCACCGACGGTGCGCGTCTGGAGCAGATCCAATTCCGCGGCGCGACGGGGACCGACGGCGCGAACACCGTAGATGCGGTTGCGCTGTTCGACGTCCGCTACGGCGCGCACGTCGAATACGAGGGCAATTACCCCAACTGCATCTGGCACATCGATGACGTGTATGTGGTGCTCTCCGAGATCGATGAAAACGACTACGCCATAACGTACACGCAAGAGGATTATTTTGAAGAAGCCTACCCCGACGAAGCGGAGACCTATCGTCGCGCGGCGGCGGACGCTTGACGCGAAGAAGCGGGAAAGGGATATGTGATATGGCAAAAAAAGGCGGACTCGGCAAGGGCGTGGACGCGCTTTTCTTCGACAATTCGGTGGAAGAGGGCGTCGTGACCCTGCCGCTTTCGGAGATCGAACCCAACCGCGCGCAGCCGCGCAAGGCCTTTGACGAGGCGGCGCTTTCGGAGCTTTCGGCAAGCATCGCCGAGCACGGCGTTTTGCAGCCGCTGCTCGTGCGGCCGCGCGCAGAGGGCGGCTACCGGCTGGTCGCGGGCGAACGGCGCTACCGTGCCGCACGCATGGCGGGGCTGAGCGTTGTCCCCGTGACCGTGCGCGAAATGACCGATGAGGAGGAAAGCATATTCGCCCTCATCGAAAACCTGCAGCGCGAGGACTTGAATCCGCTCGAAGAAGCCGAGGGCTTGCAGCAGCTCATCACGCGCTTCGGATTGACGCAGGAGCAGGCGGCTTCGCGCGTGGGCAAAAGCCGCACCGCCGTGACGAATGCCCTGCGCCTTTTGCAGCTGCCGGAAAAGACGGCTGCGCTCGTGCGCGAGGGGAAGCTCTCCATGGGGCATGCGCGCGCGCTGCTTGCAGTCGAGGACGAAACCGAGCTGTCCCGCCTTGCCGAGCAGATCGTGCAAAGCGGCGCATCGGTGCGCGAGACCGAGCGGCTCGTAAAATCGGCGGGGCGCGAGAAAAAACCGGCCGAACGCCGTGCGAAAAAGCGCGACCGCTTTTATACGGAGGTCGAGCTCGCGCTGCGCGAAACGCTCGGCAGAACGGTCAAGGTGTATGTAGGCAAGGGCGGCAGAGGGACGCTGGAGATCGAATTTTTCGGCACGGACGACCTCAAAAAGCTCGCCGCCGCGTTCGACGAGGCGTAAGACGCGGACAGAAAGGGAAAAATACAGGGCGACCTGTTTTTCGGAGGCAAAGAAAATATGCTGGATATCAAATTTGTACGGGAGAACCCGGAGATCGTCAAAGAAAACATCCGAAAGAAATTTCAGGACGAAAAGCTGCCGCTGGTAGACGAAGCGATCGACCTTGACCGCCGCTACCGTGAATGCAAGGGCCGCGCGGATCAGCTTCGCGCCGACCGCAACCGCATCAGCAAGCAGATCGGCGCGCTAATGGCAAAGGGGCAGCGTGAGGAAGCGGAGGCGACCAAGAAACAGGTCACCGAGATGGCGGACGAATTGAAATCGCTCGAAGAAAAAGAAGCCGAGCTTTCGGCGGCGCTTCGCGAGCGGATGCTCGTTATCCCGAACATCATCGACCCGTCCGTGCCGATCGGCCGCGACGACAGCGAAAACGTCGAGCGCGAGCGCTTCGGCGAGCCGGCCGTGCCGGATTTCGAGATCCCCTACCACGTGGACATCATGGAGAGCTTTGACGGCATTGACCTTGATTCCGCACGCAAGACGAGCGGCAACGGCTTTTACTATCTCAAGGGCGACATCGCGCGGCTGCATTCGGCGATCCTCTCCTACGCGCGCGACTTCATGATCGACCGCGGCTTCACCTATTACGTCCCGCCGTTCATGATCCGCAGCGACGTTGTGACGGGCGTGATGAGCTTCGCCGAAATGGAAAACATGATGTATAAGATCGAGGGCGAGGATCTGTATTTGATCGGTACGAGCGAGCACTCGATGATCGGTAAGTTCATCGACACCATCCTCCCCGAAAGCGACCTGCCGCAGACGCTCACGAGCTATTCCCCGTGCTTCCGCAAGGAGGTCGGCGCGCACGGCATCGAGGAGCGCGGCGTGTACCGCATCCACCAGTTTGAGAAGCAGGAAATGGTCGTCGTCTGCAAGCCTGAGGAGAGCGACAAGTGGTACGATGTGCTGTGGCACAACACGGTCGATTTCTTCCGCTCGCTGGACATCCCCGTGCGCACGCTCGAATGCTGCTCGGGCGACTTGGCCGACTTAAAAGTCAAGAGCCTGGACGTCGAAGCATGGAGCCCGCGCCAGAAGAAGTATTTCGAGGTCGGTTCGTGCTCGAACCTCGGCGACGCGCAGGCGCGCAGGCTTGGCATCCGCGTCAAGGGCGAAAAGGGCAACTATTTTGCCCACACGCTCAACAACACGGTTGTCGCCCCGCCGCGTATGCTGATCGCCTTCCTTGAAAACAACCTGTGCGCCGACGGCTCGGTAAACATCCCCGCGCCTTTGCGCATGTATATGGGCGGCAAGGAAAAGCTGACGAAAAAATAAGAGAGAAAAGCCGGGGCGCGCGCCTCGGCTTTTTAGATGCTGGACACTGGATGCTGGATGCTGGATGAGAGGCACGGCAGGTTCTGCAAAGCCGAAAATTTGCACAAGCCGCAAGGGCTGTCCCTACGGGTGTGTGCTGATTTTCGGTTGCGCAGAAACTGCCCCGCCCCCATATCCAAAATCCGGCACCCGGCGTCCGGCATCTAACCTCCGGCGGCTAAGATCTACCGTCTATTTCACCCAAAAGCCGTCGAAAAGCGGCGCGCGAGCGGGCGAACTGCCCAAAGCGGCGGTTTTTCGCAAAAATCTATTGAAAACCCGCGTGCGGGAATGGTATAATAATGGATAATTAAAATGGGAGGATAGTAAATTATGGCATGTGACAAGTTTGCAAAAGAAGGCCTTACCTTTGACGACGTCCTTTTGATCCCCGCCGAAAGCGACGTCCTGCCGAGCGATGTGGATGTCTCGGCTAAGCTTACCAAGACCATCACGCTCAACACGCCCATCCTGACCGCTGCCATGGACACGGTGACCGAGTCCAAAATGGCGATCGCCATTGCGCGCGAGGGCGGCGTCGGCATCATCCACAAGAATATGAGCATCGAGGAGCAGCGCGAAGAGGTGGACAAGGTCAAGCGCAGTGAAAACGGCGTCATCGTCAACCCCTTTTTCCTGCACCCCGACAACACCGTCGAGGAAGCCAACGAGCTCATGCACCGCTACAAGATCTCGGGCGTGCCCATCTGTGACGGCGACGGGCGGCTTGTGGGCATCCTCACCAACCGCGATATGCGCTTCATGACCGATTACAGCGTGCGCATCGGCGACGTGATGACGCACGAAAATCTTGTGACCTCCCATATCGGGACGACGCTTGACGAAGCGAAAGCCATCCTTATGCGCCATAAGATCGAAAAGCTCCCGCTCGTGGACGACAACGGCTTCTTAAAGGGGCTTATCACGATCAAGGACATTGAAAAAACCGTGCAGTATCCCAATTCCGCACGCGACAGCCAGGGGCGGCTGCTGTGCGGCGCTGCCATCGGCGTGACGGGCGACGTGCTCGAACGCGCGGCGGCGCTTTATGAAGCGGGCGTGGACGTGCTCACCCTTGACTCGGCACACGGCCACAGCAAAAATATCCTCAAAGCCGTTGAAAAGGTCAAGGCCGCGTTCCCGGATGTATCGCTCATTGCCGGCAACGTTGCCACCGCCGAGGGCACCAAGGCGCTTATCGACGCGGGCGCGGACTGCGTCAAGGTCGGCATCGGCCCCGGCTCCATCTGCACCACGCGCGTGGTTGCGGGCATCGGCGTGCCGCAGATCACCGCCGTTTATGACTCCGCCAACGAAGCGGCAAAATACGGCATCGGCGTTATCGCCGACGGCGGCATCAAATATTCCGGCGAGATCGTCAAGGCGATCGCGGCGGGCGCGGCGGCGGTCATGGTCGGTTCGCTCATCGCGGGCTGCGAGGAATCGCCCGGCGAGACGGAAGTTTATCAGGGCCGCAGCTTCAAGACCTATCGCGGCATGGGCTCCATCGCCGCCATGAACCACGGTTCCAAAGACCGCTATTTCCAGACCAACAACAAAAAGCTTGTGCCCGAGGGCATCGAGGGCCGCGTGCCGTATAAGGGCAAGCTGTCCGACACGATCTATCAGATGATCGGCGGCTTGAAAGCCGGCATGGGCTACTGCGGCTGCCATAATTTGGACGAGCTGCGCACCAAGACGAAATTCATCCGCATCACGAACGCAGGGCTTAAAGAAAGCCACCCGCACGACGTCGTGATCACGAAGGAAGCGCCGAACTATTCGGTCAAGCAGTAACGCGCAAAAACAGAGAAGGAGCACAACACGATATGTACGCAGATTTGATGGATACCATCGGGTTCGTCGCCGCCCATGACAAAGAGGTCGGCGACGCCATGCAGGCAGAGCTCAATCGCCAGCGGCGCAACTTGGAGCTGATTGCCAGCGAAAACATCGTTTCCCCCGCCGTCATGGCGGCCATGGGCAGCGTGCTGACCAATAAGTACGCCGAGGGCTATTCGGGCAAGCGCTATTACGGCGGCTGCGAATGCGTGGATATGGTCGAGGACATCGCCATTGCGCGCGCAAAAGAGCTGTTCGGCGCGGGCTTTGCCAATGTCCAGCCCCATTCGGGCGCGCAGGCGAATATGGCGGTCTACTTTGCTCTCCTTACGCCCGGCGACACGGTCATGGGCATGAACCTTGCCGAGGGCGGGCATTTGACGCACGGCTCGCCCGTGAATATGTCGGGCAAATACTTCCATTTCGTCCCCTACGGCGTGAACGCCGAGGGCTTCATCGATTACGACGAATTCGAGAAAAAGGCGCAGGAATGCAAACCGAAGCTGATCGTCGCGGGCGCGTCGGCGTATCCGCGCGTGATCGATTTCAAGCGGATCTCTGAGATCGCGAAGTCGGTCGGCGCATATCTTATGGTAGATATGGCGCATATCGCGGGGCTTGTTGCCGCAGGGCTGCACCCCTCGCCCATGCCGTATGCGGACGTGGTGACCACCACCACGCATAAGACCCTGCGCGGCCCGCGCGGCGGCTTGATCCTCACAAACGACGAAGAACTTGCCAAGAAGATGAACAAGGCGATCTTCCCCGGCACGCAGGGCGGCCCGCTCATGCACGTCATCGCGGGCAAGGCGGTCTGCTTCGGCGAAGCGCTGAAACCCGAATTCAAGGCTTACCAGCAGCGTGTGCTCGACAATTGCCAAGCATTAGCGTCCGGGCTTCTGTCGCGCGGCATCCAGCTGGTTTCCGGCGGCAGCGACAACCACCTGCTGCTTGTGGACCTGCGCTCGACGGGCATCACGGGCAAGGAACTTGAGCATCGGCTCGACGAGGTGTACATCACCGTCAACAAGAACGCCATCCCCAACGACCCCGAAAAGCCGTTCGTCACAAGCGGCGTGAGGCTCGGTACCCCCGCCGTCACCACGCGGGGCTTGGATACCGGCGATATGGATAAGGTTGCCGAATACATCGCGCTTGCCGCGACGGACTTCGAAGCGAACGCCGACAAGATCCGCGAGGGCGTGACCGCGATCTGCAAAAAGCACCCGCTGTACGAGTAATACATTTTAAATCTGTCGAATCCGGCCGCGCCTGCGGTCGGATTGGCGGTTTTGGGCAGCTGCTTCGATTTTGCGCTGCTGCTGCCGCAAAAAGGCGGAAGCCGCCGGAAAGGATGCCTGCCTTTCGCATGAGAGATGTAATCCTTGCAAGCCACAATCCCCGCGCCGCCGAGCGCGTGCGCGCGATTTTACAAAGCGGGCAGATCTTTGTGCAGAACGTACTGTCATCGGGTGCGGAGGTGCTTTCTTACGCGAGCATCCGCCCGGAGGCGGTCGTGGTCTGCGGGCGGCTTTCCGATATGCCGGCGACGGAGCTTGCACGCCTTTTGCCGAATGGCTTTGATGTGGTGTGGCTGCTGCCGTCAGGCGAGCCGCAGCCGGGGTTTTGCAGCAATCTTGTGCCGCTGCAAATGCCGGTAGACCGCGCCGAGCTGCTGGATACGGTACACACGCTCGCCGCCTCCGCGCGAGAGCAGAGCCGTCCGCGCGCGACGCGCGCGCCCGAAGAAGAGGCGCTTTTGCACAAGGCAAAAGAGATTCTGATGAAAAAAGACGGCATTTCGGAACGCGAGGCGCACCGCGCATTGCAGCGCCGCGCCATGCGCACGGGGCAGAAGCTTATCGAAGCGGCGCGGCAGATGCTTTCCGATTCAGAAGAGTAGTCAAAAACCATCTATCACAGGAAACAGGCTTCACGCAAAGGTATGGCTGCGCAGAAGAAATAAAGTCTGTAGTGGTAGGGGCGGGGCTCCGATCAGATGTCAGATATTAGAAATTAGATGTTAGACGTTAGAGATTAGATGCGGTACAGGCGGGTTTCATGTAAAACTGCGGCTTCGCAGAAACAATTTGTTTACAGCTGTAGGGGCGGGGCTTAAGCGCCCGCCCGCGGACAGAGTTCAGAATACAGAATGCAGATGTCAGAAGCGGCGCAGGAAGATTTTTTGAAAACTAAGCGTTCGTATAATTTTTCGGCTGCGAAAGCAACGAAAAATCTGTACAATCCTGTAGGGGCGGGTCTCTGTGCCCGCCCGCAAGAAAGTTGGTTTTTGTAGCTTCTTTTGGCGAAAAACAGAATCACGGTTTTCGTAACAGACACAAGTTGTTTTCTTTCCACGCTTTGCTCGGGCGGGCGCAGAGACCCGCCCCTACGACAGGAAACTTGAAGCTTTCAGCTTGACTGCCGTTTCGCACAAAGCTTCCCGCGAACGGAATCACAAACAACCTATAGTCAAAAACTATCTACCGCAGGAGGGCAGCAATGGAATTCACCAAAATGCAGGGCGCGGGCAACGATTATATTTATGTAAACGCCTTTAAAGAGCAGGTGAAAGATCCTGTGCAAACGGCAATTCGCGTCAGCGACCGCCACTTCGGTATCGGCGCGGACGGGCTGGTGCTGATCTGCCCTTCTGAAAAGGCAGACTTTTTTATGGACATCTACAACGCCGACGGCTCGCGTGCCAAGATGTGCGGCAATGCGATCCGCTGCGTTGCGAAATATGTGTATGACCGCGGAATGACCGACAAAACGGAGATCGCGATCGAGACTTTGAGCGGCGTCAAGACCATTCGGGTATTCACCGAAAACGGCAGGGTCACGGCCGCGCGCGTCAATATGGGCGCGCCGATCCTTGCCGCGCGTGAAATTCCGACTACGTTCGACGGCGAAAATGTCGTTAGTCAGGAATTAACTATCGGGGAAACGGACTGCGCCGTGACCTGTGTCTCCATGGGCAACCCGCACTGCGTGCTGTTCGTGGACGACGTGGAAGCGCTCGACCTTGAAAGGCTCGGCCCGAAGTTCGAGCGTCACGAACGCTTCCCCGACCGCATCAATACGGAGTTTGTGCACACGGTAAGCCCCACCGAATTTGACATGCGCGTGTGGGAGCGCGGCTCGGGCGAAACGCTCGCCTGCGGCACGGGCGCGTGCGCGGCGGCGGTCGCCTCGATATTAAACGGGCGCGCCGAACGCGACAGGGACATCCGCGTGAACCTGCGCGGCGGGCAGCTTGTGATCCGCTGGCATAGGAACGGCGACGTTTACATGACCGGCCCCGCCGAAGAGGTCTTTTCGGGGGAAATATTTTAGCTTTTAGATTTTAGATACTGGATTCTAGATGTGGGAATGGGGAATCCTGTGGAACGCCGAAAGTTTGCACATGCCCGTAGGGCGGGGGCTTGCGGTTCGCGGAAATGAAAAGAGCACCACTTGTAGGGGCGGGGCTTAAGTGCCCGCCCGCATGAAAGTTGGATTTTGTGGTTTGCTTTGGCGAAAAACAGAATCACGGTTTTTATAACAGACATAGCTTCTTTTCTTTCCGTACTTTGCTCGGGCGGGCGCGGAGACCCGCCCCTACGGGTTTAAGCAGATTTTTTGTTGTTTCGCACCCGAAAGGCTGCGTAAACATACGGTTTTGATGAAACTTTCCCACACTGTTTCTGACCTCTGACTGCTGAAGTCTGATCTCTGTCCGCGGGCGGGCGCAGAAATCCTCCGGATTCCGGCACCCTTTTGTCCGCTACGCGGACATTTCCCCTAACAGGGGAATCACCCGCCCCTACGACTGCGAAAATTCGATTTTCTGCGCAACTGCGGGAAAGTGCAAACGCCGCCCGCCCCACATCTGGCATCTAATATCTAACATCTAAAATCTAACAGCGGCCAGCCGCAAGGGCTGTCCCTACGGGTTTGTACGAATTTTCGGTTTTGCGAAAACGCACCTGTCCCACATCCAGCATCCAGCATCTAAAATCTACCATCTAATATCCAGCACAACAGCGGAGGTAAAATATATGCAGATCAACAAAAACTTCCAGAAGATCGAAAGCAGCTACCTGTTTTCCGGCATCGCCAAAAAGGTGCGCGAATACAAGGCGGCGAATCCCGACAAAGCGGATTCAGTTATCAGCCTCGGCATCGGCGACGTGACGCGCCCGTTAGCACCGGCATGCATCGAAGCCATGCACAAGGCGGCGGACGAAATGGCGAGCGCCGAAACGTTCCGCGGCTATCCGCCGGAGTACGGTCAGGATTTCCTGCTGGAGGCCATTTTGCAAAACGACTATCTGGCGCGCGGCATCGCGCTTGACAAATCGGAAATTTTCGTCTCCGACGGCGCAAAATCCGACTGCGGCAATATCGGCGACATTTTTTCGAATGACAATGTCGTTGCGGTGTGCGACCCGGTTTACCCCGTGTATGTGGATACGAACGTCATGAGCGGCCGCGCCGGCGACAAGACCGAAAACGGCTGGTCGAACATCGTCTACATGCCCTGTACGGCAGAAAACGGCTTTTTGCCGCAGATCCCCGACGGCCATGTAGATATAATTTATCTATGCTTCCCGAATAACCCCACCGGCATGGCGGCGACAAAGGAACAGCTCAAAGCATGGGTCGATTACGCGAACCGCGAGGGCGCGGTGATCTTGTTTGATTCGGCGTATGAGGCGTTCATCACGACGCCCGGTGTGCCGCACTCGATCTATGAGGTCGAGGGCGCAAAGACCTGCGCCATCGAGTTCCGCAGCTTCTCGAAAACGGCGGGCTTTACCGGCGTGCGCTGCGGTTATACGGTCGTGCCGCATGACCTGAAGGCGGACGGTGTGGAATTAAACGCCATGTGGGCGCGCCGTCAGGCGACGAAGTTCAACGGCGTTTCCTACATCACCCAGCGCGCCGCCGAGGCCTGCTACTCATCCCAGGGCAGGCAGCAGATCCGCGAGACCATTGCGTATTATCAGCGCAACGCGAAAACGATTTACGCCGGGCTTAAAGCCTGCGGCTTCACCGTGTACGGCGCGGTGGATTCCCCCTATGTGTGGCTCAAAACGCCGAACGGCATGGGCAGCTGGGAATTCTTTGACCTTTTGCTCGAAAAGATGCAGGTCGTGGGCACCCCGGGCGAGGGCTTCGGTCCGTCGGGCGAGGGCTATTTCCGCCTGACTGCGTTCGGCTCTGCGGAAAATACCGAAAAAGCCGTGGAGCGCATCAAGGCGTATTTCGCAAAATAAGACCGACTGCGGAGGACTGTTATGCAGATAGATAAAGATCTTGTGACATATCTCGAAACGCTCGGGCGCATTGCGCTTTCCGAGGAACAGCGCGCCGAGACGGAAAAGGACTTGCAAAGCATTTTGGATTATATCGACACATTAAACGAATTGGACACCGACGGCGTCGAGCCCGCGTCCCATTCGTTCCCCGTGGCGAACGTCGTGCGCGAGGACGAAGTGACGAACACTGCGCGCGCGGATGAGATCTTGCAAAACGCGCCGGACAGCCGAGAGGGCTGTTTCGCCGTGCCGAAAACCGTGGAATAAGGAGGCGCCGGAACTATGGAAATCATTGAAATGGGCGCGCTTGCGCTCGGCAGCGCCATCCGCAGGCGGGAGATCGGCGTGCGCGAGGCGGCGGAAAGCTATTTGGACGCGATCGAAGCGCGCGACGGCGATTTGCACTGCTACAACACCGTCTGCCGCGACGAAGCGCTGGAACGCGCGGACGAGGTGCAAAAGGGCATCGACGCGGGCGTGTACACCTCGCCTTTGGCGGGCGTGCCCGTCGGCATTAAGGATAATATCTGCACAAAAGGCGTGAAAACGACCTGTTCTTCCAAGATCCTTTCGAATTTTGTACCGACCTATGACGCGACCGTCGTGCAAAAGCTGCACGACGCAGGGCTCGTGACCTTAGGGAAGCTGAACATGGACGAGTTCGCCATGGGCAGCACCACCGAAACGTCCTTTACCGGCGCGACGCACAACCCGTGGGATGTAAGCCGCGTCCCCGGCGGCTCCTCGGGCGGGGCGGCGGCTGCGGTCGCAGCACGCTTGGCGCCCGTCACCTTGGGCTCGGACACGGGCGGCTCCATCCGCCAGCCCGCGTCGTTCTGCGGCGTTTCGGGCTTAAAACCCACCTACGGCGCAGTGTCGCGCTACGGGCTTGTGGCATATGCGTCCTCGCTCGATCAGATCGGCCCGCTCGGGCACGACGCGGCGGACTGCGCCGCGCTGTTTGCCGAGATCGAGGGCAAGGATAAAATGGACGGCACGTCCATGGAAAATCCGAAATTTGATTTCGAAGCGGCAACCGCCGGAACACTTCGCGGCAAAACCATAGGCCTGCCCGCCGACTATTTCGGCGAAGGGCTCTCTTCGGAAGTGCGCGCGGCGGTGGAAGCGGCGGCAAAGACCTGCGAGGAACTCGGCGCGAAGGTCGAGACCTTCCCCATGCCGATCGTCAAATACGCCGTGCCCGCCTACTACATCATCGCCTGCGCCGAGGCGTGCTCGAACCTGTCGCGCTACGACGGCATCAAATACGGCTACCGCAGCGAACACGCGGAGAATCTGATGGAGACCTATGTCAAGACCCGCTCCGAGGGCTTCGGCATGGAGGTCAAGCGCCGCATCATGCTCGGCAACTTCGTGCTGAGCTCCGGCTATTACGATGCGTACTACAACAAGGCGCTCAAGGCGAAAAAGCTCATCCAGCAGTCGTTTTTCGAAGCGTTCGAAAAATACGACATGCTCTTAGGACCCGTCGCGCCCACCACGGCGCCGAAAATGGGCGAAAGCCTTTCAGACCCCTTAAAAATGTATCTCGGCGACATCTATACCGTCATGATCAACATCGCGGGCGTGCCCTCCATGGCGCTGCCCTGCGGGTTTGACAAGGCGGGGCTGCCTGTCGGGATGCAGTTTATCGGCAAGCCGTTTTGCGAGGCGGAAATTTTGTCCGCCGCGGCGGCGTTCCAGCAGGCGACGGACTTCCACAAACAGTCCCCGCAGCAAGATTAAGGAGGCGTCGCTATGGAATGGGAAATCGTCATGGGGCTTGAGGTGCACACCGAGCTTGCCACCAAAACCAAAATTTTCTGCGGCTGCTCCACCGCATTCGGCGGCGAACCGAACACGCACGTCTGCGAGATTTGTTCCGGTATGCCCGGCACGCTCCCGCTTTTAAACCGCCGCGTCGTGGAATACGCCGTGCGCACGGGGCTTGCGACGAACTGTAATATCACGCGCAAAAATAAATTCGACCGCAAAAACTATTTCTATCCGGATCTCCCGAAAGCGTATCAGATCTCGCAGCTGTACCTGCCCATTTGCCGCAACGGCTTTATCGAAGTCAAGGCGGCGGACGGCGGCACGAAAAAGATCGGCATCCATGAGATCCACATGGAGGAGGACGCGGGCAAGCTCGTGCACGACGAATTTTCCGACTGCACGCTGGTGGACTACAACCGCTGCGGCGTGCCGCTTCTGGAGATCGTCTCCGAGCCGGATTTCCGCGAAGCCTCGGAGGTCGTGGACTACCTCGAAAAGCTGCGCGCGATCCTGCAATTCACGGGCGTTTCCGACTGCAAAATGCAGGAGGGGTCGCTGCGCGCCGACGTGAATCTTTCCGTCCGCCCCAAGGGGCAGGCGGAATTCGGTACGCGCACCGAAATGAAGAACTTAAACTCCTTCCGCGCCATCGCGCGCGCCATCGAATACGAGTCGCGCCGCCAGATCGACATTTTGGAGGACGGCGGCAAGGTCGTGCAGGAGACGCGCCGCTGGGACGACACCCGCGGGGTGTCCTACGCCATGCGCTCGAAAGAGGATGCGCAGGACTATAAATATTTCCCCGAACCGGATCTGCCGCCTATCGAGATTTCGGACGCCTTCATTGAAAAAGTGAAAGCGGAAATGCCGGAACTGCCCGAAGCGAAAAAGCGCCGGTATATCGAGGAATTGGGGCTTCCCGAATACGACACGTCCATCCTCACGAGCGACCTTGCGTTCGTGCGGCTGTTTGAAGCGACCGAAAAGCTGTGCCAAAGCCCCAAGGATGCGGCGAATTGGATCATGGGCGAGGTCATGAAGCTCTTAAACGACAGCGGCACGCTCCCTGAGGATATGACTCTTTCGCCCGAAAAGCTCGCGGCGGTCATCAACATGGTGAAGGCGGGCAAGATCAACCGCGGCACGGGCAAGACCGTGCTTGAAAAGGTGTTCTCACAGGATGTCGATCCCGAAACGTATGTCAAAGAAAACAACCTTGCGCAGATCACCGACCTGTCCGCGCTGCGCCCGGTGCTCGAAGAGGTCATCGCCGCAAACGAAAAGAGCGTTTCGGAGTATAAGGGCGGCAAAACGCAGGCCATGGGCTACATCATGGGTCAGGCGATGCGCGCGCTCAAAGGCAAAGCGCCCGCGCAGGAGGTGCAGAAGCTCCTGCACGAGATGCTGGATTCCTAGATGCCGGACGCGGGTTGGGGGAAATTGCGGGAAGCCGCCCCTACAAGATGAGGAATATTAGCTTTTTCGCGCAGCCGAAAGTTTATAGGCTTTCGACTTCACGCAAAACCTTCCTGCACAACATCTGACCTCAAATATCTAACCTCTGAACTCTGAAAAGGTGAACCGCCATGCCATACACCTGGGAAACCTTAAAAACCGAATGCCTCGCCTGCCGGAACTGCGAACTGTGCGAAACGCGGCACAACGTCGTGTTCGGCGTGGGCAAAACGGATGCGAAGGTCATGTTTATCGGCGAAGGGCCGGGCGAAAACGAGGACTTACAGGGTGAGCCGTTCGTCGGGCGCGGCGGGCAGCTTCTGGACAAATATCTTGCGCATATCGACCTTTCGCGTGACGAAAATATCTATATCGCGAACATCGTCAAGTGCCGCCCGCCGAAAAATCGCGACCCGCGCGAGGAGGAGCAGGCGGCGTGCACGCCGTGGCTGCGCGAACAGGTAAAGCTTCTGCGCCCGAAGATCATCGTGTGCTTAGGGCGCATTGCGGCGCAGTACATCATCCGCCCCGATTTTCGCGTGACCAAAGAGCACGGCGTGTTTTACGAGCGCAACGGCACGCTGCTTATGGGCACCTACCACCCCGCAGCGCTGCTGCGCAACCCTGCGCAAAAGCCGGACACCCTTTCCGATTTCTGCGCACTGCGGGAGAAAATCACGGAACTTGGGTTGTAAAAACGCATTGTCCGTAAACGGCGTGTTGCACGCGAAACCGTGGTTCTCCTGCTTGTAGGGCGGGAGCAAGCCCCCGCCCTACCCCAAAACCCGCGTTTCAGAAAGAATGATTTTTGCCTATGAATTGGATCCCTTACAATCCCGCCGATGCGTTTTATAAGAGCGTGCCGGGCGCCGTCGAAACAGACAGACCGTTTCGGCTGCGCCTGATTTTGCCGCGCGCGTTCGGCGCGACCGGGGCGCATTTCCTGCTGCAGCGCGACGGCGAAGCGGCGGTCGACCACCCGATGTACTGGGCGGGCATGGACGGCGACGACAAGGAGATCTGGGACATCGAGCTTGCCGTGCCGGAAAAGGGTCTGTATTTTTACCACTTCGACTACGATTCCTCGTGGGGGCGCGGGTCTGTGTTCCACAGCGGCGACGGCATCGGGGCGCTTCCGAGCGCCGGCGCGCGCCAAAGCTGGCAGCTGACCGTCTACGACAAAAATCTTCACACGCCCGACTGGCTCAAGGGCGGCATCTTTTATCAGATCTTCCCCGACCGGTTTTACAATTCGGGCAAGGCGAAGCAAAACGTGCCCGGCGACCGCATCCTGCGCGCGGACACCGAAAACCCGCCGTACTGGAAGCCCGACGAAACGGGCGAGGTGCGCAACAACGATTATTTCGGCGGTGACCTTGCGGGGATCCGCGAAAAGCTGCCGTATCTGAAAAGCCTCGGGGTGACGTGCCTGTATCTGAACCCCATTTTCGAGGCGCATTCCAACCACCGCTACAATACGGCGGATTACGAAAAGATCGATCCGCTTTTGGGCACGGAGGCGGACTTCAAAGTCCTTTGCGCCGAAGCGGCAAAATACGGCATCCGCGTGGTCCTCGACGGCGTGTTTTCGCACACGGGCTCCGACAGCCGCTATTTCAACCGCGAGAACCGCTATCCGACGCTCGGTGCCTACAATTCAAAGGCATCCCCCTATTATCCGTGGTATACCTTTTCGGAATACCCGGACAAATACAAAAGCTGGTGGGGCTTTGAAACGCTCCCCGAAGTCAACGAGGAAAGCCCCGCATACCTCGATTTCATCACAGGAAAGGACGGTATCGTGCGCCGCTGGCTGCGCGCGGGCGCTGCGGGCTGGCGGCTGGATGTCGCCGACGAGCTGCCCGACGCCTTTTTGGATGCGCTCGCAAAAGCCGCCAAGACGGAAAAGCCGGATGCGCTCGTGCTCGGCGAGGTCTGGGAGGACGCCACGACCAAATGGGCATACGGTGTGCGGCGGCGGTATCTGCTCGGCGGGCAGCTCGACAGCGTGATGAACTATCCCTTTGCCGAGGCGGTGCTCGAATTCGCGCGCGGCGGGGCAGCCGAGGCTTTTCAGCGTGCGGTCACACCGATTTTGGAGCATTATCCGAAACCCGTGCTCGACGTTTTGATGAACCACATCGGCACGCACGACACCGAGCGCGCCGTCACGCGCCTTGCCGGCGAGAGCGCTCGGTTCCGCGACCGCGCGTGGCAGGCGCAGCAAACGCTTTCCGACGAAGCGTATCAAAAAGGCGTGCAGCTGTTAAAGCTCGCGGCGGTGCTGCAATACACCCTGCCCGGTGTGCCCTGCGTCTACTACGGCGACGAGGCCGGCATGCAGGGCTATAAGGACCCGTTCAACCGCGGGTATTACCCGTGGGGGCGCGAAAATCAGGGGCTTTTGGCGTTTTATAAAAAGCTCGGCGCTTTGCGGCATGCGCTGCCTGCCTTGCGCGACGGCGAGATGCGCTTTGTCTCCGCCGTGCTCGGCTGTGTCGCCTACACGCGCGAAAATGCAGACGGCGCGATCTTGGTCATCGCCAACCGCAACGAGCACGACATCGTTTACAACCTGCACGAAAATTGGCATTTTGCCCGCGAACGGTTGTACGACAGTCCCGTGACCTCGTGCGTGCGCGTCGGGGCGATGGATTGTGCGGTTCTAGATGCTGGATATTAGATTCTAAACGATAGAAGTGCGGTAAGCTGGTTTTCCGCGCAGCCGCGGCTGCACAGAAAAGAGAAGGTTTTATCTTGTATGGGCGGGCGCTTTCAGAATTCAGAATACAGAGGTTAGAAGTCAGAAGCGGTGCAGGAAGTTTTTATAAAAACCGAAAGATTGCGCACTTTTTCGGCTACGAAAAGCAACGAAAAATCCGTACAGTCCTGTAGGGGCGGGGCTTAAGTGCCTGCCCGAGCAGAGTACGAGAATAAAACAACTTGCGTCTGTTATGAAAGCTGTAATT
>CAKMIX010000021.1 GCA_927362715.1 uncultured Clostridia bacterium | reverse complement strand
CCGCAGCGAGTGATCGGCGCACATATCGGCCGGACGCGCAGCACAGCGGGGCGGCTGCGGTCGGGCTGTTGGCTGTCGGGGCGCTCGCGATTGGGATTCTCGCAATCGGCGGCTGTGCTTTGGGCGTATACGCGGTCGGCGGGGTGGCTTTTGCCGCAAAGATCGCCGCAGGTGGCTATGCCTCCGCACCCATTGCCGTTGGGGACAGCGTACACGGGCAGTTTATGTTTGACCTTGACACAGGGGTTTCGCAGGAGGCGGTTCGACAGGCGATCCAAACGTTATATCCGAAAACCCGGCGGGTGCTTATTGCCCTGTTTGTCGGCGCGGTGCAGTGAATTCTCCTGCTTACAAAAGCGCGGGAAAGCCGAAACGGCTTCCCCGCGCTTTACTTTCCCATATTTCAACCATACTGTTCTGCACAGTCTGCACAAGGGCACAGAAGCGGTTTTCTCCGCTTGCTGCCCTCACAGCGCGCTTCCCTTTTTCGGCATAAAAAGCGTGCGCATGTCCGCTTGTTCCAAACGCAGCAGCGCTGTTTTTTTATCGATCCCGCCCGCATAGCCGGTCAGGCTGCCGTTTTTGCCGACGACCCGGTGGCAGGGAACGATGATCGATATCTTGTTGTGCCCGACCGCGCCGCCGACCGCCTGTGCGGACATTTGCGGCAGTCCCCTTTTTGCGGCAAGCTGCTTTGCGATCGCGCCGTATGTTGTCGTCTGCCCGTAGGGGATCGTGCAAAGAAGCTCCCACACCTCTTTCTGAAAGGCGGTCCCGATGAAATGCAGCGGCACGGTAAACTGCGGCTGCTGCCCCGAAAAATAAATATCGAGCCAGCGTTTTACTTTTGCGAACAGCGGGAGCTCTTTTTCTTCGTGCGTTTTGGCAAGACCGTGTGCAAAATATTTCTGCCCCTCGAACCACAGCCCGACAAGACCGATATCATCCGCCGCCAAAAGGATGCTGCCCAAAGGGGACGCATAACGGCTGGTATATTGCATGGCATACCTCCGTGTAAAATCTGCTTTGCGTTTTCAAGTAACGAAAATTCCTTATCATTGCTACCGATAACAACGGGGCTTAAAATACAAAAGCCTTGGGATCCAGCCGCCGTAATTTACGCAGTCCCTGCCGTATATATGCCGCGTTCCTGCGGCGGCTGCCCAAAAAGATTTGCTCCAGCGGCCAGTAGCTTTCGTGAATCTCTGCTTTGCGTTCTGCGATCTCGGGTGCAGGGTGCGCATAATGCCGCAGAACCTTTCGCCCGAAATCCTTGCCGAAATCGTCCCTGCTGCTGTCCAAAATACAGTAAAAATCGTTGTCCGGGTCACCAATGATAAAATCGCCGAAATCCATAACGCCATAAAGCCGATCGTTTCTGAAAATCAGGTTGTCCGCGCTGAAATCATTATGTACAAGGCAGGGCGTATATTGAAATAATGTTTGGCTGGAAAAAAGATTCATATAGATTGCAGCTATTTTCTCTCGCAAAACGTTTGACAAAAGCCCTGCATTATCCAAAATCCCGCAAATTTCCGTCTGTTCTCGTTTCAGTCTTTGTCTTTTATCCTCTGCCGCATCGCAGAGCGGCGGCACACCTACATCCACCAAAACACCGTGCAAGGCGCGGAGGAACTGCGCTTCATCGTATGCAAGCGCTTCCTTTTCGGATTCACATAAACGCTGATAATTTCGATAGGACAAATGCGTCCCATCCAAAAAAGTCAAAACGCTGAAATCATCACAGATATAGACCGGCTGCGGGATTCTAAACGGGAGAGGCTGTTGACAAAGGAATGTATATAATGCAAACTCTCTTTGCAGCGCGGCTTTTACTTCCTGTCGCTTCGGCAGCTTCACGACCCACTTTTTATCACACAAAAGCACATCACTGTCATCCCCGGAAGCCAGATATTTGATTTTCTGTACGGGCAATCCCGCACGACATATTGCGGCGGCAACTTCTTTTCTACATTTCTTCATGGTTTTGTCTTTTCAACTTCGCACTTACGCAAAATGCGGTGGTACATCGGTTCGTCACGTTTCGGGACAGCGGTAACGCGGTTTGCCGACGCTGTTTGTGCCGTATTCGATCGCTTCGGCGGGGCACAGGCAGATACACGCCATACAGTGCGTGCAGGCCTTGCCCCACACAGGTTTTCCGTTTTGAAGCGTGATGTTCCCAAGCGGGCACACATTTGCACAATTCCCGCAGCCAACGCACGCTTCGTCTACGCGAAACGCCTTGGCGCTGACCACGAATTTATAGAACACGGGATTGACGGCCGTGCTGTAGATCCGATCCATAAGCCCGATCTTTTGCGGCGGAAGCGGCTCGCCTGCGGCGATCTGCCGGCCGAGCTCGTCGATTTTGGGCACGGCCTTTTTGACAATGGCTTTCGCCTGCTGTGCTTCGGGCGCATCAAACATGGCGATGTAATTTTCGGGCATTACCACGCACCGAAGCCCCATAAACCGAAGCCCCTTGCGCGCGCAGAGCTTTTGGGCGTACTTTGCCGCATTGCCCGCGCTGTCGCCGCAGGTCAATATAAAGTAAGCCTCCGCAGAGTGCGGCAGCGCCGTTTTTTCAATCCATGCCTCCACCACGCGCGGCAGCCGCCACGCATAGGTCGGCGTAACAAAAATCAATCGCGTTTCGTTTTCGATCGCCGTCTCGTCATGGCAGCGAATACGCTCGTTGAGCGACACCGTCGAATCGCCCGTCACAGCAGCGATCCGTTCGGCGGCAAAGCGGCTGTTGCCCGTACCCGAAAAATATAAAATCATATTGTGTTCTCCTTGCGCGTGTCGTGCCGAAACCCGACTTTTTCAAGACTATTGTACCCCGCAGACGGCATGAAGTCAATCCGCATAAAAATCCGGTAAAATCCGCGTATCACACTTGACAAACGCGGGAAAGCGTGTTACCGTGGTGTTGGTTAGCTGTTGCTAACCAACGCAGACAAAACACTTCTCTACAAATCAGGAGGTCGCTATGGTCAAAATCACATTGGATATAGACGGTATGGCTTGCGGGATGTGCGAGGCGCACATCAATGACGCGGTGCGGCAGCAATTTGCAGTCAAAAAAGTCACCTCATCGCACAAAACCGGCAAGACGGAGATCCTCGCGGAAAGCGCGCCGGACACAGAAAAATTACGTGCCGCCATCGAAGCGACGGGCTACCGTGTGACGCACATCCAATCCGAACCCTATGAAAAGAAAGGCTTTTCGCTGTTTCACAAATAAAGCGATCCCCCTGCTGCGTGCAGGGGGATCCTTTTTCTTAGAATTCCTTGCCGATCGTGACGGTGCTCTGCCCACGGTGGCGGATCAGCCGCTGCTGGGTGAAGGTACCGTCCTCTTTGATGTTGATGAGGTTCCCGCCGCGGAACGGCACCACATAGATGTTGTGGTCGCACGAAAGTCCGTAAGAAAGGCGGATGCCTTGGTATTCCACAGAATAGTTGTTCATGTGGTCGTGTCCGACAAATACGCCCCTGGTGCTGCCGAGCTCCACCATAGTCTCGAACATTTCGTCATCCACATTTGAACAGCCCGAGCCCTCAAAGCGCCTGCCCGCAAGCAGTTTATCCGTACCCTTTGCCTCGTCATAGGCGGTGACGAATTCGCGCATCGGGATGTGGAAGAACGCAAGCGACGGCACGACCTTCGTTTCATCGCCGTTGACCTCGCGCGCGATGGATTTGACGGTATTTTCGTACCATTTGATCTGATTTTCGTGGAAGCAGTCATAGCCGCCCACCGATTCGTCCGGATAATACGAATTGCTGTCCATCATAATGAGCGACATAAGCACCTTGCCGTTTTCGTCGGTAACGTTGTAATAATAGTTGCCCATGCCGTCTGCATTTTCATCGCCGCGTTCATAAATGCAGTATTCCAAAGAGCTCAGATAATCGTTGAGCGTCTGCTTGTCGGCGATCTTTTCGGGGTCGAGCACCTCACCGGGTTCATACGCAATATCCAGCCCCTCGTGGTTGCCGTAAACGAACGCCCACGGGATCTGCAGCGACTCCATAAAGCTGCCGAACGTCTTGAACGCCGTGAAATTCTCCTTTTCGCTGGTGATATCGCCCGTGACGACGATCATGTCGGGCGCAGTCGCCTCGACCATGGCGGTGATGGTCTTGAACGCCTTGGCGTCTTTTTTCTCATTATTAAGGATATGTACGTCCGTGATCTGCAAAACCGTAAACGCCGTATCCGCCGCGCGCACATAGGTTTTGCCGTAAAAGGTCAAAACGGACGCCGCAATGCCGCCGAGCAGCGCACAGACCAACAAAATGCTTAAAAACACTTTCCATCCCTTTTTCATTATGAAATCTCCTTTACGACCACATTTTCACCGATTTTTACATCCCGCGCCAGATTGCGGCGTAAAACCATGACGGGCCGGTCACAGGACACCGCCGTTACCTTGCCGTCGCGCCAGGAAAAGCTGAGCTTTGCGCCGCACACCAAAAGGTTCGTCACCTGCCCGCTTGCAGCAAAGCTTTCGGGCAAAGCGGGGAGAAGCGTCAGCACACCCGCTTCCTCCTGCAAAAGCAGCTCGTGTATTCCCGCTACAAAGCCGAGATTGCCGTCAATTTGGAACAAAAACGGCGGATGCACACAAAACAGATTGCGGAATACCGCATGGCAAAGCAGATCGCAAATGACCTTTTGCGCGGTCTTGCCGTCGCGCAGCCTGCCGCTCAAACAGATCGCCCACGCCGCCGACCAGCCGATGTGCTGCCCGGAATGGGCAAGCCGGTGCCGGAACAGCTGTTCGACCCAGCCGCGCTGTTCGGGATCGGCATCATAGCCGATGCTGTTGCCGGGGTAAAACGCATACAGCGGCGAAAAATGCCGATGCCCGGGCTCGGGCGTTTCATACTCCGTATGCCATTCGCAAATGCCGTTTTTCCCCGCACGGAACGGGTACAGCTTCGGCTCTTTTTCCGCGATCTCGCGTGAAAGCTCTGTATCCTCCCCCGCAAACAGCTCCCGGTAATTTTGAAAGCTCTGGCGCACGAGCCCCATATCAAACGCAGAGGCGTAGTCGAGCTGACAGCGCACGCCGTCCTTTCGGAACGCGTTTTCGGGCGAGGACGACGGGCAGGTCACATAACAGCCGTCATGCAAAATGAGGAAGTCCGATGCAAACTGCGCCGCCGAGGCCGTGATGGTTTTCACCTTGTCCGCGCCATCCTGCAAAGCGCCGTTGCGGTAGTAGGCATATATTTCATTGGCAAGCCACACGCCGCAGAGCGGCGCGAACATGTAGCTGGGATCGCGCTGTACAGGAGGTGTTTTGCGCCACAGGTCTACATTGTGGTTGCACGCGAACCCGCGGCAGCCATAGTTGACCTGCGCGGTTTTTTTGCCGTTCTGCACCGTTTCATATACGAGCTGCAAAAGCGGCTCCACACATTCGGAAAGTCCCGCGCGCGACGCGCCCCAATAATTCATCTGCGTGTTGATGTTGACCGTGTAGTTGCTGCTCCACGGCGGGCGCACCGATTCGTTCCAAATCCCCTGTAAATTCAGCGCCTGCCCGCCCTTGCGCGAACCGCTGATCGTCAGATATTTGCCGAAATTGTAGAACAATTCGCAAAGCGCGGCAAAGGTGCGCGCATCCGTGCTTTTTTGCACGGCTTTCAGCAGTTTATCGGTCGGAAGCTCGCTTTCAGCGCCAAGGGAGACCCGCGCACCGGTATACAGCGCGCCGAAATCCGCCGTGTGGCGCGCATAAAGCGCTTTGTAGTCGCGCGGCACTTCCGCCAAATGCGCCTTACACGCGGCGGCGGCGTTTGCGCGGGAGATGTCGGGCATTTTGTCAAAGCCCAAGAAACCTGTCGCCGTCGCGAAGAAAAGCGTTACTGTTTTTGCGCCGCGCACGTTCAGCTTGCCGCGCTTACAGGACACGGTTCCGTCGGTTTCCACTTCGGTGCGCAGGCAGAACGCCATGCCTTTGTTTTCGTCATACCGGATCGGATGCCGCTTCGTGCGCAGATAGTTCGGCGCGGCGTAGTCGGGCGCGTTGCCCGTGAGCACCAGCGCATTTTCTGCACTGCTGCACGAAAAATGCAGCTTGCTGTCCGCCGTCACGGTCAGAGAAAACGGCTTGTCGGCCGTAATGCGGTACACGGCGACGCGGTCGGGGTTCGAGCAAAACGTCTCGCGGCGCACGCCTGCGGTCTGCACCGTGCAAAGACCTTTTGCGAGCGACAATTCCCGCCTGTAGCCGCGCGCCGACACCCCGTGCAAGCGCAGATACACATTCCCCAGCGGCATAAACGCCTCGCTGTAATTCCCGCACATCTCCGTTTCGCAGAGCGCGTCGGCTTCGCTGTTTTTGCCTTGAAAGATCAGCTCGCGCACCTGCCCGAGCGCTTTTGCGCTTTTTTCGCTGTTGTAATCCTTCGGATAGCCCGACCAAAGCGTACCGTCGTTAAAACAGAGCTTCTCCGTCCGCTTGCCGCCGAAGACCATCAGCCCCATGAAGCCGTTGCCCAAGGGCAGCGCCTCGCGCCAGCGTTTGGCAGGTTCTTTGTACCAAAGCTTATCCATCCTTTTCTCCTCCGAAATCCGCTACGATAAAATCGAACTGCTCGGGCACGGTGATCTGCGCGTCCGTCTCGCGGTACAGTGCTTTGCGGATGCCGCGATAAAGCGTATCCAGCATGCGGTCGCCTTCGCGGTAATCCCGAAGCTGCAAGCCGCCGTCGGAAAGCAGAATTTCTTCGGCGCGTTTTGCGTCGCCCGCGCCGAGATAAGCGACCGCCAGATACATGCAAAGGCGGGCGTTCCCCTGCAAATCCCCGGAAAGCTGCGGGAAGCTTTCGATCAGCGACGCATAGTCTTCGGCGTGCAGCAGGAGAGAAAACAAACTCTCGCAAAGCCCGTAGTCGTTCGGATTCTGAAGCAGGGCTTTGCGCACAAAATAGGAGAAATGCGCATCCTTAAGCTGATACAGAACAAAGGCATACAAATGCAGGTTCTTCGGGTTGCTGTCGAGCAGCAAACTCTTTTCGCACCAGACTTTCGCTTTTTCAAATTCGCGGCGGTCATAGCACAAAAGCCCAAGCTGGTACGGCACGCTCCATTCGCAAAGATCGGCGTTTTCTAAAAGCAACGCCTCCTGCCGCGCGCCGTAAGCAAAGGACAGCGGCGCGGACAAAGGCTTTTTGGAAAGCAGCTCCATCCACGGGGTCACGTCATCGTCCGCGCAGAACTCCAAATGCGCGGGGGACTGCCCGCCGAGCTGCTGTTCGAGCGCGCCCCAGCCGCTGCCCGCAAGCAGCAATTCCCCCGTTTGCAGGCTGATGTCCCGCAGGACGTCCTGCAGGCGGCTGTCCAAACCTGCCGAGCCGCCGAGCGACTGCACCTGTTTTTCCGCCGCCGTCACAAGCGCCTCGTAACCGCCCTGCATCGCCGCCGCGCCGAGCGCACTCAGCGTGTAGCACTCCAGAAATGCCCATGTGGTTTTCGGCGGCATGGGCAGGCATTCATACTGCGTCTTGCCGAGCCCCGCTTGGATCTCCACATAATCGCCCGCCCTGTCTGTCAGCATCCGCTGCCAATGGTGCGAGCCCTTGCGGTGCCCCCAGGAAAAGAGCTTTCTGCCCTTGAGATGGTTCGAGGAAAACTGCAAAAGCCCGAAGCCCTGTGCGTCCGCATTCACAATAAATTTGTCGCTTTGCGGGGCGATGTCATAAAAGTAATCGATCGTATCGGGGATGTTTTCGGGATAGGAAACATCCCTGCCGCCGTCATAGGGGATCGCGGATTTTTTGATGCCCATGCCGTCGGAGTTGTTGTAAGCGCTCACCGCCGGCACGGCGACCCGCCCGCCTTTGTATTCGGGCGTCGCCATATTCGACCACCAATACATCGGCACGACCTGCTCGTTTGGATTTTCGATGCGCACAGCCACCATAAGGCGATCTTTTTCCAGCCAAAAATCCATCTGATAATAGATGCCGCGCACACGCTCAAACTCGTAAAAGCGCAAAACATCCTCGCCGTTTTTGCCCGTGACGGCAGCGCAGTACATCTGCGAGCAGGTGAACGGACTGTGCCCGATGACGCCGCAGTTCCATTCCACCCCGCCCGAAAACCACGCGTTGCGCACGCTCAGGTTCCGAAAGCGGATGACATCGTTGGTATACAACACGTCGCGCTGCCGCTTTTTGTCGTACAGCCGCCAAAGCCTGCCGCCGAGCGTCGGCAGGAATTCCGCATACAGAAGCTCATTTTCCAGCACGGCAACGGGTACGTCGCGTTCCGCTTCGTCGGTGTAATCGTTTTGCTGGGTATACGGGTACGAGGTCTCCCGGTACCCGTAGTCGATGAACAGCCCCTCGTAATCCGCAATGGTCGATTTCAAGCGGTGCGGCTGCCTTTCCGCCGAAAGCGCGGGGAAGTCGCAGGGACGCCCAAAGGCACTGCAGCGATAGCGTTTGGTTTCCAATCTCGGCATAGGAACTCTCCTTTACAACAGGGAAGATAAACAGTCAGTCTTCTAAGCGCACATGCGTGCATCGGACGGTTTTTAAGGGCTTGCCGCACAGGAAGCGGTTGCCGGTAACTTGCAGGTTATCCGTAGACTTTGCCGTGATGCAAAAGCCTTTATACCGCTCAAATCGATTTCTTACAATATGGATATTTTTATGCACCGCCCCCGCGTGCACCGCGTTTTCGGGCAGGATCCGTATCGGCGTCTGCCCGCAATAGGCAAAGGTATTGCCGCGCACGGTCACGTCACAGCACATGCCGCTTTCATACCAGCTTTTCGCGTCATCCGAAAGCAGGATACCGCTCATAGTCGTACTCACGAACCGATTGTTTTCCACAAGCACTTTCCCGCGCGTGGTCAAAAGCAGCCCGCGGGTAATGATGCGGTTGAGCGCATTGTTCGCAAAGACCACATTCGGGCAGGCGTCCACATCTTCGATCACACAGCCGACCTCGGCTCCCGCCGCGTTTGAAACGGTCAGTTCGATTTCGTATTCATTCACAAGCCGTGCGGTCTTGATCTGCGTGCGTCCCGATTCAAGCAGGGTCTTCGGGGAAATGAACGCAATTGTATCCCCCGCACGCAGCGGCAGAAAGCCGTGCGTCTGCGGATGCATAAAGCGCACCGTCAGCCGGTCGCCTGCCTTTTCGGTCACGGCAAAGTGGATGCCGTGGACGTTTAAGCAGTCGTCGCCCGCGCCGTCAAACACACTGTTCGTGATGGAAACATCGCCGCGGCACATGCAAATTTGGATAAAGTCCGCGACCGACGCCATGCGGCGCGCATCCGTTGCCTCGGGCGCGAATTCCAGACGATCGGCTTCTAAGTTCTCACAATCCTGCGCGACGAGCGCCAGCGAATAATTGAACCGCTGTTTGATGTTTTCCAGCCGCACATTTGCACAGCGGTCGAGGAAGATCCCCGCAAATTGGCGGCGCACATCGAAGATATAATACAGATCGCCCTTTTTAAACCGCCACGTATTCGGGAAATATGCACGGAAGCGCCGTTCGCCGAGCCTTTTGGTGCGAACGGCGGCACACAGCGGATGCTGTACACGCGCAAGGCGGTCGGGCGTGCGTGCACGGATATGCCCGATCCAGCCCGATGTCGCCGCGTTTCGTGCAACGGGGTAGTCGTAATCGCGCCCGCGGAAATACGGCGTATCGCCCTTGAAATACAGGTCGGTGTCGCGGTCGGCTTCAAAATCCACGGAGACCGGCGTGACGCGCGTCACGCGAAGCTCGTGCATATCGGGCCAGCTGTGGCGGATCGTCAGATTTTTTACCGTTAAATTGCGGCAGCCGACAGCGACAAAATTCGTTACCTTGCCGTCGATAACAAATACCGCCGAGCCGAAGTCCAACGTCAGGTCTTCAATGTTTTCCAGATAAAACGGCACGGCGTTTTCATGCGGCGTTTCCTCCGGCGAAAACTCCTTATCGCCGACGGTATTGGTGATGACAAGCCTGTGCTTTTCGCAAAGGTCACTGCGCAAATGGTATGTTCCCGCTGCAAAGCGGACGGTTTTCTCGCCGGGGATATCGGTAAGTGCCGCGCAAAGGGCAGAGACCTCGCGCGTGACATCTTTTCCCGGCAGAACGCCGAAATCGGCTGCTTTGATCTCCTGCATATCGTTTTCTCCGTCAGTCAAGCATATGGGGGATATTCGGGCAAGGCACAAGTGTTTCAAACCCGTAAAACACCTGTGCGTTTTGATAAAGGAACCGCGCTTTTTCTTCGTCGGACAGCGCGTCGGATTTCAGGATGAAATCGCAGCTCATTTTATAGGTGATCTCTACCATGGTGCGCGGATAGTCGCTGCCCCACATCAGCTTTTCCATGCCGCAAAGCTCTGCCGCCTCGCGAACGGCGCGCACCGCCGACGGGTAAGGGTAGAACTCCCGGTTGAAAAGCCAGGTGATGCCGCCGCTTTCAATATAAATATTGCGCTGCCGCGCGAGCTTGATCTGCTCGTGCCAGCCGTCGCGCGTGACCATGCCGAAATGTCCGACGGCAATACGCAGCATCGGGTACTGCGCGGCGAGCTCTTTGAGCGCGCCCGTTTGGCGGTCGCCGTCGGCAAGGTCGATGGAGATAAATTTCCCCGCGCACTCGGCCGCTTCAAACACGGCTGCATGCTTCGTGAGATCCTGTGTTTTCAATCTGCCGGCACATAATTTTACACCGTCAAAACCCTCGAGCCGAAAGGGCTTGCCCTCCTCATACAGGCTGCAGATCTTCAGCCGCTCGGGGTACTTTTGCTTTGCCAGCAGCAGGTAATCATCCTGGTTGCCGTCGATCTCCTCCTGCGTGATGACCGCCGCCGAAACGCGGGCGTAATCCATGTTCGCGATCAGGCGCTCCGCGGTATTTGCGCCGTCGTCCATGTAGGGCGGCATCATCTGCCGGGTTTCCCCGCCGAAATCGCTTTTGCCGTTTTCTAAAGGTATAACGGGTCTGCCGTCCACGCGCCCGTTTTGCCGTGCCCATAAATGCGCGTGCGCATCCACTACCGTCATAAGGTCACCCCGTCTTTCAAAATGGCGATTTCCCGAAAGCCGTTCTGCTCCGATTTGGTCATCGCGCCGTTCGCCGTTTCCAAGACCAGAGAGAAAAGCGCATCTGCCGTGCCGTCAGCGTCCGTCTGCGCGGGCTGTGCGTCAAAGTCCACCCAATGCGGCTTCTGCTGTGCCAACGCCGTGTTCGTGGCGATCTTAACGGTCGGTACGGGCGCGCCCAAGGGCGTGCCGCGCCCGGTGGTAAACAGGATCATATGGCAGCCCGCCGCCGTGAGATTTGTGACCGCAACCATGTCGTTTCCGGGGCCTTCCAGTAAGTTAAGCCCCGCCGCGGCCGCCGTATCGCCGATCTCAAGCACCGCCGTGACGGGCGACGTGCCTCCCTTCTGCACACAGCCGAGGGATTTTTCTTCCAGCGTCGTGATGCCGCCCGCCTTGTTCCCCGGCGACGGGTTTTCGCTCACCTTTTCCCCGTGCGCAAGGAAATACGCCTTTTGCCGATTGATGAGCCGCACGGTCTGCTCGAACACCTCGGCGCTTTGGCAGCGGTTCATCAAAAGCTGCTCCGCGCCGAACATCTCCGGCACCTCGGTGAGCACCGCCGTGCCGCCCATAGCGCAAAGGCGGTCGCAGACGCGGCCGACCGTGGGGTTTGCGGTCAAGCCCGAAAGCCCGTCGCTGCCGCCGCATTTCAAACCGATCTTCAAGCGGGAGACCGGAACGCGCACACGGCGGTTCTTCGCGGCTCGGCTTTGTAATCCGAGAACCAGCCGCACGCCCTCTCGGATCTCATCGCCGCAGTCCTGCACATTCAAAAAACGCACGCGGTCGCGGTCGTAATCGCCCAGCACCTTTTGAAGCTCGCCGATGTTGTTGTTCTCACACCCAAGCCCCAGCACCAGCACGCCGCCCGCATTGGGATGGCGGATAAGCCCGCAAAGGATCTGCTGCGTGCGCAGAAGATCGCCGCCGAGCTGGCTGCACCCGTATGGATGCGGAAAACAAAACGCGCCTGTTTTTTCCGCGATCGCCTGCGCGGTCTTGTTGACACAGCCGACTGTATTGACGATCCAAATATCGTTGCGGATACCGATCTCGCCGTTCGGACGCTCATAAGCGGAGATCTCCTCAGGCGGTACGGCTGGGAGCGCGCAGGATTTCGGCGCATAGGTGTATTCCCGCACGCCGCCGAGCGCGGTTTTCAGGTTGTGGCTGTGCACATGTGCGCCCGCCGCAATGTCCTGCGTCGCCACGCCTATGGGAAAGCCGTATTTGATGACCGCTTCGCCCGCCCGAATGGAGCGCCGCGCGTATTTATGTCCGTTTTCTAAAGAAACCTGCACGTTGTCGGCAGGGTGAATTACGACAAAGCCCATGTGAACGCCTCACGCATCCCCTGTTTCTCTATGATCTCCATGCCTTTTGAGACTTCAGGAACAAGCTCGGTCAAGTCTGCGCCCCAAAATGCGGTATTCCCGAGGATCTCGGGCAGCGTCCGCTCTTTGATGCAGGTGATCGCCGCCGCGTCGTCCTGCGGCGCGTCGGTTTTGTAAAAATATAACAGCGCGGCAAGGGACAGTATAAACGGGCGCGGGAATACGCCGTCCTTTTCGCGGCAGTCGAGCATGGTGGGCAGCACGCGCACCGAAAATTTGCTGACGGAATTGAGCGCGATGGAACGCAGCTGATGCTGAATATACGGGTTGCGAAAGCGTTCCAGCACATCATGCGCAAACGCGCGGTTGTCCTCGGTGTCGCCGAGCGCGGGCAAGATGTAAGAAAACAGCGCTTCATTTAAAAATGCGTTGACCTGTTCGTCCCGGAGTGCTTCGCCCACGGTCTGAAGCCCACACAAAAGCGCGGGGAACACCATGGCGGTGTGCGCGCCGTTGAGCACGCGTACCTTGCGCTTTTTATAGGGGCTTACGTCGTTTGTCCAAACCACGTTGATTCCGGCGCGCCGCAAAGGAAGTTCCGCTTCGTGATCGCCCTCGATCACCCACAAATGGTAGGGCTCCGCCGTGTCCAAAAGGCGGTCCTCCCAGCCGAGCTCTTGGCAAAGCGCAGCCGCTTCCGCTTTCGGGTAGCCCGTCACGATGCGGTCCACAAGCGTGCTGCAAAATTTGTTCTCGCGAATGACCCACTCGTAAAAGTCCTCGCCCAATTGCCACTGCTGCGCGTACCGCAGCACACAGGATTGCAGTTCCTTGCCGTTGTTGTCGATCAGCTCGCACGCGAGCATCACAAAGCCCGGCAGCCCCGCCTGAAAGCGCGCATACAAAAGCTGTGTGAGCTTGCCCGGGAACGAGCTTGCAGGTCTGTCGGACACCGCGCATGACGGGTCATAGGCAATGCCCGCCTCGGTGGTGTTGGAAATGACGAAGCGGAAATCCGGATCTTTTGCAAGCGCCAAAAAGCCCTCAAAATCCGCATACGGGTTTACGGCGCGGGAAATCGAGGTGACGCGCGTGTGCTCACACACCGCTTCGCCGTTTTGAAGCCCGCGCAGATACAGGTTATAAACGCCCTTTTGTTCATTCAGCACGTCGCAAAGCCCGGTTTTAATGGGCTGCACCACCACGACCTTGCCGTCATACAACCCCTGCCCGTTCAGCTTGTGGATAAACAGATCCACAAAGCCGCGCAGAAAATTCCCTTCGCCGAATTGAATAATGGTTTCTTTCATGTTATGCCTCCGCATCCGCAAAACGCAGCAGCACCTTGGCAAGCGAACCGTCGTTGTGTGTAAGCGCCTCAAACGCCGCTGCCGCATCCTCTTTTTCGTAAACGGCGCTGACCATTTTCAACACGTCCGCCCCGCCTGCGGCGACCAGATCGATCAGGGTCTCAAAATCCGCAGTAAGTGCATTGCGGCTGCCAAATACATTCAATTCTTTTTTCAGCAGAACAGAGTGCACGAAGGTCGTCTCGCGCTTGCCGTTGCCGATCAGAATAATGTTTGCCCCGTGCGCCGCCTCCTCAATACAGGAAAGGAAGGTCTCGGGCGCGCCGCACGCTTCGACGCACACATCGTATCCGTTGCCCTCGGTAAAGGCAAGGCTTTTCTCGTGCAGAGCGGCAGTTTTGACCGGGATCACACAGTCCGCGCCGTAGCTTTCGGCAAGCTTCAGCCGGCTTTCGAGCAGATCCGCCACGGCAACGCGCGCCCCAAGGGACTTTGCCCGCAGCAGCGCGAACAGCCCGATGGGGCCTGCGCCCATAATGAGCACACGGTCGCCTTCGCGGACTGCGGCGCGGGAAAGCGCATGGCAGCTGATGGAAAACGGTTCGATGAGCGCGAGCGCCTTTGGTGAAAGCCCGCGCCCCGGGATGATGCGCTCGACGGGCATGGTGATATATTCCTGAAACGCGCCGTCGCGCTGGACACCCATGGTTTGATTGTCCACGCAGGCGTTTACGAGCCCTCGCGCGCACGCATAGCAGTGCCCGCAGTTGAAATACGGATTGGCCGTGACCACGTCGCCGACGCGAAGCCCCCTGTCATTTTCACCGATCTCCATGATCTGCGCACTGAATTCATGTCCCGGCGTGCGCGGATAGGTCGTAAACGGCTGGTTGCCCGTATACGAAGCGACATCCGCACCGCAGATGCCGCAGTACAGCACCTTCAGCAGCGCTTCGCCCGCTTTTGGGGTCGGCTTTTCGCGGGAGACCAGACGGATCTCACCGGGTTTTGTGATCTCTACAGCTTGCATATTATCGGTTCATCTCCAAGTATTGTTCGTTCCAGACGACCGCTGTTTTCAGCGGCGCGCCCTTGCAGTAGATTTTTGTTTCATAGGCTTTTGCGGGGTCGGCAATGAATTCCGCCTTGTCCAAAAGCTGCACAAGCGTGTCGAATCGGCTGCCGCACAGGATTTCGATCGCCTTATTCATGTGCTTCTGCGTAAAATTGATGGACGCGAGGATCACATGGTTTTGGAAGCCGAACGGCATGGTGTCAAAAGCGATCTTCGGCCCCAGAGAGAAGCTGTTATAAATGCCGTTGCAGCCCAAAACGCCGTGTTCGAACGCGATACGGTGTTCCGTATCTCCCCCGGAGGTACCCACGAACACCGTCGCCCTGCCGCCCAAGCGCTCCATGATTGCGGCAGCAGTCTGCGCTTGCGAAAGCCCTTCCGTCGAAAGGTAATCCGCGCCGAGCTCTTGCGTTGCGAACCGCGCTTTTGCGCTCTCGGCGCCGCTGCGCGCAACGAACAGGATTTGCGCTTTCGGGTGGTTGCGGCGGATCTGGTCGCCGATGAACAGCCCCGTCGTGCCGAGCCCGAAGATCACCGTGCGCGAAAACGTCGCTTCTTGAGCGGCCGCGCGCGCTTCCGGTTCCGAGCAGCCGCGTTTCGCCATCTCCACGCGGAACAGCTGGGCTTCGCCGATGTCGCACATGCGCTCGTGCTGGAACACCGCACAGGCGTATGGATCGGAGAACACCAGCCGCTTCGCAAGCGACAAAGGCAATTTTGTAAGTCCCTCGTATTGCGCGGGCAGGTGCAGCAGCATATCGGGGTTGAAATACCCCTTATCGCAGAAAATCCCGTCCGCGCCGTCGCAGCCGTATTCAAAATAGGTCTCGTCCTCGGTAAAACGCGTGGGGTCGAAGCTGTCGCCGCCGCGGATAAGCACGATCGCAAAGCGGTTCTCCGAAGGCACCCACACCACACCCTCGTGCCCGTTGACGAGCCTTTTCTGCCCAGCGGGGAATTTGGCGTCGAGCGCACAGGCTTTCCCCATGCGGTACAGTTCCATGTCCGTGCCGCAGAACCCGCAGAATACGGGGTACGCTTCCACACCCTTTTTTTCCGGCTCGCCGCGCCTGCGGCGGCGCGGCGGGTCGATGAGCTCCACCTCGCCGTAGCAAAGCGGGTGTTCCGCACTGTTTTGAAAATAGGTTCCGAATGTTTTCAAAGCAAAACTTCTTTCCGTATGGTTTTTTAGAAGGGTACGATATCCGTCGTCACGTGGTTGTCCGTGTCAAGCGTCAATACCGTGCCGCCGAGCGCGTCAAAATCAAAATAGCAGTTATAAGAGCTCTTTGTCATATAGCCGAGCGTGACGCCCTCATACTCGGTGATAAAGTTGTTGTTATGGTCGTGGCCCGCGAACATGTGCGTACCGCCGTTCGCTTTGAACGAATCGAAAAAGCCGTCGTTGACCACGGCTGTGGACGTGCCCTCGCGGCGGTCGCCCATGGTAAAACCGCTTTCGATCGTTGCATATTCGGGGACAGGCACGTGCATAAACGCCATGCTCGGCACCGTGGTGCCCGCCGTTTCCGCGATGCCGCGCACCGCCCATTCGTACCACGCGATCTGGTTTTCTCCGATACCGCCGGCGGTGATCTCGCCGTCCGTGATACGGTACTGCCCGTCGTCAAACAGGAACAGGGAATAAACGGGCGTGCCGCCGCGGGTGATGTTGACGATGTAGTTGCCCATGCCGTTCATGCCCGCCGGGCCGCTTTTAAAGAGGCAATACTCCGCCGCCTCATAGATCTCGGCGAGCTTTGCCTTATCCGCCCTGCCCTCGTAGTCGTGGTTGCCGAAGATCGGCGCCCACGGAATACCGAAGCCGTCCATAAAATCGGCGAACTGCTGCGTGCAGATATCGTTCCACGCCGTCAGCACCGTATCGCCGCCCACGACGATCAAGTCGGGCTGCACTTCCTCAATCAGGCCCTTTAACTGCGGGCGGCTCATGCCGTCTAAAATAAAGTTGATGCCGAGCCACGCCGCAAACGTGCCGTGGTTGCGGATGTGTACGTCCGTGATGCACAGAATTTTGAATTCGCCGTCGCCCGCGTCGATGCTCTGCGCGTAATCGGCGGTATAGGCATCCTCCGGCGACCAGTCGTCACACACCGCGACGCCCTTTTGCTCTTGTAACGCTACAGAGGCAAACACGGCATTGCACACGGCAACGATCGTAAAGAACACCAGCACAAGGCTTAAGACGACCTTGACCCATTTTTTCCGAAAGAACCGTTTCATGCCTTTTCCTCCTTTTGTTTTGTCTGCCAACGCGCGTTATGCGCCTTGACAAATGCGTAGGAGGGCTTTTTTGCGCCCTCTAAATCCACCGAACCATGGATGCGCTGTTTGTGTTTTCCGCTTCCGCTTTCGCCGATGTGCGTGCGGTAGTCATTGAGACAGAAATATACCCAGCCCGCGAAATCGAGCTTTTCATACAGCGCGGTCTTTTCCTTGTATATCTCGATGCGGCGCGGGTCCCCGCCTTTATGCGCAGGCTCGCACAGCCCGAATTCGGTAATGACCAGCGGCTTGCCCTCGGCGCGCGACAGAGCGCGGCGCATATCCCGTTCATAGTTTTTCGAGGGCATCCAAGTGCCTAAGTATTCGTTCCACATGCAGATGTCGCCGACCGCCGTTGCGTCTGCCGACACCTCGCCGGAAAACAGCATGCGCGGATTTGCCATGGTATTGGACACGTAATTGACCAGCCGCATGGGGTCGCCCGCCTTAAAATAGCGGTACATTTCGCGGACATAGGCGATGGTCGCCTTTTTGTGCCCGCCGAGCTCGTTGCCCACGCCCCAGCAGACGATCGAGGGGTGGTTGTAATGGAATTCGAGCATATCGTCCGCCTGCCGCTTCGCGATCTTGGTTTGCGTCTCCCCCGCCGCCTTGGGCGAACCCCAATAGGGGATCTCCTCCTGCACGAGAATACCGTGTTCGTCGCACCAGTCGAGGGTGAAATCCGATTGCTGCCAGTGAAAACGCGTGAAATTGCAGTTTAAGTCTTTGAGCATCGAAAGGAACTTTTCCTGCTCGCTTTCCGGTTCCGCCATGCCGTATTTCGGGTTGCTGCCGGGCATCCATTCCACGCCGATCAGCTTCAATGCACGACCGTTCAAATAAATTTTGTCGCCGCGCGTCTCTATTTTGCGCACGCCGAAGCGATAGCTTTGTTCCTCTTCCCCGACAGACAGCCGCAGCGTATAAAGCGCCGGATGCTCCGGCGACCACAGCGCGGTGTTTTCGAGGGTAAAACAGAGCTTTTTGCCGTCAAGCGTCCCCTCTTGTGTATGTACCGTCTCGCCCAAAGCATCCGCGACCTGTAAGCGGTACGGCTTTGGCTCGTTTTCCCACAAACAGATGTCGCAGGATACCTCCGCGCGGCAGCGGTCGTCTTGCAAAAATTCCAGCACCGTGCCGGTGATACGGCAGCTTCGCGCGCAGTTTTCGTCGTATTCCATCCATTCTACGGGGCGCAAAATCCCGCCGTCGCACGCCCAGTCAAAATCCTTTTTGTGCGGGAGAGACTGCTCGGTATAGGTGTTTTCGCAAAGCACCTCCAAGTGGTTTCGCCCCGCCTGCACAAACGGCGTTACATCGATCAAAAACGGCGTGTAGCCGCTGCCGTGGTGCTCGCCCGCCTTTTTCCCGTTTAAGAACACCGTGCAGGTGTGGTACACCGCCTGAAAACGCAAAACGGTCTTCCACGTGGGCGACGGCACGTCAATTTCCGCGCTGTACCGCGCTGAACCGACATATTCCTCCAAGCCGTCGTCCACGTTCCAGGTGTGCGGCACGGTGACGGCGCGCGGCTTCGGCGCATCCTGCGTGCAGAATCGGAATTCGGTCAGCTTTGTTTTGCGGATCATACAAAATCCCCCTTTGCGAACAGGTCGGTATACAGCGTCAGCCCCGCGTGGCTGTTGTCGAGCGCACGCGCCGCCGAAAAGCTCTGCATCGCGTTTTCGCGTTCCCCAAGGCCGAGCAGCCCGAGCCCGCGCATAAACAGGCAGTGCACGCGGTTCTGCAAATGCAAGTCCGCATCAAAGACCAGAAAATCGGGCAGGGACACGGCGAAATAGTCGATCTGCACCTCGTCGTTCTCGTGCGCGTCGGCGAAATCCGTAAGGCTTCTAAACCGCGCGCGCGCCTGTTCCTCTGTCCCGAGCCGCCGCAGCGCGAGCCCCTGGCAGAAAATGCTTTCGGGCGGCTGGTCGTTGTAGTACACGGCGCTTTGCGGGACGCTCAAGCCTGCCGACGCCTTTTTATAATAGCTCTCGGCTTTCGCTTTTTCACCGAGCAAGCGGTACGCCTCACCCAACAGATAGTTTTGCAGGTTCTCCTGCGCGCCGTAGAGCTTCCCTTCGCCCAAATTTTCGGGATAGGTAAAGGTGTACTCTAAACATTCGATCGCCGCTTTCGCGTCGCCTGCTTCAAGCCTTTTGGCCGCCTTGCGGCAAAGGGCTGCGACATACTGCGCGGGCGCCTTGCCTTCACCGCCCTCCCACGGGTGGAAACGATGTGTCCGCAAGCACTCCAGCGCATCGTCGCATCTGCCGGTTTGGTTGAGCAGCGTGATATACGCCGTATACAGGTCGTCGCGTTCCTGCACAAGCGGCAGGTGCTGTTCCAGAAGTTTCAGCCGCGCTTGCGGGGTCTCCCCGATTTTTTGATACAGGCAGTCGAGCTCAAAGAGCACGCGCGCGTCGCTTTTGTCAAGCTTGAACGCCTTTTCCAGCGCCGCACGAGCGGCAGACGAGTCGGCTCGCTTGTTGTAGCAGGCAAGCGCCAAATTGCGGTATGCGGTGGGGAAATCGGGGCACAGCTGCGTGCAGGTCTGCCAAGCCCGGATCGCCTCGTCATACCGTTTTTTGTCGTAGTAAAGACAGCCGAGATAATATGCCGCCATGCCGTCCGCAGGATTTTTCTCCCGCGCCGCTTCGAGCGCGAGCATATCCTCCAAACGGTGCGGGAAGCAAAGATAGCTGTCCGCATTTTGTGCCGCAAGCAGCGCCTGTGCCTGTTTTTCGGTCTGCCCCAACGCCCCGTAGATGCGCGCCAAATGGTACTGCACCATCGGGTGCCCACTTTTGTCCGCGCAGAGCACCGCAGCGGCGTCCGCATAGAAGCCGCCCACCGCGTATTCGAGCGCAACTTCGATGCAGGTATCCGTGCGCATGGCAGGCGCTTCACCCAAAATGCGGCGGCTTAAAAAGTCCAGCGGGTCGATTTGCACGGTCTTGGCGGCAAGGGCGCGCGCTTCGTCCGATCTGCCCGCGCTTATAAGCAGCAGCGCCTTCAAATTGCGGGAAAGCGTGTTGCGCCGGTTTTTGTCGAGCGAGGCTTCCAAGTGCGCGAGCGCCTTTTCCGTATCGCCCCGGCGTGCGCAGATGCAAGCCATATGATAAAATGCCGCTTCCTTGCAGGCATCGCTCCACACGGATTTATACAGCGCGTCGTAGCTTTCGGAAAGACGCCCCTGATACAAAAGCGCCAGCCCTAAATTGTAGTACGGCTCGCTGTCGTATGGGTTCGGATTGGATCGCGTCGCCTTGTTGACAGCGGCGCGGAAATATGCTTCACTTTCCCGGAACTGCCCGCGCATGAGCAGAAGCCTGCCGTAGGCATTATTCAGGCGGATGTCTGTGCTGTCGCGCCGCAGGCCCTCTAAATAGTAATCCTCCGGGCTGCGTGTGGCATGGCGGTACTGCTCCACATGCAGGCCATACAGAAACAGGTCTTCCGTAGTCGCGCAGTCCTTCGGCGCAGGTGCGGCGACCGCCGCTTCGGGGACGGGCTGTTTTTTGCCGTTGATTTCGTAAGAAAGATAGATACGCCCGCCGCGCAGGATGCGGACTTCCGTCACCGCTTCGGCATTTTCCACGGGGAACGCCGCGCTTTCGGTCGGCAGCAGTGCGCAGGTCTCGTGCAGCACTTCCGTGTCGCCCGCAAGGGCAACCACCGCAAGTTCCCCAAGATTTCCCGAAGCGTACAGATGCACCGCGCCATCCTCGAAATTCATCGCCAGATCCTTGGTCGCGTTATGTACCGTGCCGATGACGCGGTACGGCATGAAATACTGCGTAAAGCGCTTTTCCTCCTGAGGCATAAGCCACGAGAAATCGGGCTGGTTGTCCGTAAAGCAGCCGGTCATCAGCTCCACATACGGGCCGTCCGAATCGGTCAGGTTGCGGTCCCACGCCTTGCCGAAATCACCGCAGCCCCATGTCCACTGCTTTTTGCCGGGTGCAACATGGTGGTCGGCGACGTGCAGAACGCCCTCGTTCGTGCCGTCGTCGTACCCGCCGACAAAGTCATAATCGGACTTTGCCGCCATGTAGGAGGTGGGAACCGGCAAATTCTTGTAGCGGGAAATATCCACGCCCGAAGAGTAGTCAACCTTATAGTACGTCCCCGTGGCAATGGGGAAGGTGGACACGGCGCGCTTGCCGTGATCCATCACGGCGGTCACATCGGGCGGGAAGATCGTGCGCGTATTATCGTTGACGGCAACTGCCGGGTTCGCCCACCACAAAAAGGTCTGCGGCAGGGGCGTGCGGTTGTAAAGCTGCGCGGAAATTTCGACATATGCGCGGTCGGGGTACAGCGTAAAGCGCACCGTGCTTTTTGTGCGGAACATGGTCTCGATCTCGCCCATGACCGCCGTTGCCGACCCGTCGGCATTTTCAAAGTACGTATAATCCACCGGGTCAAAGGTGCTCGGCCTGTGGTGCTGCGGCCAGTTGAATTCGATGCCGCCCGAGATCCAAGGCCCTGCAAGCCCCACGAGCGCGGGCTTGATCACATGGTTGTAATATACAAAATCCTGCCCGCCGATCTTATCGTATGCACGCTGGATCCTGCCGCCGATTTCGGGCAGGAGCATGACGCGGATAAAATCATTTTCCAAAAAAATCGCACGGTATGCCTTGTCCGCTTTCTCATCGAAGATCTTATCTGTCACGGGGTGCGGATACACCCGCCCGGAGCTGCCCTGATACACCCGTTTTTCCAAAAACATCGGGTTTTTGTTCGGCGTGCCGACACCATAGGTGGGGATCGTGACCGTTTCTTCCCAAACACGCGCTTTTCCAAAGCTCATTTGCATAAAAACGCCTCAATTTGCATAAAGAAATTTGACTTTTTGTACAGCTTGATTATATAATGTATACGGCACATCGTCAATCGAAAAGCAACCGAACTTTTTAGAAATCCTATTATTTCCGCGAGCGCGCAAGTGCGAAGCGGGAATCATACAACGTTCTCCGAAGCTCTTAAAAGCTTGTCTTTTTAGAGATTCGTGAGGTTGTTATACTATTTCCGCGAGCGCGAGTGCGAAGCGGGAATCATACAACGTTCTCCGAAGCTCTTAAAAGCTTGTCTTTTTAGAGATTCGTGAGGTTGTTATACTATTTCCGCGAGCGCGAGTGCGAAGCGGGAATCATACAACGTTCTCCCAAGCTCTTAAAAGCTTGGCTTTTTAGAGATTCGTGAGGTTGTTATATTATTTCCGCGAGCGCGCAAGTGCGAAGCGGGAATCATACAACGTTCTCCGAAGCGCTTGGAAGTTTACTTCCGCAGTGTTTCGCGAGGTGATTCTGTTACACAGCGAGGTGTCGGTATGAAATCCTCGGAAAGCGGCGTCCTGAGAAAGTCGGATCTGTATTTTTCCACACCGTCCCCGACGGCGAAACGGCTGTATTTTTACCCGATCAGCGCGGGACATCTTTTCTACAGCAAAAACTATCATCTGGTGCGTGAAAATTACGACAGCTTTTTGGTGCTGTATGTGATCGACGGCACGTTCACTTTTGTAAAGGACGGCAAGCACATCACCGCGCGCGAGGGCGACACGGTGTTTTTAGACTGCCGCGTCCCGCACGAATACTACACCAAGGATCATTTGGAATCCATTTGGGTGCATTTTGCGGGTTCCAATTCCGAGCAGCTGTATACGGAGATCACAAAAGTTTCGGGCTGCTTGCTCAAATGCAGCGACCGCGAGCACGTTCGGCGCCTGCTGTTCCGTCTGTTTTCGGGTATCAGCGGAGAAAATCCCGTTTCGGAAATGCAATTGTCCTTGGACGTCTACAAGCTGCTTGCGGAGCTTTCCTCCCCCTCGATCGTGCGCGGCAAAAACAAGGAAAGCTATGAGGACAGCGTGCAGGAGGTGCGTGAATACATCTCGGCGCATTTGCAGCAGAACCTTACCGTGCAGGAGCTTGCCGACTGTATGCACATGAGTCCCTCGCATTTTTCACGCGTGTTCAAGCAGCAGACGGGCTTTTCGCCTTATGACTATGTGCTCATCGTACGCCTCAACCGCGCCAAAGAGCTGTTGCAGCGTACTTCCATGACGGTCTCAGAGATCGCCTATGAAACGGGATTTAACAGCGAATCGAATTTTATTTACTTCTTTACCACCAACGTCGGGATTTCCCCGGGAAAATTCCGCAGACTGAAATTCTGACAAACAGGCAAAATACAGATCAGACAAAGCAAGGGCGCTCCCATGTTTGACTTCACGAACATCTGTATCTGTCAAAATAGCGACGGCCCCGCGGCGCAAATGCCGCGGGGCCGTCTTACTTATCTATCGAAAGGAAGATCAGATGATGTCGTTCTTCTTCGAGCGGGCACGCAGCAGGACCAGCGCGCCGGCAGCTGCCAGAGACAGCGCGCCGAAGCCGATGCTTGCCGCAGAACCCGTCTTCGGGATGTCGGCATCCTTCACCGGGGTCTCGTCGTCCGCACCCGTGGTGGGCTCGGTCGGTTCTTCGGGCTGGGTGGGCTGTTCGGGATCCGTCGGCTGCTCGGGCTCGGTCGGTTCTTCGGGCTCGGCAGGGATCTCGAACGCGCACACGTCGCAAAGGCCGTCACCGTCTTCATCCACATGCGCGCCGGATTCCAAAGTCACGCCGCACGTTTCGCAAATCAGGGCGTGACCGTCCGGATCCGCATAATAATGCTCAGCGGGCGTATGACCGGTCGCCGGAACGATGACGCTGTTCTGATCTGTGATCTCCTGCGTGGCATCCGCATCAGCAAACCACTTGCCGCACGCTTCGCAGATATAGTAAGCCGTGTTGCCGGATTCGGTGCAGGTGGGCGCCGTTGCCGCATACGCGGTCAGGACGTGGCGCCCCGCTTCGTTCGCGAGCATCAGGATGAGCTCGTTTGCAAGCTCCGAATTGTCCATGTCCAGCGCAGCGTCAAGGAAGTCCGCGATCGCCTGCGGGATGCCTACAAGGCCCGCAAGGCCGACAACGCTGGTCAGCAGCGCGTTGTTGGTAGGATCCGCAATGAGGTTGTCATACAGATAATCGTAAATGGTCTTCATGACATCCGCCGTGGATTCGCAGTTTGCGATCCGGTCAAGCTGCATATGGCGGAACTGGATGCCGTTTTCAAGGCCGCCGAGATCGCTGCCCGGGAGATCCGTCAGCGTGGGCGGTTCGGGATCATGCTCTTCACGGTCCACAAACACGATCTTCAGCTCAATGCCCACAAGCGAGTTCGTCAGTAAGGGGACAAGCTGGCCGATAACGCCTTCGAGGTCCAAACGCTTGGTGTCGCCTTCGCCCAAGGTCGGGAGAGCAGCAAAACCGTTTTTCAGTTCATCGATGGTCGTAAGGACGCTTTCCAAATCTACACCGAGGCTTGCCAGCGACGAGCTAAGTGCAGTCAAAACAGAGGACAGGTTCTCCAGAACCGCAGTGATGCCCGCATACAGCTTCGCACCTTTTTCTTCATCGGCGATGCTGCGGATGATCGCCATCAGGTTATTGGATAGATCGGGAAGCAAACCGCTGACGACGTTCTTCAGATACACGCGCGTGCCTGCCGTGTCGAAAGAACCGAGCTGCGCACCGATACCGAGAAGATCCTGCAGCTTCGCTTCCTGCTCCACGCCGAGCGCTTCACAGATCTGGTCAACACCGTCCCCGAGCGCCTGCCCCTGCGGGATGTTTTGCTGACCGAAGAACACGAAAGCAAACACGATCGTGCTCATCACATTGTCGATCACGACGAGGTCGATGATGTTGTTGATTTCTGTCTGGAACGCTGCCAGATCGCTGCACACGATCGGATGCGTTTCAAAGAAGGTCGTGAATGTGCCGGGCGTTGTAACGTTGCCGTTTTCGTCCGTCACATCATCCACGATCTCACCGTCCGGCAGCGCCGCAAAACGCTCAGGCTGCGCCGCCTTGTAGTAAGCCGCATTCCGGGTGGAATCCGACGGGCTGCCGTTGTTCACGACAGCGGACAGCGAGGGGAGGAATTTGTAGATCTCCTCGATGATGTCGCCGGTGAGCAGCTCCCGTGAAAGCAGGGTGTTCACGTCGCCGAGCATCAAGGAAACATCTTCCTCCGTGACTTCTTCCGTGTAATGCGGCTTATAGTAATCCGCAGCGGAAGCGGCGAATGTCGCGGCAAACATCGAAATGACCATGACAAACGCCAGGAGCACGCTTAAAAGCTTGGTTCCTTTTTTCATTTTCTTTTCTCCTTTTTTTATTTTTACAGACGAAACAGATCCCGCCTGTGAAAAACGATGGGTTTGAATTTTTTCGGATTTCGACTTTTTATGTAAAAAATAAAGCGCATAAATCCGTCTTCAAAGCTTGTGGAAGTCTTAAAAAAGACCTTTTATTTTTATGCAGAAATCAGTATTTTTTATCGATTGTTTAAATTTTAAGAAAACGATTTATAATAAAATATTTATTTCGCCCATAAATTGTGAAAGAAATAACTTTTGTACCACATATCGTATCATGCTCTATAGGAAAAGTCTTTCGATTTCATGCCCATATATTTAGAAATTCTGCTATTTGTATGCATTTGCGGTCTGTTTTGCCGTTTGCCGCGTCTGGAATGTGCAAAGCCAAAAATATCTTCCATTTTCCCAACACGCCTGCACTTTGCCGCAAAGTCAAAAAAAGCGCCGCATGCATCGGCGCTTTTTTGGTTTTTCCGTTTTTCTTTTTTTGATTATTTATGCACGCTGTCCGCATAAAGCCGCAGGCAAAACGCAAAGCGCGGCTGCCGCAGGAAGGGGTGGGCGTCGCCTGTGTAATTGCCCCATTGGAGATCCGGGTAGCCCCAGCCGTGCACCAGGCACAGGCGGTCGCCCGCTTTTTCGCAGGTGACCCCTGCGCCGAACCGGCTTTGCTTCGCAGACGCTTGCAGGGCGTATCCGTTTTCCATTTGCGCTGCGAACCACTCGATCCGGTCGCGCCGGCAGCGGAAATCCCGCGTTGCCGCGCGGGTGTGCGGCTCGCCGGCTTTGTACAGAAAAAAGTTTGCCGTGTCCTGCGCCCAATCCCATGCCGGCGCTTTTTCATACCGTTCGGGGACCGCATGCGCGGGCAGGCGGCGCGCTTCGCCGATGGGTCGGTCGATATGCGAAAGCGGATATACGTCATACAAGACCTTTATTTTAGAGTACGCCGAGCAGGGCTTACATACGGCGCTGGCGTTCGACTGGGATCAATATCTGGACGTAAACTTAAAAGAAGAGGTAAAAACGGCGCTTTCGGATCCGCAGCTGCCCGTGCTGTTCTGCGACATAGACCGCGAAACGAAGGATAAGCTCAAAAAGACCGAGGCCGAAACGCTGGAGCTTCACAACTTCGTCGCGCCGGAGACCCCCTCCCCCGACGCGCCCTTTGACAGCGGCATGCGCGACTGGGTGCTTGCGCGCATGGCGGCGGGCGTATTATGAATTGCGTCTGCCCGAAAATATATTGGAAAACCGCTTTGACGTGCGTCTGGAATTCGATTTTGAAGGGTTAAATTTACAGGTATTCAGCGGCACGACGCTCATCAACGATTATTTCAACATCGACGGGCGGTTTGTGATGTATTTGCGCGATTATGCGGAATACTTGCGGAAAAATCCCGTGCTCACCCTGCGCTCCGCGCCGAAAACACGGTTCGGCGTTTCAAACGTGTACAACGAGATCCCGATCCCCCTGCACAGCAATGTGCTGACGCTCCGGCACGCATGGGAGGTCACCAAAACGCAGCAGACGCTTTGACAGACAGGGTACGGCAAACCCGGCAAAACAAAAAAACCGGCACGGGACGCTTTTGCGTTCCCGTGCCGATTGGATTTTACGGACAAACCGTCCCTTAATAATTCCGCAAAAGGGCGATCACCTTGCCGAGGATGATGACTTCGTTGACGATGATCGGCTCATAGGCGTCGTTTTCCGGCTGCAAACGAAAATGACCTTTTTCCTTATAGAAGCGCTTCACCGTCGCCTCATCCTCGATCATGGCGACAACGATCTCGCCGTTCTGTGCGGCGGGCGTTTTTTCAACAATCACGATATCGCCGCTCAAAATGCCGGCATTCACCATACTGTCCCCGCGCACGCGCAGGGCAAACAGGGTTTTGTCCTTTGCGCCGCGCCCGCTGTACGGCAGATAGCTTTCGATCTGTTCCACGGCCAGAATCGGTGCACCCGCCGTGACCGTACCCAAAAGAGGCACGTTCGTGACATTTTCCGCCTCGCCCAAAACGCGGATGGAGCGCTTGAGCATCGGATCACGCTCAATGAAGCCCGCTTCCTCAAGCGCATCGAGATTCGCCTGCACGGACGAGGTGGATTTGAGCCCCACCGCCGCACCGATCTCGCGCACCGAGGGTGGAATGCCGCTGCGGCAGCGCTCCATGAGGTATTCATAGATCTTCTTTTGTGTTTTGTTGATCGTATTCATAGGAACCCCTTTCAAACGCTTCCGTACGTTTTTTCGATGGGATAGTCTTTGTTCAGCACTATTGTAGCACAAATGTTCTGAAAATGCAAACATTTGTTTGGCGTTTTTGCAAAAAAATTTTCTTTCAAATAAAAAGTTGACAAAATCCCATAAAAACTTCTCTTTTTTTCGGTTTGTTCACAGTTTATTCACAATTTTTCTGTATGCTATAGCTGTACTCGACAGAGAGGGTGCCGCAACCCTTTCGACTGAGTATTTATACCCCCTCCTCAAGCAACCCCTCAATAGGGAAAGCCCCGGTTTCAGCCGGGGCTTTTCCTATTTTTATATGCGTTGAAACACATGGCAGCAACACACTTTGGAACCGTGTGCCACAGCTGCCTATTTAGCATTTTTCACAAAAAATTTTTACTCAAATTACCGAATTTATTTTTCCGTTTACTTGTAATCTGCGCTTTATTGCAGTAAAATAGCAGAGTGAATTTTCGCGGCGGTCTTTGCCGCAAAAGGAGTAAAGCTATGAGCTATGTCAACGACGTGCTGGAGCGCACCACTACGCGCTACAACTACCAGCCCGAATTTTGCCAGGCGGTGACGGAGGTCCTGCACTCCATCGCGCCTGCGGTGGAAGCCAACCCGCAGTATGAAAAGGCGGCGCTTTTGGAGCGTCTGGTCGCGCCCGAAAAGGCGACGGTTTTCCGTGTGCCGTGGGTGGACGATAACGGCGTTGTCCATGTCAACCGCGGTTACCGCGTGCAGTTCAACAGCGCCATCGGTCCTTACAAGGGCGGGCTTCGTTTCCACCCGTCCGTTACGATGAGCATCATCAAATTCCTCGGGTTTGAGCAGATCTTCAAGAACTCCTTAACGGGGCTGCCTATCGGCGGCGGCAAGGGCGGTGCCGACTTCGACCCCAAAGGCAAGAGCGACAACGAGATCATGCGCTTCTGCCAGGGCTTTATGACCGAGCTTTACAAGGTCATCGGGCCGAACTCCGACGTGCCTGCGGGCGACATCGGCGTCGGCGGCAGAGAGATCGGCTACCTGTTCGGGCAGTACAAAAAGATCACCGGCCGCCATGAAGGCGTGCTGACGGGCAAGGGCCTTTCCTACGGCGGCTCGCTTGCACGCACCGAGGCGACGGGCTACGGCCTTGTATACTTGACGCAGGAGATGCTGCGCCGCCACAACAATTCGCTGGAGGACAAGACCGTTGTCGTCTCCGGTTCGGGCAACGTGGCGATCTACGCCATTGAAAAGGCGCAGGCGCTCGGCGCAAAGGTCGTGACCGCGAGCGACTCCTCGGGCTATGTGTACGACGCAGAGGGCATTGACCTTGCGATCCTCAAGAAGGTCAAGGAAGAAGAGCGCGCACGCATTTCGAAGTATGCGGAGTACAAGCCCACCGCAAAATTCGTCGCAGGCAAGCGCGTTTGGGAGGTCCCCTGCGATGTGGCGCTGCCGTGTGCCACGCAGAACGAGTTAGGGTTAGACGACGCGCGCACGCTTGTGCAGAACGGCTGCATTGCTGTTGCGGAGGGCGCAAACATGCCCAGCACCATTGAGGCAACGGAATGCTTCCTTGCAAACAACATTCTGTTTGCACCCGGCAAGGCTGCCAACGCAGGCGGCGTGGCGACCTCGGCGCTGGAGATGAGCCAGAACAGCGCGCGCATCATCTGGACGTTCGAGCAGGTGGACGAAAAGCTCAAGGACATCATGGAAAACATCTACTTCCACATGGCTGCCGCTGCGAAGGAATATCACGCAGAGGACAACTTTGTGGTCGGCGCGAATATCGCGGGCTTCTTAAAGGTCGCCGACGCGATGATGGCGCAGGGTATTGTCTAAGGCACCGGCACAATCCTGCAAAAGCATATGAAACAAGCCCCGCAGCACATTCTGTGCTGCGGGGCTGTTTGGTTATTCTTTTTTCAATCAGGTGATCACGGTCAAGCCGCTGTTCGCCGTCGGCACAAAGCCGATCCAGGATTTGCCGGTGTTGAGTTCGAGCGCCGCGCCGCTTTCATCGGTGAGCACAAGCGGTGCGTCGGCGTTCGACGACGTGCCTTTCGACCAGCGGATGTTCTGATACGTCCCGTTGGACACATACACGCCCGTACCGCTTTGCAGGTCCCAATCCACATGACCGCTTGACGAGCCGCTGACGCGCGATACGTCCGTATACAGCACCAGCACATTCGCGACCGCCATGGTCGTGCCGTTCGCATCCTTCATCTCGGAGGAATTCATATAATTGTAATAGAGCCCGTCCTCGGCGTTGTAACGGAACGTATGTGTGTAATCGTCTGAAAACTCTGCGAAAATGCTTGTGCACGCGCCCCCGGGCAGTGTGCGCTTTTCCGAAGCGAAGGTAAACGGCGCCGCATAGCCGTCCGCAAGCTCCTCACGGATCTCCATTTCGGTGATCGCCTCGATAATGTTCATGCCGGTGGTATATGCGGTGTGCTCGCTGGCGACGTTGCGGGACTTATCTCGTGCGAAATAGGCACCGTCGTACATGCCGTCGATGTCGTCCACATCGTCGCTTTTTATGGTGTCATAGGCATAGGTGCTGCCGCCGAAGTGAACATAGATCGCGTCAAAGCCCTCGGCAAGCTCCACATAATCGTGCCGCGCGCTGCGCGTGGGGCCGACCTGGCTTGGAATATCCGCCGTATCGGCATACAGCCACATCATGCGTGTGATGCCGCCCTCGGCAAGCCCCTCGATCACGATATCGGGCGTGCTCAGACCCCACTGCGGGCGTGCCTGCGGAGAGTTTTCCACCATGATCGCCACGGGGCGTTTGCCGACCGCTTCAGCGCGTATTTCCTCCCCCGTCAGCGGGTTCGCAGGACCGGCGGCCGCCTCGGTCACGGGTGCGGTGGTCGTCTCGGCGGCAGGCTCTTTCTCCCCGCCGCAGGCGGAAAACGCCGTCAATGCCAAGGCGGCGCTCAAAAGCCCCGCCGTCAATTTCAATCCGAATTTTTTGCTCATTTCTCTGTTCCTGTCCTTTTTCTGCGCAATGTGAGTTTTCGTCTGTTTTTATATTGTAGCACATCCGGCCGAAAAAGGCAAAATAAAATCCGCGCAGCGCCGAAAATATGGGAGTCGGCACAAACCCGACTCCCATATCTTGTTAAAAATGCTAAGTTTCGTTTTATTCCGCGCGTTCGGCGGCACGCTCGGCAATGACCTTATCCGCCACGTCCTTCGGCGCCTGCTCATACCGCGTAAAGCTAAGCGTATAGCTGCCTCTGCCCGCCGTCACGGAGCGAAGCACCGTTGAGAAATCGCCCATTTCCGCCATGGGCACCTCGGCGGAAAGCTCCTGCATCTTGGGTTCTTCCGCAGGACCCATGCCGAGCACCCTGCCGCGGCGCTTGGTGATGTCGCCCATGATGTCGCCGAGGTTGTCGTCCGGCATGATCGCCGTCAGCGTGCCGATGGGTTCGAGGATCGCCACGTCGGCTTTTGGCATGGCGTTTTTGAACGCGAGGGATGCCGCCGTTTTGAACGCCATTTCCGAGGAGTCCACAGGGTGATAGGAACCGTCGTACAGCGTCGCCTTGAGCCCGACCATCGGGTAGCCTGCGGCGAAGCCCTTTTCCACACATTCGCGCAAGCCCTTTTCAACGGCGGGGAAGAAGTTCTTCGGTACGCTGCCGCCGACGACCGCAGTCTCAAACACCAGCTCGTCGCTGTCGCACGGTTCAAATTTGATCCACACGTCGCCGTACTGCCCGTGGCCGCCGGACTGTTTCTTATGCCGCCCCTGTGCCTCGACCGCCTTGCGGATGGTCTCGCGGTAGGCGACCTTCGGTACTTCGAGCGTCACATCTACGCCGAATTTGTTTTTGAGCTTGGAGACGATGACATCCAAATGCTGTTCGCCCATACCCGAAAGCACCTGCTCGCGGGTCTCGGTATTGTTGGTATAGCGAATGGTCGGGTCTTCTTCCATCAGGCGCAGAAGCCCTGCGGCGACCTTTTCCTCCTCGCCCTTTTTCGTGACCTTGACCGCCATGGAAAGGCAGGGTTCGGGGAAATCGACGCCTTTTAAGACGCGGATGTTCTTCGGGTCGCACAGCGTGTCGCCGGTCTTGACCTTGGCAAGCTTTGTGAGCACGCCGATGTCGCCTGCGATAATCTCTTTGGCATCCTCCTGCTTGGCGCCCTTGACGGTGATGATCTTGCCGATCTTTTCCGCTTCGCCCGTGCGCGGGTTATATGCCGCGCTGTCCGCAGTCAGCTTGCCGGACACGACCTTGAAAAAGGACATTTTCCCGACGAACGGATCGGCAACGGTCTTAAAGCACACTGCCGCCAAAGGCCCTGCGACGTTGCAGGGCAGGATCTCTTCTTCGCCGTTTTCATCCGCAGCGTACTCGCCCGCATAGCCGTAAGCGCCGGGCGCGGACCACGCAAGCCCGTACAAGAGCTGGTCCACCGCCGCGGTCGTCAGGCCCGACACCGCGTAAACAGGATAGATCGAGCCGTCAAAAATACCGATGCAAAGGCCCTTGAGGATCTCTTCGGGGGTGAACGCCTCACCCTCAAAGAATTTTTCCATGAGCGCGTCGTCCGTCGTGGCGACCGCCTCCATAAAGGCGGAAGTCATATCTGCGATCACGGGATCGTCGGGCAGTTCCACGCGTGTTGCCTTGCCGTCTTCATACGCATACGCCATGCCCGTCATGAGGTTGACATAGCATTTGACGAGATTGCCCTCCATATAGGGGATGATGGTCGGGCACAGCTTGTTGCCGTAGACCTCCTTGAGCGCGTCAAAGGTCTTATAAAAGCTGCGGTGGTCGGAGTCCGTTTTGGTGATGGCAAAAAATTTCGCTGCGCCTTTTTTCTCCGCCGCCTTGAACGCCTTCATCGTACCGACATCCACGCCGGAGCCGGCGGACGTGACGATGAGCACGGCTTCCGCTGCGCGCACGGCTTCCGCGACGCCGCCCTCAAAGTCGAAAAGGCCGGGTGCGTCAATGATATTGAGCTTGGTGTTGTCCCATTCGATCGCCGCCATGGCGGAGGATACGGAGGACTTGCGGCGCTTTTCCTCTGCGTCAAAGTCGAGCACGGTGTTGCCGTCTGCCACACGCCCGAGCCGGTCGGTCGCCCCCGCGACATACAGCATCGCTTCGCAAAGCGTGGTCTTGCCCTTGCCGCCGTGCCCGACGACGGCAATGTTGCGGATATGTTCGGAAGAATAGGCTTTCATAAAAACGCCTCCTGTTTCAAAATCCCTGCCGCTATTTATTATATAAAAATGATAACAATTTCGACAAGTATGAGAAAATTGTAGCACATCTGCCCAAAAATAGCAATATGCTTTTTTTGCGGATTTCGGCACGGATTTTTTGGGGATTTTGCGCCTCTTGTCACTCCGGTATTCCATAATTTATCCGATGCTTTTGAGCGCCATATCGCGTCACACGGGGAACCTCCGGCGAGGGTTCCCCGGATGGAACAGTCCACCGGACCGTTCCATCTCCCCTTCTGCGCTTTTTGAGCGGAAAGGATTTCGCGTCCTGCTGGACGCCGCAGCGGCTCTGCCTTTGGAATCCGCGATTTTTTGTAAAAAATCGAGTAAAACTTTTCGTATCGCTCAAACGTGCACACTGCATAAAATCACATACAGTTTTTTACGCAATTTGCGCCGCGCGCCTTGCATTCGCGTCGGTTTCTTCGTATAATAGAAAAGAATGGGAGGGATCGTATGCCCCAACAACAGTTTGAAGACTTACGAAAGCAATATCCCGTATTTTCTTATGACGATTACACGATCACACGCGCGGGTACGCGCGTGCGGCTGACCTTTCATTTTTCCGTAAAGGGGCTTTGCCGCTTTGCGCCGACGACCGAGATCGAAACGGAAAATCTGAACCTTTTAAACGACCCGGATTCCCCGCTTGCGCGCCGCGTGGTGTTCGCGCTGGGGATGGTGGAGCTCGTCAGCTATTGGAAAGCTGCCTGCCCGAAGCGCGTCGAGGTGCACTGCGGTGCACTTTCCGATGAGGACATTCATTTTTGGAAGCGCCTGTATTTCCGCGGGCTTTCGGAGTTTTTCTATCGAAACGGCATCAGGGCGACCGAGGACGATTTTATGGAGCTCGTCTCGGTCTGCAAGCACACGCCCAAAGCGGAAAACATCCCCGCCTTTCGTTCGGCGGGGCTGCGCCTTGTCCCCGTGGGCGGCGGCAAGGATAGCTGCGTGACCGCTTCGCTCTTACACGGCGATCCCGAAAAGAACCGCTTTTTCACGGTCAACGACCAGAAAGCGCGCACCGATACGGTGCTGGCGGCGGGGTACACGGAACAAGAGATCGTGCGCGCCTACCGCACCATTGACCGCACACTTTTGGATTTAAACGCCAAGGGCTTTTTAAACGGGCACACGCCGTTTTCGGCGATCGTCGCCTTTCTTTCCTACTACTGCGCCTATCTCATCGGGGCGACGGACATCGTGCTCTCCAACGAAGCAAGCGCGAACGAATCGAACATCGCGGGGACTGAAGTCAACCACCAGTATTCCAAATCCTACGATTTTGAATGCGATTTTGCCGCGTACTGCGCGCGTCGCCTCACGGATGAAATTCGCTATTTCAGCCTGCTGCGCCCCTTCACGGAATTGCAGATCGCAAAACAATTCGCCGCTTTGCCGCAGTACCACGACACGTTCCGCAGCTGCAACCGCGGGAGCAAGCAGAATGTCTGGTGCGGCAAGTGCGCGAAATGCCTGTTCGTGTTTTCCATCCTTTCCCCGTTTATGGATTACGACCGCCTGTGTGAAATTTTCGGGGCGGATCTTTTGGATGACCGCGACCTGCTTGCGGATTTTGAGGGCCTCTGCGGGTTTGCGCCCGTCAAGCCGTTTGAGTGCGTGGGTACGGCGTCGGAGATCGTCGCCGCGCTTTGGATGACCGCCGAAAAGCTGCAAAACGAGGGGCGAAAGCTGCCCGCGCTTTTGGCGCATTTCTGCGCGCGCGCACAAAGGCCTGACGAAAACCCGCTGCAATATTGGAACCCGCAGCACAATATTCCCGCCGCTTTTCTGCCCGCCGTAAAGGAGATGTATCGCTTTGTTGCCGCCGATTGCTGAATACCTGCAAAACAAGACCGTGCTGCTCGTCGGCTTCGGGCGCGAGGGGCAGTCGTCCTACCGCTATATCCGCCGCTTTTTTCCCGAAAAGGCGATCGCCGTCGCGGACAAAAATCCGGTTTTCGTAGACGACGCGCACGTCACGGTTTTCAGCGGCGCGGATTACCTTTCGCACCTTGCCGACTACGACGTGGTGCTCAAAAGCCCCGGCATTTCGTTTAAGGACGTGCGGGATACGGGGCATGCCGAAATCACCTGCCAGGTTGACCTGTTCCTGCGCTTCGCGCCCTGCCGCAAAATCGGCATCACCGGCTCGAAGGGCAAGACCACGACCTCGACGCTCATACACCTGTGTTTGCAAGCGGCGGGAAAGGACAGCCGCCTGATCGGCAACATCGGCGTGCCCGTGTTCGAGGCGCTTGAGGAAGTTACGGAAAACAGCATTGCCGTCATCGAAATGTCGTCGCACCAGTTGGAGTTTACACACACGTCCCCCGAGGTCGCCGTCATTACAAATCTCTATGAGGAGCATTTGGAGCACTACCGCGGCGGATTTGCGGGCTATGCGCGGGCAAAGTCGCACATTGCGCTCTACCAGAAAGCGGGCGATCTGCTCATTTACAACGCGGATCAGGGCTTGGACGCATTCGAAGGCGTTGCCGGCACGCCTGCCGAAAAGCTGGGGATCCGCGCGGACGACGCCTTGCCTTTTGCCATCGCAAACGAACACCTTGCAGGGCGGCACAACCGCCAGGATGTGCTGTTTGCCCGCGCCGCTGCCAAGCGGTTCGGCGTGACGGACGAACAGGTTGAACGCGCCGTGCAAAGCTTTGCGGGCATCGAGCACCGCATGGAAAAGGTCGGCACGTTCCGGGGAATCACCTTTTACAACGATTGCATCGCCACCATCCCGCACGCCGTGCTGTGTGCGGTCGAGGCGATCGGCAACGTGGACACGCTCATTGTCGGCGGCATGGACCGCGGCATCTCTTACGCAGGCTTCGACCGCGCGCTTGCCGAAAGCGGGATCCGCAACATCATCGGCACGCCCGAAACGGGCTTTGCCGTCGTGCGCGCCGTGCAGGCGCTGAATCCCGAAAAGAACGCTGTCACCGCCGCCGATCTCGACGAGGCGGTGCGTCTTGCGTACCGATATACAGCAGCGGGGAAAAGCTGTCTGCTCTCCCCCGCCGCATCAAGCTATAACGTCTATAAAAACTTTGAGGAAAAGGGACGGCATTTCAAATTGCTCGTCAAACAATACGCAGATAAATAAGGGGGACACCATGAAAAAAACTGCTCAGTTTTCTATTGACCGCCGTGCTGCTCTACGCGCTGTGCGTGCCCGCTTTTGCCATGCAGATCTTTGTAAAAACGCCCACCGGCAAGCACATCATTCTGGAGGTCGATCGGACAGACACAATTGATGACGTCAAAGCAAAGATCGAGGAAGAAGTCGGGACTCCCGCCGAACAACAGACCCTGATCTTCGCAGGGAAAACCTTAGAGGACGGCCATACCTTACAGGATTACAACATTCAAAAAGACAGCACCCTGCATATGCTCATCGACGAACAGGTTTATACCATAACGTTCGAGGACGGCAGCCCCGCCGCAGTAGATGCGCAGGTGGTCACGACTTTTTCGGAAACGGACATTTCCTATACCGTGACCATCCCCGCCGATTTCTCGGTGGCGTGGGGCACGACCGCTCCCATTGATGCAGGGTACACAGTGGAAACCAAACTCGGCATCGGGCAGCAGCTGAACGTGTCGGTCACGCCCGAGGGCGAACGGCTGTTCACAAATGCAGAAGCCCAGGCGGCGGGCTACGCGGGGATCGCATATTCCGCGCTCACAAACGCCAGCCAAACCTTCCCCGCCGTGACAAACGGCGCGCAGGATTCCGCCGCCGTCACCTTTTCGATCGCACAGGCGGCGTGGGACGCCGTACCCGTTGGGGCATACCGAACCACATTGATCTACACCGTAGAGGCCGCATAGCGTTTTACAGCATAGCCGACAGCAGCAAGACCTCCTGCGTCTCCTGCCAAAGCGCGTCAAACTCCGCCTGCGTCTCCGGCTCGGCGGCGCGCACGGCGGACAGCTCAAATGCGGGTGCGCCGCAGTCGGCGGAAAACCATTCGGGGAAGCTCCCGCAGGAAAGCGGCGGCGTTTTTGCAGACAGCGTATACTCCCCTGCCGCAGCGAGGATGCGCGCCATCAGCGGCACATCGTCGTTGGTCGCAGGCGAGACGGGCGTGCTCCCGAAAACGCGCCCGCCCGTGCCGTGCAGCAAAATGCCGTGCCGAAACGGCGTGCTGCGGCAAAGGCGCACGAGCGCCTGCGTTTCCGCTTCGCTTTCGGGGGCGGGACCCGCATATACCGTGTCCCCGTCTGTTTTGGCGCCGGCTGTCTGAAACGGGTACGGCGTATGGCAGAAGGCAAAATTGTGCTCGATATGTACCCCGCGCGCATTGGCGCACCAGTGCGAATAATCCTCCGTGCCCGCGCGGCTCACCATGCCTGCGTATGTTCCCGCGCCTAAGGGACCCGCCCGGCGGATCTCCGGCGCATCCGGGTTCAAGCACGGCACGATCACCACGCGCCTGCCGCGCAGGGACTTTCGCAGCTTTACACCGCAAAGTGTGCCGTCGTGCGCCGTCGCATGGCAGATCCGCTCAAAGAAGCGGTATAAAAGCAGGCTCTGCACACCGTCCGCACCGGAAAGCCCCGACACGAACAAAACCGATTCTCCGGACGCATCGCCCGCAGACAGCGCAAAGATCGCGCGCTTCGAGACCGTCCTGCCGAGCACCGAAACGGCGGCAAACGGATACTTATTCAGCAGCTGTGCGCAAAGCCGCTTGGCATATGGGTAAGTAAAAGGTTCGTACTCGACCGACATACAAAACTCCAACTTTCTGGCGATAACTTGTGGGGCAAGTCCCACATTTCACATATATGCAAAGGAGGCCGCAATTAGTATGGATCTGACGGAAAAAACGCTCGGCAAATCCTACATTTACAAAGGACGCATTATCAATATGCGCGTAGACGACGCTATGCTTCCCGACGGCAGGACTGCAAAGCGTGAGGTCGTCGAACATCCGGGCGGCGTATGCATTGCCGCGCTGACCGAGCAAGAGGAGCTTTTGTTTGTTGAACAGTTCCGTTACCCTTACGGCGAGGTCGTTCTTGAACTGCCCGCCGGCAAGCTTGAATACGGCGAAGACCCGTTGGAAGCGGGCAAGCGGGAACTGCAGGAGGAAACGGGCGCCGCCGCAAAGGACTATCGATCCCTCGGGAAGCTGTATCCCACGCCCGGCTACTGCGGCGAGATCATCCACCTGTATCTGGCAACGGACCTCACCTTTTCGGCGCAGCACCCCGATGACGACGAATTTTTAGAGCTGCGCCGCATCCCGCTTGAAAAAGCTTTTCAAATGGTCATGGAAAATAAAATCGCCGACGCGAAAACGCAGGTCGGCATCTTAAAAACCTATCAGCTGGTACGGGAGGGCTTGGTATGATTTTAGTGCTCGCTTCCGCTTCGCCGCGCCGCGCGGACATTCTGCGGCAGGGCGGGTATTCGTTCGTGACGCGCGTTTCACAAGCAGATGAGAACATACCCGCAGCGCTTTCCCCCGCCGCGGCGGTGCGCCGTTTGGCACGCCGCAAGGGACAGGCGGTGGACTGCGGCCCCGGCGAGGTGGTGCTGGCCGCCGACACGGTGGTCGTCTGCGCCGGGCAGATCTTAGGCAAGCCCGAAAACGACGCGGATGCCACACGGATGCTGCGCCTGCTCTCCGGGCGCACGCACCATGTTTACACAGGCGTTTACATCACAGACGGTTCGCGCGAGACGCTGTTTTACGAACGCAGCGCCGTCACCTTCTACCCACTCTCGCCTTCGCAGATCGAAGCGTACGTGCGCACACGCGAGCCGTTGGACAAAGCGGGCGGATACGCCATCCAGGGGCGCGGGGCGCTGCTGGTACGCCGCGTGGCCGGGGATTATCTGAATATCGTTGGGCTGCCGCTTGCGCGCACGGCGCGGGAGCTTGAGGCGTTTGGGTTCTGAGAAAGGAAGTTGAAGGCATATGAAAACCGGGCTTGTGCTGGAGGGCGGCGGGATGCGCGGCATCTACACCGTCGGGGTGTTGGACGCGCTTTTGGACAACGATGTGCATTTTGATTACTGCATCGGTGTTTCGGCGGGCGCGGGCAACGCGGTCTCGTACCTATCGGGGCAGCGCGGCAGAGGGCTTCGCGTCAACACGCAGTATGTCAAAGATAAGCGGTATATCGGCATTGACCCGATTCTCCACAAAAAGTCCGTATTCGGGCTGGATTTCATCTACGACACCATCCCGCAGGAACTCGATCCCTTTGACTATGATGCGTTTTTCCGCGATAAAACGGAATTCTACACCGTGGTGACCGACGCCGAAACGGGCGAGGCGGTGTATTTCGGCAAAGACAAGCTCGTCGGCACGGATTTCACCCCGCTGAAGGCCTCGGCGGCGCTGCCGATGTTCACGCCGCCCGTGGAATTTGAGGGACGCAAATATTTTGACGGCGGCGCGGCGGATTCCATCCCCGTCGAGCGCGCGCTGAAAGACGGCTGCGACCGCCTTCTGATCGTGCGCACGAGACCGCGCGATTATGTTAAAAAGCCCGAATCCCTGCGGCACGTGTATACGCGCGTGCTGCGCGAGTACCCGAACATGATCACGGCGCTCGACACACGGCACCTGCGCTACAACGAATCGCTGCGGCTGTGCCGCGAGCTGGAGGAAGCGGGCAAAGCGGTCGTCATCGCGCCCGAATATCCGCTTTCCGTGGATAAGTTCAGCACCGACACCGAAAAGCTTGAGCACTGCTATTACGAAGGGCTGCGCGACGCCAAGCATGTCATGGCGGATATTTTAAAGCTTGTAGGGAAATAATGTATTTTACGGGATGCTCCTGCGGGCATCCCGTTGCTTCTTAAGCTGCCGGGAAAATCCTTGAATACATTTGACATCGGGTGGGTAATACCTTATAATAAACAGATAATATGAATGTCATAATATGGAAAAGAAGGGCTTTTTGGATATGCAGTTTGCCGAACGTGAATTTTTACCCGTCATTTTGGGCGCGGACATCACCGCTTACTCGCTCGCTCGCAGCTTTCATGAGGAATACGGTGTGAAATCGCTGGTTTTGAGCATGGCAAGGGGCGGCTATATCGCCAATTCCGACATTATCGAAAACCGTGTGTTCCCCGGTCTTGAAAACAAGGAGGTGCTCATCGAGCACCTTTTAGAGGTCGGCAGGGAATTTGAGGGAAAAAAGAAGCTCATCGTGCTCGGCTGCGGGGACTGGTACGTCCGCGCGCTCATCGAGAGCAAGGCGGTTTTGGAACCTTTCTACATCGTTCCCTACATCAACGAAGACCTGCTCAACGAGATCGTTTTGAAGGACAAGTTCTACGAGATCTTTGAGGAGCTGGGGCTCGACTACCCCAAAACCTATGTCTACGAATGCGGCAAGGAAAACGACCTGCAATTCGACTTTGACTACCCCGTTATCGCCAAGCCTGCAAACAGCGCAAAATACCACTATGCAAAGTTCCCCGGCAAGCGCAAGGTGTTCAGTTTTGACGACGAAGCGTCTTTGCGCGAGATGCTCGGCAATCTTGAGCAGTCGAGCTATGACTACAAATTCCTCATTCAGGACAAGATCCCCGGCGATGACACCTATATGCGCGTTTTGACCTGCTACTGCGACCGCAATTCGAAGGTTCGTTTCGCGGCGCTCGGGCGCACGCTTTTGGAGGACCACACGCCGACCGCCATCGGCAACCCCGTTGCGATCATCAACGAGGTCAACCCCGACATCGTAGCGGCGGCGACCAAGTTCTTAGAGCACATCGGCTATGTCGGCTTTGCAAATTTCGACATCAAATACGACCGCCGCGACGGGAAATACAAATTCTTTGAGATCAATGTGCGCTTGGGACGCAGCAACTTCTATGTGACGGGCAGCGGCTTCAACGCCGTTAAGTGGATCGTAGACGACTACATCTACGACAATCTGCCCGAATACACCGTGGCGGACAACATCTGCCTTTACACGGTCGTGCCCAAGGGCGTGATCATGAAGTATGTCTCCGACCCGGAATTAAAGGCGCAGGCAAAGGCGCTTTATAAGGCGAAAAAGGTTTCATCGCCGCTGTTTTACAAAGCGGACAAAAATCTCAAGCACCGCTTTTACGCAACGGCAGCGTTCTTCAATCAATACCGTAAATTCAAGAAGTACTTTTAAGACGGAGAAGGGTTTTCCATGCAGGAAAAAGTTTTGGGCGTGCTCGGCGGCGTAGGTCCTTTGGCGACCATCTATTTTGCCGATCTCGTCATCAAGATGACCGAGGCGAAGACCGATCAGGAGCACATTCCCATGGTCATTTTGAACCATGCGTCCATCCCCGACCGCACGGCGTATATTTTGGACAACTCCAAGCCCGACCCCCTGCCCGTGATGATTGCAGATGCAAAACGCTTGCAGCAGGACGGGTGCAGCTGTATTGTCATCCCCTGCAACACGGCGCACTACTTTTACGACGCCATGCAGGAAAGTGTGGACATCCCCATTCTCAATATTTTGGAGGAGACCGTCTCCTATGCCGAAAAAACCGTGCCGAATTTACGGTGCATCGGCATCCTTGCGACGGAGGGCACGGTTGTTTCGGGCGCGTACCAAAGCGTTATCCAAAAGCACAATCTCGACTACCGCCTGCCTGCCAAGGAGGATCAGGCTTCGCTGATGCACATCATCTATGACCAGGTCAAGGCGGGCGAGAAGGCAGATATCTGCGAATTTTTGCGCATCGTCGGTGCGCTTAAAAAAGCAGGCTGCGACGCGGTGGTGCTCGGCTGCACGGAATTGTCGATCATCCGCAAGGATTTTGCGCTCACGCAGCCCGACATCGTGGATTCCATGGAATGCTTAGCGCGCGCGAGCATCCTGTTCTGCGGCAAAAAAATCAAGGAACCGAGCTGACGGTTCCGTCAACATAACGAGGTAAACGGACTATGTGCGGATTTGTAGGCTTTCTTAACGATACGCCCGATACAACAAAAAATGAAGCGGTGGTGCGCGCTATGGCGGCGCGCATTACGCACCGCGGGCCCGATCAGGAAGACTATTATGTAGACGATAAGGTGTCGCTGGGCTTTCGCAGACTGAGCATCATCGACCTTGCCGGCGGCAGCCAGCCCATTACGAACGAGGACGGCACAAAGGTGCTTGTTTTCAACGGTGAAATTTACAACTTCCAGCCTCTGCGGGAAAAACTGCTCGAAAAAGGGCATGTCTTTAAGACCCGCACCGACTCCGAGGTGCTGCTGCACGGCTACGAGGAATGGGGCAAAGACCTGCTTATGAAGCTGCGCGGCATGTTCGCCTTTGTCATTTGGGACAAAGCGGAAAACCGCCTGTTCGGCGCGCGCGATATTTTCGGGATCAAGCCGTTTTTCTATTATTTAAACGAGGGAAACTTTCTGTTTGCCTCCGAAATCAAGGCTTTTCTCAACAACCCGCTGTTCAAAAAGGAGCTCAACGAGGAACGCCTGCCCGAATACCTGTGCTTCGAGTATATCCCGAATACGGAAACGCTGTTCAAGCACGTCTACAAAATGGAGCCGGGCGCCTATTTCACATGGCAGGACGGGCGCTTTGAGACGGCGCGCTATTACACGCCCGAATACGACATCGACAATGAAAAGTCCCTTGCCGAGTGGGAAACGCTGATCGACGAGACGTTCCGCGGCTCGACCGCCGCGCACGGCATCGCCGATGTCGAGGTCGGCTGCTTCCTTTCGAGCGGCGTGGATTCGAGCTACGTCGTGCACGAAATGGCAAAGCGCAACCGCGTGCGCACCTTTTCCGTAGGCTATGCCGAGGAAAAATATTCGGAGCTTGCCTCTGCCGAGGAATTTGCCAAGACCGAGGGCGTGCTGAATTTTACGAAGAAAATCACGGCACAAGAGTATTTCGACGCCACGCCCGCCGTACAGTATTATATGGACGAACCGCTGCCGAACCCCTCTGCCATTGCGCTGTATTTCCTCGCGAAATTGGCAAGTGAACAGGTCAAGGTCGTGCTTTCCGGCGAAGGGGCGGACGAACTGTTCGGCGGCTACCACTATTACCGTGAACCGCTTGACTTTGAGAAATACATGCGTTTGCCGCTGTCCCTGCGCCGCGCTTTGGCGGGGCTTGCATCTAAAATGCCGAATTTCCACGGCAAGCGCTTTTTGATGCGCGGGCAGTTCCCCATTGAAAAACGGTACATCCGCAACAATTATGTCTACCGCCATGCGGAAGTCAATAAGGTTCTGGCGCAGCCCGTAGACGCGCCGGACCCTTCTGCATTCACCAAGCCCTATTTTGACGAGGTGAAAAATGAAGATGACATCACCAAAATGCAGTATGCGGACATCCGCACCTGGCTCGTACAGGACATTCTCGTTAAGGCCGACCGTATGAGCATGGCGAATTCGCTGGAGCTGCGCGTACCCTTCCTTGACCGCGAAATGCTGCGGCTTGCGCTGCAGATCCCCTCGAAATACCGTGTCAACCAAGAGACGACCAAGGTCGCCCTGCGCGGCGCGGCGGCAAAGCAGCTGCCCGAAAAAACGGCAAAAATGCGCAAAACCGGCTTCTTAACGCCGCTCAACGACTGGCTGCGCCGTGACGAATTTTACGCGCGCGTCAAAGAAACATTTGAAAGCGAGACCGCAAAGCGCTTTTTCAATACAGACTTTATTCTGAAGCTTCTCGACGACCACAAGGCCGGTACGGCGCACAACATGAAAAAAATCTGGTCGATCTACTGCTTCTTACTCTGGTATGAAGCCTATTTCATTCAAAACTGACCGCTGCACGACAAGGGGGCGCTTTATGAAGATCATCGATATTTCCAATGACCTGCTCACGGCGGAGGTCTATGCAGGCGACCCTGTGCCCGAGCTGCACACGCTCAAATCCTTGGAAAACGGCGACCGCTATAACCTCAACGCCCTGTACGCCGGGCTGCATAACGGCACGCACATCGACGCGCCGCTGCATTTTCTCGACGGCGGGGCGGACGCCGCACAGATCCCTTTGGACGTGTGCATCGGCCCCTGCCGCGTTTTGGAGGTCACGCCCGGCATCATCACGGGCGAGGTCGTGGAAAATTCCTTCCCGCGCGGGTGCGAGCGGCTGCTTTTGAAATCCTCGGGGAAAGCGTTCATCCACGAGACTGCCGCGCAGGCGATGACCTATTACGGCTGTAAGCTCGTAGGTACGGATGCGTTGAGCATCGACCCCGATTACGACGTGACCGGGGCGGCGCACTGCGCGTTCCTGCGGGAGAACGTTGTGATCTTAGAGGGGCTCAACCTCGCTTCGGTACACAACGGGGAATATTTTCTGATCGCGCCGCCCGTCAAAATCGGTGAAGCGGAAGCGGCGTTTACACGCGCCGTGCTCGTTTCGGATTATATTTTTTGGAGCGGCAAATCCCCGCTCGCCTGAGAAGAAAGGGACAACGCAACGCTTATGCAACAAATCGTTATCATCGGCGCGGGTCCGGCAGGGCTGACGGCAGGGCTTGAGCTCCTGCGCCGCGCGCCGCAGCAATACGCGGTCACGATCCTGGAAGCGAGCAGCGCTTTGGGCGGCATCTCGCGCACGGTCGTGCATAACGGCAACCGTATGGACATCGGCGGTCACCGCTTTTTTTCGAAGGATGCGCGCGTCAACGCCTTTTGGGAAAGCCTGCTGCCCACGCAGGGCGCGCCGGCTTTGGATGACCGCCTTTTGAACCGCCAAAAAGCATGTTTGCCCGGCGGCCCCGACCCCGAAAAAACAGACAGCGTCATGCTGCTGCGCGACCGCGTTTCGCGCATATACTATCTCGGTAAATTCTTTGATTATCCGATCTCCGTAAAACCGCAGACCTTCCGCAATCTCGGGCTTGCGCGCACCATGCGTGCAGGTTTGGGGTATTTTGCCGCGTGCGTCAAAAAACGGCCGGAAACTTCACTTGAAAACTTTTACATCAACCGTTTCGGGCGGCCTTTATATGAAATGTTTTTCGAGGACTACACCGAAAAGCTTTGGGGGCGGCACCCATCCGTCATTTCCGCCGACTGGGGCGCACAGCGCGTCAAGGGGCTTTCTGTTGCGGCGGTGCTCAAAAACGCCTTGGGGCTTGAACGCAAGACGCGCGAAACGTCGCTCATTGAACAATTCAAATACCCAAAATACGGCCCAGGCCAGCTTTGGGAGCGCGCGGCGGCGGAATTTCAAGCGCGCGGCGGGCGCTTGGTGCTGCAAAGCCGCGTGACGGCGCTGCAAGCACAAAACGGGCAGCTTTCGGCGGTGTGTGCCGAAGAGCGCGACGGGCTAAAAACGTATCCCGCCGACTTTGTGCTCTCCTCCATGCCCCTTTGCGAGCTGGTCGCGGCGCTGCAGGGCATCGCTGTACCAGACAGCGTGCAGACTGCGGCGGCGGGGCTTCCCTACCGTGATTTTGTGACGGTCGGGCTGCTTGTACGGCGGCTTCGCCCGAAAAACGAAACAACCATGCGCGCGCTCGGCACACTGATCCCCGACTGCTGGATCTATGTGCAGGATCGGGGCGTCAAGCTCGGGCGCGTACAGATCTTCAATAACTGGTCGCCCTATATGGTCAAAAATCCGCAGGATACGGTCTTTGTGGGACTCGAATACTTTTGCCGCGAGGGCGACGATTTTTGGAATTCAGATGTCAAAACGCTTGCCGCACGCGGGCGGGACGACCTTGTGAAAATCGGGCTTTTGGACGAAAATGAGCCGATTTTAGACAGCCACTGCGAAAAAGTCCCGAAAGCCTATCCGGCATATTTTGATACGTATGCAGAGCTCCCGCGCGTGCGCGGCTTTTTAGACGGGCTTTGCAATCTATACTGCATCGGGCGCAACGGGCAGCACCGCTACAACAACATGGATCACTCCATGCTGACCGCGTTCGCCGCCGTTGACGGCATAATAAGCGGCGATCCGGACAAAACAGCGGTGTGGAGCGTCAACACAGAGAAAGCGTACCACGAAACGAAAGCAGGCGGGGATGCATGAATAAAAAGCAGGAAGTCGTGCCGCAGTCGCGCTGCGACATGTGCGCCTATTATGACTACGACGAGGAAACCGAGCAATATGTGTGCGAGATCGACCTCGACGAGGACGAAATGCAAAGCTTCCTTTCTTACAGCACGCAGAACTGCCCGTATTTCCGTTTTTACGAAGAATACAAAATGGTCGAGCGGCAAAACTGATACTGCTATGCGGCATACAGACAGGAGGTATTTCAGATGGATCTTTGTGCAGCAATGATTTTCGGGGGAACGAGCGCAGCACAGCCGATTTTGTTCAAGCCCGCGCTTTTGTGGGTGCTTGAGGCGGTGCGCGACTGTAAGATCGAGGATCTTACGGTGTTGACGGCAAATACGGAAGTGCGCGCCTTAGCGGAGAACGCGGGAGCGGATTGCCTGGCGCCGGAAAACGATGCGGATAATATTTGTACGGCTGCACTGCGCGTGTTCGCACAGCCGCACGACATCCTGTTGCTGCGCGGCGATATGCCGCTTATGCATGAACTGTTTATCTGTGCGGCATATGATGCACATCAAAAGAACGAAAACGATATGACGGCGTTCTGCTGCCCGCGCGAGGGCGGCGCGCTGCTTGCCGCGTGGGTGCGCCGGTCGGCGCTGGAAAGCGCGGCAAACGCCCCGCTTACAAGTGACGGCTGCCCGCTTGTGCGACTGTCGGAAATTTTGCAAAAGGCGGGCGGCAAGGTGCAGACGCTGGAAGCGTCGTTCCCGGAGGCTGCGCTTTGCGCCGACACGGCGCGCAGCCGCAACACGATCACCGCCTACGTGCGGCGCAGTATTTTGGAATCCCTTCTGGACGCGGGTGTGGAGATCCCCTCTATGGACGGCGTGCTGGTCGGCCCCGACGTGACCGTCCAAGCAGGGGCAACGCTGCTGCCCGGTACGATCTTACGCGGGCGCACGACGGTGGGCGCAGGGTCTGTTTTGGGACCGAACACGCTCATAGAGGACAGCGAGATCGGCGAAAACGCCGTCTTGAACAGCACGCAGTGCTACCGTTCCCGCGTGCTTGGCGGCGTGAACATCGGGCCGTTCGTGCACATCCGCCCGAATTCCGTCGTCGGCGAGAACGTGCACTTGGGCAACTTCGTCGAGGTCAAGAATTCCACCATCGACACAGGGACAAAGGTCTCGCACCTGACCTATGTCGGCGATTCGGACGTCGGCAAGCGCGTCAACTTCGGCTGCGGCACGGTCACGGTCAACTATACGGGCAAAGCGAAGTTCCGTACCACGATCGGCGACGACGCTTTTATCGGCTGCAATACGAACTTGGTTGCGCCCGTAAAGGTGGGCGACGGCGCGTATACCGCTGCGGGTTCCACCATCACGGAGGACGTGCCCGCCGACGCGCTGGGCATTGCGCGTGCACGGCAGGTCAACAAGGAAGGCTGGAGCCGCCGCTTTTTGGCGGATAAAAAGTAACGCCCAAGGCGTTTGAGAGGTAGCAAACCGCTATGCTGTTTCGAAGAAAAACAAAACCCGCGCCAACGAGCGGCGCGCCGGAATTTTTGATCGTAGGGCTTGGAAACCCCGGTGAAAAATACAGCTTCACCCGCCACAATGCGGGCTTTTTGTGCGTGGATCTGCTTGCAGAACAAAACGGGTTTTCCCTAAAGCGTCTCAAATTTCGTTCGCTGACGGCGGATACAACGCTTGCCGGGCACCGCTGTCTGGTGCTCAAACCGCAGACCTTTATGAACAATTCGGGTGAAGCGGTGCGCGACGCCGCCGCATTCTATAAGATCCCGCCCGAGCGCATTTTGGTGATCTTTGACGATGTTTCGCTGGATGTCGGGCGGCTGCGCATCCGCCGCAAAGGTACGGACGGCGGGCACAACGGGCTGAAAAGCATCATTTACCACTTGAACAGCGATGCTTTTCCCCGCATCAAGATCGGCGTCGGCAAAAAGCCGCACCCCGATTATGACCTTGCCGACTGGGTGCTTTCAAGCTTCAAGACAGACGAGCAGCCCCCCTTAAAGGCGGCGCTGGAGCGCGCCTGCGAGGCCGTACCGCTGATTTTGGACGGCAAGATCGACGAGGCGATGAACCGCTGCAATTCCTAAAAGTATTTGAATAGATAGAATTTAACTATACAGGTACATAGACAGAACGGGAGACAATTTTTAACTATGTCGGGATTTCAAGAACCGCTTAAAGCCTCGCCCGAGTATCAGGCGCTTTCCCTTGCCGTAAAAAAACGGCGGCTGCCGCTCGGGGGCTTGGGGGTTTTTGGGCCGCCACAAAAAAAACCCCCCACCCACCCCCCCGGCGCTCGTATTC
>CAKMIX010000020.1 GCA_927362715.1 uncultured Clostridia bacterium | reverse complement strand
GGGCGGGCACAGAGACCCGCCCCTACAGTGGTGCACGGTTCATTTCAGCGCAGCCACGGCAATGCGTGAAACTTGCCCGTAAGACAGAGGAGGGTTCTGTGTCTTTCCCTGTCTTTACGAGGGCAGATGAGGGAGAGATTGTTTTCAGCAAGGCAAAAAATTTACACGACCCCGTAGGGACAGCCCTTGCGGCTGGCCGCGGGAAAGCGCATCGCAAGCGGACAGGGACAAGCCCTGTCCCTACGATAAGCAATGGACGGTCAGCTTTCGCGTAGCCGTTCGGCGCGCAGTTTTTCTTTCCTTGCTCCATATAGTAAAAAAGCGGTCCTGTGCCGAACATGACACGGAACCGCTTTTTTATTTCTCTGTTTTCCTTACGAAAACCGCTTTTTCGGCAACCGCCTCACACGCCCTTTTCCCGTGCGTCTTCCGCATCCGCCGGCGCGTCCGCATTTTGTGCAGCCTTGCACTGTGCCGCTGCGGCGCAGTGCGCACAGCCTGCCGGCACGTCTTGCGCGGCCGGCGCGGCGCACGTTTCACCGGCTTTTTCGGGGGCGTCGGCGCTTTGCTCCGCTGCCTTTGCCGCCGCCGCTTTGCCCTCCGGCGTGTCGCGGTAATACTGCGTGTGCGTGTCGCGGTGCGGGGTGCTGTCCCAAATGCGCCGGGCTTCGGGCGCCCATTCGCGCGCAAACGCCACGCACTTGTCGCAAAGCGTGTCTACGTCCTCGGCGTGCAGAAGATCCGAGCTCTTCGCGCCGCTGCGCTTCACCATCTCGCGCAGCCGCTCCGGGTTTTCAAGCAGGGGGCAGGGGCGCAGATGGTTGTCGTTAAAGGGCTGGTTGTGGTAGTATTCCATGAACAGCGGGGACTTGAGCGCCTCTTTGAGCGTGTGCGTGCGGATGTTCGCATCGGAATAGTGGATGAATACGCACGGCTCGATGTCGCCTGCGGAATTGATGTGGAAATAGTTGCGCCCGCCCGCGATGCACCCGCCGACGTACTCGCCGTCATCCTGGAAGTCCATGACAAACAAAGGCTTGCCGGTTTTCGAGTTGCGGATGCGTTTCATCCAGCCGTACATGTATTCGCGCTGGGCGGGGGTGGGAATGAGCGCGGGATCCGCATCGTGCCCGACGGGCATGTAGTTGAAATAGAGCGCGTATTTCACGCCCTTTTCGAGCACCATGTCAATAAATTCGTCGCTCGTGACCTGGTCTACGTTTTTGCGCGTATAGCAGACCGAAATGCCGAACAGGCACTTGTTTTTCTGCAAAAGCTCCATCGCCGCAAGCGTGTGCTTATATGCGCCCTCGCCGCGCCGCCAGTCGTTGGATTCCTCCGAGCCCTCCAGGCTCAGCGCCAAGCTTATGTTGCCGCACTCGTTCATGTCCTCGCAGAATTTCTGGTCCACGAGCGTGGCATTTGTGTAAATGACAAAGGTGCAGTCGCGGTTTCGGCGCGCAAGCTCCACGATGTCGTTTTTGCGGATGAGCGGTTCGCCGCCCGTGAGCATATAAAAATGCGTGCCCATCTCTTTGCCCTGCGAGACGATGGACTGCATCTCCTCGTTCGTAAGGCTCAATTTGTGGCCGTACTCCGCCGCCCAGCAGCCCTTGCACTTGAGGTTGCAGGCGCTCGTCGGGTCAAACAGGATGATGAACGGCACGTTGCAGTGCAGCTCCTCGCGAAGCGCACGGACCGTCTTGGTGCCGTAAAGGCCGGCGTCCACGCCGAGAGACAAGAGCATCTGCCGCGCCACGCGCGGGTCGACGTCGCGCAGGAGGCTGACCGCATACCGCGTCCAAACGTTGTCGGGGTCTGCGGCGGCAGCCTTCATCTTTTTGAAGTTTTCCGAGGGGAAGATCCCGCCGAACAGCGCGCCGACGCGGTCGGCGAGCTTGACAAGGTTCGGGTAGGGGTCCTTGTAAACATACTTGAGAATTCCGTCGAGCGCGACTGCAATGGCGGCGCGCTGCACCTTGTGTGATTTGCCCATAAAATCCATCCTTTCGCCGCGGCGGGTGTCACGCGCGGCGCTGAGAAAACGTTTACCTTAACAGTTCATTTTTAGCATACCACGAAATAGCCGATTTGTAAACCAAAAAAGCCGCCGAAAAGGAAAGTTGAACGGGTGCGGCGGATTCTGTCGGGTTTTAGCAAAAGCGGCGGGCGTTTTCAGAATTCAGACTTCAGCGGTCAGAGGTCAGAGCGCATGCAGGAGTATTTCATCAAACCCATTCGTTTGCAGAGCCTTTCGGCTGCGAAAACAATTCAAATTTTGCTGAACCCCGTAGGGGCAGGGCTCCAATCAGATGTCAGACGTTAGAAATTAGACTTCAGATGTGGTGCAGGCGGGTTTCACGCATTACCGCGGCTGCGCTGAAAACGAAAAATCTGTAGTCGTAGGGGCGGGTCTCTGCGCCCGCCCGAGCAGGGTGCGGAATGAAAACAGCTTGTGTCTGTTATGAAACCGTAATTCTGTTTTTCGCCGTAACCGATTGCAAAACCCGACTTCCTTGCGGGCGGGCGCAGAGACCCGCCCCTACAACTGCAAAGGCTATTTTTCCTACGTAGCCGCAGCAATACGTAACCCTAGCTGTACCGTATCTAATGTCTAATATCTAACATCTAAAATCTAAAAGCGGCCAGCCGCAAGGGCTGTCCCTACGGCTTGTGCAGATTTTCGGCTCTGCGGCAAACTTCCCCACCCCACATCCAGCATCTAATATCTAACGTCCAGCGTCTAATATACCTTTTCCGCCCGTTATGCGGTTTATTCGCCGAAATCGGGGAAAGATAGGAATAATTTTACGGCGGCGAGCCCGCCGGGCGCGGAGGATTTTCGACGATGAAAAAAACGGCAGTGCGCGCGCTTTGCAAAAGGCTTCGCAAAGCGCGTAAGGCTCTTACGCGTATGTATGCGGGCGGGCAGGACGGCGCGCAAAGCACGGCAGGCGAGCAGCTGCTCGCATTTCTGCCGCAGCTTTGCGAAGCGGCGGAAAGCGGGCTGCGGGATCTGCGCGCTGCCCCCGGGTTACCCGCCGGGGAAAGCGGTCTGCCGCGCGCCTTTGAACGGCTGCAGGCGTTTGTGCAAGAGCCTTACGCGCCGACGCTCGATTCGCTTGCTTCTTCGCTTGCAGGCGGCAGCTTCAGCTTTACGGAGCTGACGCTCACAGGGCTGCTTTTTCGCACGGCGTGCGTGCTTTGCGCCGCAGAAAGCGAGGATGCAGAACAGGCGGTGCGGGCGGCGCAGGCGCTTCAAGAAGCGGCACAGACGGATTTTGCGCGGCTGTTTGCACATTTAAGCGATGCCGAACGCATTTGCCTTACGGATGCGGGCTTTCGCGTGTCTGACGATCGGACCAAAGCGGCATACCGCGAACGGCTTTCGCATTTTGCAAAAAAGCGGGGCGTTTCGGAGACGGCGGCGGCGCAAAAGCTCATGCAGCGCGCCGCGGCGGAAAATACGACGCTTTGGCGGCTGCTGTGGGAAAAGGAACGGTTCGTGCGCGGGCGCGTGCTGACAGGGCTCCAATGGACGCTTTCGTGGACTGCGGCTGCGGCGGTGGCGGGCATATTCGGCATATGGTGGCTTCTGCCGCTTTTGTGGATGCCGTTGTTCGCGGGTCTGTCGCCCATATTGGAACGGCTCGTGCTGCGGCGCGCAAAGCCGAAGATCGTTCCCGCCTGCCGTGTGCGTTCGCGCGTTGGCGGCAGGGTGCGCACGCTCGTGACGGTATCTGCGCTTCTGCCCGAAGGCGGCAGAGAGGCTGCGCTTTCCGACCACCTCGAAGAAGTGTACCTTTCGGCGGGCAGGGGGGCGCTGGGGCTCGCCTTGCTTGCCGATCTCAAAGCCGCGCCGTCCGCCGTGCGGGAAACAGACAATGCCGACATCGCGGCGGCAAAGCGCATGATCGACGCGCTCAACGAAAAATATCCCGGCCGCTTTGTCCTGCTCGTGCGCGGGCGCACCTTTTCCGAAACGCAGAACGCCTACACCGGCTTTGAGCGCAAGCGCGGTGCGCTTTGCGCGCTGTTTGCCCTGCTCGCGCACGGCGATGCGTCTGCCTTTTCGGTCTGCCACGGGGCGCAAAGCCTCCTGCGCGGGGTACACTATGTATTCGCGCTCGACGCGGACGCGTCGCCCGCCCCCGACTGCCTTTTCCGGCTGCTCGCCGCAGCGCGGCATCCCGAAAATGCGCCGCACATCGATGAAAAGGCGCGCCGCGTCACGCGCGGGTACGGTATTTTCGTACCGCAGGCGGAGATTTCCTCCGCGTCGGCGTTTTGCACGCGCTTTTCGCGCCTGACAGCGGGTGCGGGCGGCGTTTCGGGCTATGTGCGCGAGCTGCATGAACGCTGGCAGACCCTGTCCGGCGCGAGCCTGTTTACGGGGAAGGGACTGATGGACGTTGCGGCCTGCGCATCGCTTTTGCCGGGGCTTTTCCCGAAAGAAACGGTTCTGAGCCACGACATCCCGGAGGGCGAGATCTTACGCACGGCGTTCGTGGGCGCGGCGCAGGTGACGGAGGGCTGTCCGTCGGCGCTCGGTTCGCACCTCGCAAGGCTTGGGCGCTGGGTGCGCGGGGACGCGCAGAATCTCGTGCTGCTGCGTGCCGCATTTCCCGATGACACCGGGCGCGCGGTCCGTCTGCCCGCCGTGTCGCGGTACAAGCTGTTCGACTGCCTGCGCCGCGATCTGACGCCTGCGGCAAGCTTCTTTTTATGCCTGCTCTCACCCCTTTTGCAGCCCGCCGCACAGACGGCTGTGCTGTTGTGCGTTCTGCTGTCGTTGTCCGTCCCCGCCGCGCTCGCCTTTTTCGGCGCGCTGCGCTTAGGCGGCGTTCATGCGCTTTCGGCGCGGTATTTCGGCGGCGCGCTCCCCGAAGCGGCAAAGGCGGTAAGCGACTTCTTACTTTCCCTCGTGCTCCTGCCCGTAACGGGTTGGTTCTGCCTTTGCGCGTTTTTCAAAGGCGCGTGGCGCCGCCTTTTTTCGCACCGCCGCATGCTCGACTGGGTGACCGCCGCAGACGCAGAGGGCGCGGGCTTTTCTCCCCTGCGCCGCAGCCTTCCCGCTTTTGCCTGCGGGGTGTGGCTTTTGCTGTTCGGCGGGGCGCTCGCGCGCGCATTTGCGCTGTTTTTCCTCGCCGCGCCCGCGTATGCCGTTTGGTCTGCGAAGCCGTATCGAAACGCGGGCAAAACAAGTCTTTCCCCCGCCGCGCGCGAAACGCTGCGGCAGGATATGGCGGCGATGTGGCGGTTTTATGAAGATCTGTGCAACCCGGAAACGCATTTTCTCCCGCCCGACAATGTGCAGTTCGCGCCCGTGCGCCGCACGGCGTACCGCACCTCGCCGACGAACATCGGGCTGATGCTGTGCGCCGCGCTTTCGGCGTGCGATGTGGGGCTGATCTCCTCGGAAGCGCTCGGCGCGCGCGTGTGCCGCACGCTTGAGACCGTACAGCGGCTCAAAACGTGGCGCGGGAATTTGTACAACTGGTATGACGTAAAAACGCTGGAGCCCCTGCCGCCGCAGTTCGTCTCGGCGGTGGACAGCGGCAATTTCCTGTGCTGTCTTGCCGCGCTGATAACGGGGCTTTCGGCATACGAAGCGAGACAAACCTGCCGCCGTGCGCGTCAAATGGCGGAAAGCATCCTTCGAAATACGCACCTCGGCGCGCTGTATGACTGGGGGCGCGACCTGTTTTATATCGGCTTCGATGCGGATCGCGGGGCATTTTCTTCAGGCCATTACGACCTGTTGATGAGCGAATCGCGCATGATGAGCTATTATGCCGTCGCCGCGCGGGCTGTCCCCGTTTCGCATTGGGGTGCGCTTTCGCGCGCCCTGTCCGCGGGCGGCGGCTTTACGGGGTCGCTTGCGTGGTCGGGCACGATGTTTGAATTTTTTATGCCGCATCTGTTTTTGGAAAGCCCGCCCGGCACGCTTGCGAGCGAATCGCTTCACTTTTGCGTGCGCGAGCAGGCGCGGTTTGCAAAGCGGCAGGGCATTTTGTTCGGCGTATCCGAAAGCGGGTATGCAGCCACCGATGCGGCGGGCAATTACCAATACCGTGCGCACGGAGTGCCCGCGCTCGGCCTTCGCCGCACAGCCCCGGCCGAAAACCGCGTTTCCTCGCCGTATTCGGCGTATCTATGCCTGCCGTTTTCGGCGCATACCGCGCAAAAGGCGCTGGAGGCGTACCGTGCACGCGGTATGTTTGGCGAATACGGGTTTTACGAGGCGATCGACTGCACAGACCAAGCCGAAGGGAAGCTTGTGCGCAGCTTTATGGCGCATCATATCGGGATGAGCATGCTTGCCGTGGCGAACCTGCTTTGCGGCAACGTGTTCCAGAAGCGGTTTTCGGCATACGGGACGATGCGTTCGGCACACACCCTGCTCTCGGAGCGCGTGCCGAATTTTACGCCGCTGCCGCGCCGCCGGGTGCCCGCCGCAGTCCCTGCGCGCCCCGCACGGTATGTGCCGTCCCCCGAAAAACCCGTGCAAAGCCCGCTGCCCGAAAGCGCCCAGGTGTATACAAACGGCGCTTGGACGCTGTTTCTCACAAATGCCGGCACCTCCTTTGCCCATGCTTACGGCGTGGACATAACGCGGCGCGTGCGCGCGGATCTTACGGATTTCAGAGGGATATTCGCCGTGCTGCAAACGGAAAGCGGCACGCTGCCGCTTACACGCGCCTGCGCACGGGAAGAAAAAGCGGTCTATACGTTTGAAGCACGGAAGACGGAGGCCGTATACACGGCAAAAGCCGAAACGCTGTTCGCAGAGACCCGCGCTGCCGTGCAGGAAACGCTTCCCGCCGAGCGGCGGGACTTTCGGCTGTGCAACAAAACGGGCGCGCCGCAGGATGTGACGCTGCTCGTATACTTTGAACCGACCATGACGACCGAGCGGGCGCTTACGGCGCACCGCACGTTTCAAAAATTATTCGTGACCGCCGCCTTTGACAAAACGCAAAACGCCGTGGTGTTTACGCGGCGCGCGGGGCGCGGGCAGCCTGCGTTGGCGCTTGCCTGCGGCTTTCAGGAAAACGCGCCGTTTGCCGTATGCTTGCAGCGTGACGAGGCGCTTTCCCGCGATGAAGGGATCTTTTCACTGCCGCAGGCAAAAATCGTTGGACAAGAGCCGCGCGGCACGGCGGATGTGTGCTTTGCGGCGGTGCGGCGGCTGCACCTGCCCGCACACGGCGAGCAAACCGTAACGCTGCACCTGTGCGCGGCGGATACGCGGGAGGAAGCCCTGCGGCGGCTGGAGGCCGTGCGGCGCGCGCGCTCGGCGGCGCGTGCCCCAGCCGTTTTCCCCGCGCAGCTTTGGCGCGGGACGATCCTGCCGGCGCTGTTTTGCGGCGGGCGGCTGCAAGAGGCGCGCAAAAGGGCACTTTGTGAAAACCAAAACGGCGTGCGGGCGCTTTGGGCGCTTGGCATTTCGGGCGACCTGCCCCTTTTTACCCTGCAAAACGCAGACGGCGCGGCAATCGAAAAGCTGTCGCCTTTTTTGACGGGCGTCGGCGCGCTTTGCGAAGCGGGGCTTCCCTGTGACCTTGTGCTGTGCGTTCGGGATGCGCCGGGGGCGGCAAGCCTGCGGGAGACGCTCCGGGAAAACGCGGCCTTTCACCGGCTTTGGGAAGCGGGGCGCATCCGGATCGCGGAGGTGTCGGCGCAGACGCACGAGCAGCTTTCCACGCTGCTCGCCTTTTCGGCTTGCAGCTTTGACCTTTTATCTCCGCTCTCAAAGCAGCAATTCCCCGAAAACGCCCCGTTTGTGCACGCCGCCGTGCATTTCACAAAGCCTGAAAAACAAAAGAACGGCGTGGAAAACGGCGGGTATCGGATCGCGCAAAAGCCGCGTTTGCCGTGGTGCTGGGTGCTTTCAAATCCGACCTTCGGGACGCTTGTGGGCGACGGCGCTTTGGGGACGACCTTTGCTATGAACGCGCGGCTCAACCGCTTAACGGAATTCCCGAACGACCCGATGCGCGATTTCCCCGGCGAGCGGCTGTTCCTGCGCACGGCGGACGGGAAGATCTATGACCTTTTACGAAACGCCGCAGCGTTTTTCTGCGGCGACCGGGCAGTATTTGAAACGGACGTGCGCGCGCTGCATATCCGCGTAATGGTGCGCGTCCCCGCGCGCGGTATGCGCAAAGAGACGGAAGTGCTGCTCGAAAACCGCAGCGATGCGCCGACACATGCCGCCGTATGCTACTATACCCGCCCCGCGCTTTGCGAGGACGCCGCCCCTTCGCCGTTTTTGCGATCCGTGTTTCAAGACGGCGCACTGCTGGTGCGCAACCCCGCAGCCGAGGATTTTCCGGGCGTTCTGTGCCTGTGCGCCGTTCGGTCGGAATCGGAGAAATATTGCCGGTCCGAAACCACAAAATCGGAAGAAAACTTCCGGTCGGAACAGGCGGAAGCGGAAAAATATTTCCGATTGGATAAGGATGTGTTTTACACCGTATCGGACGAAGCGTTTTTCGGCGGCGGCTGGGACGCGGGCGGCAGCCTGCCCAGAGCGACACCCTGTGCGGCGCTCGGCAAGACGGTCGAGCTCGCGGCGAACGGGCGCGCACAGGTGCGCTTTCACCTGACCTTCGCGCACCGTGCCGCACCCGCCGTTACGCTTGCAAGGGCGCGCCTGCCGGCGTCCTTGCCGCAGGACCGCGTGCAGCTTTGCTCGAACGACCGGCGGCTTGACGACCTGTACAACCTGTTTTTGGTACGGCAGACGGAAAACGGGCGGCTGTTTGCGCGCGCAGGCTTTTATCAGGCGGGCGGGGCATGGGGCTTCCGCGACCAATTGCAGGACGCGGCATCGCTTTTGCCTTTGCGTCCCGCGCTTTTGCGCCGCCAGCTGCTGCGGTGCGCTGCCGCGCAGTTTTCAGAGGGCGACGTGCTGCACTGGTGGCACGTGCTGCCGAACGGTACCGTGCGCGGGGTGCGCACGCGCTGCAGCGACGATCTGTTATGGCTGCCGCTTTTCCTCGCAAAATATGTGCTTTCCACGGGCGACCGCTTGATCTTGTCCGTCGAAGTCCCGTACCGGGAAGCGCCTGTGCTTCGCGAAAACGAGGAGGAACGCTATTTTGAAGTCAAACGCGCGACCGCGCGCGGCAGCGTGCTCGACCACGCCGTGCGCGCCGTCCGATACGCGCTTGAAAAAAAGGGCGAACACGGCCTGATGCTTATGGGCACGGGCGACTGGAACGACAGCTTCAACCGCGTCGGCAGAGAGGGAAGGGGCGAGAGCGTCTGGCTTTCGCAGTTCGCCGTCGTTGTGCTCGAAGCTTTTGCCGCGCTTTTGGAGGGGGACGCCGCGCAAAGCGAATTTCGCACGTTCTGCCTTGCCGAAGCCAAGGCTTTACGCGAAGCGATCGAAACCCATGCCTATGCGGGCGACCGGTATTTGCGCGCGTTTTACGACGACGGCGGCAAAATGGGCGCGGCGGGGAATGCGGCGTGTGCCGTGGACTGCTTAACGCAGAGCTTCGCCGTGTTTGCGCGGCTTGACAAAGCGCGTACCGAGACGGCGCTTCGCACCGCGTTTTCGGAATTGTTCGACGAAGAAAACGGCCTCCTGCGCCTGTTTTCACCGCCCTTTTCCGACTCACAGCCGCAGGCGGGCTACGTTTCGGCATATCCGCCGGGTGTGCGCGAAAACGGCGGACAGTATACGCACGCCGCCGTTTGGTTCTGCCGCGCTTTGCTTACGGCGGGGCTTTATGACGAGGGGATGCGGGTGCTGCGTGCGCTCGACCCGCTTGTAAAATACGAGACGGAAGAAACGGCGCGCCGCTATAAAACCGAGCCGTACTTCCTTTGCGGTGATGTGTACGGCGAGGCGAGCCCCGGGCGCGGCGGCTGGAGTTTGTATACGGGCGCGGCGGGGCAGCTGTTTGCGCTGGTGACCGAGGTGATCTTGGGGCTGCATATGCAGGACGGGCGGCTTTTCTTTACACCCGCCGAGATCCCGCAAATGGGCGCGTTCTCCTATACGCTTATACTCGACGGCGCCGAAATTTCGGTCGAGGTCGCCGCCGCGCCCCGGGCGGGCAAGGTGCTCATCGACGGCAGCCCCGCCGCCTCGCTTCTGCCGGACGGCAAAAACCACCATATAAAAATCCGGTAAACTATGGAAATCAAGGCACAAGTGTGCTACAATAAACTTTGTATCGGCTAAATGTCCTGCCGAACGAGAAGAAAGGATGTAGCTCTGCATGCAGACGGAACCGAAGATCATCCGGATCGGCGAAAAGATCCGATTGCTGGAGGTGCGCTCGGCGCGCCCGAAAACCACCTGTATCTCCCTTTTGCTTTTGACGCCCATGCATCAAAACCCGGCGGAAACAACGGTGCTTGCCTCCTATCTCGCGCATTCGTGCGCGCGCTGCCCGACGCTCTCAAAGCTCAACGCACGGCTGGAATCGCTGTACGGCGCGCTGCTTTCGGGCGAAGTTTCACGCTTAGGCGAAGCGTACTGCCTGCGGCTTTCCGTGGATTGCCTTGCGGATGCGCTCGCGTACGACGGACAAGCGGTCAGCCGCGACGCGCTGGAGCTGCTTTTGGATCTGCTGCTGGAGCCTAAAATGCAGGACGGCAGGTTCGACGAAGCGCAGCTGCGCACCGAGGTGCGCCTGTGCGCCGAAGACCTTGAAAGCGAGCAGAACGACAAACGCGCGTGGGCGCTCATGCGGATGCTCGAAGTGATGTGCGCCGACGAGCCCTACGGTTACCCGCACGAAGCGCTTCTGTCGGGCGTGCGCGCCGTGACGGCAGAAAGCATGTACCGCGCATGGCGCGAGCTTTTAAAGACGGCACACATCACCGTGCAGGTGACGGGCGATGTGGATTTTGCACCGCTCGAAGCACTCGTGCGCACGCGGCTCGGCGCACTTGCCGACCGTGCGCCCGCAGAGCTTTCGACCGTGTTTGTCGAAAGGTGCGACGACGTGACCGAATTGACCGAGGAGCAGGACGTCAGCCAAAGCAAGCTGGTTTTGGGCTTTCGCACCGGCAGCGTTAACCGCGACGACGATTTCTATGCGCGCCGCGTGATGGCGGATCTGTTCGGCGGCGGCCCGTATTCGCGGCTGTTTATGCATGTGCGTGAGAAGTTAAGCCTTTGCTATTACTGTTCGGCGCGGCTGCAGCGGCAAAAAGGGCTGCTCGTCGTGCAAAGCGGCATTGAGCGCAAGAACCGCGACGTAGCGTTCCGTGAGATCCTGCGGCAGCTGAAGGTCATGCAGGCGGGTGAATTTTCGGACGAAGAATTGACCGCCTCGAAAAAGGCGCTTTGCGATGCGTTCGCGGGCGTGGGCGACACGCCGGAGGGCTTGGATGTGTATTACGCGCAGTTCGCCGACGGCGACATCACGACGCCCGAAGCGCTCGCCGCAGGGCTTGCGGCCGTGACACGCGAGGATGTGGTGCGCGCCGCCAACGCGCTGACGCTCGACACGGTATACCTGCTGGCAGGCAACGATGAGGAGGATGCGGAACATGCGTGAAGTGAAAAACGAACGGCTTTCGGAAAGCTATTTTGAGATCGACCACCCCTCCGGCTTGAAAATCTTAGTGTACCCGAAACCGGGCTACAAATCGGCGTATGCCGTGTTCGGCACGCGCTACGGCTCGATCGACACGCAGTTCCGTCTGCCCGAGGACAAAGAATTTACGACCGTGCCCGAGGGCATTGCGCATTTCCTCGAACACAAGCTGTTTGAAAGCGAGGAGCTCGACGCTTTCCAGCGCTATGCCGAAACAGGCGCAAGCGCGAACGCCTACACCTCGTTTGACAAGACCTGCTATCTGTTTTCGTGCACGGGGAATTTCAAAGCGTCGCTGGAAATTTTGCTCGACTTCGTCATGCACCCGTATTTCACCGCCGCGACCGTGCAGAAAGAGCAGGGCATCATCGGGCAGGAGATCCGCATGTGCCGCGACGAGCCCGGCTGGGAGGCGCTGTTCCAGCTTTTGCGCGCGATGTATAAAAACCATCCTGTGCGCATCGACATCGCGGGGACCGAAGAATCCATTTCCCATATCACCGCCGACCTGCTGTATAAATGCTACCACACGTTTTATAACCTTTCGAACATGGTGCTTTGCGTTGCGGGCGGCGTGACCGCCGAGGATGTGCTCGAAGTTGCCGACCGGCTGCTGCCCGTACAAAAGCCTGTCAAAATCGAGCGCAAATTCCACGAAGAGCCGCGCGGGGTGAATGCGCCGTATGTGGAGGAGACGCTCGCTGTCGCGGCGCCGATCTTTTCGCTCGGCTTCAAGGAGTCGATCACGACGCCCGAGCGTACGCTTCGCGAGATCCTGCTTTCGCGCATCGTGCTCGAAGCGGTCTGCGGCAAGACCACGCCGTTTTATACCGAGCTTTTGGAAGCGGGGCTTATCAACACCTCGTTCGACTATGAATATTTCTGCGGCTACGGCTACGCCGCAACCATCTTCACCGGCGAATCCCCCGACGCGAAGGAAGTCCAAAACCGCCTGATCGCGCGCATCCGGGACTTACAGGAAACGGGCATCGGCGAAGCGGACTTCGAACGTATCCGCAAAAAGCTCTACGGGCGCGCCGTGATGGCGTTCAACGACATCGACGGCATTGCGAACGCCATGGTCGCCGCACACTTCTGCGGCGAGGGGCTGTTTGACGAGGTGGAAACGCTCGGCGCACTTACCCTTGACGAAGCAAACGAACGCCTGCGCAGGAGTATCGACACGACCTCGGCGGCGCTGGCTGTCATTTTGCCGAAAGGAGACGACGTATGCAATTCCTGACCGACGGTGTGGAGGTCACCTTTCAGGGGATCGACCACGTATTCACCGTGTATTCCACCTTTGTGGAGTTTACTTTGTTCGGCCACGCGGTCAGCATCAAGTTTTACGGGCTGATCATCGCGTTCGGCTTTTTGCTCGCCGTGCTGTTCGGCGGGCGGATGGCGTACAAATGGAAGCTCGATTTAAACAAAATGCTCGACGTTCTGCTGTTCGGCACCATCGGCGGGATCGTGGGCGCGCGGCTTTATTACGTCGCATTCGAGTGGGATTATTACAGCCGCCACCTTTCCGAGATCCCGCAGATCTGGGAGGGGGGGCTTGCCATCTACGGCGGGCTAATCGGCGCGATCATCGCCGCGTTCTTCACCTGCCGCCGCAACGGGCTCAATTTCTTAAAGCTGTTGGACCTTGCGGGCATGAGCTTTCTCATCGGACAGGGCATCGGGCGCTGGGGCAATTTCGCGAACCAGGAGGCGTTCGGCACGAACACCACAGGGTTTTTAGGGATGTCCAGCGAAAAGGTGACGCACTATATCGAGACGCATCAGGCGGAGTTCGCTGCGCGCGGCATCACGATGGACCCGAATATCCCCGTGCACCCGACGTTTTTGTATGAATCGCTTTGGTGCATTGCGAGTTTTTTCATTTTGTACCTCGTCTGCAAAAAGGCGTATAAATTCAGCGGCCAGCTCATCCTCGGCTACGGCATTTTGTACGGCGCGGAGCGCGCCGTGGTGGAGGGCCTGCGCACGGACAGCCTTTACATAGGCGACACGACCCTGCGCGTCTCCCAGGTGCTCTCGATGCTGCTGGTGCTTGTGTGTTTGGGGATTATGATCGCAAAGCTCATAAGGCTCAAAAAGCACCCCGTGCCGTTCTCGCCCGTGGAGGTTGTCCCCGAACGGGCGGAAAGCGAAGAAAAAGAAAACAAGCCGTCGCGCAAGCAGGTGCGTGCCGAGGCGCGCGCGGCAAAGGCAAAAATGCTCGAAAAACAGGAAGGGAAGGATTCGGACGATGGCGAAGATTCTGGACGGTAAAGCCGTTTCCGCGCATGTGCGCGAACAGGTGAAGGCAGAGGTAGAAGCCCTCGCAAAGCAGGGCGTCCCCGTGGGGCTTGCGGTCATCATCGTCGGCGACGACCCCGCCTCGCGCACCTATGTGAACAATAAGAAAAAAGCGTGTGCCGCCGCAGGGATCCGTTCCGAGGAATACGCCCTGCCCGCCGAAACCACGCAGGAAGAGCTTTTGGCGCTCGTCGAAACCCTCAATAAAAAGCCGGCTGTCAACGGCATTCTCTGCCAGCTCCCGCTGCCCGCGCATTTGGACGAAAAAGCAGTCATCGCCGCCATCGCGCCTGAAAAGGACGTGGATGCGTTCCACGCCGTCAATGTCGGGCACATTATGATCGGCGACTATGCGTTCCTGCCGTGCACGCCCGCGGGGATCATGGAAATGCTGCGGTATTATGACATCGACATCGCAGGCAAAAACTGCGTTGTCATCGGCCGCAGCAACATCGTCGGCAAGCCCATGGCGATGCTGCTTTTGCAGCAGAACGGAACCGTGACGATCTGCCACTCCAAGACGCGCGACCTCGCCGCGCACACCCGCAACGCCGATATCCTCGTAGCGGCGGTGGGCATCCCGCACTTCGTAACGGCCGACATGGTCAAGGCCGGCGCGGTGGTCATCGACGTCGGCATGGACCGCGACGAAAACGGCAAGCTGTGCGGCGACGTGGATTTTGCCGGCGTCGAGCCGAAAGCCTCCTACATAACGCCCGTCCCCGGCGGCGTGGGGCCGATGACGATCGCAACGCTCTTAAAAAACACCGTCACCGCCGCGAAGCAGCAGAACGGGCTTTTGTAAAAAGAAAATAACCCAAAACAGGGGGACGGTTCTGTGTCCTTTTTGAGACATAGAACCGTCCCCTGCGACTGTAAATTTTATTCCTTGCCGGTCGCGACTTTGCACAGACCTCCCTACGCCGCATCTAATGTCTAATTTCTAAAATCCAAAACGGACGGCGCGGGCTTGCTCGCGCCGGAGGGCTTTTGTGCGCCCCGAAACAGCCGATCTCGCCGGGTGCGCGCCAAACCCCACCCAAATTCGCCGTTTGGGGGGTGGCGTTTTTTCAAAAATCCTGTACAATAAGGGTGAAAGCGAAAAGGAGGCGCAGGACATGGAGCAGACAAAAATCGGCAACTTTATCGCGCAGAAACGAAAGGAAAAGAATCTGACGCAGTCGCAGCTCGCCGCGAAGCTCGGTGTATCCGACAAGACCGTTTCCAAATGGGAGCGCGGCAAATGCATGCCGGATTACAGCGTTGCGGAAGCACTGTGCGCCGCGCTCGGCATCACGCTTGCCGAACTGTTTGCCGGCGAAGCGAAAGAGACGGAAAGCCCCCGCACTTCAGACGAACAGCAGATGCTTGACATGCTCGAGCGCGTCCAGCGGCTCGAAAAACAGAAACAGGTGCTGCAAGCGGCGCTGCTGGTCCTTTTAGGGATGGCGCTGCTTGCGGTTTCACACACCGTCGGCGGCACGTCCGTGCAGGACTTCCTGTCCGGCGCGCTGTTGGGCGTCGGGGTCGGGACTATGCTCGTCGGCGTTGTCCTCACCGTCATCCGCGCCCTTGGGAAGTAACGGCGGGAGGGGAAGCATCCTGCCGTTTGAATTGAAGATCGAAACAAAATCAAGAACGGCGCCGTATCCTGCGCGGATACGGCGCCGTTCTTTTGTCGGTTTTTACGGTCAATTTTTTGCAAGCCGTATCCCGATGTCGATCAGCGTTTTGATCAAATCCTCTTTTTCTTTCGGCGTTTGCCGCAGTGCGGATAGGGTACAGCCCCATTTCTCCTCATCCGCCTTACCTTTCAGGATGTAGTCGATGCTCACGCCGAGGAGATCGCTCAATTTGATCAGATTTTCTACGGAAAGTCCCGCTAAGCCCCGTTCCACCTCGCTGAAATGCTTGACGGAAATATCCAGCGCTTCCGCCATCGCCTCCTGTGTGAGCCCGCGCCGCTTTCGCTCCTGTTTGATACGCAACCCCATGTCGTGTTTGTAGTCTTGCATGGTATCACCTAACCTATTGTGTTGATGATAACACAACATTATACGGTTAAAAACAGGGTAAAAGGTGTTGACAAAATAAACCTATAATGTTAATATTTACACAACGAAACAGGTTGGATAAGGGAGAATGCAGGGGAAAAGGACAAATAATTTACAAGCAACTCCTCGTTTCTCGCCGTCCGCCGAAAAAGAAACGGGGGAATTTAGATGATTTGTCCCACTTGCGGCGCACAAAATCCGCAAGACGCGCGATTTTGCGGCGGCTGCGGCGCGGCGCTCCCGGCAGCACCGCCCGCCGCACAGCCAAGCCCGCCCGCCGCGACTGCAAGCACGAGGACACAGCTGCAAGCCAACGGTGAACCGTTCGCTGCACAAGGGGAGCGGTCTGCCGCACCGCCGCCTGCATCCGCGCCGACGGTCGCAGACATCAAGCAAAAAACACAGACCTTTTTACAGCCTGCCGTGAAGCAGCTGAAAGCGCTGCCGGTTCAAAAATTTTTGAACAAAAAGGTACTCGCGGTGGTGCTTGCCGCCGTTTTGGTGCTGACAGGCACACTGGTCGCCGTTTTGTACCAAAGCGACGAGGACAAGATCTTTTCCCGTTTGGATGCTTTTGCAACGGCGCTCAACGAGGGCGACGCGGAAATGCTTTTGGACTGTATGGCGCCTGCCGCGCGCAGCGAGCTGGAAGCGGCAGCGTCCCTCGGCTCGGGGCTGCTGGATTCCGGGCTGGGCATCGGAGGCGGCTCCGAAATGCTTTGGGGGCTGTGGTCGCTGGGAATACAGGATATGGCGCAGGGGACGGATTACATTTTGGAGGTCTATGACCTGTCGTTCCCCAACGAAAATTCTGCGGAAGCGACGATTGTGCTTGTTTACGGATCGTCGAACCGCGACGAGGGCATCTTGGAGCTTATCAAGCAGGACAGCGAATGGTATCTGTCCGACGCCCGCAGCATCTGATAAAGGAGGATAACGGATGTTTTGTACGAATTGCGGGCAGGCGCTGCCCGACGGCGTTTCCTTTTGCACGGGCTGCGGGGCGGCTGTCCGGGAAGTGCTGCCTGCGGACGGTTTCGGCACGCCCGAGCCAAGCGCTTTGGCAGTACCGGTGGCACGGCCGAATCGGGTGTTGCTGATTCTGTCGGCGGTGCTCGTCCTCTTAAACCCGATTTTGTCGTTTTGGGATATCTGGAAAGCGGACGATCTGCTCGGTGTGGGGGCGCTCTCCGCAGCGGTCGATTCTGCGCCGTTTACGGTTTTGGGAGAATTGGCGGAGGAACTGCCGTTCCTCTATGTGTTCCTTTTTATGGGCGCCGCGCTGGTTGCTGCGGCGGTGCTGTTCCTGCTGCTGCCGCTGTGGGGAAAGCTGCCGTACCGCGCGGTCTGCCTTTTGCCCGCCGCCGTGATGTGTGCGCTTTCGCTGCTTTTTATCGTCGGCTTTTGCGGGATCGTGGTTTTCTTTATGTATAACACAGGCGAATATGCGGATTACGCCTCGCTGCGGCTGACGGCTTCGGGCTTTCTGCTGATGGCGGATTCGCTGGCGCTGCCGGTCGTGCTCGGGCTTTTGCACAGGGACATAAAACAGCAAAGCGGGGGTGTAAGGCAATGAAGCGGATGCGAAACGCAAGTCTTTCTCTTTGCCTTGCCGCTGTGCTCCTGCTGTTCGGCGGCTGTGCGGGCGGGTATGATTATGTGCTGGATATGCGCGGGGAACCCCTGACCGACGCTTACGGCGGGGAAGTCGTATTTGCCGACGAAGAGGACGGCGCCGGCGCGCATACGACCAAGCGGCTGGATGCGTTTGCGGGGCTGGTCGTGGAGTTCGACGGCATTTCGCCGTATTGCACGATCTCGTTTAACAATGCGCAGTGCAGCGAGGATGTGCAAATGTATGTGCAATACTCGCTTGACCCGCAGGAGATCACGACCGAGGGGTATTTTGCCGAGGGCGACAGCGTTACGGTGTACGCGATCCTGACAAACACCGACGAAAGCGGCTCGTATACGCTGCAGCAGGCGTCGCAGGTCTACACGGTGGAGGATGTCCCTGTCTATTTGGAATCGCTGCCGGAGGATATCGACTTGAGCGAATTTCAGGCGCAGGCGGCGGACTATCTGGCTTCGATCACGGCGTTTAACAGCGGAACTAACTTATTGGATTGGGGTTATGATATAAGCGGATATGGAGATCACGTATATCAAGCACACGAACCGCCGGTACGTGCAGAGATCTATTTCAGCGCGCTGAAAGCGAACACGCGCAGTAAATACCCGAAGGAAACCGAATATGTCAATCGTGTAGATATAACCTACTCTATTAAAATAAAGCGCAGGCTCGATGATGAGATGCAAAACCGCTATTTTACGATCACGGCGAAGAACCTGATCCGCTACCCCGACGGTACCCTGGGCTGGGGGCGGACAGACCCGGCGGCAAAGGATTTTGAATGGTCTGTGGATGTAACCAGCATGGAAAGCCTCGTCAACACAAACGTGGTGTCCAACAAAGCAGATTATAACGTCACCACCGTGACGGAGCGGTTCGCCTAAAAAACAAGAAACAGAAAGCAAAGGAGAATCCATATGTATTGTAAAAATTGCGGAAGCGAAATGAACGAGAACGCAGCGGTTTGCCTGAATTGCGGCGCGGCGAAAAACGCAGGCAAAGGCTTTTGCGCCAACTGCGGGTGCGCGGTAAATGAAAATGCCGCGGTTTGTCTGAACTGCGGCGCAAGCATATCCCAAAAGGGCGGCGGACAGGTCGGCGAAAAGTCGAAAATCGTGGCAGGGCTTTTGGCAATATTTTTAGGGCATTTGGGGATTCATTGGTTTTATTTGGGATTCAAACAAAAAGGGATCGTGAATATCGTACTGTCTTTTGTTTCTGCGATCCTCCTGCTTTTCGTGGGATTGGGTCTTTTGGGATTTTTCGCCCTTTGGATTTACAATATTGTCATCGCGGTCATGATCTTTATGGGAAAGCAGCAGGACGCCGAAGGATATGCGCTTTCCTGATCCTTTTTTACCGTCTCCTCTGTTGTGAAAATGGGAAGTGCAAAACGTTTTTGCGGCAGAGACGGCTATACGGTGTGCGGTGAACCCCCGCCGCACACCGGAAAAGAAGAACGGGGAACTAAGGATAGTGACTTTGTTTATAAGGGGAATTATGTATGGAGGATTATGAACTCCGATCGAAATTAGATGCCATTAAAAATCAAGAGCAACGCATTGCCGATTCTCTGGACAGAATGGAGTGAGGACCATCCCCTTCGGGCGTGCGGCTTGTGTCCGACAAAACGCGAACAAAAATCATTCTGGGCATTGTAGGCGGAATGTTGGGCTTTGGGTTGCTGCTAAAATTTTTTTCTGTTTTCTGCCGCTAATACTGCGATTTTTTGCTTGAATTATTACATCAAAACAGGGACGGTTCCGTGTCTTTTTGAGACACGGAACCGTCCCCTTTTCCATACCGATCGGGTTCCCTTTATTCTTTAATGAATTTTGCATCCGATGCCGGGATCCCTGCGTCGTCCGAAACGTATCGTTCCGCGCGCATGTGCAGGTCGTATTTTTCGCGAAGGGCGGCGACGGTCCCCATCATGGGCGAGGCGTGATGGACGTCAAGGGACGCCTGGTCTTTCCAGCTGTCGATCAGCAGCACCGTTTCCGGGTCATTCATCGGGAAAAAGTAGTCGTATCTTTCGTTTCCCGCTTCCGCGCGGATCAGGTCGGCAGTCCCGCTGTGCTCCATTTCCTCGGCGAATTTGCGGGCGCTGCCGTCCTTGCCGGTGTAATAGAGATGCATGGTGATGCGCATGCGTTGTTCCTCGCTTTCTTTATTTCTTGACATCCAGAAGCCGAACGCCCTCTTCCGGGTTGCGGTCGATGGCGCCGACGATCCTGTGGGGCACATACGGCTCTTCGAGAAAGGCCGTGTCCTCTTGTGTGAGCCGGACGTCAAACGCCCCCGCCGCATCGTCAAAGTGGGCGGCTTTGGTGGCGCCGATGATCGGCGACGTCACGCCCTTTGCCCACTCCCATGCCGGCGCGATCTGCTGCATTTTGACGCCGTATTTTTCCGCAAGCGCCCGTCCCAAGTATTCTTCGCTGGTGCCCTCCGAATAGCCGTTGGCGGTGTCAAAAAAGTTGATGCCGAGATCCAAGGCGTGTTTTACGATCTTCTCCGTCCCGGTCTCCTCCACGGTCCAGTCGTGGAGCGTCCCGGCCTTGCCGAAGCTCATGCAGCCTACGCAGAGCTTGGATACCTCAATATCGGTGTTCCCTAATTTTGCATATTCCACAATTGCAGATGCCTCCTTCGTAAACGGCGGGGATCGCCGAACCTGCACCGGCGCGGTTCTTATCCTTTATTACCCCCGGCAGGCGGCGGTCTGCCTGCGGCGAAAACAAATCCCGACTCTTTTCTGACACTGTGTCAGAAGTATTATTATACCAGCCTTCTGACACGGTGGCAACAATTGTTTTTAAAGAACCGTCGGGATTTCGGATCAAATAAACCAATACCGGGCAAAGCGCCGAACAGCATCTTTCCCCCGCCAAGCAAAGCCGAGGCAATGAAAGGCGCCGAATTTGGCACAGAAGCTCCTTTTTCCAAAAACCATGGATAAAATCGCCAAATACAAGCAGTAAAATTCGTGTTTTTGAACAAGAACACAAAAAATAGAGAGAATTTTTAAAAAATTTGTATTTTTTGCTTGACAAAGCAAAATTGCGGGCGTATAATGGCGCCAGGATGAGTAATCGTTTACTCAGCGAGGAGGGGAACGGATGAAGCCGGATTCGGTGTCGATTCGTGAGATTTCAAAGATCACAGGCGTCTCCGTGGCAACGGTTTCGCGCGTCATCAACAACAACGGCAGATTTTCCAAGGAGACCGAAGCGCGCGTCAAAAAGGCGCTCAAAGAATACAACTACACGCCGAATCTCGCTGCGCGGGGGTTACGCACCAAGCGCATTGCAACGGTCGGCGTCGTTGTTCCCGACATTACGAACGAATACTTTGCGCGCATCACCCTGCATTTGCAGGAGCGGCTGTTTGCGCACAGTTATTCCACCATCATCTGCAACACGGATGAAAAGGCGGACATCGAGCGGCGGCATCTCGATATGCTGCTTTCCCAGCAGGTCAGCGGTGTGATGTATGTTTCCGGCACGCCGCACGCGTTTGATCGTCTGTCGCATCTGCCCGCAGTATTTATCGACCGCGAACCCCAGACGGCGCGGGAAGCAGGCAACTACAGCCTGATCGAATCCGACAATTTCCTCGGCGGTACGCTTGCCGCCCGTGAGCTGCTGCAAAAAGGCTGCCGCAGGCTCTGCATATTCAAATACCGCGACGACATCTCCACCCACAACGCCCGTGAAGCAGGCTTCCGGCAGGCGGCGCGGGAAGCGGGGCTGCATGACGATGCCGTGCGCGTGGAGATCGTCCCCGACGTAAGCGTCCGGCAAGGGTACGAAAAGGCGAAAGCCGTTTGGCAGGCGGGCGGCTTCGACGGGCTGTTCTGCACGGCGGACGCACTCGCCGTAGGCGCGTGCAATGCGCTGCGCGCAGAAGGCGTCGAGATCCCGGGGCAGGTCAAGCTGGTGGGCTATGATGATACCGCCATCGCGCATTACGGCGCGGTTCCGCTGACCTCCGTGCACCAATCGACCGAGGAGATCGGGCGGCTTGCGGCGGATACGCTTTTACAGATCATCGACGGCAAACAGCCCGAGCGGCGGCACATCACGCTCCCGGTGCATTTGGTGGTGCGCGCGTCCACAGGCGGGCAGTTTGAAGAGGCGTAGAACGTCTCTTTTTACCCAAAGCGTAAACGTTTACCCAACCGTATGACAGGCTCTCCGTGGCGAAAGGAAAGAATCACACGGAAAAAGGCAAAAGCGCTTTACAACTTGCAGACGAGAAACGCGCTTTCCCACGGCGCAGCGCACAGCGCGGCGCAGAAGTGAAACAGGCGCGCGCACGGCGCAGAAGCGAAAAGGAAGCACGCACGGCGTGCGGAAAACGGCGAGGGCAAAACCCCTTGCTTCGCTTGCCCGGCAGATACGCCCGAACGAACGGCACGCGGGCGGGGAGCAAACAGAAACAGCAGCGCATGGCGCGGCTTCATTTCATTTATGAGTAAACGTTTACTCAAGCAAGGAGCGGGCGGCGTACAGGGTTCAGAAGTCAGAAGCTGTGCAGACATATTCCGTTGAAACTGCGTGTTTGTAGGAACTTTCGGCTGCGAAAGGAATTGAATTTTTGCTAAAATCCGTAGGGGCGGGCACGGAAATCCTCCGGATTCCGGAAACCCTTTTTCGCTTCCGCGGACATCTCCCTTAATAAGGGAGTCACCCGCCCCTACGACAGAAAGCATCCACTTTTCAGCGCAGCCACGGCAATGCGTAAAACTTACCCGCACCGCATCTGATTTCTGACTTCTAATTTCTGAATTCTGTTCTGTGTTCGGGCGAAGGGAAACAAGCAACCGCACGGTCTGTTGACCCGCAAGCCGGAATCATGCGCGGCAGGCGTTCCCCGCTACGCCACAGCCTTCCCCGATGCGTGGCGCTTCTCCCGTCCCGGGACATTCTCCCTCTTTCTGCGAACCGCTTGTTTCCCGCCGCCCGAACACAGACAAGGCTTTGCGGCGCGATCCATCCGCCGTTCTGATGTCAGAGGTTTGAAATCAGAGATTAGAAACGGATCAGGAAGGTTTCAGAAAACCGAAAGGTTATAAAAACACGCGATTTTGCCGCAAACTTACCGATCCCACGTCTAATATCTACCGTCTACTATCTAAAATCTAAAAGGGGGTGTTTACCATGAAACCCTGTCTTTCCGCCTCACTCATGTGTGCGGACTGGCTGCACCTTGCACCGACGCTCAAGGCGCTGGAAGCGTCCTGCGGCGCGCTGCACGTGGACATCATGGACGGGCATTTCTGTAAAAGCCTGTATCTTTCCCCGTGGTCGATCTCGGTCATCCGTCCCGCAACGCGGCTGCCCATAGAAGCGCACCTGATGGTCGAGCACCCGGAGGATTTTCTCGAAGCGGTCGCAAAGGCCGGCGCAGACACGATCGCCCTGCATGCGGAGACAATCGAGCGTCAGGCGTTCCGCCTTGTGGAGCGCATCCACGCGCTGGGGTGCAAGGCGGGCGTGGTGCTTTCGCCCGCAACGCCGATAGCGGCGGTCGAAAGCTATCTCAACCGTTTGGAGCTTGTCACGGTCATGACCGTGGACGCGGGCTTCGCGGGGCAGCCGTTTTTACCTGAAATGCTTGAAAAGATCCGCGCGCTCGCGGCGTGGAAGCACGCGCACGGCAGCCGCTTCTCCATTCAGGCGGACGGCGGCGTGAACTGCGCGACCTACCGTGCGCTCTATGAAGCGGGCACGGAAAACTTCGTGCTGGGCAGCAGCGGGCTGTTCGGACTGGATACGGATATTTACGCTGCGTGCAAACGGATGCAGACCGAAGTGGAAGCGGCGATCCGGGAGGTGACGCCATGACGCGGCAAAAGGCTTATATCGGCGTGGACGTCGGCGGGACGTATATCCGCGTCGGCACGGTCGGCACGGACGGCGTGCCGCAGCACTTTGAAAAGCTCCCACAAAGCACGGTGTTCGCGGACGGCGACCCGCCCGAACGGCTGTGCGCCTTCTTAGCGGACTATATGCGCCGCCATAGGCTCACAAAGGAAAGCATCGCCGCATGCGCGGTGGGGATGCCCTCGTGCGTGGACCGCGAAAAGCGCCGGGTGCTCTCCACGCCGAATATCCCGCAGTTTGCGGGCGTGGCGCTTGCCGACATGCTGGAAAAGGCGCTCGGACTGCCCGCGTTTTTAGACCGTGACGTCAACATGATCTACCGCTACGACCGCCTTTCACCGGAACTTCCGAAAAAAGGCATCGGCATCGGCTGCTATTTCGGCACCGGCATCGGCAACGTTGTCGAGATCGACGGCAGGCTGCTGTCGGGCAAAAACGGCGTCGCGTGTGAGCTGGGGCACGTCCCCGTCATGGGGCGCAGCGACAAATGCGGCTGCGGCAACGAGGGCTGTTTTGAAAATTACGCCTCGGGACGCTATATTGCAGCGCTTTGCCGGGAAAAATACCCGGGGGAGTCGGTCTGCGCGGTGCTCACCGACCACCTCGAGGACGAAGCGGTGCAGACCTTTATCGACAACATCGCCGTGGTCATCGCCACGGAAGTGAACCTGTTTGACCCGCATTATGTGATTTTGGGCGGCGGGGTGCTGCTCTCCGAGGGCTTCCCGAAGGATGCCCTGCTCGAACGCCTGCACCGCCGCATCCGCAAACCCTACCCGGACTCCGGGCTGCAAATTTTCTTTTCCCGCACGGCGGACGCCGGCGGGGTAATCGGTGCGGCGATCTGTGCGCACGCACGGCTTGAAGGAGGCGAGGGCATATGACCGTGGCGCTGGCAAGCGACCATGTGGGGCTGCCTTTAAAACGGGCAATCCTCGCGCATCTCGAAGAACGCGGCGTTGCCTGCCGTGATTTCGGTACAAATTCGGACGCGCGCTGCGACTATCCGCAGTTCGCCCTGCCCGCCGCAAAGGCGGTGGCAGACGGGGAATACACGTGCGGGATCCTGTGCTGCGGCACCGGGATCGGCATGTCGATCGCCGCAAACAAGGTCGCAGGCATCCGCTGTACCGCATGCAGCGACGGCTACTCGGCGGCGCTCTCCAGAGCGCATAACAACGCGAACATGCTCGCCCTCGGCAGCCGCGTGGTCGGCACGGGGCTCGCATTGCAAATCGTGGATCTGTTTTTGGACACGCCCTACGAGGGCGGCAGGCACGAGCGGCGGCTCGAGCAGATTTGCGAGATCGAACGCAGCGGCGGCAGCGCTGCGCAGAAAGGGGACTGAAACGTTGGAAGACTATATCCTTTCCATGGAGCACATCACCAAGGTGTATCCGAACGGCTTCGTGGCGAACCGCGACGTCTCCCTTTCGGTGCGCAAGGGCGAGGTGCATGCGCTGTCCGGCGAAAACGGCGCGGGCAAGAGCACGCTGATGAAGGTACTCTTCGGTGAGGAACAGCCCGAGGAGGGCAAGATCTTTTTCGAGGGCAAGGAGATCCACCCCGAGGACTCGATCTCCGCCATTAAAATGGGCATCGGCATGGTGCACCAGCACTTTATGCTCGTCGAGTCGCTCACCGTTGCCGAAAATATCGTTTTAGGGATGGAGCCGGGCAGGTTCGGCTACTTTAACAAGCGCGAGGCGTTCCGCCGCGCGGGCGAGATCATCGAAAAATATAAGTTCACGGTAGACCCGCGCGAGCGCGTGGGGAACCTGCCGGTCGGCGACAAGCAGAAGGTCGAGATCCTAAAGGCGCTGTTCCGCGGCGCAAAGCTGCTGATTTTAGACGAGCCGACCGCCGTTCTGACCCCGCAGGAGACCGAGGAGCTGTTTGTGCAGATCCGAAGATTGCAGGAGCAGGGGCACACGCTGATCTTCATTTCCCATAAGCTGCGTGAGATCAAGCAGATCTGCGAGCACATCACCGTGCTGCGCGGCGGGCGCACCGTCGGCGAAGCGAAGGTCGCGGACGTGACCGAGCAGGAGATCTCCCGCATGATGGTCGGGCGCGACGTGATGCTTGAGATCGAAAAGCCGCCCGCCAAACCCGCCGCGACGGTTTTGCAGGTGCGTTCTCTGCCGCTCTCCGACCGCCCCAATGCGCCGACCGCTTCGTTCGACATCCGCGCAGGCGAGATCTTAGGCGTCGCGGGCGTTGAGGGCAACGGGCAAAGCGAGCTTGCCATGTGTATCGCGGGGCTTCTCCCCGTAGGACGCGGACAGGTCCGTATAAACGGCAAGGACATCAAGGGGCTTTCCGTGCGCAAGATCCGCGAGCTCGGGCTTTCGCACATTTCCGAAGACCGCATGTCCTACGGCTGTGCGGCGGACGCGAACATTGAAGAGAACCTGTTTTCTACAACCATTTATCAAAAGAAGTATTCCCGCTTCGGGCTCTTGCGCAAAAAGCTGCTCGACCGCCGCACGGACGAGCTTATAAAAGAATACAAGATCAAATGCTCGGAGAAAAAAGAGCCGGTGCGCATGCTTTCGGGCGGCAATATCCAAAAGGTCGTCGTGGCGCGGGAATTCAGCGGGGAACCCGCCCTGATCCTTGCCAACCAGCCCACGCGCGGCATCGATGTCGGCGCAACGGAGTTTATTCGTAACCGTCTGGTTGACCTGCGCTCGAACGGCGCGGCGGTGCTGCTCATTTCGGCGGACTTAAACGAGGTGCTGGAGGTGTCCGACAGCCTGCTGGTATTGAACTCCGGCGGTGTAGGCGCCTATTTCCCGGATGCATCTGCCGTTTCAGAGGAACTTTTGGGCGAATACATGCTGGGGCTGCGGCAAATGACAGCCGGCGAGATCGGAGGTGCTGTCCATGAAACAAAAGCATAAAGACCGCCCGCTGCCGACCAATCGGCAGATCGAAACACGCTTTACGCTCATCCGCACGCTCACGGCGGCGGTCATCGCGCTTGCGGGCTGTCTGGTTCTGATCCTGGTTGTCAGCGAAGAGCCGTGGGAGGCGTTTTCCGCATTCCTGTTCGGGCCGCTGGAATCCGCCAGAAATATTGCGACGGTGTTTGAAACGGCGGCGCCGCTGGTATATGCGGGTCTTGCGGTCAGTGTGATGTTCAGCTGCAACCAGTTCAATATGGCGGGCGAGGGCGCGCTGTATATCGGCGGCCTTGTGGCAAGCGCCGTGGCAGTGAAGCTGTCGCTGCCCGTTGTGGTACATCCGATTTTGGCGCTGCTCTTGGGCGGCGCGGCGGGCGCGGTCGTGTGCTTCATCCCGGGGCTTTTGAAGGTCAAGCTCGGCGCGACGGAGGTCGTCTCGTCGCTGATGCTCAACTACATCGTGCTGTATCTCGGCGTTTACATCCTCAATTATTTCCTTATCGATCCCGCGGCAGGCTTCCCCGCGACGGAACGGCTGCCGGAAACGGCGCAGCTTTCCACCCTGATCCCCCGCACGCACTTCCATGTGGGCACCATTTTGGCGTTCGTGCTGTGCGCGGTCGTCTATCTGTATCTGTACAGAAGCAAGCAGGGCTACGCCATCCGCATGGTCGGGCAGAATGAAAAATTCGCAAAGTATTCCGGCATCGGCGTGAGCGGCACCATTCTTTCGGCGCAGCTCGCGGGCGGCTTCCTTGCAGGGATGGGCGGCGCGAGCGAGATCCTCGGCAGCTACACGCGGTTCCAATGGGTCGCGCTGCCCGGCTTCGGCTTTGACGGCGTGATCGTGGCGACGCTTGCGGGCAACAATCCGCTGCTTGTACCCTTAGGTGCGCTGTTTTTAGGGTACCTGCGGTGCGGTGCAGACATCATGTCGCGGCGCAGCGATGTGGCGACGGAGGTGCTCTCCATCGTGCAGGGCACGATCATCCTGCTGGTCGCCTCCAAGCTGTTCTTGCAGCGCATCAAACACAAATACATCGTCTCGGTCGCCGAAAAGCGCGAGGCGCTGCAAGCTTCGGCATCCGTGCCGCAGCCGGAAGGAGGCGAGGCGAATGCCTGATATTCTGCGGTCCATATTTTCCGTCGATTTCGTTTATTCGGCGCTGCGGCTGACCACGCCGGTCCTGTTTGCGGCGCTCGGCAGCCTCGTTGCCGACCGCGCGGGCGTCATCAACATCGGTTTGGAGGGCATCATGCTCTTTTCCGCGCTCACGGGCGTGCTCGGCAGCGCGTACAGCGGAAGCCTTTTGGTCGGCATGCTGTGCGGGCTTGTCACGGGGATGTTCATCGCGCTCATCATGGCGTATTTCTCCCTGCAGATGAAGGCGGACATCGTGCTGACGGGCGTTGCGATGAACCTGGTCGCCACAGGCGGCACGGTCTTTATCCTGTATTCGATCTGCGGCGACAAAAGCGTGTCTACATCGTTATCCAGCCTCGTGTTCCCGACGCTGGAGATCCCGCTTATCAAGGACATTCCCGTGCTCGGCGACATCCTTTCGGGGCACAACCTGCTGACGTACCTGTCCCTTATCGCGGTCGTGGCGGTGTGGTTCTTCCTCGAAAAAAGCAAGCCGGGGCTGCGCATCCGCGCCGTCGGTGAAAACGACCACGCGGCGGGGAGCGTCGGCATCCATGTACGGCGCGTGCGCTACGGGGCACTGCTGTTAAGCGGCGCGCTCGCCTCGTTCGGCGGGATGTTCCTTTCCATGGGCATGCTCACGTACTTCTCCAAAAACATGACGGCAGGGCGCGGCTATATCGCGCTCGCCGCGCAGGCGCTCGGCAACGGCAGCGCCGTCGGGACGTTTTTCGCGTCGCTGGTCTTCGGCTGTGCGGAAGCGCTGTCCGTCTCGCTGCAGGGGGTGGGCCTGCCGCCCCAATTCGTTCAAATGGTTCCTTATGTCGCCACCGTATTAGGGCTCGTCCTGTACGCGGCGCTGCGGAAAAGATCCAAAAAAACCGTGCGTAAGCACAAAAGAAGAAAGAGAGGTTCACAATGAAAAAAGTATTGGCAATCCTGATGGCGGCGTGCCTGATCCTGCTGGTATTTGCCGGCTGCGGAACGGATGATGCGAACACTGACCCGTCGAATGCGGGCACAAGCGGCGATCCGGTCAAGATCGTGCTGCTCATCAACGGCACCCTCGGCGACAAATCCTTCTTCGATTCCGCCCAGAACGGCATGGATCTGATCAAGGAGAAGTACGGCGACCGGGTCGAGACCCAGACGGTCGAAATGACCTACGACGCGACCAAATGGACGCCCGCGCTCATCGAGTTCTCCGAGGACGCAGACACCGACATCATCATCAGCGGCACATGGCAGATGGTCGACCGCGTCATCGAAGTCGCGCCCGACTACCCCGACAAGAAATACATCGTGTATGATGCCGAGGTCGATTATTCCAGCGGCGACTACTCGAACGTGTACTCCATCACCTACAAGCAAAACGAAGCCTCGTTCTTAGCCGGGGCAGCGTCCGCGCTCGTCTCCAAGACCAATGTGTTCGGCTTTGTCGGCGGCATGGACAACGTTACGATCAACGACTTCTTGGTAGGGCTGATCGCCGGCGCACAGTACGTCAAGCCTGAAATGCGCTTTGCCACCGCCTATATCGGCAACTTTGACGACGCGGTCAAGGCAAAGGAGATCACCCTTTCGCAGATCAACAACCAGAATGCCGACGTGGTTTACGGCTGCGCGGGCCAGGCGGGCTTGGGCTCTATCGAAGCGGCGGCCGAGCAGGGCGTGTATGCGCTCGGCGGCGACTCCGACCAGGCGATGTCCTTCAAGGGTGTGGATGACGCGAAAGCGGAATGCATCATCACCTCTATTTTAAAGCGCGTAGACCAGTCCCTGCTGCGGGCGGTGACCGCGAGCATGGAGGGCACGCTCCAATGGGGCACGACCGGTTCGTTCGGTTTGGCGGATGAATCCGTAGGCCTTGCCGAAAACGAATACTACGAAGCGATCCTGACCGAGGAACAGCGCGCACAGATCGACGAGATCGAGCAGAAGATCATCTCCGGCGAGATCGAAGTTCCCACGGCGCTCGGCAGAGACACGCAGGAAGTGAAAGACTATATCGACGCGGCGAGCTGAAGCCGCATACTCTGAAAGGAGGCGGGCGTTTTGCGACCCATCCTGTTTTCCTGCAGCGGCAGTACGGCGGATCTGATCACCCTTGCTGCGCTGCGCGCGTCCGATGCGGATATACACTGCATCGTGCAGACTCCGGGGGAGAGGACCCGCGTGGATTTCCCGGGAAAAGCGGCAGAGCTTTTCGGCGGCGAGGTTCCGTGGCTGCAAGTGAACGTCCCGCCTCTGCGCTCCTTTTTCGTTCCCGGCGGCGGTAAGGCTGCCGCCGGGGAGGCCCAAAGCCTCTCGCGTGCGCTTTCGTGGTTTGCCGCAGCGGCCAATCGAGGCGCGGCGCTTCTTTCCACGGCGCGGCTGACGCTGCCCGCAATCTTCTTCCTTTCCGACCCCGAGCGCGCCGCAAAGCTTTCCGACGTGGCGGTGCTTGGCGGCTCGATCTACGGCGGCGACAGCACGCCGACGGCGGAAGCAAACATCTACGCGGATCCCGAAGCCGCCGAAATTGTACTTGCAAGGGCGAAAAACGTAACGCTGCTGCCGCTGGAAACAGCAAAGCAGTGCTGTGTGCCGGCAGAGCTTTTCCCCGACCTGTTGCCCCATGCAGCGCAGACGGAGCAAACAGACGCAGCGGGACTTGGGCTTTTGCTTTCCCTGAAACAGCCGCAAGCGGCAACCTGTGCGCAATATCGAGTGCGTGTGGAACTGGAAAGCGCCCCTTCTCGCGGGTGCACGGTCTGCGATGTGCTTTGCCGCGACAAAACACAGCCTTTGCACACCTTTGTGACCGCGCTCGACGAAGCCGCGTTTTCCGCTTTGGCACGCCGTGCGAGCCGCGTTTGGCAGCAGGGAGGGATCTCGGATGACAAAGCATAAGATCATTTTGGATACAGACCCCGGCATCGACGATTTCTTTGCCATGCTGCTCGCCGCAGACGCTCAAAACCTCGAGCTGCGCGGCGTGACGGCGGTGGCGGGCAATCAGGTCATGGAAAAAATCGCAAACAATGCGCGCGGCATCGCGCAGCTGCTCGGCTGGGACTGCCCGGTGAGCCTCGGTGCGGATCGCCCGCTGCTCATCCCCCAGATCACCGCCTCGCAGGTGCACGGCGACACGGGGCTCGGTAATTTCCCGCTGCCTGCACCGCAAAAGGACGCGGACAAGCGCCTTGCTTGGGATTTTATCTATGAAGAGGCAACAGCACTTGACGGCGAGCTGGAAATTCTCGCCATCGGCCCGCTGACAAACCTTGCCGTTGCCTTTCTGCGCTATCCCGACCTGCCGCAGAAGCTGCGGCGCATCGTTCTCATGGGCGGCGCGACGGAGTGGGGCAACCGCGGGGCATACGGAGAATTCAATTTTTATGTCGATCCCCACGCGGCCGAGATCGTGTTCGCCTCAGGCGTGCCCATCGACATGGTGGGCTTGAACGTCACCATGCAGACGGGGATCTCCGACGAAGAATTCGACGACATCGCCCGCACGGTGGGCGACAGCCGAAAGGTGTACAGCGAGCTTTTGGAATTCTACCGAAACATCTACTGCGTCAATGATCTGGGCTTTCGCATCGTCGCCATGCACGATTCGCTTGCGGCGGCATTCTTAACGGACGAGCGCGTGCTCGAAATGCGAAAAGCAAAGGTGCAAATCGATTGCAGCACGGGGCTTTGCCGCGGGCGCTCGATCGCCGATTTCAAAAGCGAAAGCCCGAATGCGCGCGTCGCCGTCGCGGTGGACCGTCCCCGTTTTTGGGACATGGTCATGCACTCGCTGCAAAACGCACCCGACGTTAGGGTACAAAGTTCGGCATCCGGAAAGTAGAGCGCAGAAAGCGATGCGGCGAGTTTTACGCATTGCCGCGACTGTGCTGAAAAGGTAATCCTTGCAGTCGTAGGGGCGGGTCTCCGCGCCCGCCCGAGCAGAGTACGGAAAGAAAAGAAGCTATGTCTGTTATAAAAACCGTGATTCTGTTTTTCGCCAAAGCAAACCACAAAATCCAACTTTCATGCGGGCGGGCGCAGAGACCCGCCCCTACGACTGCGAAGTTCCCACTCGCTATGTAGCCATACCCTTGCGGAAAAGCCGCCCATATCGCCTCTGACATCTAACATCTATATTCTGATCTCTGTCCGCAGGCGGGCACTTAAGTCCCGCCTCTACCGCTACAGACTTTATTGTTCTATGCAGCCGCAGTAATGCGAGAATCCCGCCTGCACCGCATCTGATTTCTAATGTCTGACATCTGAGCGGAGCCCCGCCTCTACGGGAGCAGACCTTTGGTTTACAGCGAAGCCGCAGCTTTGTGCAACCCTCCCCGTACCACGTCTAACGTCTGAAATCTAAACGGACAGCCGCAAGGGCTGTCCCTACGACAGCAAAAAACAAAGGACGGCAGCCAAACGGTTGCCGTCCCTTCTTTTTGTGTATTGTTTTTCGTGCGCCTTACGCGATCTCGGTGGCCTGCTCCAGCTCGCGTTCGCGCAGCTCTTTGAGCTCCTGTTCGACCGCCTGGTCAATGGTGGGCTGCATCTTTTTCTGCTTGCGAAGCCCGAGCCCGGCGGCGATGTCGATGACCAGATCCAAAAGGAACAGCCCGATCCCCAACAGGTACCACGGCGACACCGTGCCCGAAAACAGCCCGATGGTCGTCTCGCCTGCGGCGGTGGTGAACTGCTGCAAAAACAGCGCCGAAAGCCCCCAGCTTACGAGGCTGATGACATTCAGGATCACATTGATGAGCCAATTTAAATTGATCGCGCCCAGCAGCACCGCAAAGAAATTGATGACGCCGGCGGCGACGGCAAGGAGCGCAAAGATCGCAGCGAGCACAAGGCTCGTGAACAGCCCGCCCAAAATCTCGCCGGACATCAGCGCGAATACCGAGCCGAGGTCATATTTTGTCAGATAGTCGAGCACAAAGGTCAAAAACGAAATGGACTGTGTGCTCTCATAAAACGGGAACGACAGCGTCGCGTTTAACAGCGGGACGACCAAGCCAACCAGCGGCAGCAGCGTCACCACGAGCCGCACGATGCGCAGCGGCGAGCCGACCGTGCCGCTTTTGAAGTTATCGAGCCGGTAGTGCAGCCGTGCAAACGCGGTCTCCGCCGCGTCGGCGTCCGCTTCCAAGCGCGCCTCCCAGTTGAAGTTCGGGATGTTTGCCCCGCACCCCTTGCATTCGGCACGCACCTCGTACCATTTCAGTTTTCTGCCGCAGTTCGGGCATCTTGCTGCCATAGGGATCCTCCTTGTCGTTTTGTCTGTCGTATGCGCCGCGTTCGCGCGGCAAGCCATGCCTTTCAGGCGTCTTTGCGCTTTACGAAGCGGAGCACGTTCCACGAAAGCGGGCGCAGCCGCGCCGTGGCGGTGTTGCCGTCCATTTCAGGAAGCGCCGCGTTCTGCGGGCGCACGGGCGCGCTTGTAAAGCCGTTTGTCTGCTTTAGATCAAAGCCCGCAAGCTCGATGTGCTCGGCGGGCACGAAGCCCTCCATATCCAAAAGCCGGATGTTGAGCGCATAGTCCTCCGTAAAATCGCGGTTGACCGCAAACACCGTAAGCTGCTCGCCGTCCGCCGAGCGCACCGCGATGCCGTCAAGGTCGGGCACGTCGGTGAACTCTTTTGTGTCGTGCCTGCCGCAGGCGATGGGCGTTTGCAGCACCGTGCCGCGGCCGTACTTCGACATATGCATAAAGGGATAAAATATGGTTTGATAGAAAAGCCCGCCGCCGTTTTCGGTCATGATGGGCGCAATGACGTTCACAAGCTGCGCAAGGCACGCGATCTTCACGCGGTCGGCGCGGCGCAGCAGGCTGATGAGCATCAAGCCCACCAGCAGCGCATCCTCAAAGTTGTAAATATCCTCAAGCTGGTGCGGCGCGAAGCTCCAGCGCTCGACGGGGTCGTTGTTGGAGTGGTACCACACGTTCCACTCGTCAAACGACAGGTTAATCTGCTTTTTCGAGTGCAGCTTGCCCTGCATGTAGTCGCAAATGGAAATGACCGTATGGATGAAGTCGTCCATCGCCATGTTTTTGGCAAGGAAGCTCGCCGAGTCATTCGTCTTGTTGTCGTAATATTGGTGGAGCGACACATAGTCGATCTTGTCGTAGGCAAGCGAAAGCGTTTCCGTTTCCCAGTCGCCGAACGTTTTTGTGTGGCCGTTCGAGCTGCCGCAGAGCACCAGCTCAATGGACGGGTCTACCCAGCGCATGACCTTGGCGGCTTCCGCAGCGGCGCGCCCGTATTCATAAGCGGTCTTGTGCCCGATCTGCCAGTCGCCGTCCATTTCGTTGCCCAAACACCACAGCTTGATGTTGTGCGGCGCACGCGCGCCGTGGCTGATCCGCAGGTCGCTGTAATACGACCCCGACGGGTGGTTGCAGTATTCCACAAGATTGCGTGCCGCGTCCGCGCCGCGCAAACCGAGATTGACCGCCATCATACATTCCGAATTCGCTTTTTTGCACCATTTTATAAATTCGTTGGTGCCGAAGGTGTTGGGCTCCGTCACGCCCCACGCAAGCTCCAGCCTTTTTGGGCGCGATTCCACGGGGCCTACGCCGTCTTCCCAATTGTAGCCGGAGACAAAGTTGCCGCCGGGATAACGCACAATGGGAACGCCGAGCTCGCGCACCGCGTCGAGCACGTCCGTGCGAAAGCCGTCCTCGTCCGCCTGCGGGTGGCCGGGCTCAAAAATACCGCCGTATACGGCGCGGCCGAGATGCTCGATGAACGAGCCGAAAATACGTTTGTCCACTTCACCGACGGTGAAAGCGCCGCAAAGCGGCAGGGAAGCGTTTTTCATGTGCAAAGTCCACCTTGTAAAGAAAAAAGTATGGCGCTATTGTAGCATATCCCCAACGCACATTTCAACGGGTTTTCGTGCGGTTTTGGAAAATAATTTTGACCGTTACGCGCTTATCCCTCCGCTTCCGTCGTCGCTTCCTCGATCTCGGCGCGATTGAAGACAAATTCCTGGAACAGCCGTGTGTTTTCGTCCATGTCCGGGATCAAAACGGACTGTGAGCGCCGCCGCGCGCTCTCATACGTGCCGTCGGCGGGGATCTGCAGCTGTGCGATGTCGTAGCCGAGGTAAGAAAGCGCGTGCAGCCCGAGATCGGTCAGCTCGTCCGTTGTCAGATCCGTCTGCACCATGGGCATCACGTCCTCAAGCATGTCTAAAAGCGTGAACGGCGAGGTCGTCGCCGCTTTGCGCACGACGGCGGAAATGACCTTGCGCTGGCGCGCGGTGCGGTAAAAGTCGCTGTCCAGATAGCGGATGCGGCTGTACCAGAGCGCCTGCGCGCCTGAAAAGTGCACCTCGCCCGCCGAAAGCTCGATACCCGCAAATGCGGCGGCTGCGGATTCGTCCATATGGTCGCCGCTGTTGATGTATTCCGCCTCGCGCGCGGTGATCTCCACATCCACGCCGCCGAGCGCATCGATGATGGAGGTGAACATGTCGAAGCTCACGAGCATATAGTTGTCGATATCGACCTTGAAATTATATTCCAGCGTGTCCACGAGCAGCTGTGTGCCGCCGTGGCTGTGCGCGGCGTTGAGCTTGTCTGAGCGATACCCCGGGATCTCAATATACATGTCGCGCAAAAACGAGGTCAGCTTGATCTGCTCATTTTGGGTGTCGATGGAAACGAGCATCATCGTGTCCGAGCGCGTTTTCTGGGCGTCCTCGCCCTCGCGCGCGTCCACGCCGACAAACAGGATGTTCTGCACCGTGTCGGAACTTCTCAGCTCTGACGAAGCGATGTATTCGTTTGTGCCAAGCGGCACATAATTGACCGCGTCCAAAATGCGCTGCACGCGGGAATAGCCGTAGCCGAAGGCGGCAATCAGGAAGACGAGCACCGCGCAAAGCACGATGGCAACGATCTTGCGCGCGAGATGCTTCGGCTTTTGGCGCGCGGGCTTGTCCGCCGCCTCGCGCCCCGAATAGATCTCGTCGCCGTTGCGCGCGCGGGTGCGCTTCGCGTCACGGTCGGAGTAATGGTAGCTGTAAGGCTTTTGCTCCGGGTTCGTGTTCACCGCGTGGTGAAAAGATGCGGGCTCCTGCATATTGCCCGAAAACCCCGCGTCGTCGTTAAAGAACCCGGCGTAGGGGTCGTTTGCGGCAGGCGCGTCGTCCTCGTCGTGCCGCCCGCTGAAAATATCCTCAAACTCGTCCGCGTCCGTGTTTGCCGTGTGCACGTCGTCCTTGCTGTCGCTGAAAATGTCCTCGAAATCGTCTGCGCCGGAAGCGCTGAATATATCTTCAAACTCGTCAAAATCGCCGTTGTTTTTCCGTTTATCCTGCTCCAATGGAAAGCACCTCCGCAAAAATCCTGGTCGAACGCCTTCTATTTTACACGAAAGCGGCGTAAAGCACAATGTTTTTTTACAAATTAGAGTGGAAATCACGCTTCTTTTGTGCTATACTTTTTTAACCATATTAAAGTTTGACATTATTTACCGGAAGGAATGTACGCGGCATATGCTTTACAGAACACACAACTGCGGGGCGCTCACGCTCGAAAATTTAGGCGAGACGGTCTCGCTTGCGGGGTGGGTGGATACCATCCGTGACCACGGCGGCGTGGCGTTCGTCGACCTGCGCGACCAGTACGGCGTCACCCAGACGGTCGTCCACGACGAGGAGATGCTTTCCCGCCTGCACAAGGAAAGCGTTGTTTCGGTAACGGGTAAGGTCGTCAAGCGCGACCCCGAGACCGTCAACCCGAAGATCCCCACGGGCGAGCTTGAGGTGCATGCGGAAAGTCTCACCGTGCTCGGCGCATGCGAAAATACGCTGCCGTTTGAGATCGGGGAATCCACCGAAACGCGCGAGGACGTGCGGCTTCAGTACCGCTTTTTAGACCTGCGCAATAAAAAAGTGCACGACAATATCCTGTTTAGAAGCGAGGTCGTGCGCTTCCTGCGCGAAAAGATGGAATCGCTCGGCTTCCCCGAGATCAACACCCCGATTTTAACCTGCTCGTCGCCGGAGGGCGCGCGCGACTACATCATCCCCTCCAGAAAACATGAGGGCAAGTTTTACGCCCTGCCGCAGGCGCCCCAGCAGTTCAAGCAGCTCTTGATGGTGTCGGGCTTCGACAAATATTTCCAGATCGCGCCGTGCTTCCGCGACGAGGACGCGCGCGCCGACCGTTCGCCCGGCGAGTTTTACCAGCTCGACTTTGAAATGGCGTTCGCGACCCAGGAGGACGTGTTCGCCGTCGCCGAGGAGGTGCTGTACGACACCTTCGCGAAATTCGGGAACGGCAGACCTGTTTCGCCCGCACCTTTCCGGCGCATCCCGTTCGAGGAAGCAATGCTTCAATACGGCACGGATAAGCCCGATCTGCGCAACCCGCTGGTCATCGCCGATCTGACCGACTTTTTCGCGGATGTGGACTTCAAGCCCTTCAAGGGCCGCCCCGTGCGCGGCATCGTCGCCCCGGCGGGCAAGCAGAGCAAGTCGTTCTTTGAGAAAATGCTGAAATTCGCCGAGTCCATCGGCATGAAGGGCCTCGGCTACCTGACCGTGCTCGAGGACGGCTCGTACAAAGGACCGATCGCGAAATTCCTCTCCGACGAAAAGCAGGCGAAGCTTAAAGAAGACCTTTCTTTGAAAACGGACGATACGCTGTTCTTCATCAGCGACGCGCCCAAAGCCGTCGACCTGCTCGCGGGGCAGATCCGCACCGCCCTCGGCGAACGACTGGGGCTTATTGACAAAGACCGCTTCGAGCTGTGCTTCATCACGGATTTCCCGATGTACGAGAAAAATGAGGAAGGCAAGCTCGACTTTACGCACAACCCGTTCTCCATGCCGCAAGGGGAGCTGGAGGCGCTCGAAACAAAAGACCCGCTGACGATCAAGGCGTACCAGTACGATGTCGTGTGCAACGGCGTGGAGCTTTCCTCCGGCGCGGTGCGAAATCACCGCCCGGATGTGATGATCAAAGCGTTCGAGCTCGCAGGCTATACGGCCGAAGAGGTCGAAAAACGCTTCGGGGCGCTATTCCGCGCGTTCCACTACGGCGCGCCGCCGCACGCGGGCATGGCGCCGGGCGTGGACCGGATGCTCATGCTCTTGAAGGATGAGGAAAACATCCGCGAGGTCATCGCGTTCCCGATGAACTCCAACGCGCAGGACCTGCTTTTGGGCGCGCCGAACACCGTGTCCGAGCAGCAGCTTCGAGAGGTGCATATCAAGCTGCGCAGACCGCAACCGTAGACAGCAGAGGGCAGAAATCAGAGGACAGAAACCGCACGGTAATGTTTCATCACACCCGAACGCCGATACGACCTTCGACTTCGCACACATACCCCTGCCCCACTTCTGACTTCTACCGTCTAATATCTAACATCTAACAGTAGGGACAGGGCTTGCCCCTGTCCGCGCAGAGTGCGGCGAGGAAACGACCGGCGGCTATGCAGAAAACTTAAGCCCCGCCCCTACGACTACAGATTTTTCATATTGTGCGCACCCACGGCTGCGCACATATCTGCCCACCCCGCATCTAACCTCTATCGTCTAATCTCTAACATCTGAAAGCGGAGGAATACCATGTCCAAAGACGTTTACGAAAGCCCGTTGAATTCGCGTTACGCGAGCCGCGAGATGAAATATATCTTCTCGCCCGACTTCAAATTCCGCACCTGGCGCAAGCTCTGGATCGCCCTTGCCGAAAGCGAGCAGGAGCTGGGGCTGCCCATCACGGACGAGCAGATCGCCGAGCTCAAAGCGCACGCCGACGATATCAATTATGACGTCGCCGAAGCACGCGAACGCGAGGTGCGCCACGACGTGATGAGCCATGTGTATGCTTACGGCGTGCAGTGCCCGAAGGCGAAAGGCATCATCCACTTAGGGGCAACCTCGTGCTATGTCGGCGATAACACCGACGTCATCATCATGACCGAAGGCTTAAAACTCATCCGCAAAAAGATGGTCAACCTCATAGACCGTCTGGCAAAATTCGCCGACGAATACAAAACCATGCCCTGCCTTGCGTTCACGCATTTCCAGCCCGCGCAGCCCACGACCGTCGGCAAGCGCGCAAGCTTGTGGCTGATGGATCTTTTAATGGACTTCTCCGCGCTCGAGTTCCAGCTTTCGCAGATGCGGCTTCTGGGCTCAAAGGGCACCACGGGTACGCAGGCGAGCTTTATGGAGCTTTTCGAGGGCGACACCGAAAAGGTCGTTGCGCTCGACCGCAAGATCGCCGAAAAAATGGGCTTTTCGAGCGTCTTCCCCGTCTCGGGGCAGACCTATCCGCGAAAACTCGACAGCCAGGTGCTGTTCGTGCTTTCAGGGGTAGCGCAGTCCGCGCACAAATTCTCGAACGACCTGCGGCTTTTGCAGCATTTAAAGGAGATCGAGGAGCCGTTTGAAGCGCATCAGATCGGCTCGTCCGCGATGGCGTATAAGCGCAACCCCATGCGCAGTGAGCGCATCGCCTCTTTGGCGCGCTATGTGATCGCCGACGCCACGAACCCCGCCGTCACCGCGGCGACCCAGTGGTTCGAGCGCACGCTCGACGATTCCGCCAACAAGCGCATCAGCATCCCCGAGGCGTTCCTTGCCACGGATGCGATTTTAGAATTGTATATCAACATCGTCAGCGGGCTGGTCGTCTACCCGAAGATGATCGAAAAACGCTTAAATGACGAACTGCCGTTTATGGCGACCGAAAATATCCTGATGGCTGCCGTCAAAAAGGGCGGCGACCGGCAGGAGCTGCACGAAAGGATCCGCCAACACTCCATGGCGGCGGGAAAAGTTGTCAAGGTCGAGGGGAAACCCAACGACCTTTTGGAGCGCATTGCCGCCGATCCCGCGTTCGGCATGACGATCGAGGAACTGCGCGCCGAGCTTGTGCCGCAGAACTTTGTGGGCCGTGCGCCGCAGCAGGTCGCACAGTTTTTGCAAAACGACGTGCAGCCGATTTTAGACCGCTACCGCGATCTTTTGGGCTTGGAAGTCGAGATCAAAGTCTAAGCTTGCACAAAGAAACGTGGAGAAGAAAAAGCCTGTCCGCTGAGGGTGGTAGGAGAAAGAAGGTTTCCCTATGAATTATACAGGCGCGCACTGCCCGGTCTGCGGCAAAGCGTTCACCGAAACGGACGATATCGTAGTCTGCCCCGTGTGCGGCACGCCGCACCACCGCGCTTGCTATGCGGAAAAGGGCGCGTGCGCAAACGAAGCGCGCCATGCCGAAGGCTATGTGTGGCAGCCCGAAAGGCCTGCCGAACAGGCGCTGCCGTCGGCGAAGCAGGAGACCGCGCACCCCACCGTCACCTGTCCGCGCTGCGGCGCGCAAAACCCCGCCGAAGAGCCCGTGTGCACGATCTGCGGCGAACGGCTTTATCACGCGCCAAACGCCCAGCAGCCGCCTTACGGTACGCAGCAGCCGCCCTACGGCATACCGCAGCCCACCGTTATCCCGCCGAACGAAACGATCGGCGGCAACACGGTCGCAGATACGGCGGCGTATGTGCAGATGGGTGCGGATCGCTATGTCCCGAAGTTTTATGAAATGGAAAAAACGCGCAAAAAGGTGCGCTGGAATTGGGCGGCGTTCCTGTTTACGCCATACTGGTTCTTTTACCGCAAGGTCTATGCCGCAGGCGCCGTCTTTCTGGTGCTCGGCGTGCTTTTGAGCCTGTGCACCGCCACGCCGCGCTTCCAGGAATCGTTTGCCGCGATCTACGACGCGCAGCAGCAGTACCTTGCCGGCACGCTGGATGAGGCTTCGTATATGGCACAGGCGCAGGCGTTTTACACCCTGCCCGAGACCATCGGCTTTTTTGCGGGCGGCGTCGTGCTGCATGTCGCGGCGGGGCTTTGCGCGAATTATTTTTACAAGCGCAAGGTGCAAAAGGATATCGCCGACCTGCGCGCGCACGCCGAATCCCCCGAACGCTATCGGCTGGGGCTTTTGCGGCGCGGGGGCGTGTCCGCACTGCTGTGCGTCGCTGTAATTTTTATTTATTCTGCGGCGCAGCAGCTTCTTGGGGTTGCATTTTTCAATCTTCTGTCGTAGAATAGGCGTGTAAGACACGTTTCTTTCAAAAAAGAATCTAATCGGAAACGAGGAAAAGCGCATGAAAATCACAAAAGCTGTTATCCCTGCCGCCGGGCTTGGCACGCGCGTGCTGCCCGCATCGAAGGCCGTCCCGAAGGAAATGCTCAACATCGTGGACAAACCCGCCATCCAGTATATCGTGGAGGAAGCGGTCGCCGCAGGCATCACGGATATCCTCATCGTCACCAACCGCGGCAAGGGCGTCATAGAAGACCATTTTGACCATTCCTTTGAGCTCGAAGCAAAACTCAAGGGCAACCCGTCGAAGGCGCATATCTTAGAGCAGGTGGAAGCCTGTGCGAATCTGGCAAACATTTACTATGTCCGCCAGAAGGAGACGAAGGGTCTCGGCCATGCGGTGCTGTGCGCCAAGAGCTTCGTCGGCAACGAGCCGTTCGCGGTCATGTACGGCGACGACGTCATCATTTCCGAAGATCCGGTCGTCGGGCAGCTTTGCCGCGCGTATGAAAAATACGGCTGCGGTGCGGTCGGCGTCAAGGAAGTCCCGCGTAAAGACGTGCCGAAGTACTGCACGCTCGACGTGACGCCGCTGGAGGATCGTGTCATGCAGGTACACAACATCATCGAAAAGCCTACCCCGGAGCAGATCATGTCCTGCTACTCGATCTTGGGGCGCGTGGTCATGCCGCCTGAGATCTTTGACCTCATTGAAAAAACGCCCGCCGACCCGAAGAGCGGCGAGATCTATTTCACCGACGCCATGCTCGACCTTGCGCGCCGCGGCAAGCTCAACGCCGTGGATTTTGTCGGCACGCGCTACGATATGGGCAACAAGCTCGGCATCATGCAGGCGAACTGCGAAGTGGCGCTTACGCATCCCGAGATCGGCGAGGACTTCAAGGCTTATCTCAAAAAGCTCGCCGCCACGCTGTAAGCGGACGAGACAACAGAAGTATAACAAAAACGCCCTGTGCATTTGCTGAGTGTGTATAAGGCAGTATTCGAAAAACACGCAGCAACCGGCATTGCAGGAAGGAAACGAGAGTACGAATCGAAGGGTTCGTACTCTTTTTCTGTATATGCCGATAAAACTGCAATCGGCACATTGGTTTTTCCTGAAAATCTTCTGTAAAATGAAAGTACCAAAAAACGCAGGAGGTTTTTGCAATGAAAAGCATTTATGAAGAAGCAGGCGGCACATATACCCGGCAAGGCGATTATGAATTTCCCGATCTGAAAGTACCGCCCGAAAAAGAAATTGAAATCGGAGTCTGGGGACAGCGATACCGGCGATATTTGAAGCAGCGCCACCGGATTCGGTATTACAATCTGCTGACCGCCGGAAAGCAAAACGAGCAATTGACAGAGGTAGACCGGCAGGCGGAGCAGATGTTTCGGTCGCTTGTATCCGCATTTTCTAAACAGGAAAATATCACGGAAAAGCTGAAAGCCGATCGCCCTATGGAGTGGGTGCAAAAGACGAACAGTATCCGAAACCGGGCTGCTGAAATCGTGAACAACGAGTGGATTTACATATGAGAGGGCGGAAATATCATCTCTTTCTTTCGGAAAATGAGCGCAGATTTCTCATTCAAAATCTCCTTTGGTTTCAGAACAAGCTGCGGCATGAAGGGCGTTATACCGACACTGTGGATGATGCGGATGTTCATAACGGATTTGATAAAAACACACGGAAATACAGTCAGGACACATATTGTCTGTGATTCGCACATTGGTTCTCTATTAACATAAAAACGATAAATAACGCAACGGCAAATAAATTTTCTCCGAAAGTCCGTTTTATTTGTATTTTCAGGAACTGCCTGTTATACTCAAGAAAACATGATAAAGGCGTCTTTAAAAATTACATGTTGTATCATTATTGTTTATGCAGAAACCGAAAATCATTTGGAGGAATGAGTATGAGCGCATTTGATAAGGTTATAGGTTATGAAACAATAAAAAACGAACTTATGCAAATTTGCGATATGGTGCATAATAAGGAGCGTTATGAGGCTCTTGGAGCCAAGCTGCCGCAGGGTATTTTGTTATACGGTGATCCGGGACTCGGCAAAACCCTTATTGCAAAGTGCTTTATAGAAGAAAGCGGTCTTAAATCTTATGTCGTTCGGAGAAATAAGGGCAATGACGACTTTATAAGTAATATTACGGAAACTTTCCAAAAGGCAAAAGAAAACGCCGCCCCCTGCATCGTTTTCCTTGATGACATGGACAAGTTTGCCAACGAGGACAGCGATCACCGTGACGCAGAAGAATATGTAGCGGTTCAGTCAGGTATTGACGAGGTAAAGAACTGCGATGTGTTTGTCCTTGCAACAGCAAATGAAATGCGGAAACTCCCCGAATCTCTTGTGCGCTCAGGACGCTTTGACAGAAAAATTGAAGTAAAGCGTCCCACTGACAAGGATGCCAACGAAATTATCGAGCATTATCTCTCCGACAAGAAAGTTTCGGAAAATGTTAATATGGAAGATCTTTCAAAGATGATCAGCTACAGCTCCTGTGCCGAGCTTGAAACAATTCTTAATGAGGCGGCAATCAGCGCCGCCTATAAAAGAAAGACCGATATTGAAATGGAAGACCTCGTGAAATCCGTTTTAAGAATGATTTATGATTCACCGGACAACTATACAAAAGCTTCCGCAGAAGACATGAAAAAAACGGCGCTTCACGAAGCCGGTCATCTTGTCGTTTCGGAAGTTCTTTGCCCGGGAAGTGTGGGACTTGCCTCTCTGCGTTCTACCGGCAGGGATTCTACGGGAGGATTTATTCACCGGTGTAAGGAGCTTTCCAGAAGACCTTATTATGTTCTTGTATCTCTTGCTGGAAAGGCTGCTGTTGAACTCTACTATTGTGATACCGTCGCGAGCGGCTGCCGGAGCGATATCTATCGGGCTTGCAATTATATCAGGGACGGTATTTCAGAGAACGCTACCCTTGGATTTGGAATGATTGATGTTTCCACACGAAGTTTTCCCGAAACTTCCGAGAATATGAACTCTCGCAGCGAGGCTGTGACTCATGCGGAACTCGAGCGGTATATGCGGATTGCCAAAGACATTCTTCTGAAAAACAGAGAATTTCTTGAGAGGGTTACTGCGGCTCTGATTGAAAAAGAAACGCTTCTCTATTCCGATATCCGCGCTTTGATGGAAAGCACAACCATTACCGAGGTGGCGGTATAAATCACTATAAACTCGTCGGCGTGAAAGAAAACAGCCCATTGGATTTCCGGACAGGAATTCCGATGGGCTGTTCATAATAAGTAAAACGATTTCGTTTTTTAGATAACCGATTACCGCCTTCTGCTGGCACCATAGATGAGACGAATGGCCCGCAAAACCGCTTTCTCCGGTTTTCTGTATCCGTGTAGCGAGCAGACTGTTTGTACTCCCACAGTCGTAAAACAGTGTTTCCCGTTAGGGCGCTGCCCTAATACCCATATATATCGGGCTGCTGCGTTTGGCTGTAAGCTCGGTACACAGTGACTCAGTCCGCCAGCACCAACCGAATTTCAGAATCCGTGCGCGTGTCCAAACGGCGCAGCCTTTCCCAAAGAAGCCTGCCGCGTTTCTCGTCGCCTGCGATAAAATCCTGTATGCTTTGAAGCAGACAGTCGCTTTCCGGAAGAGGCTTCGGGTATGCCTCCAAACGGTACAGCGGCGAGAGAAAACAGTCTCTGTCTGAAAACAGGCTCCCATGTTTGAACGCGCCGAGCGTCCAAGTGCCGTTTTGGCCGCGGCAAAGCGCCTGCACACAGCAGCAGTCCGTATTGCCCCCTACCTCCAGCAGCACGGCGGGGCGCTCCGGCTGAAACGGCCGGCAGTCCACGCACACAATATCACCGGCGCAAAACGGGACGGGCAGATTCAGATGCTGTCCGTCTTCGGCATAGCGCCGGGATTTCGGCAGAAACAGATATGGTTCCCGTGTTTCTTCAAGCTTTTTAAAAAAGCACGCGCGGTCTTTGAGAAAATAATAGGTATAGCTGTGGACGTAGGAGGCTTTTCCGCTCACCGGGTCTGTTGACGGCTTCCATTTTTGAAGCTCGTACCAGCAAAGATTACTGTAATCATCACCGGCGCTGTCCATATCATACCGGATATATTCCAAGGCGTCGTCCGCATTGAAAAACGGCGTGCCCGCAGAAATTTTCCGGTCGTCGAGCTCCTCATCGTGCCAGGCCTCAATCAGCAGAAAAACCGCTTCGACGCCCGTTTCCAGTTCCTCTAAAGCCAGCTTTATCTGCTTTGCCTGATACGAAAAGGAAGCCTCAACCGTCTGCCGCGCCGCCGGGCCGGCGGCTGACTGCTCCCGCAGAGACAGACTCTCTGACGGACGATCGGGAAACAGGTTTTCCTTTGCGGCCAAATATTTCATCCAATGCAGCTTATCCGTCAACGGGACGGGTGCGCCGCAAATAAGCCCGGAAATTTGCCTTTTTGTGAGCGGCGTATCGGCAAGGTACCGCCGCATAGCATCAGAGGGCAGAAAGGCCCGCAATACATCGGATTTTTCCTGCCCGGTCAGCCATCCGTCGGTATCATTCGCTCCGTTGATTTTAGGTTCACCGAGAAATTGCTTCATCCTTCTTTTTCCCTCCTTGCCGGCCAGTATCGGTCGATTTCTCTCTGCATATTTTCCCGCCCGACCGGGTTCATCGTGTGCAGCTCGATACGGTAAAAGGTCCCCCGCTCTGCAAGCCAGTCGATCAGCCTGATTCCGTCGCCGCCGTCCTTGGCATAGTCGCCGAGGTCATGGTCACAGTCGATAAGCTCGATAGGACACCCGGCCTTTTCGCACAGCTCAATACAGCGGATCGCCGCATTGACGCTTGTGCACCATTTGTACCCGGGAGGCGCTTTTCGCAGATCGTCCATCCAGAGCCGGACCGGCTCCGGTTCGCAGAGCGCGGCCAGCGTCATACCCTCTTTGGTAATGTCGCGCGGCACAAGGCTTCCGGCATATTCCTCGGTCAAAATCGCGTGATAAGCACGTGCGAACAACCCTTCGTCAATTTCACCCTTCAGGCAGTTGCCGAGCGCACGCAGAACGCGCCGTTTGCCGGTGAGCGGCCCGCGGTAATATTCCAGATCCATGTAATTCCACATGGTCTCATGGTAGATATTCCCGCTTTCATCCTGAAAATACCCCCATGCGGTCATATCCGAATTATCGCCGCCCCGACGGTGACCGGGCGCCTCCGTCTCGCCGGAAACCCCGGTCAGGACAAACGGCCCCTTGCAGTAGCCCTGCGTGTTCGGCTCCCAGACGATATCGCCCTTTTGAAACGGCGTGGGGAAAACGAAAAACAGTCCCTCGAAAGGGTCGGGTCCGGCTTGGCTCTCCTGGACGGAGAGGAGCTCCCCCTCGGCGGAAAGCTTCGACTGCATACAGGGTTCCTCTGCGTCGGGATATGTTTTGGTGACAAGATAGTCTGCAATCTCCCCGTCCTCGTTGTCGCCGATCTCCCGGCTGATCCGGTTGCGGCATTTCGCATAGTCGGTATAGATACCCGGGTGCTCGAAGCGCTCGCCGTCCTCCTGACACTCCGTCCAACGATAAATTCCGCCGTCGTTTTCGCAAAAGGCATGCAGCAGCTTTGTCTCCCGCTCCATATACTCGGCAAGAAAGCGGTGCAGGCTGTCGTGCGCCTCGGTGTTGGGGCGTTCCTCGATTGCGCAGTCGGGCATCGTCTGAATGAGCTCCCGCCATGCGGCGTGCTTTTCTTCGAGCGATGCAAAGCGGCATTGGTAGATAATCCACGCCGCCTCCAATGAGCCGAACGGATATTTTATGGCTTCAAGATGCTCCCGAATATCCTTTGAGTTGATAAAGCGGTATACATTCATAGCGTTTCCTCCTTTTCACAGGCCTCCTCTTCTGCATTTTCTGAAGAAATATAGGACATATTCTTATGGTACAGCAGGTTTTCCCGAATCCCGGCCGTATTTTTTGCTTCTTCGTCCGCCCGCAGTACGCGCAGGGCGTCCAGAAACATATCCGGCCGGATCTTTCCGTTCAGCAAATCGCGCAGCGGATACAGCGCCCGCTGTGCCCCGGTGAGCGTGCCGTCGAACCGTTCCAGGGACAGATACCAGCCCACATTGTCAAAAAAGATTTGTCCGTCTTCCACGCTGTATGCCGAAAAGGACATGTCCGTTACATCGCCGTCTTTCAAAAGCATTTGGTGTAATCGATCCATATCCTGCGTATCGGAGCGGCTCCTCCCAAAATCGCTTTCCTGCATTTCCCTGTTTGTCCAGACCGTAATAGAGTCCAGTACATAACAGGCGTTTTGCGGAAAGCGCCACGCTTTCAGACTGTGCTTTTGGCATACAAGGTCGCCCCGCTTAAAGGGCGTCGGAAAGGCAAACCACATCCCCTCAAAAGCGCCGAGTAGCTCCTGCTCACGCTCCGTGAGCGGACAGCGAAAGGCGTCAATATCCATAACCTCCAGTTTGTTGTTCAGGCAGACCGTCATAAAGCGGTTCGGTTCAGAAAGAAGCTGCCTTTTCATGCAGACATGCAGGATATCCTCTGCGCCATAATCGCATATTTCCTCTTTTACTGCGGCAAGGCAGTGTGAAAAGGTCGGGAAAGCGCGCTCATATTTTTCGCTTTCCGAAAAGCCGTCGGGAAAATGTTCGTCCTTTAGCGATACAGAATAAAAATATACAGCGTCCGATTCCCGATGAAAATCCCGCAGCAGCTTTTCTTCCAGCTCTATATACTCCTGCAGGAAGCCGTGCATACTTTGTATTTCACACATATTACGCCGCCGCTCCATCCGGCAGTCGGGCATGGTCTGAATGAGCTCCCGCCATGCAGCGTGCTTTTCCGAAAGCGGCGCAGTCGCGCACTGCCAGATAAGAAACGCCGCCTCCGGCAGCGTAAAATCGTACCGCAGGCTTTGCAGGTGCGCGCGGATGTCGTTGGAATCCAGAAAACGGTAGATGTCCATGTGGTGGCCCTCCTAAATTTTACAATATTATGTTGAAACCGGGAGATTTGCAGAATATAATAGAAATATAGAATTTGTCGAAAGGGGTAAGAAGATGGTAGACCTGGAAAAATTGAAGTCGAAATTTTGGGATGGGAAATATAAAGTTGATTATGAAAACGAGAAAGGTAAATCTGAAAAGAAATCAACACAATTTTACTTTGATAAAGATGGCATAGGTATCGCCATCAAACGTGCGCTCGGTGATTTTACGGACAGGACGGAACGGTTAAAAACTGAATACAAAGGCCAGCCTTTTGGCGTGGATGAAAAATATAACGCGCTTTGCGAGAGCAGCGTTCCGGGCAAAAAATCTTTCGTGGAGCGGTTTATGGATTATTTTTTTCCGGTGCCAAAGTCATATAATCAATATATGGATGAAACAAGCTTCGATCAATGGCACAAGGAGATGTGCGAAGAATTTTTAGCTGTGATTGAGCCGAAATATCAGGGCGGTCTCAAATACGGCAAGGCGCAGAAAATTGTCAACATGACTTTCAAAAACGCTTATTGTCTGCAACATAACGAGATAAAAGAGGACCAGTTTGAAAAGTATTTTGAGTATTGCCATATGCCGTTGGACTCCATTACATTAGAATGGTTTAAACGGACACAGACTTGGCTAAAGGATTATTGTAAAAACGGCCATTCAAAAGGTTCGTGCGACTTTTTATGCAAATATCTGCCGGAAAGCTGGAGCAAAATGGAATCAGACGATTCCGGCAATCGGTATGGTTATGAAACCATACAAAAAAAGATTCGTGATTATTTAAAAGAATATGCCGCTGAAAACATAACCACAAAATATTTGAAAGATTACACCCCGCTGCAGGCAGAGTTTTTTGTTTGGAAATACATGCAGCTTGAGCTGGCCGCTGAGGGCGTTTATAAGCAATTATTGTCATTTGAAGATTTGGATAGTACAGGAAGAAAAAAGAAAGATAAAGATGCGGAATACAGAAACAAAACGATTAACGAAAAATTAGCGGATTTACAGGGAAAACTCAAAGATAAAAATATCGAAACATACAAGGTACAGGAATAACCGCCGGAAAAGCTAAGCGGTTAGGCCTTAAAGCGGCGCTGATTATTCAGCGCCGCTTTTTTGTGCCGTATGTTCCTCCAGCAGCGCTTTTACCAGCCTTACCTCTCTTTGAAAGCAGTATGCATAGCGCGCATGCTCCGCCTGATCGATCGCCCGCTTCAGCTTCTCCTCTTTTTCGTCCCGGCGGGCTTCCCGCTCTGCCCGAAAACGCTCAAACTCCGCCCTCCAGTCAAAATCGTCATCCTCGTCTTCTTCGTCATCCGGCTCGTAAGCATCGTTTTCAAGACCGTCATAATAGCGCCTGCGCTCCTCGTCGGTCTCGCCGAACCAGGTGAGGTCCCAGAGAATATGCGCCAGGACTTCGCTTCGGTTTTCCGCCGTCAAAAGCGTTTCGGCAAACAGCGAATCGGCAATGGCGGCGTCGGTTTGGTCCATCCAGCTATAAGCTTCGGGATTCGGCTCGTCCTGCAAAATCTCGCTTTGCTCGCACATTGCCGCCTCGATCTCGCCGTAGCCAAACCACCAGGAGCCGTCCACCGCCGCAGGAACGGCGAAAAATACAAAGGGCGAGCCCTCTTTCTGCGGCGCGGCGTTTAGGATATTGGATATTATCCGTTTTGTCCATTCGCCGACAAGCCGCCTGATATCGGCAACCGTATCCTCCGGCTCGGCCTGCTCAAACAGCGTGTTCAGATGCAGCCGCAGCAGAATATCGGCGATCTCCTGCGGATCGGATTCTTTTAGGATTTCCCTTACGGTTCGCATTGTTTACACCTCCTGTTCCGGCTTTTCGGAATTTATATAGCCGCATAGTCCTTGAGCGCCATACAGCCGATGAGGCAGCGCGCTTCATGCTCGATAATAATCTTCGGTGCACCGTGATTCATCAGCTCGCAAAGGCGCAGTGCGTGAATATGCACATCATAGGCAAAGCAGTTGCCGCCGAGATTTTTTACGCTTTCGAGCAGCTCTTCGCTATGGTATTTTTCAAGCAGCCTTTCCTCCTCTGCGGATAATTCCTCTGCCTGCGCCTCCTTTTTAAGCGCAACGTCTAACATGCGCTCCTCTTCACCGTACCACTGCGGACGCTGAAGATAGAGCTGCCAGGTGTCGAAGAGGATGGGATTATCAAGCGTATCGCGGACAAGCTCCGGGATGTCGCTTAGCTTATCAAACACCTTGGCGATTTCCGAAAGCCCTGCATACAGCTCGTGAAATTCCGAAAGCAGCATGTTCAGATCATCCCTGTTCCAGGACATTTTGAAGGTGTCAAATTCGTCGTCCTGTTCCTCGTCCGTGCCGAAATTTTTGGGCATGCGAAGCGCGCCGTCACGGTCGGTGGCGGCAAACAGGGAAGTGACATAGTCAATGGAGGCAAGGTATGTGTTTTTGGCAAAGGTCGTGTTCATCATCAAACTCCTTTATCATATTTTTCTAAAGGATAACACGGCATTTTTGAAATCACAAATAAAGTGCAAAAATTTTTTCTAATTCCAAAGGTCGTCAAAATACTTGTCCAAAAGCGCCATTGCCCGTTTCCGTTCGGCAATCGCTTTTTCAGTCGGGCAAATAACGAAATCCGCACAGTTTTTATCGGCGGCGCGGAACGCATCTGCCATTTCCTTTAGGATACCCTTCCACTCGGCAAGGTGGCCGTCATCCTCCAAAGAGATGCTTTGAGCGCCGCAGGATGCCCCGCCGTTTTCCGAGACTTGTTTGTCCGGCAGATCTGAGGGATAAGAATTCACTTGCTCCCGCAGACAGTCCAGCACACCCGGAACGACCTCTAGAAACCAGCGGTCCATATCCCATGCGTCCTTTTCGCAGTATCCCTTCAATATACGGTCACGGCAGCATTTCAAATCGAACAGGAAATGCTTGATATTTTTGATTGGTGTTTTGATACTATAGACTGAAAAATCAAAAACAGGGTACAACATCAAAATTCCTCCTCCGTAAAAAACCGATAATGCGCAGAACCGTCCGCGCAGAACCGAACCTTGCCTTGCGCTGTGGCTTGAGCCAACCGAAATGTCTGTATAATAAACAGCCGAATGTCTTCCCGCAAAAGTACGGGGTTGGCATAGACCGTGACTTTTCCATTTTTAATCTCAACACGCCCGCGCGGATAAGTGTTGTAAGCGTGTCCCCGGGTGACGCTGCGATCCAGATTTTTCCACTCCGCTTTGTGATTGAAATTATCGCCGGATTTGGAAGTATAGCAAACCGGACACAGCGCCGAGCCGTTTTCGTCGCAGGGCGTCTTCACCGTGAGCAGCTCAATTTTTCCGTCCGCGTCCCTGCGCGCCCAAAAGATTCCCTTTTCCATAAAAAACGCTTCCCAAAGCATACAAAATTCAAACAGATATTTCGATAAGCTTAAGCCCCTGCTTTTTTGCGTATTCCATTGTTTTTGCCGTACCGCTGCGCGGGTGGCTTTCCATGTATACGGCAATCAGAAAATCGCTGTGGTCGACCATATATTGATTTCGCTCGGAAAAGGCTGCTTTCCTGTACTTGGACTTACCGACGGTATGCACAAGATCGGCTTGCCTTTGCACCCATTGGCAAGCAGGCTCATCGGCGTTGTGCCCAGCGAAGGGCAGGGCGATTTCCAGAAAAATTCCTGGATACGCTTTTTTCTTTTTCGGCACCATTTCCGCCGCCCGGGTATCAACGCCCACGGCATTTCCGCAGATAAAATGCGTGACACCTTCGGCAAGCGCGTGATCGACTGCATTTTCCAACCCGGCTAACAAATCTTTCCGATGCGGAGATTCGGCATCATCTCCCCACGGGAAATGCCGGTGTCCGGTAAAACAGCAGGTCATGCTTCAGCCCTCCGTTCAAATGTATTGATGAAAATCGTTATGCGGCCTGAAACCGAACTTCCGCCGCATCGGATAAAGTTTTTACGCCTTTCTTTGTATCGTGCTTGTAAAAAAGCGCCTTATACCTTTCGGGATAACCGATAACAAATAACACTTCAAACAAACCGAAACGCTGTACACAAACATGGAAATTTTGCGCAAAGAAAAGCGACGGAAAGCGCTTAAATATCGATCCTGAATTTTTCGCTGTTGTTGACGGCGTCCAACGCCGTTTGCAGACGGGACAGCTCGTCAAACGCCGCGTCATAATCCTTTGCGGCTTCAAAACGGTCATAGTTTATATGGCGGTAATCGACAAGATTGCCGTAACCGTCGTAACGGTCGTGATTTTCACGCGCCTTGGGCAGACGCGCTTTCATTTCACCCAGCTTTTTGACTCGCGCCGACAGAAACGGCAGATAGACCAGCGCCCGGTCGATCGTCATAGAAAAGCCGGGCACGGTGTGCGTCGTGTTGAAAAGATTGATCGCGTGCTTTACCGTCATGATTTTTTCTTCCAGCTCACGCAGCTTTTCCTGCGCGGCGGTATAATCATATTCCGGGCGCAGCGATTCCGGCTCCTCGCCCATAGCGGCAAGAAATGTGCTGCACTGCTCTTCTTCATAAAGCCGTGCCTGATGCGCATCGTTCAGTTTCTTTAAAAGCTTGTTTGCTTCTGCAGAGGTGTATTCCATTTGCTTTACGACCTTTCTATTTTTTTATATATTGATTATATCCTGTTCTGTGCGGCAAAAACGGTGCATTACAGCAGAGAAAGCAGATTTTTCAGCTCTTTGGAGCACGGCGGGCTTCGCAGAGTCCGAAGCACGAGCGCTCCCATCTGCCCGGCTTCCTTTTGCCCAATACCGAGATACAGGGCGGTTTCCTCCGGCGTATGTGCGTTCCCATCTGTAAAACCATATTGATATAAAACCATCAGCCGCTGCTTTTCCGAGAGCCGAATCAGCGCCTTTTGAATAGAATTCTCCGCTTTTCTTCGGTTGCTTTCCAGACTTTTTATTACCGCCTTGTTCCCGAATATATCGCCGAGAAGCCGAATCTGCGCTTCATGAACATATATGTAGTCTTTCATTTCAATCACCGCTTTTCAAGATATATTGAAACCTGCGTGTTGATACGCTTTTTGTGTTCTTCCGCCGAACACTCTTTTGTTATCGTTCTCGCTCCCTTTTCAGCAATTGTATATTGCAAAATCCAAAAACACAAATAAATTGTTTATTCTTTTAGTAAAGACCTCCCGCATTTTTGCAAGAGGTCTTTTATAACTATTTTTCTTTAATGGAACAAATCTCTAATTTGGGATACCTCTTATTTGCCAATTTTTCCGCTTCGAATTCATTCTCAGCCTGAACAATAAAACTAATGTGCGGCAATTTTCCGGGATCTCCCATATGGACCTCATATCGTTTTTTCATGCTTAATCCTCCTCTCATTTTTCTGC
>CAKMIX010000019.1 GCA_927362715.1 uncultured Clostridia bacterium | reverse complement strand
GGCTGCGCTGTTCGGAACTGTGCGCCCTGCGTTGGGAGGATTTTGATTTTGCCGCCAAGACGCTCCACGTGCAGCGGGCAAGCGTGATCGTGCAGGGTGAGGTGACCGTTGGCGAACCGAAAAGCAAGACCAGCAACCGCGTTCTTCCAATGCGCACGGGCACAGCGGAATATTTGGCAGCTCATGCCGGGAGCGGGTATATATTCCCCAGCCGCAATGGCTTACCCTACACCTCTAAGACCTTTGCGCACGTGCGGTATGACCCGCTCATGGAGGAGATTCGGCGAGACCACCCGAACATCCCGAAGCTGACCATGCACGAGCTGCGGCACACCTGTGGCACGCTACTGTATGACAGCACAAAAGACATCTATGCTGTGTCCAAATACATGGGGCATTCTTCCGTGCGCGTGACTGAGAAATACTATATGCACGAGGACACGGATATGCTCCGCAACCACCTGAAAATCGACTGAAAAAAGCGTACTTTTTTGACGACACTTTGACGACAAAAAGGTACGTTTTTTTAGAATTTATTGGTATTTGATTATTTTTCGTCTTTTCGTTTCAGATACAAAAAAGCCCCGAAAACGTTGATATATCAGCATTTTCGGGGTTGGTGGGAGAGAGTGGATTCGAACCACTGAAGTCGTAGACGGCAGATTTGCAGACTGCCGTTTTTCATTGTGCAGTCATAAAATTTTGCACCTGTAAAATTGCTGTGCGTAAATATTGCACGGTCGAAAGCACAGGCAACATACTCAGAATATTTAAATTCGGATTCTTCTGCAATAACATCTGATAAATTGCAGTTTTGGAATCTCGTGCTGTTAAAGAGAGCAAAGCAGAATTCCGACTTGCTCAGATCCGTATTCACAAACTTAGCGCCGTTAAAAACAGCATTGATTAAATTTTTGCCTGAAAGATTTATATCCTTAATCAAGCAGTTAGAAAAATCCGCCTGTTCGCCGCCTGCGTCGTGAAGCCATAAAATATGCTTTGCACATATAATTTCAACTTCTTCAGAATTCAATCTGCGAAGATCTTCTTCATTTTCCTGACGCAAATACGGATCGGAAATTGTAACGGTACAGCCGTCATCTAAAAATTCAACATCGTCAATTTCATCTCTGTCGGAGAGCATATCCATAAATAATTCTTCGTTGAATCCGTTGTGACGGCAGAGATTTCTCACCTCGTCAAAATCAATTCTGTACTGGCAGTCAAGCTGACCGTTTAAAGCTTTCTGCACATACTTGTCTGCAAGCCATCGCATTTCATCTGCGTGTGCAGTCAACGATGGATATTGCTCCTGCTGTATAAGCTTTCGTGCACACGGAAAATAGGCGCTGTAACGGGCATAGGAACTACCTTCGGATTCCACGATAATGCCGTCATCCCTTTCTTCACAAAGCACCAACAGACAATGGTTCACGCCATTATTGTCTTGATACATATGGTCGATATTTTCAAGAATAAAATCATAATCGCTCAGTAGATTCTGAGAGAAATGATCAAACCAATCGGCAGACAACTCAACAGTTTTCTCTACTACACAGGGACTTGTTTCTATTTCCGAATCTTTTCTGCGGAAAGGTATATTAATTTTCATGATGTTGACTTCTCGCTTTCTTCAATATATTTGATATATGGCACTTTCAGCCAGTGTGTCCATCCGCTTTGACCAATTGGTGTGCGTATGACTCCGGCATTGGTGTTGGCGGCTTGGATCACTTCGCCGTTTCCGATATAGATGCCGATATGACCTTCGTGCCAAACAGCCAAGCCGGGAATTTCGGGGATGGTATCAATCGTGCCTTTCTCTGCAGCGTTTTCATACATGGTATCCGCACCGATGTCAGGCATACCGTTTGCGCCGATTTCAATCTGCGCGGTTTCGGTATTGTACCAGCCGTAGCCTTTTATAAGTCCAACACAGTCTGCGGTTCTGCCGCCCAACCAATTCTGACGGATGAAATCCTCATAACCGCCGACCTCATCGGGATACTGAGCGATCTTGCTTGTCAGTAGCGTTTCACCCAGCACGGAACCGTATGTGCCGTAGACATAGCCCCATCCGTTTTCCTGCGCATGGATCGCCCACTTTACCAAATCAAGATTGTTTTTGGTTTGTGGATCGGTAAAGTCCGAAATGTCGATTGCCGTAGCGCGGATATTTCCCATAACTTTGCCGAAATCTTCGGCTGTGAGCTGTGTGCCGAATGCAGAATTAACAGCGGCAATCAACTGCCCGTCTGTTTGATTTTCCTGAAAGCAAGCAACCAATTTATCTTCAAAATCGGGATTATGAGAAAAATCGGAAAGCACAAGTACATACAGCACCTGCGCTTCTTTAATTCTGCCGTTAAATCCTGCGGCTTTCATTTTTTCATTAATGCTGTTCATTGTATCTTCAACAAATTGTAGTTTGACTTTTTCTTCTGCAGATAAATTCTGAACAACCATTGTTTGAAGGCGGTCAGTATCAATATTGATGTTACCGTTAAAAATACCGATAACCGTAGCAATCGGCATAATGATTGTGATGATAATTCCAAGCACGATGCCGCCTACGGTTTTTAATGCTTTTTTGTCTGTAAAAATATATACAGCAATTTTTTTCAAGACAGCGGCAACGGTCGCACTCATTAGCGACCTCCTGCCTTTCCAAACAATGCAGATTTGTAATCGGGAGCAATGACCTGCAGCAGATATCGCTCGTTGCCGCAGCGGTAGAGGCAGGTGCCTCTTTCGGGATATTTGATCAGTTCAAATTCGGCAGCCTCGACTTGAAGTGCGTCCATATATTCCTTTGGATTGATTTGTCCTGCGTTGAACAAAAACTGATGCGTAGGAATAGAAAACAGCGGTTTTGTAAACTCACGGATAGACGGGATTAAAAAATCCTCGATATTCTGACTTGCCAGAATAATCGAGGAATCCTTTTTACGCACACGCTTCATAGCGTTGCGGATATATTCGATTGCCGTCATGTTGGTAAGGAAGAGATACAGTTCGTCTATGGATGCCGCCGTATTGCCCTTGCCGAGAAGCTGATTGCTCATGAAGGACAGGATGTTAAACAGCATAGCGTCCTTGAGTCGCTTATTGGTATCCATTAAGCCCTTCACGCCGAATACGAGGAATGCATCGTCTGCGATGTTGGTGTGTCCGTTAAAGTATTTGCTTTCCGCGCCGACACACATGGAGTGGATGCCGAGGCATACCTCTTGGAGCGTTTCTTCGGTATAGAGATATTTTCTGCTTTTATCGTAACTGTAGAATTCTTCTTCGCACAGCTTATAAAAGTCCTCCATAATTGGATAATCATCGGGCTTCAACCTGCTGTAATCGGTGGAGTCGGTAATGCCGAACCGGGCATACAGTTTGGAGAGCAGAATTTCTATGGTATCGATCTGACTGTCGCTGAAATCCTTGTAGCTGCGGAAAAAGTCTTTTAAAAATGCGATGTGCTGGGAAAGCCTTGTCACTTTTTTAAACGCCGCAGGCGCATCGGGATCAACATCGTCCACACCATCTGCCCAAGCTTTCGGCTCTAACGGATTTATAGTGTACTCGCCGGACAGGAAATCGATATAACAGCCGCCCAGCGCCGAACAGATTTCTTCGTACTCGCTTTCGGGATCAAGGCAGATGATCAGCTTTCCCGATTCGCGCAAGTTGGTGAGAATTAACTTTAACAGATAGCTCTTGCCCTGACCGCTGTTGCCAAGTATAAGGATATTGCTTGTGGTTTTGTCTTCGGCTCTGCGGTCGAAATCCACGAGGATGTTCGTGCCGAACTTGTCCCTGCCGATATAGATGCCTCTCGGATCGGTCTTGCCGGAAAAGTTGAAGGGATACAGATTTGCCACCGAGCTGGCAGGCAGAACACGCTCATACTGCGCGCCAAACTGATTTGCGCCCACAGGCAGAACAGACAAAAATCCTTCTTTCTGCCGTAAGGTCAAACGGTCTACCGAAATTTTGGAGCGCGTCAGTTCCATTGCAATCTCGCTCTGCAGCTCTTTGAGCGCGTCCATATTCCGTGCCTTTAATTCGATGAACACCGAGCAGTGCAGAAGCGGTTCGCGATTCTTGCGGAGATTTGCCAGCAGCTCCACTACATCCTGCAGGTTACCCTCGGCTTCGATGGTTTCGTTTACATCAGTGCCGCCGCTTTTCAGCTTGTTTCGGCGGGTGGCGTTTTGAATGATTTTCCGCTGTTCCATGCTTTCGACCAGTCTGTGATAGATGCGTAAGGTTACGCCGCTGCGGTCGGCAAGCTGAGAGAGGATCGCCTGTTCCTCGGTAGAGGGCGGATACTCACGGATCGCCCATACACAGCGATAACTGTCGCCCAAGATATAATGGTCGGAAAGGAATTTGATTGTGCCGGGCAGGATCATATCGAAAAAATCCTTTGTGCGGACTTCTTCCGCCTGCTCCGGCGTGAGTACCTTTGGTTTTCGTTTGAGCATTACTGTATTTCCTCCTTTGCCGTAACTAAAATACGGCCGCTTTCTTGATTTCCGTAACATGTGGAAAGGGTTAAAAAGCGATCATTTTCAGAATATATTTCATTGTATTTTTTATCTGTCGTATCGGTGATTTTTACATCGATAACATTGAATTTGTATATACCGTTGGCTGTTTCAAATTCAATAACCGGATGTGCTTTTTTGAAAGTGGCATTTGCATAGTTTTTTACATCCGAAAACATGGTTCCGTTTCGCATATTGTGTCCGTAGATGATTAAATTTGTGCTTTTCAAATTACATCTTGAATCTAAAAACGGCACACCGCTTTGACTGTAATTTCCGTAAAAATCTTGTCGAAGATATTTCTGCGGATTAGAAGACGTATGCATTACAGGATAATTAATCGCCGTACCGGGGATATATATCCAGCCTATACAGTCGCTGTTTTGACTGAATAATGCTTTAAGATTTCGTTTCTTTTCTGCCTGCGACTCATCAGATTCGCTGTCATCATTTTCATCCGCTGTAATGAGACTTACTATTTTCTTAAAATCCTGTTTTTCACGGTTTCGGGCATATAATTCGCTGTAAATTTTATACCCACATAAAACAGTAGCCGCCGACAGCAGAAAAATAAGGATACCAAAACTAATCTTCTTTTTCGTCATCTGCATCCACCTCAAAGAACTGCTCACCGTCTGTATCAGGCATTTGTTCACCGTTCATGCTCGCTTCAAAGTACAGAGCAAGAAATCGCTTGATTTCATTCTTATTCATACGGTGGGTTTCAAAACCTTGTTCGGATATGACCTTCTCAATGCGGTTTGCCGCATCAAAGGTTTGTTTATCCTTAGTGTTTTTCAGTCTTGCTATGAACAGAAACTGTCTAGCAGTCGCCATTTCCATTTGGATATGATCAAGAAAATCTATATCTTTTTTAATGATCTTTCTTACTTTAGGATTGTGTTCTTGAGATAATCTCTCCCGTAAATATGATTTGTTATCATCAAAGCATTCGCTTGAATCGGTACAGGTGATTTCAATATCGGGAACGGCGGACAGCACCATCATCAGATGGCGAATTTTGATTTCGATATTCATATGGGACAGTACCGAGATATTGGTCGGAGAGACGAGGTAAAATAAAAGCTCGCCTTTATTCGTGGCGAGTCCGTATTTCGTAAATGTTTTAACGCCGATTAAATCCTGCACCGAGCGTCCTTTTTTCTTTTTCTGTTGTTTTTCTTTTGTTGCCAAGAAAGGTCACCTCCAATGATATTCTTGCTGAGTAGATATAAAGTACCGCACAGCGTATCTGATAAAATCAAGTACCGTTGTGTCATCCATACGGATAGTTAAAAAGCCGTAACATAAAGTCACGGCAGCAGGGACAATGATTCTCAGCTGTACCAATATCACTACGGACAACAATGCGGCAATTCCTAAAATACAAAAATCTTTCAGACTCCAAAGCCACAGATTTGCTGTGGCTTTCAGATTTTGGGGATATAAATATTGTGTCATTATGATACACCTCCGTTATTTACCCGTTGCTCTTGCAACCGAACGGGTAAGATTGACCGCTGTAGTCGTTGCGTGGACAACGCTCATCATATTAACCTTTACACTTGAATCAAGACCGAACTGCTGTGCAATTCTCGGTACTTCATTTGCCGCAAGCATAATTCCTAACCCTAAAAGCATATTGCCGGGGAAGGTTAAGAGTCCTAAATATAAAAGTGTAGTCTGCATAAATGCAGTTAAGCAGATTGCCGCTACCTGTTTCATCCATTGATTGAATCCGTCCGAATATCCTCTCGGAACTGAGAACATATATAAACTGCCTACTGCCATTTGGATCAGCAATATGCCGCCTCTCTTGATATTTGCAAAAAAAATCTTGATTACGCAGTAAGCAAAAGCAATAAGAGCAAGCAAATTAAACAGATTAAAGCGCATATTCGCCGTTATTGCGAAGCTGCCTTTCAAGACACTCATGCTTTGCTCCGCGAGACTGAGCGATTGTGTCCCTGCAAAAATACGGGATAAATCATGTGAAAAGGTATTTTGCAGACTGATGCAGAATTTGTACAGTTCTACAGGCACAATCCCTATAAGCGAACAGGCAAAAAAGCCTTTTAAAATATTGATTGCCGTTGTTTTGATATTTGTTCTGCCGTACTGATATTCAATTGCCACATCGAATACGGCAACTATCACGCCTGCAACAAAAAGTGACCAGCCGAACAGTATAAATAACTTTATTGTTGCTTTCACCCAATCAAGTTCAAAAATATCCGCGCCCATATTGCCCATTATTGTAAAAAAGTCAGCAACTGCACCGTAAATGGTTTCATAAAACCACTGCAGCATCGTGTTCCAGATTACATTAGATATCTGCTGTCCGAGCGTGTCAAACACGCTGCCTATTGCATCTCCTAAACCGGAAATAATGTCGCCTAACCAATCAAACAATCAATTCACCTCCGTTAAGTCGTTCGGATTTTAAAGAACGACTATGCTTAATTAGTTAGAGAATTGTCCAGATATACAGCGGCGCTGTAAGGGTAAAGATAAGGCAGGCAAAAAGGATTGCAGGCGCCGCAAATTCAAACTGCCCGTGTTTTCTGTAATCGAAATATGCCGTTCCCAATTTAACGAAAAACAAGATTGCCAAAATCATATCTACTACGGGGAACACAACATTGTTTACAACCGTTTTAATCTGTGATTGTGCGGATTCCCATGTATTTTCTATTGCCCCTGCCACATCGCCTGCGGCGAACGCTGTTACCGAAAAACAGGCTGTAATCACTGTGAATACCAGCACGCAGAGCAGAATACTTAATGCTTTCTTCTTTTTCATAGAATATTTCCTCCGATCTTTTTTCTGATTTCACTGTTTTTAATCTTGCTAGTACGAATGTTTAAGTTTTTACAAAACTGTATTTCAGACTTCATTCCCTCGGTTTCTTCATCTCCGAATATCCACATTTCATCGCAGAACCATAAAAGCGACCGACCGGCCGTCATACCGATTTCACGCTCTTTAGGATTACGGTCGTTTAGACAGAGAGCATAGAAATGCGGTACGACCGGAGCCGTACCGCACATCAACGCATATCGTGTATATTCTTTGACCTTTTGCAGATTCTTAGTGACATCACCGCCGAGAGGGGCGCAGATATACACTTTTTTCATCATTCGTTATCTTCACCCTTTTTCTTTTTGAAATAGATAACGGCAACGGAAATAAGACCTCCCAGCGCTATTGCACCGAGACCGAACCAAAATCCGAGATTGCTTTCATCACCCGTCTGTGGAACAGGCGGAGCAGGCAAGATAACCGTTACAGTCTGACCTTCATCCTCGATATCCGCATGAGCGGCAATCTCTATACCGTCAAGATACAGCGTTTCAAATACAACAAGTTCCGTGGTCTGTGTGATGCCGCTTGCATCGAAAGTAAAGGAAACGACCACCTTACCGTTTGGCTTTTCAGGTACGAAAGTCACTTCGGAAGTGATCTCTTTGCCGTTAACTTTGAACGGCTCATTGGTTGCCTTATCCATCAGCACGCCTTTGATGGTGTATTCTTTTCCAGGCACAAGGTGTTTGTATTCCACGACATCCTCAATGGTGATCTCGTCTTTGACCTCAACCTCTTTCTTTCCGTCAATCGTAGCAGTCGTTTTTAACTCAGGGATTTGGTCATTGACTGCGTTGATCTCGATTATCTGTTCATCAGCAGAGACCGTAACTGTATAGATCTCATCACTCGGCAGATAGTTTTCAGCCGGCTGAAGCTCTTTGATGATCCACTCGCCGAACGGTACATTCTCAAAGGTGAAGATACCGTCCTTGTCCGATTCAGCGGTAAGGATAGCGTTGTCCTCTGTGAACTCGGTTTCATCATTTTTAAACAGACCGAACAAAGCGCCTGCAATGGTCTTGCCGGTTTCTCTGTCTGTCTTTAAACCTTTTACCGTGCCGTAGATCAGTTCGTTTTCGATTGGTTCTCCGTCATTAACTGCGATTTCGATAGTCTGCACTTCCTGCCCCTGATATTCGGTGTTGAACACATACTTTTCTTCTGAGATGATATAGTGCTCATCGGTTGCCATTTCTTTGACATACCACTTAAAGCCTATGGGTAAGTCGCAGTTAAAGGTGATGTTGCCGTTTTCATCGCAGTTTGCATAGGCAATTAAAGCGTCTTTCGGGATAACGGAGCCGTCCGCTGCCGTGATGTCCTCATCGGCAAAGATGCCGAATTGAACATTTTTGATCTCGTCATTCATTCCGATGCCAAAGGACTCGTTTTGTTCGAGTTCTTTTACAAGGGAAACAGTCACACGCTGTCTTTCGTTGTAAAGCGATAACTCTGTCGAAGTAATGCTGACATTTTGTCCTGCATAAGTGAGTTCCACATCGTGCTGTTCGTTTGCGTTGTAGAAACCGTCTGTTGCGGTCTTTTCAACCACGGTGTACTTGCCGAGATACAGTTCCTTTGATGTGGCTTTACCGTTCTCATCTGTGGTGAACTCGTCAACAAGTTCACCCTGATAGGCTCTGACTGTTCCATCTCCTGTTACGATGTCTTCGGCTGCATAAATCTGAAAGACTGTGCCGGGCAGTCCCTGTGTTTCATAAAGGGGCTGATAAGTGACAGGGAAGGTTACTTCGTTTCCGTTCTCATCGACATAACCGCCGCCGAGCATACCAACGGATGAGAATACCTCGCCTGTTTTAGATATTTCAATAACGCCTTTCTGCGGCATATCCTTGGCACTGACTTTGACTACGGTCACGCCTGTGTCCGTTGATGAGTTATCTTGCGTTACACTAAATGGAACAGGCGTAGAATCAAGCACATATCCGTATGGTGCCTGAACTTCAACGAGCGTGTAATCGCCATAAGGCAGCGTTTCGGGGGTTATGAGGTGACCCTCTGAATTTGTATAAAAGGTGTGGATCTCCGTGACTTCGGGATAGGTGAACTGCATCGACACTCTGTGTCCTTCGCTGTCGTAGATCTCAAAGCCTGCCCCTGCGTAGGGTATCTGCTTGCCTGTTTCTGCGTCGAGTTTGACTACCTTTACATAACTTTCAAAATTCGAGTTGTTGATTAGGAACTTGTATGTCTTGCCGTCTGAGTTGATAAACACATCAAAGTCCTTAATCTTTTCTCTGCCGTCCCAGCCTTTCGTCTGATGCACGGTATATACGCCGTAGGGAAGCAGTTTTGAACTTGCGAAACCGTCCTCATCGCAGACAATGGTATCTCTTTCATCCTCATCTGCGTTCACAAACGAGCCTGCGGATTTGAGATAGATCTGAAATTCAGCGCCTTTTTCGGGTGTTTCGACCTGCGTCGATCCGTCATCGGTGTGTTTGATAAGGGCAATGTTACCTTTGATAACTTCCTCGGTCACATTGTTTTCTGTTGTATTAAATTCAACGGTGTATAACTTCGGGTCAGCGCCGACTTTATACACTGTGCCGTTTACCAGATAGCCCTCGCTCGATTCGAGTTCTTTCAGCGTCCAGTCCGTATCGCATACATAGTAGTCTGTTACAAAAGATGCGTTTGAGTCGGTGATATAGGTGTCAATGAGTTCATCGCCCTTAAAGAGTCCGTATTTGGCTCCGGCAAGCGACGCATCGCCCTGCGCTTCGCCTTTCTCGATATCGGTCTTTACTACCTTAGCTCTGAATTTCTTGAGGATATTATCAAAGTTCACAGTCGCTGTTTCTCCGCCTCTGACTGTGACCGTCTGTGATTTCTGCGGTACATACTTGTCAATGGATTCCTCAGTGACCGTGTAAGTTCCGGCAGGAATGTTGGATTTAAGGAATACGCCCTTGCTGTCAGTCACGCCTGTGTAAGTCAATCCGTTGCCTTCAAGCGTGAACTTGATACCCTTAACTTCGCCGTCCTCGGATGTTTTGAGTATTTCACAGTTTCCCGTACTGACCTTAACCTTCAAAAATGCAGTTACGGGATCATTTACAGCTTCACCATAGGTTACAATATCCTGACGCTGTCCGGTCTGAGGACCGATTATTTCATCTGTCCAGGTGATAACACCTTTTCGTTTTGCACCTTTTGACGCAGTGACCGTAATATCATTATCAGGTGCTTCTTTTGCAGTAATTGTCAGTTCGTTACCGTTTTTTGAAAATGTCAGTCCCGATCCTGAAAAATCATAACTTGAAAGAACGTTGTTTGCATCCGAAAGTGTTGCCGTATATGCATTCCCGTTCCACTCAAGTTCTATCGTTTGTGCTTTCATTTTTGATTTAGAGGTGAAACTGGGTGCAACAGTATGACTTTTAACTTTCGCCTCAATTGCGTTATAGTATGCAAAAATTTCCGAACGCAGCGGATTGTTGGTCTTTATCTGCTGTTTTATATTGTCTTTGCCGTAGTCCTGTGCATTGATTTTATTGAAATCTTCATCCCGCTCTCCGACAACTGTTTCCCATATAAGAAGCTGTGTTGCCATATAATGTGCAAGTTCAGTAGCACCTTTTTTATCGTTTGTTTTCCAGTTAAGGCTTGTTTTGCCCGTATAGCCATATTGCATAATTCTGCCGATGAAGATTTTAATCATATCGGGCAAAATCGTATTATTATATTTATCGGGATAATTATCCCAAAAATCTTCAGTTTTTTTTGACAATGTATCGCCTGTGTAGAGTGAAACACCAGGTTCAATACAGTAACAGCAATCTCCTTCATAAGCATTCATTGCCTTAACTGTATTAAAATTGACTTCAGATGCTCCCCAACCGTTCATAAATTGGAGTGCAGGATGTCCCCATCCGCTTTGAACAGGATCGTTCGCTCTTGGAATATTGATCAAATATACATCTTCTTTTGTGGCTGCAAAAGCTGTTGTACCAAGCCCCGCAAATGCGGAAATACATATAATTAACGCAAGCGCAAGCGATGTGCAGCGTTTGAAAATATTTGTTTTCATAAAGTTATTACCTCCTAAAATGGAAAAGCGCACCGCTTTTCAGCGATGCGCTGTATAGGATATTTTTTACATACTCGGCTGAATATCAGTCGTTTCATCCTCGGATAAATTGTCTATATCCTGTTCTTCACTGAGCTTTTCTTCATACGCCTCAATAACTTTATCAATCAGCTCATTACGAGCCTCGGCTGTAATCGGATGGCAGATATCGCTGTACTGCATTTTCCCGTCTTTTTTATAGCTGTTTGACGGCATGGAGATAAATGTTCCTTTTACGGAATCAATCACTTTAATGCCGTGAATAGCAAACGCCCCGCCGATATTGACCGATGCATAGGCTTTTACGCTTGAATCGTCCTGCTGTGCAAGGCGGTCAATCCTTGCCGTAATCTTCGGAACTGATTGTTTTTGTTCTTTTTTCTTTGCCATAATATTTTTCTCCTATTTTTAATTACATTGAATAAAAGGTGATACCCATATCGGATTCCACCTCATCCTGACTGATATCTTCGGGATTTTTGAACCTGTCCATATATCTCGTCACCTCACTTTCAGTTAATGATCTGAAGTCCTCGCCGTCTTCACCGACAACAAAAAATGTGCCTGCAATGATACTCATGCCGTCATGAATTCTGCGGTTGCCTTCTAAGCCTTCGAGTTTTCCTTCTTCATTGCAGACGATGAGCGTTCCGTCACCGTTTCCAACAACCTCAATATATCCGCCGACAGCCCTTTGCAGAGCAGAAAGCTCATCCTCAATTTCAGTTACATACGGCGCTTTATGCGGCTCAACCATGACAACTTTCAAATATTCAGCCATTTATATCACCATCCAATTTTGTATTTTGCTGTTCAGCCCAACGGACGGACAAATGCACTAATGCGGCTCTTTGCTGTTCGGGCGAGAGATTATTCAGAAAATCAAAGAGCGTAACCTCGTCATTTCTGACAACAGGCTGCGCTCCCTTGCAATTATCACAGATTCTCTCCCGCTTTACAACAACCGACCTGCCGTCAGCCGTTTCGGTAAATGACAGCACATCGTTATACTTAAATCCCACACGCTGTCTGATTTCATAGGGAATCGTAATTCTTCCTCTTTTTCCGAGAATACGAAGCATTCGCACCGTTCAGAACACCTCTCTTTCATCACAACTGTCATAACAGGGACAGCCTTCACAATCTCCGTTACAGTCCATTTCACTCATAGGACAGTGCCTACAGTCGCCATCGCAGATAAAATCTTCTGTATTCTTTACGGTGTTGATAATGATTTTACCGTTACCTGCACTCATCTGAACAATGCTTTCTTCTCCGATGCCCGCTTCTTCAAGCATGTCAACAGGTACGGAGAATAAAACATATTCGCCTGTGTTCATTTTTGTATTTTGCATTGAATAATACACTCCTTCAGAATTTTTTCGTAATCAAAATTTTCGTTGTCATTCTCTATTCCAAAGAATGTTAACTGTTTCGGTTTCATGTTTTCCCGTTCATATAAATCGTAATTGCCTATAAGCAGTTCCTTGAATTCTTTACCTGCTTCATACCGCTGTGCCATAGAATGAGTACGTGAAAAATCAAACATTGAAAATCCGTTGTACAGTTCACGGATTTCATCGCAGTCGTTGTAGGACAGCAAAAATTTGCCTTTGATATTTTTCAGCGTATCCCGAAGACGCACATGGTCATCCCAACCGAAGCCTACCTCATACATATCCTCTGTAGAGAAATACGGCGGATCAAGATAGAAGAAAGCGTTGGGGCGGTCATAATGTTTAATCAGCGTTTCAAAATCCTGATTTTCCACTACTACATTTGCCATTCGGTCCTGCAGCTGTGAAATCAAGCCGAACAGTTTTCGGATGTCAAAAGGCTGTGAAGCGTAAGATTTTCCGCTGCTTGAATAACTGAAACGCAGGAGTTTTAAGAACATTGCGGCTCTGCGGACATCATAATCCGCCGTAATTCTTTTACGCATTTCCATAAGTTCGTTTGCCTCAGGTGGTGGGAACAAAATTTGCGTCAGACGTAATTCCTCTGACAGATATTTATCATCAAACTGCTCATTTTCAAAAAAACGGCGTATAGCAATAAAATCTTCACGGGAATTCAGACGGCAAAATCCGAGTTCACGGATTACAGCCATTGTTCTCTCTTTCATACAGCGAAACAAATTAGCAAGATTGCGGTCAAAATCGTTATATACTTCAAACGGGCAGATTTCGGGATTGCCGAGCAGCACACTGCCCGAACCGCCGAACACATCAATAAACCGACCGTATTGGATCGGAAACAGTGCATATAAAATATGCAGAATAGCAGTTTTATTGCCAACCCTTGATACAGGAGTTTTAATAACAATCACCTCACTTTCGGTACGAGGTATCAATTGATGTTAAAGCAAAAAAGGCGGTACCAATTCTGTCTTAGACAACAATTGATACCGCCTATATATTCCTTAATCCTTATTCAGTTTTTCCAAAAGGTTTTGAATGGTTTGCTCATAGGAATTTATTCGATTTATTTGGACACAGCAAAGAAGTGCAGTTGATATGCAGCTGCCAATCAACAAACCGATAATTAGCATTGCAACTTCCATTTACATACCTCTGAATTCCATAGATTCGTCTTCGCATTCATCTAAATCATCATCGCCTGTAATGCTTACATAGTCACCGATGATGCAGAGAGCTTCGTCATAACTGCCGGAAGCACAGATACGGTCACGCATTTCCACAGCCTGCTCAGCCATACCGTTTTTTCGTAATGTTCGGGATGCAATCCCCATAAGATTGAAGATATTACCGTCCTCACCGATCAGCTTGCAGTCAGGCTTTTTCTTTTCTGCCGTTTCTTCTCGAATAAAGCCTCCAAGCCTGTTATCCACATAATCGGACAGCCATTTACCGCCAAAATTTTCGTGTGTCTGTAACCGCCACATAGCGAGCTTGCCCATATCAAGTTTAACATTCTCGGAAAACGGGAACATAAGGTTAGTGAGACTTTCGTTTTCAAAGACACAGCAATTTTCAGCCTTGAATTTTGTACTGTCAAGCAATATTCCTGATTCCGTAAGCATATCATTAATGCCGTCTACCCATTCATCAAGACTGCCGCCGCAGCCTTGCAAAATTAAGCCCTCACAGTCTTTCATTCTGCGAAGATCTTCCGCATTGATTTTCTTTACGCTCATAACTGCATACCTCCGTTCTGCTGAGATTCATTTTCGCTCTGGTCAAACTCTCCACGCATATATTCGCCGAAAGTCATATTTTCACTCATAAAATTCGGTTCTGTATCCTCGTTAAAGGCGATATATCCCTGTTCGCCGAAATCAATCGGTTCATCGGTGATAACACTGCCGCCGTGATTGACTTTGACTTTTGGCTCGATAGTTGCGAAACTGCATCCGTCATCGCTATGGCGCAAATGATAGCAATACAGTCCTTTGGGAATATCCGCATCGGTCAGTCTTTCGTTTGTAAACAGAGCAGGTTTGCCGAAAAGCGAAATCAAATCAAATTTATCATTTTCAATATTGATATATCCGTTTTCCGCTTTATTCAGCATTAAATCAAGCTCGGCAGGATCGTAGTCCCAGATACGGCAGGCAAATTCAATGGCTTCTTTTTGGTTTTCGGGATAATATTCCTCGGTGCATTCGCCGTTTCTGTAAATTTTCCGTCCGCAATTTGCACCGATATCTTCATCCGCCACTCATGTTCAAAGGTAATATCGGGATACATTTCGGACAGCTTTTGCAATATGGGGTGCGGTGCTGACCATGCAGTCTGAAACCACAAATCTGTATTTTGGCTGTAATCTGCACTTTCGTCATAACCGTAAGCATTCCATTTTGTACCCCAATTGTTGATACTCCATTCGTACCAAGTAGGAGCTCCGTAATTGTGAATGTTATTCCAAGCGGTTTTGCCAAGCTCCCATTCGTCGATTTCAACATCGGTTCTTTGCTTTAAAAATGCATCTTCGCTTTCTCTCGGTATATTTCGCATAGCATTTAATGCATCTTCAGCATTTCTGCCGAAAACATAAACATCAATAAAATCGCTGTATGCTTTAAGTCCTCTGTCCGTTCTGCTGCCTGCTTCAATGTTGAGACTGTTAGGCATCGGGATAATTTTATTAAAATCCAATGTCCCTAAACCGAAGTCATCATTTTTGATTGCTTCAAGCATTTCACGGATTTTCTTTTCATCGCCTTTTAAGGTAATGATATTTTCAACATGATTCGGCATTTATTTTTCCTCCTTCAAAATACTGTATTTTTGATTTACTTTTTTAATTCGGGATAATATATCCACTAAAATAGGCACCATAATGCTGTTGCCTGCCAATTTATACAACTTAGAATCGGCAAGTCCGAGTTCATTTTTCAATTTAAAGAACTGCTCATCGGTAAAACCCATCAGGCGAAAACATTCCTGCGGAACTAATCTTCTTATTCTGCCTTTATGCATAATCCCGTGTCTGTCAACAACTGTAATGCAAAATGCCGGAGCTCCGTTTTCTCTTACCCTCGGACCGTTCTGCCTGATTTTTTCTCTGTCAGGATTGATAACAGGGTATACGCCGTCATCTTCCACGAAAACGCCCGAATGTTCACCTTTACGATTGCTCAAACCTGCATTATGCCTTGCCGTGATACACCGTGCCGTATCCGTTATTTTTGAATTTTCATTCATATCCACAAAATACATTCCGGTTTTACCGCCAAATCCTCCGCAGGAAGCTGTTAGTGTTATGGTTGCGCCTTTTGCATCATATACTCTGTTACCCTGTGAAGCTCTGTCGGTGAGTTCGGAAAGAGGCGTTGAGCTTTTTCTTTCGAGAGGTAATATTTCTCCGGCACATCGGGGATCAAGATGTCCGACAATGAACACCCGCTTTCTGCTTTGGGGAAGGTAAGCCGAGCCGTCAATACACTGCCATTCGCACACATACCCCAATCGAGATATTTCGCTGAGGATGGCCGTAAAAACCTGCCCCTTTTGAATCGTTCGGATAGGGGGAACGTTTTCAAAGACGAAAAATGCAGGACGTTTTGCTTCAAGTATTCGGGCAAGTTCAAAGAACAAAGTCCCTCTTTCATCCTTAAACGCCAATCTTCGTCCTGCGGCTGAAAAGGCGACGCACGGAAAGCCTCCGACAAGAAGATCAAAATCAGGGATTTCATCTGTGTTGACGGTTCTTGCGTTATCATAATAAATCTCTCCTTCGGTGTTATATAAAGTGCGATAGGCAGCTATGGCTGTAGGATCGTTATCGCAGTATCCCACAAACTCAAAGCCGCCTATTTTTTCTGCCGCGCTGCGAAACGCACTCATTCCGCAGAACATATCCAATACACGAATGGACATATGCATCAAACCAATATTTTTATTTTGCACCTCACATTCCGAGGACGGGAGCGTTATCCTCGTCCATATTTTCATTTTGTTCTTCCGCAAGTTCCTCATCAGTCAATTTTCTGAATGAATCTTCACCGGGAACAAGGGCAAGAGTTCTGCCGTTATCCCATTTCATATGGATTTGTCCGACATCGTCTACATAGGCAACCGTGCCTCTTGTTCCACAATCTATTGGTGTATAAGGATCATCCATGCTTAAGAGCAATAATCTCGTGCCCGGTGGATAACACCTTTTCATGCGCTTGGCAAATTTTCTTTCTGATTCGAATTTGTTCATGATTTTACATCTCCTTTAACTTTAAAATGAAAAAAGCCAACCGTCTGTATTTCAAACGATTGGCTATGTATATATACGAAAAAAGGCAGATAGATTTTTCCTATTCTATCCGCCTGATTTTAGCAATATTCAATTGTACGAGAGTTCAAAGATCCAATAAAAATCAGCAAAGAAAAAAGACTGCGTTTTTATTCGCAGCCTTTCCATTCGTATGGTGGAGACGGTCGGGATCGAACCGATGACCTCCACACTGCCAGTGTGGCGCTCTCCCAGCTGAGCTACGCCCCCATATCTTCGCATACCGTTGATTTTATTGCGTTTCGGCATGCTTTTTATATTCAATTGTTCAATGCGTTTCGGGGTAGTTTACCTGTCGGCTTGCGCTCCCAGCTGAGCTATACCCCCATATGGGCTATTTGCGGCGCAAGACCGCTTTTGCGAGAGCTATTATAGCATACCCTTTTCGTTTGTGCAAGGTCTTTTTTCAAAAATTTTTCGCCTATCGAAATCGGGACGTGTGTGCTTTGGTGCACAGCGGCGCGCTGGAGCCCGCGCCCTACGGTGCAGGGATTCAGCTTTTATAGGCTTACCCGTGCAGAGCACGGCAGCCCGTGTCCGGCAGGCGTGGAAGCCTGCCACTACGCGGTTGCGCGGACTTTTGATTTTAATGCTTCTCCTCGGACGCGCGTCTAACATCGAATATCCAGCATCCAGCATCTAATATCTAATATCTAGCATCTAAAACGGGTAGGTATGGAAATCCTCCGGGTGCGGAAACTCTTTTTCCGCTTCGCGGACATCTCCCTTAACGAGGGCGTCGCCTGCCGCTGCGCGGTCGTGCGCCCTTTGGATTGTGATCCACGCCCTATCGCTCGTCTAACCTCCGGCATCTGACATCTGCAACGAGCAGGCAGGAGAATCTGCCGTGACGTGGATGGGAAAAGTTTCCGTCGGCAGGGTGATTGCGGACAAGTCCGTATTCATATTGCACAAAAAAATTGTCCGATTTTAGCATATCGTCTAAACCTGCCTGCGAAGCATAGGCATTTTGCCTTTTTTGTGCTATACTTATATCTCAATGCGGCAGCGCATAACGACTGCCGCCCCTTAAAAGGACGTGACCGCATGGAATTTTTGACGAACGAATTTACTTTTCCCTCCGCTTCAGGGCTGTGTGATATTTTTGCGCAAAGCGCAGCGCCTGCGGATTTCGGCGCGGTAAAAGGCGTTGTGCAGATCGCGCACGGCATGGCGGAATATTCCAACCGCTATGCGCAGTTTGCGCTGGAGTTATGCAAGCACGGCTATGCCGTTTACATCAACGACCACCTCGGGCACGGACAATCCGTGGCAAGCGACGAGGCGCTTGGCTTTTTCGGCGACAACGGTGCAAACAGCATGGTCGAGGACATGAAGCAGCTTTCCGACATTGCGCGGCAGGAATACCCCAACCTGCCGTTTTTTCTGTTCGGACACAGCATGGGCTCGTTTTTGGCGCGCAAGTATTCGGCGAAATACGGGCATATTCTGGACGGCGCAGTTTACTGCGGGACAAGCGGCGCGAATTCCGCAGTCGGCATGGGCGTTTTGCTTGCCGATACCGTGATCAAAAGCGAGGGGCAGATGTACCGTTCCAAATTTCTCGATTCCGTTGCTTTTGGCTCTTACAATCGAAAAACCGCCAAAAACACGGCTTTCGACTGGCTTTCGCGCGATGAAAAGGAAGTCGAAAAATATGTGCATGATAAGCACTGCGGCTTTCTGTTTACCGCAAACGGCTTTAAGACCCTGTTTTCGCTGCTCAAGGAAGTTTCGGCAAAGGTGTGGTACAACACCGTGCCCGCCGAGCTTCCCATCCTGCTCATTTCCGGCGATAAAGACCCGGTAGGCGAATACGGCAAGGGCGTGACGGAAGTTTACAAGACCCTGCGCAAGACCGGGCACACGGGCGTGATGATGAAGCTTTATCCGGAAGCGCGGCACGAGCTTTTAAACGAGCTCAACCGCCGCGAGGTAACAGAAGACGTGATCCGCTGGCTGGACGCACATCTGCCCGAGCCCGAGCCCATCCCTGCCCCCGTCGCTGCCGGCGAAGGATCGTGAGCACCGTCGTTGTCATATTCCACAAAGCGGCTTTTGAATTCGGGGTATAGTTGTTTATCCCGCCGATATTCAAAAACCAAGGGCGCGGCACTTGATTTTCGGCCGCAAAAAAAGTAGAATAACAGTGTAAAGCTACAGCAGGCAGCTGCACGCGACAGCCTTTTTGAGACGGCTTTTTCCGTCCCTGACGGATGTACCGAAAGCCGTCGTCCCGCTTTGAAAGAACATTTGAATTGTGAGGTATCCTATATGAAGAAAGTAGCCGTCATCATGGGATCTGACAGCGATCTGCCGATTGCCGAAAAGGCTGCGGCTCAGCTCAAAGAACTCGGTATTCCCTTCACGGTGCGGGTGATGTCTGCGCACCGCACGCCGGATGAAGCGTGTGCGTTTGCCAAGCACGCCGAGAAAGAGGGCTTCGGCGTGCTCATTTCGATCGCCGGCATGGCGGCGCACTTGGGCGGTGTGCTTGCAGCGAACACGACGCTGCCCGTGATCGGCGTACCGGGCAAATCCTCCTTTGAGGGACTCGACGCCCTGCTTGCTACCGTACAGATGCCCTCCGGCATCCCCGTGGCGACCGTTGCAGTGGGCGGCGCGAAAAACGCAGCGATCCTCGCGGCCGAGATGCTGGCGCTTTCGGATGAAACGCTCGCAGAGAAGCTGCGCAGCATGCGTGCGAAAATGGCGCAAGAGGTCCGGGAAAAGGATGCGCGCATCTGCGCGCAGTTTGCCGACTGACACCGTAAACCAAGTATTTTCAGGAAAACATGAGATAAAGGAGCTTCAACATGGAAAAACTGGAACAGCTGTATGAAGGCAAGGCAAAAAAGGTCTTTAAGACCGATGACCCCGAGCTTTTGATCGTAGACTACAAGGACGACGCGACTGCCTTTAACGGTGAGAAAAAGGGCACCATCATGGGCAAGGGCGTGGTCAACAACCGCATGACCAACCATGTGTTTGCGCAGCTTGAAAAAGTCGGCGTGCCCACCCACCTTGTAAAGGAGCTTTCCGACCGCGAAACGCTGGTGAAAAAGGTCAGCATCGTACCCTTAGAGGTCATTGTGCGCAATGTCGCCGCGGGCAGCTTTTCCAAGCGTATGGGCGTGCCTGAGGGCACGAAGCTGCTCTGCCCCATTTTAGAGTTCAGCTATAAAAACGACGACCTCGGCGATCCGTTCATCAATGACGATTATGCGCTGGCGCTCGGGCTTGCAACGCAGGAGGAAATCGATACCATTAAGGCGTACACCCGCAAGGTCAACGAATTTTTGAAGGAATACTTCTTAAACGCGGGCATGAAGCTCATCGACTTCAAGATCGAATTCGGCAAGACCTCGGACGGCACCATCATTCTCGCCGACGAGATCTCGCCCGATACCTGCCGTCTGTGGGACGTCAACACCAACGAAAAGCTCGACAAAGACCGCTTCCGCCGCGATATGGGCAATGTGGAAGAAGCCTATAACGAAGTCTTTAAACGCTTGGGTCTCGCATAAAAAAGGATAACCGCTGACAAAGCTCCGCATCCTCTGGATCTCCGGGGCTTTTCCGCTTTTATTGCGGCGGATCTTGCCGCCGTTCCGGTTTACGGGCAGCGCCTCAAAAAGCGTCCCGCCCGATGGAGAAGGGAAAGCATGTTCAACAGTATACATGAGGAATGCGGCGTATTCGGCATTTACAGCGAACAGCCCGAAGACGTCGCTGCAAGCGCCTATTATGCTTTGTTTGCCTTACAGCACCGCGGGCAGGAAAGCTGCGGTATTGCGGTCAATGATGACGGTGTCATCACCTGCCGCAAGGGCGAAGGGCTTGTAAACGATGTTTTTAAAAAAGAGACGCTTGATTTTCTCGGGCACGGTAAAATGGCAGTCGGGCACGTGCGCTACGGCACAACGGGCAGCGACGGCGTTACCAATGCACAGCCGCTGGTGGTCAACCACATCAAAGGCAGCATGGCGCTTGCGCACAACGGCAATTTGACAAACGCCGCAGAGCTGCGCGCCGAGCTGGAATTGAACGGTTCGATCTTCCACACCACGAGCGACACGGAGGTAATCTCCTATATCATCACAAAAGAACGCATCTCCGCACCGTCCATTGAGTCGGCGGTGTTTTCGGCAATGTACCGCTTAAAAGGCGCGTATTCGCTGATCATCATGTCGCCCTCCAAGCTGATCGCCGCGCGCGACCCGCTGGGGTTCCGCCCGCTTTGCATCGGCAAAAAGAACGGGCAGATCATTTTCGCGTCTGAGACCTGCGCGCTCAATACCTTAGGCGCCGAATATGTGCGCGACGTGCGCCCCGGTGAGATCGTGGTGGTGGACAAATACGGCATGCGTTCCATAACCGGCCACTGCACCGACGGGAAGAAAGCGCTTTGCGTGTTTGAATTCATCTACTTTGCCCGTCCCGATTCCGAGATCGAGGGCTGTTCCGTGCACTTAGCGCGCCGCAAGGCGGGCGCATTCCTCGCGCAGCAGCACCCCGTGGAGGCGGACGTGGTCATCGGCGTGCCCGATTCGGGTCTGGATGCGGCGCTGGGCTATGCGGAGGAGTCCGGCATTCCTTATGGAATCGGCTTCATCAAAAACAAGTATATCGGGCGTTCGTTCATCCAGCCCACGCAAGCCAAACGGGAAAGCGACGTACGCATCAAGTTGAACGTTGTGCCCTCCACCATCCGGGGCAAGCGCGTGGTGATGATCGACGACTCCATCGTGCGCGGCACGACCTCGGCGCGTATCGTCAAGCAGCTGCGCGACGCGGGGGCGAAGGAAGTGCACGTGCGCGTTTCTGCGCCGCCGTTCCGGCACGCGTGCTATTTTGGGACGGACATCGACTCGCCCGACACGCTCATTGCGAATCACCACTCCGTCGAGGAGATCTGCAAGATCATCGGGGCGGATTCGCTCGGCTATTTGAGCGTGGAAAATGTAGTACAGCTCGCAAGCGGCTGTCCCATTGACTTCTGCACGGCGTGCTTCACCGGGGCTTATCCCGTAGAGCCGCCGAAGGAAAATGCGAAATCTAAATTTGAAACCAAAATCAGTGAAAGAAAATCGGGAGGCGAATGACATGAGCAACAGTTTTTCGGAAAGCTATAAGGCGGCGGGGGTAGACATCACCGCCGGTTACAAGGCTGTGGAGCTGATGAAGCGTCATATTGCGCGCACCGTGACGCCGGGTGCGGATTCGGATATCGGCGGCTTCGGCGGGCTGTTCGCGTTAGACCTTGCGGGGATGCAGAACCCCGTGCTCGTCAGCGGTACGGACGGCGTGGGCACGAAGCTCAAGATTGCAATGCTTATGGACAAACACGACACCATCGGCATCGACTGTGTTGCCATGTGCGTCAATGACGTGATCTGCTGCGGGGCAAAGCCGCTGTTTTTCCTCGACTACATCGCCTGCGGCAAAAACGACCCCGAAAAGATCGCGGACATCGTTGCGGGCGTAGCCGAGGGCTGCGTGCAGGCGGGCGCGGCACTCATCGGCGGCGAGACCGCCGAACATCCCGGCATGATGCCTGACGATGACTATGATCTTGCGGGCTTCACCGTAGGTATCGTGGACCGTGACCGCGTGTTTGACAACAAGACCGTCCGCGCGGGTGACGTGATCTTAGCGCTCCCCTCCTCCGGCGTACACTCCAACGGCTTTTCGCTGGTACGCAAGGTCTTTGACGTGGAGAATGCAGACTTGAACGTGTATTCCGACGAGCTTGGACAAACCATCGGCGAATGCCTTTTGACCCCGACGAAAATTTACGTCAAGCCCCTGCTTGCACTTACAAACGAGGTGCAGGTCAAGGCGGTCTCGCACATTACGGGCGGCGGCTTTTATGAGAATATCCCGCGCTCGCTGCCGAAAGGTATGAGTGCGAAGATCGATCGTGCGCAGCTTCGCATCCCGCCGATCTTCTCGCTTTTGCAAAAGACGGGCAATATTCCCGAACGCGACATGTTCAACACCTACAACATGGGCGTGGGCATGAGCGTAGTCGTCTCCGCCGCAGATGCGGACAAGGCGCTGCATATCTTACGCGAGCATGGCGAGGACGCATACGCCATCGGGGAAATCGTAGAAAGCGAAGAGGGCGTTATCATCCGATGAGTGTAAAAAAGAACATCGTGGTGCTCGTCTCGGGCGGCGGTACGAATCTACAGGCGCTCATTGACGCCGAGCATCGCGGGGAGATCCCGAACGGCAGGATCACCTGCGTCATTTCCTCGAAGGCGGATGCTTACGCGCTTGAACGCGCGAAACAAAATAATATTAAAACACGTGTGCTCGCGCGCAGCAACTACGCGGACATCGCCGCTTATTCCGCAGCAATGGTACAAGCGCTCAAAGAGGAACAGGCGGATCTTGTGATCTACGCGGGCTTTATGACCATTCTCGATGAGCAGGTCGTGCGGGCATTCCCGAATAAAATGATGAACGTCCACCCCGCGCTCATCCCCTCGTTTTGCGGCAAAGGCTTTTACGGGCTGCATGTGCACGAAGAAGTGCTCAAGCGCGGCGTGAAGCTGACGGGCGCAACGGTACATTTTGTGACGGAAGTGTGCGACGGCGGGCCGATCATTTTACAAGGTACCGTCCCCGTTTTGCAGGACGACACGCCCGAAGTTTTGCAGCGCCGTGTGATGGAGCAGTGTGAATGGAAGCTGCTGCCCAAAGCTGCCGCGCTGTTTTGTGACGGAAAAATCACCGTGAAAGACGGTAGAACTTGGATACAGGAGGAAAACGTATGAAGACTTTGGATATACAGACCCTGCTGCGTGAGAACGCTTACCCGGGGCGCGGCATCGTGCTGGGGGTGAGCCCCGACGGTAAAAACGCCGTGATCGCCTATTTCATCATGGGCAGAAGCGTCAATTCCCGCAACCGTGTGTTTGAAGCGACGGCGGACGGTATCCGCACCAAAGCGTTTGACGAGTCGAAGCTGACAGACCCGCATTTGATCATCTATTCCCCTGTGCGCGTTTTGGGCAACAAGACGATCGTCACGAACGGCGATCAGACCGACACCATCTATGACCTTATGGACAAGCAGCAGACCTTTGAGCAGGCGCTGCGCACCCGCGAATATGAGGATGACGCGCCGAACTACACCCCGCGCATTTCGGGGATCGTGCATTTGGAGAACGGCGGCTGCAATTATGCGCTTTCCATTCTCAAATCCGCCGACGGCAACCCCGACAGCGTCCACCGCTTCACGTTCAGCTATACGAAGCCGCTTTGCGGCGAAGGGCATTTCCTGCACACCTACATGGGCGACGGCGATCCGCTGCCCTCGTTTGAAGGCGAGCCTGAAAAAATCGCCACGATGGACGACATCGACGCATTCACGGATATGATGTGGGACGCCTTGAACGAAGACAACAAAGTTTCGCTGTTTGTGCGCTACATCGACCTTGCCACCGGCAAAGCGACGGACCGCATTGTGAACAAGAACCAGTAAGGAGCGTGCAACATGAAAGAATTGGAACTGAAATACGGCTGCAACCCGAACCAGAAGCCGTCAAAGATCTTTATGCAGGACGGCGGAGAACTGCCCATCACCGTTTTAAACGGTAAGCCCGGTTACATCAACTTTTTAGACGCTTTTAACAGCTGGCAGCTGGTGCGCGAGCTGAAAGCCGCACTGGGCCTTCCCGCAGCAGCCTCGTTCAAGCACGTCAGCCCTGCGGGCGCGGCGGTCGGTCTGCCGCTTTCGGACACGCTTCGGAAAATCTACTGGGTTGACGATGCTCTCGAGCTTTCACCCCTCGCCTCGGCTTATGCACGCGCACGCGGCGCGGACCGTATGTCCTCGTTCGGCGACTGGATTGCGCTTTCCGACGTTTGCGACGTGCCGACGGCAAAGCTCATTCAGCATGAAGTGTCCGACGGCATCATCGCCCCCGGCTATGAGCCTGAAGCGCTGGAGATCCTCAAATCCAAGAAAAAGGGCAATTACAACGTTGTAGAGATCGATGCAAATTACGAGCCTGCGCCCATCGAGCACAAGGACGTGTTCGGCATCACCTTTGAGCAGGGCCGCAACGCGCTGAAGATCGACGAAAGCTCGCTTGAGAACATTGTTACGGTAAACAAAGACCTGCCCGACAGCGCCAAGCGTGACCTTGTGATCGCGCTCATCGCGCTCAAATACACGCAATCGAACTCCGTCTGCTATGCAAAAGACGGCCAGACCATCGGCGTGGGCGCGGGGCAGCAATCGCGTATCCACTGCACGCGCCTTGCGGGCAACAAGGCGGATATCTGGCACCTGCGCCAGCATCCGAAGGTGCTCGGGCTCGATTTCATTGACACCGTCACCCGTCCCAACCGCGACAACGCCATTGACGTATACATCTCGGACGAATACGAGGATGTCATCGGTGACGACGTTTGGCAGAATACCTTTAAGACCCGCCCCGAGCCGCTGACCGCAGAAGAAAAGAAGGCGTGGCTTGCGCAGTTCCACGACGTTTCGCTCGGTTCGGACGCTTTCTTCCCGTTTGACGACAACATCGAGCGCGCGCGCCGCAGCGGTGTTTCCTACATCGTCCAGCCCGGCGGTTCGATTCGAGACGACATTGTTATCGACTGCTGCAACAAGCACGGGCTTGTGATGGCGTTCACAGGTATCCGCCTGTTCCATCACTAAGCAATTTTCGGAAATTTGGGAGATTCGAGGTACGTTTATGAAACTTCTGGTTGTCGGCGGCGGCGGCCGCGAGCATGCCATCATCAAAAAGCTGCGGGAAAACCCGCAGGTCACGGAAATTTTCGCCTGTCCCGGCAACGGCGGCATTGCCAAAGATGCGACCTGCGTGGGCATCGGCGCGACGGACATCCCCGCGCTTGTGGATTTTGCCGTGGAAAAGGCTGTGGATTTCTGCGTTGTCGCGCCCGACGACCCGCTGGCGCTCGGCTGCGTGGACGCGATGGAGGAAAAGGGCATCCCCTGCTTCGGTCCGAACAAGAACGCCGCCGTCATTGAGGGCAGCAAGGTCTTTGCGAAAGATTTGATGAAAAAATACGGCATCCCTACGGCGAAATACGAGGTCTTTTCAGACCCCAAGGCCGCGCTTGACTATATCCGCGAGCAAAACGAGTTCCCCACCGTCATCAAGGCGGACGGACTCGCGCTCGGCAAGGGCGTCATCATTGCGGAATCCATGGAGCAGGCGGCCGATGCCGTAAAATCCATTATGGAGGACAAAATGTTCGGCGACAGCGGCAACCGCGTGGTCGTTGAGGAGTTTTTGACCGGTCCTGAGGTCTCGGTGCTTTCGTTCACCGACGGCAAGACCATCGTACCGATGGTCTCTTCGATGGATCACAAGCGTGCGCTGGACGGCGACAAGGGCTTGAATACCGGCGGCATGGGTACGGTCGCGCCGAACCCCTATTACACGGACGAGGTCGCCGCGCAGTGCATGGAGACGATCTTCCTGCCCACCGTACGTGCGATGAACGCCGAGGGCAGGACCTTTAAGGGCTGTTTGTACTTCGGGCTGATGCTCACCGAAAAAGGGCCGCGTGTTATCGAATACAACTGCCGCTTCGGCGATCCTGAAACGCAGGTTGTCCTGCCGCTTTTGAAAACGGATCTACTTACGATTATGCGCGCCGTGCATGACGGCACGCTCGAAAGCGTGCCCGTGGAATTCGCGAACGGCGCGGCGGCGTGCGTGGTGATCGCGTCGGGCGGCTATCCGAAATCCTATCCTAAGGGCTTGGAGATCGATCTCGGCAAAGCCGAGGAAATGCCGGATGTAACGGTTTACCATGCCGGTACGGCGCTCAAAGGCGACAAGCTCGTCACCTCGGGCGGCAGGGTGCTTGGCGTAACGGCGGTCGGCGATGACCTGACAGCGGCACTCGAAAAAGCCTACGATGCGGTTCGGGAAATCTCGTTCGACGGCGCATTTTACCGCAAGGACATCGGCGCACGTGCCCTAAAGGCGCTCGGGAAATAAGGAGGAGCAAATGGTTTATCGAATTTATGTGGAAAAGAAAAAGCAGTTTGCCGACGAAGCCGCCGCGCTGCTTTCCGACATCCGCACGCTGTTGATGATCGACACGGTGACAGACCTGCGGCTTTTCAACCGCTATGACGTGGAAAACATCGATGAAGATCTTTTCAAGGCGTGCGAAAAGACCGTATTTTCCGAGCCGCAGCTCGACAACACCTATGCCCATCTGCCGCAGTGCGACGGCACGGTGTTCGCAGTGGAATTCCTGCCCGGACAGTTCGACCAGCGCGCCGATTCCTGCGCGCAGTGCATCCAGATCGTGTCCCAAGGCGAAAAGCCGACGGTGCGCACCGCAAAGGTCTATATGCTGTTCGGCAAGATCACGCCCGCACAGCTTGCGGCGGTGAAAAAATATGTCATCAACCCTGTGGAGAGCCGCGAGGCGTCCTTAGACCGCGCGGATACTTTGCAGATCCCTTACAATGTTCCTACCGAAGTGGAGACGCTTACAGGCTTTACTTCGCTTTCCGAAAAGGAGCTTGCCGATTTTGTGCAGAAATACGCGCTGGCGATGGACAACGCCGACATCGCGTTCTGCCAGGACTATTTCAAATCCGAGCACCGCGATCCGACGATCACGGAAATTCGCATGATCGACACCTACTGGTCGGATCACTGCCGGCACACCACGTTCCTCACGACCATCGACGGCGTGGAGATCGACGACCCGACCGTGCAGGCGGCGTATGACCGGTATATCGCGATCCGCAAGGCGCTCGGCCGCACGAAGCCGCAGAACCTTATGGATCTCGCGACCATCGGCGCGCGCTACTTAAAGCACACGGGACAGCTTAAAAATCTGGATGAATCCGACGAGATCAACGCCTGCACCGTCAAGATCAAGGTGGATGTGGACGGTGAGGAAGAAGATTGGCTGTTCCTTTTCAAAAACGAAACACACAACCACCCGACGGAGATCGAGCCGTTCGGCGGCGCGGCAACCTGCATCGGCGGCGCGATCCGCGACCCGCTTTCGGGACGCGGGTATGTATATCAAGCCATGCGCGTCACGGGAGCGGCAAACCCCTTAAAGCCTGTCAAAGACACGATGACCGGCAAGCTGCCGCAGCGCAAGCTTGTGACGACGGCTGCCGCCGGGTACAGCTCCTACGGCAACCAGATCGGTCTTGCCACAGGGCAGGTCGATGAGATCTACCACGAGGGCTATGTTGCCAAACGTATGGAGATCGGCGCGGTGGTCGGCGCAGTCCCTGCCAAAAATGTACGCCGCGAAGTCCCGCAGCCCGGCGATGTGGTCGTCCTTTTGGGCGGTCGGACCGGGCGCGACGGCTGCGGCGGCGCAACGGGTTCTTCCAAATCGCACAACCTCTCCTCCTTGGAACACTGCGGCGCGGAGGTGCAAAAGGGCAACGCGCCCGAGGAACGCAAGCTGCAAAGGCTGTTCCGCAACCCGGAGGCGGCAAAGCTCATCAAGCGCTGCAACGACTTCGGCGCGGGCGGCGTTTCGGTCGCCATCGGGGAATTGGCCAACGGGCTGCACATTGATCTCAATAAAGTCCCGAAAAAGTATGAGGGTCTTGACGGCACGGAGCTTGCCATTTCCGAATCGCAGGAACGCATGGCGGTGGTGCTTGGAAAAGCGGACGTCGAACGCTTCCTGACACTTGCCGCAGAGGAGAACCTCGAAGCGACCGTGGTTGCCGAGGTGGTCGCCGAACCGCGTTTGACGATGGAGTGGAACGGCAAAAAAATCGTGGACATTTCCCGCGAATTCTTAAACTCCAACGGTGCGGAAAAGCACACGCGCGTACACGTTTGCGCCGCGCAGCCGATCACACGTGAAGTGCCGGGTAAAACGAACGAGGAAAAGCTGTTCAACCTCGCACAGGATCTGAACGTATGCTCAAAGCGCGGGCTTGCGGAGCGGTTTGACTCGACCATCGGCGCGAACACGGTGCTGATGCCCTTCGGCGGCAAATACCAGCTTACACCCGCACAAAGCATGGCGGCAAAGCTGCCCGTGCTCAAAGGCGATACCAAAACCTGTTCTTTGATGGCGTGGGGCTTCAACCCCTTTATCACGGAAAAGAACCCCTATCTCGGTGCGTATTATGCGGTCGTGGAATCGGTGGCGAAGCTTGTAGCAACGGGTGCAGATCTTGCGACCTGCTATCTGACGTTCCAAGAGTATTTTGAGCGTATGACCGAGGATGCCACCCGCTGGGGCAAGCCCGCGGCGGCGCTTTTGGGCGCACTTACCGCGCAGCTTGAATTGGGGCTCGGCTCCATCGGCGGCAAGGACTCGATGAGCGGTACGTTTGAGGATATCGACGTGCCCCCCACCCTTGTTTCGTTCGCGGTCTCCGTCTGCAATTCCGACAATGTCATTTCCCCCGAATTCAAGCTGCCCGGCTCAAAGGTCTATTACATCGAGCCCGAACGAAATGCCGACGGTACGCTGAATACGGAAAGCCTGTTGCGGGTATTTGAGACCGTTTCTAAGTTGATCGCAGAGAAAAAGGTGCTTTCCGCTTACACGCCCACCTACGGCGGCATTGCCGAGGGCCTGATGAAAATGGCGTTCGGCAACCATATCGGCTTTAAACTCGACCGCATGTTCCCGCAGGACAAGCTGTATGCATACAACTACGGCGCATTCGTTCTGGAAGCCGCCGAGGAATTGGAAGGGCTGCAGCTCTTAGGCGAGACGACCTATGATTATGCATTAAAGGTCGGCATTGAGACGGTGGACTTGCAGGCGCTTTGCGACGCTTATGAAAACAAGCTGGAATCCGTGTTCGCCTGCAACATCCAAACGGACGACAAGCCTGTAAAAGAGATCTCCTTTACAGCGGAAAGCCGCGTTGCGCCGAAGATCGGCGTAGCAAAACCGAAAGTCCTCATCCCTGTATTCCCCGGTACGAACTGCGAATACGACACGGCGCGCGCACTTGAACGTGCCGGCGCCGAGCCGCAGGTCATGGTGATCCGCAACCTCTCCGCAAAAGACATTGCGGACAGTGCCGCCGCTTTTGCAAAAGCCATGGAAACGGCGCAGATCGTCTTCATTCCCGGCGGATTCTCCGGCGGCGACGAGCCGGACGGCAGCGGCAAATTCATCACGGCGTTCTTCCGCAACCCCGCAGTCAAGGAAGAAGTGCATCGCCTTTTGCAGCAGCGCGACGGGCTGATGGCGGGCATCTGCAACGGCTTCCAGGCGCTGATCAAGCTGGGGCTTGTGCCTTACGGTGAGATCATTGAGCCGCGCGCCGATACTCCGACGCTGACCTTCAACACGATCGGCCGCCACCAATCGCGGCTTGTGACCACGCGCGTGGCATCGAACAAATCCCCGTGGCTGTCCGCCTGTAAAGTTGGGGACCTGCACACCGTTCCGATCTCGCACGGCGAGGGGCGCTTCGTCTGCCCGCCTGAGCTCATGGAACAGCTCATCCAAAACGGGCAAATCGCCACACAGTATGTGGATGAGCACGGACAGCCGACCATGAATATCCGCTATAATCCCAACGGGTCGTTCCTCGCGGTGGAAGGCATCACCTCCCCCGACGGCAGGGTGTTCGGCAAAATGGGGCATTCCGAACGCTATTCCGACAATGTTTACAAGAACGTGGACGGCATCAAGGACAACGGCATGTTCCGCAATGCGGTGGATTACTTCAAGATCTGATTTACACAGTTCCATATAAAATGACCCCGCCGAGGCACGCGCCTCGGCGGGGTTTACTTTTGCTTGTTCATCAAATCCGCTTTTCCCTCTGATGTGTATCTCCGACGTTGAAATCTGTGACGTACACACCGAAACGGGCGCGATGCCAAGCAAATTTGTCCGTAGCCTGAGCGAAACAAACCTAACATCGCCAAAAGGTAAAGATGTGTTCCTCCCTCTGACGAGGGAGGTGGCTTTTGCCGCAGGCAAAAGCCGGAGGGGGAGAAAAGGAGGAAAGGAAAACAAAGTAATGAATAATGTGCAAAGTGCCGAGGGAAGGTTTTTCCGCTAATACTTTTCCTGCCACAAGCCGTGAATTTTTCTCTCCCTCAGTCTCGCTAACGCTCGCCAGCCCCCTCGTCAGAGGGGGCAACGCTCAACCGGGTTTCATTTTTCACGCTGACCAAGAAGGAATGTTTTACAAAGTAAATCTTTTACATTGGTTCTGCGCGGCATTTCAGTCCACGCTGACCTTTACACACAGCGGCAAACGCCTGTCTACCGCGCCGTCAAACGAAAAGCGGAATGCTTTTTCGTCCTGCGTCCAGCGGACAGGTACATCCTGCCCGAGCAGCTCCACATTTCGGATCTTGTAACGAATACCGCCCTCGCTTGCCTGGCGCAGCGTTTTCACGACATGCTCGCGCACCGGCTTTTCGCTCATCACGAACACATAGATCGCGCCGGTCTTATAGGTAAAGCGGTAATCCTTTTTGCCGTATCGCAGATTTTCCTTGAACGACCCCGCCTTTTGTACTTTGCCCTCACCGTATACGTCGTAGGGCAGCGCGCCGTAGATCGCCTCGCCGTTTTTCTGCATCCACTTGCCGATGGAAAGCAAGACCTGCTTTTCCTCGTCGCAGATCGTACCGTCCGCCTTCGGGCCGACGTTGAGCATGTAACAGCCGTTTTTGGAAATCACGTCGATCATATTCAAAAGGATCTCACGCGGCGTCTTAAAGCGGTTGCCCTCCGTGTAGCCCCAGCTGTTTTTCGCAATGGCGGTATCGTTTTGCCAAAGCTCGGGGGAAATGCCGTCGATTTGCCCGCGCTCCACATCGAAGATCGCGCAGCCCTTCATCACCGCGCCGACTTTATAAAACACCGCGACCTCCTTGCCCCACTGCGCACCGCGGTTATAGTAATAGGCAAGGAACTTTTTTAAATACGGCTTGAATTCCGGCTTGTTGATCCACCAGTCAAAGTAGACGGCAAGCGGCTGAAGTCGGTCGATCATTTCGCAGGCGCTTGCGAGCCAGTCCCTGCACCATTCGTCGGTCGGCGGGCACTTTTCGTTGTCCCATGGATTGCCTGTGGTATGCAACGCCGCAGGGCCGTATAAGTCGGAATACAACCCCTTTGTGACCTCCGAATTCGGGCAGTTCGCCCGAGCACCGTTCAAAAACCAGAAGTGCTCGGCACGGTGGTTCGAGCACAAAAAGCCCATACCGTGGCGGTCACACGCCTCGTGCAGCTCCGTCATAAAATCGCACCGGGTATTCGGCATATCCGCCGTATTCCAGCGGTTAAGCTCAGACTTATAGAGCTTTACGCCGTCGTGATGCTCGGCGACGGGCATAATGTATTTCGCGCCGCTTTGCTTAAACACCTCCAGCCATTCGTCCGCATCAAAGCGAGTGGGGGAAAACTGCTCTACCACTTCGCGGTAATCCCCGTCTTTTCCGTATGTCTTGACGCGGTGCGCCCAGCTTTTTGTGCCTTTCAAATACATCTGCCGCGGATACCATTCGCTTTCCGTCGCCGGCACGCTGTACGCGCCCCAGTGGATAAACAGCCCGAACCGCCCCTCGCGGTACCACTGCGGGATTCGGAAGGCGGAAAGGCTCTCCCATGTGTCTTGAAACGGCCCTTGGGCGATCACCTCATCTACGGTTTTTAAGTATTCTGCAATCGTCATCATCGTGTGCCTCCCGACGCATATTTTCCGCTTTTTTCCTTACGCGCTGCGCGCGATGTGATAAAACAAAGTCTGTGTCTTTCATTATACCGAAAATCCGGCGGTTTGCAATTCAAAAACCATAATTTATTGAATATTTCTTATCCCTCCCGACGGACGGCTGTACGAACGATGCGTTTCTGCGTGCGGCTTGCACAGACATTGACAAACCGCATGCGCTTTGGTAAAATACAAAATAGCCGCTGATGCACGGTTGCCGCGTTTTGCCGCGCGCAGACCGCTCGACCGATCAAAATATGTCTCTGTAGCTCAGTTGGATAGAGCGACCGCCTCCTAAGCGGTAGGCCGGAGGTTCAAATCCTCTCAGGGACGCCAACAAACCCCGACACGTCATGTGCCGGGGCTTTTTGCCGCCGCAATTCAGCCGAACGGTATGCTTGCCGCCGCAAAAAAGCCCTGCCACAAGGCAGGGCTTTTCCATAAGATTTATAAGATGCATCATATACAGGCGCTGCCAGCTTCGTACACTGCCGCGCTTTCCTTATGCCAAAGCTGCCAGCTTATCCTTGGCTTCCTGCACGGTAGTCTCGTCAGGAATCATAACGTACAACTGCTGGGGCATGGAGTATGTCATGGCTCTGGTCCCGGTGCCGTTGACGCTGTAGGTCTCCACATGCCATGCTGTATTCTCTGCGAGCTGCTGACGCACGGCCTCGGCAATGAGGTCATATGGGACGTTCGTGTCCATGCAGCCCTCTACGCTTGCCATAATATCCATGTAACCGGACAGGATGCTCGGGCTCATGGCCTTATTCAGCACGGCCTCAATCACTCTCATCTGGTGCTCACCGCGCTGGCGATCCCCCTGTGCAAAGGCATGCCGCTCGCGTGCAAAGGCAAGCGCCTGCTCGCCGTTAAGAGAATTGACTCCCTGATGGAAATCATAGCCGCCTGCGGAGAAATCATAGTCAGAATAGACCTCTATTCCCCCGAGGGCGTCGATCACCTCAATAAAGCCCGTAAAGTTGATGCGCACATAATAATCGATCTGGGTAGCGTACAGGTTTTCGAGCGTCCCCTGTAAAACATCCATGCCATAGATCCCCGCATGGGTGAGTTTATCATAGGGGCTGCCGTCAAGCGCCAAGGGCACATAGTAGTCCCGCGGGGTGGAGACCAGCAGGATCTCGTGGGTCTCGCGGTTAACACGGGCAATAATATTCACATCGCTGCGCCCGCGCCGGTCTATGCGCTCCCGCCGCGTATCGCTCCCGCTGATGAGCACCGTAATCACCGAGCTGTCGGTTTGCTCTACATCAGGCGTCTCATGCGTTACCTCCTGCACAAGCAGTTCCCGTATTTCGGAAGGGAAGCCCTCATACTCCGGGAGTTCCTCATACAAGGTGAGGAACGCCTGGTTCAGCACGATCCCAGCCACCTGCCCGTCTCTGAGCGCGTCAGCCAAATCCAAAAGCGTTGTGTACTCCACGGTTGTAAAGCTGATCCCGTATTCCGACTCCGTCTGTTGAAGCGTCTCGTCGGTATTGGAACGGTCAAGCTGAGATAAGATACCCAGCGTTTCCCCTTCCAAATCGTTTAAGGTCTCATATTCTGAATCGACCAGCACATAAAACGCCACCGCCGACCGTTCCCCGGTCGTGTCGGTCACGCCCCGCAGCGTGCGGGCGGCGCGCCACAGCGCAACATCCCCGAACACGCCCAGCAGCGCCAGGAGAGCCGCCAGAATAAAGCCGATGATGCGGCGCACGCGATGTGCCGGGTCACGGGTGAGCCACAGCACCACGCCGCAAAGCAGCAGGGACACGACCGCCCCCAAGATCAAATAAAGCGCCGGCACCCATCCGGTGCTCCATAAAATTCCTATAAATATCAAAAGCAGAACAAGTAGCACCAAAGAGACGACCAGCCCGCTTACAGAGAAACGCTTACGTTTGCCGTCTGTCGGATGATTTACATGTTTTTTCATTTTTAAAAATCCTTTCCGTTCACTTCACGTCCGAAACCCAACAAGAGCTTCTCCCCTGCGTCGAAAAACGCGGTGGAAGTACAAACCGAACAACATCTCTTCCCATGGTGCAACTACCCGCTTAGCATGCATTTCGGAGGCTTGACGCAACGATACTGCATCCGCGTACAAATCGGCAGCAGAAGCCTGCGTGCAGACCGCACCCTTCAGTTGTTTATTATTGTATGCAAAAACAGCGGATTTGTCAACTCAAACGCACTTTTCCCAAAAACAAGCGGGTTGCGAACTTTTTACGGCGGGGCGGGAAAAACAGAAAACCCGGGCTGCAGTACATTGCCCGGGCTTTTTCGTTACGCTTCAGCCGTTGTGGTGCTCGTAGTGTTCGGTATCCTCTTTGAACTGCGCAGGGTCATAGGCGATGCCGTTTTTATCATAATAATCCTTGATCGCCGCCTTGATCGCTTCCTCCGCGAGCACGGAGCAGTGGATTTTCACGGCGGGAAGCCCGTCGAGCGCCTCGACGACCGCTTTGTTCGTGAGCTTCAGCGCTTCGGAAAGGGGCTTGCCCTTGATCATATCCGTCGCCATGGAGCTTGTCGCAATGGCGGACGCGCAGCCGTAGGTGTTGAACTTCACGTCGGTGATGATGCCGTCGTGCACCTTGATATACATCTTCATGATATCGCCGCATTTGGCGTTGCCCACTTCTCCGATGCCGTCGGCGTCATCGAGCTTGCCGACGTTATGCGGATGGGTGAAATGTTCCATGACTTTTTCGCTGTATTCCATTAGTTTTGCCCTCTTTCCTTCTGGATCCTTTCCCACAGCGGGGACATGTCGCGCAGCCTCTTGATGATGCCCGGCACGCACCCGATGATATAATCGACTTCTTCTTCGGTATTGCTTTCGCACAGCGTCAGCCGCAGTGAACCGTGCGCGACCTCGTGCGGCAGGCCGATCGCCAGCAGTACATGGCTCGGATCGAGCGAACCCGAGGTGCACGCCGAACCCGATGACGCGGAAACGCCCTCTGCATCGAGATACAAAAGCAGGGATTCGCCTTCCACACCCTCAAAGCTTACGTTGACATTGCCGGGCAGTCGTTGTTCACGGTCGCCGTTCAAGCGGCTCGACTCGATCTTTAACAGCCCGTCGATGAGGCGGTCACGGAGTCTCGTCAGCTTTTCGGCGTTTTCCGCAAGGTGGTCGTTCGCTTCTTTAAGCGCCGCCGCCATGCCGACCATGGCGTAGACCGCCTCGGTGCCCGCACGGCGGCCGCTTTCCTGCGCGCCGCCCTCGATCAGGTTCGGGAAGCGAAGCCCCTTGCGGCAGTAGAGCGCGCCGATGCCTTTTGGCCCGTGGAATTTATGCGCGGACATGGACAAAAGATCGATATTCTGTGCTTTGACATCGATGGGCACATGTCCCACCGCCTGCACGGCGTCCGTGTGGAACAGCACGCCTTTTTCGTGACACAAAGCACCGATCTCGGAAATCGGCTGGATCGTACCGATCTCATTGTTGGCATACATGATCGTTACAAGCGCGGTATCGGGACGGATCGCATTGCGCACATCCTCCACACGTACAATGCCGTTTTCATAAACAGGCAAATAGGTCACCTCAAAGCCCTGTTTTTCGAGCTTCTCGACCGTGTGCAGCACAGCGTGGTGCTCAAATGCCGAGGTGATGATATGCTTTTTGCCTTTTTTTGCCATGCGCTCGGCAACGCCTTTGATCGCCCAGTTATCCGCTTCGCTGCCGCCGGAGGTGAAGAAGATCTCCTCAGGCAGTGCGCCCAAAACTTCGGCGACTGTTGCGCGCGCTTTTTTGACGCCTTGATGCGCCTCCTGCCCAATGCGGTACAGACTCGAGGCGTTGCCGTAGGTTTCGGTCAAATACGGCATCATGGCATTGAGCGCGGTCTCGGACAGCTTGGTCGTCGCCGCATTATCTGCATAAACCTGCATATATACTCCTTCTTTACGGTGATATTGCTTGGTTTTCTTATTCATAGTAATTTCCTATGAATTCGCCTCTATGATATAACAAGTGACAAACCTTGTCAAGATGTGCACCTGCCCAAATATGGCGATTTAGGAAAAAAGTTTTTCGGCATATCTGACGGAACCCATGGCGTCCTTGGAATAGAAGTCCGCACCGATGCGGTCGGCGTAATCCTGTGTCAGCACCGCGCCGCCGACCATGATCTTGCACGCCGGGTATTCGCGGTGCAGGAGCGCAATGGTGCGCGCCATGCTTTCCACGGTCGTGGTCATCAGAGCACTCAAGCCCACAAGCCGCACCTGCTCGCGCTGCGCAACCTCCAAAACGCGTCCCGGGGGGACGTCCTTACCGAGATCGATGACCTCAAAGCCATAGTTTTCCAACAACACCTTTACAATATTCTTGCCGATGTCGTGGATATCGCCCTGCACCGTGGCGATAACGATCTTGTGCTTTTCGGCTTCCGTCGTCTGCGTTTGGTCGGCAAAGCCCGATTTCAGCACCTCGAACGCCGCTTTGGCTGCATCCGCACTCATCAAAAGCTGCGGCAGGAAGATCGTGCCCGCTTCAAAGCCTTTCCCCACCTCGTCAAGCGCAGGGATGAGCTGCGTTTGGATGATCTCTAACGGCGGCATCGTTTCCAAAAGCTTTTGCGCGCCCTGCTTTGCCGCTTCCTTTAAGCCCTTGCAAACAGCCGTGCGCAGATCGGTTTCGGCAGAAATTGCTGCCGGTGCGGTCGCCGCATCGGTCGCGTTGGCGATATAGGCTTCAAAATTATTGTCCAGTCCTTTGAGCGCACAGAACGCATAATAGGCGTTCATCATCTCGTCGCTTTTGGGGTTGATGATGCCTGCGGAAAGCCCGTTCTCCATGGCGAGCGTAAAAAATGCCGCGTTGATGTGCGCGCGCTTCGGAAGCCCGAACGACACATTGGACACACCGAGCACCGTCTGCACGTCGAGCACCTCCCGCAGATGGCGAAGCGTCCGCAGTGTGACGTTTGCATTGTCCGCACCCGTGCTCACGGTCATGGCAAGCGGGTCAAAGACCAGATTCTTTTTGGCGATCCCGTAGCTTTGTGCGGTTTGCAGAATCTTTTCAGCGATGCGGATGCGCCCCTCGGCCGTATCGGGGATACCGTCCTCGTCGAGCGTCAGGCAGACGACCGCGCCGCCGTATTTTTTGGCAAGCGGGAAAACCGTCTCCATGGATTCGCGTTTGCCGTTGACGGAGTTGATGAGCGGTTTTCCGTTATAAATACGCAAAGTGCGCGCCATGGCTTCCCCGGACGACGTGTCGATCTGTAACGGCAGGTCGGTGATGCCCTGCAGTGCAGAAACCGTCTCGGCAAGCACGGCGGGCTCGTCCAATTCGGGAAGCCCGACATTCACATCGAGCACATGTGCGCCGCTTTGCGCCTGTGAGACCGCTTCGGAAAAGATATAGCCCGTGTCGCCCGTCAGCAGGGCTTCTTTGAGCCGTTTTTTGCCGGTCGGGTTGATGCGTTCGCCGATGATGATAGGCTTTTCGCCTAAAGTCACCGTCTTTGCATAAGAGGTTACCGCCGTAAAGTTCTTTTCCTTTATAGGTGAAATCGAAACAGCTTTACAAATTTCGACAGCCTTTTTTAAGTGTGCGGGCGTCGTTCCGCAGCAGCCGCCCACTGCCCAAACACCGTCGATCTCAGCAATATGCCGCAGAGCGTCGGCGAAATCCGTGGGGCTGACGCGGTACGAGGTCACGCCGTCCACACATTCGGGCAGTCCCGCGTTCGGGTTGCAGAAAAGCGGTGTGCTCGAATACCGCGCCATCTCCTGCGCGAGCGGACGCATCCCGTCAGGGCCGAGCCCGCAGTTCAAGCCGATCAGATCCACACCCAAGCCTTCGAGCGTGACGACCGCCGTTTGTACATCTGACCCTGTGAGCAGCTTGCCCTTTTCGTCGAAAATCATGCTGACCGCTACGGGCAGGTCGCTGTTTTCTTTCGCCGCGAGCACCGCAGTCTTGATCTCGTAAAGATCGCCCATCGTTTCAATGAGGATCAGATCTGCGCCGTCGCGCCCGGCGAGCACCTGCTCACGATACAGGTCATATGCGTTCTCAAATGCCAAGTCGCCGTAGGGCGCAAGGAGCTTGCCCGTCGGCCCCATATCGAGCGCGACGAACATTTCGTGATCCGCTTCATCGGCAGCACGGCGGGCAAGGCTTACGCCACTTTGCACAAGCTGTGCCACGTCGCCGCCCAGTTTCAGCGCGTTCGCACCGAAGGTATTGGTCTTTAAGATGTCACAGCCCGCCTGTGCGTAGCTCTTATGAATTTCATATACGGTTTCGGGCGCTTTTCGGTTCCATGTTTCCGGCAGTTCCCCCGCCGCAAGGCCTTTCGCTTGCAGCTGGGTACCCATGGCGCCGTCAAACAGCAGCATTTTCTTGCCGAGCACAGCTTTGAAGTCCATTTATGTTTCCCCTTTTCTGTACGCACATGCGGAGTCCGGGCACGTTTCGCACCTAGGCGTCGCACAGGACGGCGTTTCGGCAAGGCCGATAAACGCCGTTACGGATTTGGTGGGCAGCATCATGCATTGGTCCGTGAGCGCCACGCCGATGCGCTTGGTAACGTCCAGCAGCTTAAAAAAATCCCGCTGCGCCTCCAGCGGCAGATCACCGTAGCCCGGCGAAAAGCGCGGGCGAAGATAATACCCGTTTTTTTCTTCCCTTTCGGCGATCTCGGCACAAAGCTCGTCACAATACCCTTCGATCGCCGCAGCGCCCAAAGCCTGTGCAGCGGCGGCCTTTGCTGTCTCGCCGGCGGCTGCGAATCGGCGTATGAGCCTGTCTGCGCCTGCCCCGAGGGTCGCGGCAAACAACAAGATACGGTCGGCATCGCGCAGATGCGTTTGCAGCTTGCGGCTTTGGAACACGATGCCGCCGATCTCCGTTTTGTCTTCCGAAAGGCGGCGCAGGGTTGCTTCTTTATAGATGCTTTTGGGCGCGAGCACCGCCTCAAGCTGCACTTGTGTCTCTTGCAGGAGCGCAAGCGTCTGCGCATCGGGCTGACGGTTCGCGCGGTAGCCCAAATACCGCAGCGCCTCCGATTGGCATATTTCCATAGCTTACCCCTTATTGCAGTGACAGGTTCTTTTTGCCTTTTGCTTTTCGACGAGGTACGACAGCGTGATGGAATCCACCACCTCGTTGATCGCATCGAGCACGTTCTGCCAGATCTCATAGGTCACGCAGTCGTCACAGTTTTCACAGTGATGCTCTTCCTCAAGGCATGATACAGGCGCAAGGCTTCCTTCGGTCACGCGCAGGATCTCGCCGACGGTATAGCTTTCGGGCGTGCGTGTCAGCCGATAGCCGCCGGATTTGCCGCGCGTGCTCTCCACAAGTCCGCTTTTCGAGAGCATTTTGATGATCTGCTCGAGATATTTTTCCGAGATCCCCTGCCTTGTCGCAACGGATTTGATCGACACATACTCCGTCGGCGGCTGCTGTGCAAGATCCAGCATCAGCCGCAGCGCGTATCTGCCTTTGGTGGAAATTTTCATTGCCTTGCCGCCTTTCTAGATCGGACACAATACCAGCGTGCCCTTTCTGATTATAATAATACAAATTCAGTAGGAATTCAAGAAAAATCAAAATTTTCTTGACTCGTTCGCGTAAAATGGCTACGATAAAGAAAAGGAGCGTGACAGTATGCAAATGGCGGATCTGTTGAACCATAAAAAAGCAGGACTCGCGTTGACTGCCGCTGAGATCGAATACTTCGTTTCGGGCTTTACGGCAGGCGACATCCCCGACTATCAAGCCGCGGCACTGCTGATGGCGATCTGCCTGCGCGGCATGACGGACGAAGAAGCGGCCGTGCTTACAGACTGCATGGCGCGCTCGGGCGATCAGCTCGATCTCTCCCCGGTGGACGGCGTGACCGCCGACAAGCACTCCACGGGCGGCGTGGGCGACAAAACGACGCTCATCGTCGCGCCGCTTTGCGCGGCGGCGGGCTTGAAAATCGCCAAGATGAGCGGTAGAGGCCTCGGGCACACGGGCGGCACGGTGGATAAATTAGAGAGCATCCCCGGCTTTCGCGTGGCGCTTTCCAACAAAGAATTTTTCGAGCAGGTCAACCGTGTGGGCGTTTCGGTGATCGGGCAGACGGGCAACCTCGCCCCCGCAGACAAGAAGATCTATGCCCTGCGCGACGCGACGCAGACGGTAGACAGCATTGCGCTCATTGCCGCGAGCATTATGAGCAAAAAGCTGGCGGCGGGCGCACAGAACCTGGTGCTCGACGTAAAATGCGGCAGCGGCGCATTCATGCAGACGCCGGAAGATGCGCAGCATCTCGCGCGGCTGATGGTGGAGATCGGCAAACGCTGCGGCAGGCGCGTCACAGCGGTCATCACCGATATGGACACGCCGCTGGGCACGCACATCGGCAACGCCTTGGAGGTCACAGAGGCGCTTGAGATCCTGCAAAATCGCGGAGATGAGAGCCTGCGCACGCTGTGTCTGGTGCTTTCGGCGCAGCTTTTGCAAAGCGGGCTAAGGCTGACGGCAGAAGAAGCGCGGCAAAAAGCGGAACAGACGCTAAAAAGCGGCGCGGCATATGCGAAGTTTTTGGAGATGGTCGAAGCACAGGGCGGCGACGCCGAACTGCTTGCGCACACACCGAATTTTCTACACGCCAAATGCAGCCGCCGGGTAATGGCGCCGCAGGACGGGTATCTTGTCAAGATGCAGACGCGCATAATCGGCGAAAGCGCCCAGCTTTTGGGCGCGGGGCGCGCGAAAAAGGACGACGCGATCGACTACGCGGCAGGGTTGGTTTTACACAGGAAAACGGGCGATCTTTGCCGCGCGGGCGAGCCGCTCGCCACGCTGTATGCGGCAAGCGCGCATCGGCTCGATGAGGGGGAAGCACGCTTTCTTTCGGCGCTTTCTTTCGGCAAAACGCCGTCTGAGACAAAGCCTTTGATTTTGGGTAAGGTGGAGTAAAGAATTTCATAGGAAAAGCGGCGGGAGCAAGCGCCGCCTTATGCGTCTGAGTTCTCTTTCTCCGCTTCTGACTTCTGACTTCTGATTTCTAATATCTGACATCTAAAAAAAGCAGCCCCCGGAGGGTCTGCTTTTTTAGATGCTTTATATGGCGTTACGCCGGGAAGAACGCGCGGTGCACGGCGGCAACGGCACGGTCTGCGTCTTTCGCGTCGATGAGCACCGAGATCTTGATCTCGCTTGTCGCGATCATATCGATATTGATGTCGTGCTCATACAGCGCCTCAAACATCTTGGACGCCGTGCCGGGGTGGGATTCCATGCCCGCGCCGACCACGGAAATCTTGGCGACCTCGGTGTCGCAGACAATGTTCTGGTCGTCGATATCGAAGGTGTCGCGCACGGCCTGCACGGCCTCTTCGGCATTCGCCTTGGAGACGGTAAAGGAGATGTCCTTGGTGTCGTCTCTGCCAACGGATTGCAGGATGATGTCCACGTTGATCTTCTTCTGTGCGAGCTTTGAGAACAGGCGGAACGCAACGCCGGGGTTATTGGGAATGCTCTTGACCGAAATTCTTGCGACGTCCGTATCCTTCGTGACGCCTCTGACCAACATTTTTTCCATTTTTGCGACCTCCTTTACGATCGTGCCGGGAACTCTTTTCAAGCTGGAGAGCACTTCGATCTCCACATTGTATTTTTTCGCCATTTCCACCGAACGGTTGTTGAGCACCTGCGCGCCGAGCGTGGCGAGCTCCAGCATCTCGTCGTAGGTGATCTCTTTGAGCTTCTTCGCATTTTCGACCTTGCGCGGGTCGGCGGTGAACACGCCCTCGACATCGGTGAAGATCTGGCAGCGGTCCGCGTGGAGCGCTGCCGCGAGCGCCACGGCGCTCGTGTCTGACCCGCCGCGCCCGAGCGTGGTCAGGTCATCGTATTTATTGAGCCCTTGGAAGCCCGCCACCACGACGATGTTGTGGCGGTCGATCTCCGCACGCAGGCGGTCGGTCTTGATAGACTTGATGCGCGCCATGCCGTAAGCGGAGCTTGTGGAAAAGCCTGCCTGCCAGCCCAAAAGCGACACCACCGGGCAGCCGAGCTTTTCGATCGCCATAGACAGCAGAGCGATCGAGATCTGCTCGCCGGATGTCAGCAGCATATCCATTTCGCGCTTGGACGCCTTGGGGTTTATCTCGTTGGCTTTTTCGATCAGGTCATCGGTCGTGTCGCCCTGCGCGGAAACGACGACCACAACGTCGTTGCCCGCGCGGTAGGTATCCGTCACGATACCCGCGACATTCATCACGCGTTCGGCATTGGCGACCGAGCTGCCGCCGAACTTCTGTACGATCAGTCCCATACATTCCTCCGTAAATACCGCGCTTTGTCACGCGGAGATTTTTAAATCAATAATCCGTGATGCGGATCTGCGAGCGCACATGAAGCCCCGGAATCGCCGCGAGCTTGTCGCAAAGCGTTTGCTCGACATCCGTTTCCGTGAAAAAGGCGATCTCGTTTTCGGGCGCACCCTCGCGCGAGAGCACCCGCACCTCGCCGACCGCTTCACGCACGGCGGCAAGCACTTCCTCGCGGTTATCGACCTCGGCGCGCACATACAGCGCGACGGGCAGCGTGCGGTAATCCACAACGTAATTTTCCTCGCTCGGCCCCCAGCCGAACGCTTTTTTGCGCTGGGCGTGCTTGGCGCAGTCGATCACATCCGCCACAACGGCGCTCGCCGTGGGCAGCTTGCCCGCGCCTCTGCCGTAAAACACCACGTCGCCGATCGCGTCGCCGCGCACGAGGATGGCGTTGAACACGTCGCGCACGGAGGCGAGCTGGCTGCCGTTCTGCACCACGGCGGGCGAAACGATCGCGGAGATCTTTCCGCCCGGCTGCCGCTTGGCACAACCGAGGAGTTTGATGACCCCGCCGCCGCTTTGGACATAGGCGACGTCCTCGAGCGCGATGCCCGAAATGCCCTCGGTATGGACGGATTCAGGGTACACATGCTTGCCGAAGCAAAGCGACGCGAGGATGCAGATCTTGCGGCACGCATCGTGCCCTTCGACGTCCGCCGTGGGGTCTTTTTCGGCATAGCCGTTGTCCTGCGCGAGCTTTAGGGCGTCCGAAAAGGTCATGTTCTTTTCGATCATCATCGTCAGGATGAAGTTGGTCGTGCCGTTTAAGATACCGGCGATCTCGTCGATCTCATTGGCGGCAAGGCACTGCGTGATGGGGCGGATGATCGGGATGCCGCCGCCGACGGACGCTTCAAACAGGAAATTGACATTGTGCTCTTCTGCCATCTGCAAAAGCTCGTAGCCCTTTGCGGCGACCAGCTCCTTGTTGGAGGTCACCACGCTTTTGCCCGCGCACAGCAGCTGCGAAACGAATTCAAACGCCGGGTGCAGACCGCCCATGGTCTCCACCACGATCTTTACCTCGTCATCGTGGAGAATGATGTTGAAATCTTTGATAAACTTCCCCTCGTTTGGGTCGCCGGGGAAATCGCGCAGATCCAGAATATACTTTAATTCCAGAGACGGCTGTGTACTGCGGCGAACGATGCTCTCGTGGTTTTTGTTGAACACTTCCACCACGCCGGAGCCGACCGTCCCGTAGCCCATGACCGCGACATACATATGCTCACATCCTAATCTATTGATACGTATAGCATTTTAACACAAAACGCACGGGGAATAAAGAAAAATTTTGATTCGTTTGCAGCATTTTCTAAAATTCTATGAATTTTTCTAATCCGCATTGTATCTTTCCGAAAAATAGTATAAAATGTATATAATATTGCGGGAGAGTTCTCCGCTTCGGTGCGGAGAGCGGGAGGTGCAAGCTTACATTGAACAAAGTCGAAAAACGGCGGGCATTCATCATCAACATCGTGTATGCCGGCATTATCATCGCACTGTTTTATCTGGCTGTCAAATATGCGCTCGGGATCGTTTGGCCCTTTGCGGTCGCTTTTTTCGTTGCAATGCTTTTGCAGCGTCCCGTCGCCTTTCTGACGCGCAAAACGCCGCTTCGCCGCGGGCTCGCCTCGGTGATCCTTGTGCTGTTTGCGCTGGTCATCATCGGGTCGATCCTTGCAGCCGTCCTTTATCGGATCGGTGCGGAACTGCATGATTTCTTTGCTTTTCTGCTGATGAAGCTGGAGGACACGGACGCCTTTGTGGAACAGGCGATCGCATGGCTGCAGGACGCGCTCTCCTTTCTGCCGCATTCGCTTTCGGATTCCATTGTCAGCAGTTTGCAGCAATTTCTGAACAACCTGCTCGGTGTGGAAGCGCAGGCCTCCGCCGAGCTGGAAATGCAGGGCGCCGCGAGCGGCGGTCTGGATCTTTCCGTGCTTTCCACACCGCTGGGCGCGGTCTGGGGCACGGCGAAACAGATCCCGATGTTTTTCGTTGGGCTTCTTGTGTGCATTGTCTCCTGCTGCTTTATGACCACGGATTACCATACCCTGCGCGACATGATCTTAGCCCAGTTCCCGAAGGAACGCGGCGATGCCATCGTGCGGACCAAGCAGATCATTTTTTCCACGCTCGGTAAAATGTGCAAGGCGTATTCCGCGATCATCGGGATCACCTTTGCCGAGCTGAGCGTAGGGCTGCTGATCCTGCGGCTGGTCGGCCTCTATGACGGCAATTATATCTTCGCCATTGCGCTCATCACCGCGATCGTGGACATCATACCCGTGCTCGGCACAGGGACGGTTTTGATCCCGTGGAGTCTCTGGTCGCTGTTTACGGGGGAAATCGGATTCGGCATCGGGCTTTTGGTGATCTATGCCGTGATGGGCGTCATCCGCCAGGTCATCGAGCCGAAGCTGGTCGCTTCGCAATTCGGCATGCCGCCGTTCATGACCATTATGGCCATGTATATCGGCACACAGCTGTTCGGCTTTATCGGGCTGTTTTTGCTGCCGCTGACCATGATGCTCATTAAGGTGCTCAACGACGAGGGCATCATCCATGTGTTTAAATACAAGAAAAAAGCGGCTGCCGGGACGGCGCAAGAGGGCGCGCAAACAGATGCGCAAAAGGAGCAGCCGCATGAGGATTGACCTGCACTGTCATCTGCTTTGGGACATCGACGACGGCGCCCAAAGCTTAGAGGACACGTTGGCGTTATGCGAAACGGCGGCGGCAAACAATATCCGCATCATCGTTGCCACACCGCACTATATGGATTATACGGGCACCGGAGATTTTTTATATGCACGCAACCGCAGAATTGCGCAGCTCAATTCTCTTTTGCGCACGCGGGAGATGCCCGTGCACATCTGCGGCGGTGCGGAGGTCTTTCTGCATGACGGGATCTTTGAAGCGGGTGATCTCTCGCCGCTCACGCTGAACCGTTCGCGGTATCTGTTGTGCGAATATTCCCTGCAGCCGTTCGATCCCGCGCTTGCCCTGCCGCTTGCAGAAGAGGTATTTGACCGCGGGCTCGTGCCCGTGATCGCCCACCCGGAGCGCTACCCGACCTTTCATCGGCACCCGGAGCTGGTGGCAGACCTTGCGGACATGGGCGCGCTGTTTCAGGTAACGGCGGATTCCGTGGCGGGAAAGCTCGGCGACCGCATCCGGCAGTTTGCCGTAGAGCTGCTCACGGACGGTATTGCCGATCTGATCGCAACAGATGCGCACCATCCGGTTCGGCGCGGAAACGATTTGGATACGTTTATTGCGGATTTCCCGCCCGAGATCCCTGCTGCGCTTGTGACCTATGCGACCCAGACCGCACCGCAGGCGGTGCTGCAGGACGCCGATCCGAATACCATTCGGCACGGCGCATGGGATGTGTAATTTACAATGTGTTCACAACCGCGTGTACGTTTATTCATAAGGCAGCGGTATACTACTGGCAAATCAAGGGACGGAGGACATTGCGTTGAACGGGTTTCGATATAAGTTCTATCGCTTTATGGAGGGGCGCTACGGGCTGCGCGCGCTGCAAGACCCGATGCAGATCCTCATCTATGCCGTCTATCTGCTTTTGGTGCTGATCCAATTTTTCACCCGCATACGGATCATCAGTTTTTTGGAGCTCCTCCTCATCGGCGTGACGCTGTTTCGCGTGCTTTCGAAAAACATTCCTGCCCGCGAGCGGGAGGCAAGCGCGATGTACACGTTTTATTGCAAGATGCGCGACGCATTCCGCTTCCGCAAAGCAAACGCCGAGGCGCGGCGGCAGAAACGCGCCGTACAGAAAGAACGCCGCAAGGATAAGGCGCACATTTATCGCGAATGCCCGAGCTGCGGCGCGACGCTGCGTTTGCCGCGCAAAAAAGGCAAACACACGGTGCTTTGCCCGCGCTGCGGCAATAAATTCGGTGTGAAGTGCTGAAAGAAGACGCAAAAGTGCCCCCGAGTGTTTGCTCGGGGGCTTTTCCGTACCGCCTTACGATTTAATTTTGAAATGCCTTGCCGCTGTCCCAAGCCTGCCCGATCTTTTCGCCGATCGCATAATACCCGCTTTGGAACTGATCGAACACGAACGCATTGAGCTTCGTGGGATCGACCTTGCCCGAAGCGTCCAGAACAGATTCCTCTGCCAGCACGTTGACGATCTCACCCAAAACGCGGAAGCCGCCCTTATCGTGCTGCAATTGTGCGACCTTGCATTCAAGCGTCAGCGGAAATTCCTCCACAACGGGTGCATCCACGTGTTCGGAACGAACGGCGTGCAGCCCGGTGCGTGCAAATTTGTCCGCCGTATTATTCGCGGAAGCCATGCCGAAATAATCCGCTTCTTTGAGATGCGCCGCGTCTGCAACGCTTACTGTGAACGCACCGCGCGCTTTGATATTTTTCGCTGTTTTATGGCTTTCCGTGATGTTCAGCGCGACCATGTTGTTCCCACAGATACCGCCCCACGCCATGTTCATCACATCAACCGTTTCGTCCTCGCCGTAGGTGGCGATCATCAAAACCGGCATGGGGTACAAATAGGGCTTGACGCCCAGAGATTTTTTCATAGCAAAGCCTCCTGCTTTATATGTAATTTTAAGGAATTCGAGCCTCTATATAAGCATAGCACAATCCGCACGGAAAATGCAAGCGAACCATGCGGCTGCACTTGATTTTCGGGGCAGAGCTTGTATAATGAAAGGGAAGAAGGGAGCCTGCACATGATACGATTTACGGTCGGCGGAAAAGCCGTCACGGTTTTTCCAAGCACAGCGCACAGTGCGCCCGTCATCTATCTCAACACCTTTGCCGACGAGGGAGAACATGTGCAAAAAGCCTTACAGGACGCCGGCGGCGCGCCGTGCACACTGGTCACGGTCAGTATTTCGGCATGGGAACACGACATGTCGCCGTGGGCGATCCCCCCGATCTCCAAAAACGCTGCGCCCTGTACCGGCGGGGCGGACGAGCATTTGCGGCTGCTGGTTGAAGCGATCCTCCCAAAAGCGGAGCGCACGCTCTCAGGCGAGCCTGTATGGCGCGGGCTTGCAGGATATTCGCTTGCGGGGCTGTTCGCTTTGTATGCGCTTTACAAAACGGATTTATTTGCACGTGCAGCAAGTGTTTCGGGGTCGCTGTGGTATCCGGATTTTTTGGAATATGCCCGCACACAGGAAATGAAGCGGACGCCTGAGCGCTTGTATTTCTCGCTCGGCGACCGGGAGCAGAACACGCGCAATCCGTATCTAAAGACCGTGCAGGAAAACACACAGGCGCTGGAAGCCTTTTACCGAAGCCGCGGGATACGGACGATTTTTCAATCCAATCCCGGCAATCATTATGCAAACAGTGCCGTGCGCACGGCGGCTGGGCTTTTGTGGCTGCTTACGGACTGACGCTTTGCGCTTGCACGTTTACAAATGGAGGTTTTGCAATGGAACAGCAAACGCTCTTTTCAAGTTCGGAGGATACGCCGCTTGCGGCGCGCCTGCGTCCGCAGACGCTCGACGAGATCGTTGGACAGCAGCACCTGATCGGCGAAGGAAAGGTGCTGCGCCGCCTGATCGAAAGTGACCGCATTTCCTCCATGATCTTCTGGGGGCCGCCGGGCGTCGGCAAGACCACGCTTGCGCGCGTGATCGCAAACCGAACCAAAGCCTCCTTTATCGACTTTTCCGCTGTGACGAGCGGCATCAAGGAGATCCGCACCGTCATGCAGCAGGCGGAGGACAACCGCCGCTTCGGCGAACGCACCATCGTGTTCGTGGATGAGATCCACCGTTTCAACAAGGCGCAGCAGGATGCCTTCCTCCCCTTCGTGGAAAAAGGCAGCATCATCCTCATCGGCGCGACGACCGAGAATCCGTCGTTTGAGGTCAACGGAGCACTGCTGTCACGCTGTAAGGTGTTTGTACTGCAAAGCCTGCGCACGGAAGATCTCGTCACGCTGCTTGCGCGCGCGATCCATGATCCACGCGGGTTCGGAAAGCAGAAGGTGCACATGGAAGAAGATATGCTCGAAGTGATCGCCGCATTTGCGAACGGCGACGCACGCACTGCGCTTTCCACCTTAGAAATGGTGGTGCTCAACGGCGAGACCGACGGCGACGAAGTGACCGTGACCCGGCAGACGCTGGAGCAGTGCACTTCGCGCAAGTCCCTATTGTATGACAAAAGCGGCGAAGAACACTACAACCTGATCTCCGCGCTGCACAAGTCCATGCGCAATTCAGACCCCGATGCGGCGATCTATTGGCTGGCACGGATGCTGGAGGCGGGCGAAGACCCGCTGTATATCGCGCGGCGCGTCACCCGCTTCGCGAGCGAGGACGTGGGGCTTGCCGACCCGCGCGCGCTCGAAATCTGTGTTGCCGCTTACCAGGCATGCCATCTCATCGGGATGCCCGAATGCACGGTGCACCTGACCGAGGCGGTCGTTTACCTGTCGCTTGCGCCGAAGTCCAACGCGCTGTATCTTGCATACAACCGTGCGCGCAAGGACGCGCTCTCGCAGCTTGCCGAGCCCGTTCCCCTCGCGCTGCGCAACGCGCCGACCAAGCTGATGGAAGAGCTCGACTACGGCAAGGGCTATCAATACGCACACGACACGGCGGACAAGCTGACCGACATGCAGTGTCTGCCCGATTCGCTCGCAGGGAAAAGCTATTACCGCCCCACAGACGAGGGTGTGGAGGGCAAATTCAAAGCCCGCTTTGAGCAGATCAAGGCATGGAAAGCGCGGCACGCAGGAGAAAACAGCAAATCAAAATCCGACTGAAAAAGCGAGACGGTTAAACCCGTCTCGCTTGTTTTTTGGCTGATTGGCGGCGATCATTCCGTACGACCATATACTTCCATAGCCACCCCGGTGTCGCGGATCAAAATGTTTGACGGCATTTTCAGCAGCTTGCAGGTCACATAGATGTCGCCCGCCGCTCCGGCAAGGTTGCCGACTTGGATAAAATAGATGTTCCAAAACCAAAACGCACCTGCAAAGCAATTCAGAACCAGCAGCACAAGCCCCCAAAACACGACCGGGGCGAGCGCTATGGTGAGATACGGCTTTTTATAAAAATAATCTTGGCTTCCGGCATAGGCATACAGCCCCGTGAAGCCGAACTTCACTTTCTTTGCGCCGAAGCCTTTCATAAAGATTCCATGCACGGCCTCGTGTAAAACCATATAAAGGCAAAAACTCAGGATCAGCAATACAGGCTTAAGAAAAAACGGCAGATCTCCGCTTTGGAAGAACGCGGAGAATGGGACGATAAAGCACCCCGCGATCCAAAGCGCCGCCATCACCAAAACGGAACCCCCGTTCACCACAAGCGCGGCTTTTTTATCCTTTTGCAGGTCGATTTTCATAAGCGGCGCATAGCCGCCCGGCAGTTCTGTCACACTGCGCATTTGTATGCCCCCTATTATTCTCCTGCTTTTACCTTACATGAAAATCCCCGGCTTGTCAAGCAAATACGGCGGCGCAGTGCGTGCCGCGTGCGACAAAGCAAAACAGCTTTCTCCGGTGTTCCGGGCGAAAGCTGTTTTTAAGAAAATCGTTCCGTATCACGATGGGAACGGCATGGTCAGATGCTCTTTGCCGCTTCGTTGACGCAGCGCAGCGCGTTGAGGCTGCGCGGATAACCGATGTAGGGAAGGCACTGGGAAATGATCTGAATGAGAAACGCCTTGTCGTTGCCGATGGCAATATTAGCGGCGGAATGGGAGGTGAGCTGCGGCTCGCAGCCGCCCTGCGCCGCCAAAAAGCAGAACGTGATCATTTCGCGCTGCTTGTAATCAAGCCCCGTGCGGGTGTAATAATCGCCGAAGCAGTTGTCGGAAAGCCAGCGGTTGATATGACGGCTCTCTTCAGGGCCGGACTGTGAAAAGCCGCGCATCCCCTCGCCGAAAATATCGACCTGCGTCTGCTCGCCCGCCTCCAAACGATTTTCGGCGGTCGTGGTCGCCTGCCCGTCAAGCGGCAGCTTTATACCGCGTGCGGTGAGTTCGTCGTTGACGGCGTGCAAAAACGGGAGCACGCGCCCCATTCCTAAATACGCGGTCGCCTGATAGACGATCTCTTTGACCTCGACCGGTGTGACGCCGAGGTTCAGCGCTGCGGGCAGCATGACCTTGAACGTGTCGATGCCCCGGCACCCCAAAAGCGCCGCCAGGATTGCCATCATGCGCGTGCGGTCATCCAGATCATCCTGATTGACGACCTCGTCCAAAGCAAAATTGCAAAACCGCTCGATAAATTCCGGGTCGGTTTCTACAAGCTCAAGGGCGCTGCCTCCAAACAGCTTTTCCGCATAGGCTTTTGCCGCATCTGTCAGTTTCATGACATTCACTCCATTCCATTGTTTTGCATTTTGAAAATACGCGGCGATCTCCTGCATACGGGCGCTTTGCGCGGTATGGAACGGGCAGCGCCGGTCGCAGTGCCCGCAGCCGATGCAGGCGTCCGCTTTTACAGCTAACTTTTCGTAGTGGCCTGCCGCCATTTTGTCGCCTGCGACCGCCAGATCGTAATATTTGTTGACAAGTCCCACGTCGATTCCCGCCGGGCAGGGCTGGCAGTGGTTGCAGTAAACGCAGTTCCCCTGCGCCGCAGCAGGTGTGAACCTGCCGATGATCGAATAGTCCTTTTCCTCCGCCGCTGCGGCTGAGAAGCCCAAAAGTGCGTTCAAGTCCTCCATATTGCGCACACCGGGTACGACAGTCAGGACGCCGGGGCGGTCCAGCGCGTATTGCAGGCATTGATAACGGGTCATTTCGACGCGGAACGGCGAGGTCTTTTCGTTTAAGAGCTTGCCGCCGTGGAAAGGCTTCATCACGGAAATCCCCACGCCCATCGTCTCGCATCGGCGAAGCAGTGCCGCGCGCTCCGACACAGATCCGATGCCGAGCTCGTCGCCCTGCTCCAAGTCATACGCAGGATTGATGGAAAACATCATCATATCTACAAGCCCTGTGTCCAGCAAGCGGTTGGCGACCGACGGCGTGTGGGAAGAAAACCCGATATGCCGTACTCTGCCCGCCGTTTTCAATGCCCGGACATAATCGAGGATACCCGCCTGCACCAGTTCGTCAAGATCTTCATCCTCATCCACACAATGCAAAAAGCCGAAGTCCGCATAGTCCGTGCCGAGCGTCGCAAGCTCCCATTCAAACGTACTCTCAATGGTTTTGAGATCGCGTGTCCAGGCGTATTCGCCCTTTTCGTTATAGACCGCGCCGAAGTGCAGTTGAAAAAACACCTGCCCGCGTTTGCCCGCAATGGCGCGCCCGAACGGTGCATACACGCTGCTGCCGCCCGCGCACAGATCAAAGAAATTGATCCCGTTTTGTATGGCGGTGCGCACGACCGCTTCGATCTCCTCGTCGGAGCTTTGGTGCAGGCCGCCCGTGCCGAGCCCCAGCACACTGAACTTTTCCGTTTCGCCCCCGTGCGGCAGTTGTCTGTATTCCATAGGATCTGCCCCTTTCTGTCTCTGCCGGCCAAGCCACTCCGTTTGTTTGCACGGATACTTTTTGGTCCATGTTCTTGACACTGCGAAAACACAGACCTGATTTTATTTTACTTCGCGCCCGATTTCTTTGCAAGTACTTATAGTCGATAGTTTTCTATAGGAAATACAAATACAATGAGCAACTCTGCAAAAAACCGTCTCAGCAAGTTTTCCCGCCACGAAAAAACGATCTGTGCGATCGCTGCGTTTACACGTACCATGTCCTCTCCTGCCGTGCATTTATCCGAGTCTTCGCTCTTTTGGGTACGCTTTGGTTATTCCGTTACAAATGGGTGCAAACATATACAGCCAAATGGAAAATACTATATAAAAGCACCAAATTTATACAGAAATTTATTTACTTTACCGCTATAAAGTGGTATATTAGCTTTGTAAAATGGTTGGATATCCGCTGTTTTATCCCATCATCTCATTGAGGAAAGGAACGATGCCCTGTATGGAGCATTATTATCAACCCGAAATCGAATGCGCCAGCCGCGAGCAGATCCGCGCATGGCAGAATGAGCGCCTGATCCCGACGGTCAAGCGCGTGTATGAAAACGTTCCCTATTACCGCCGCCTGATGGAGGAAAAAGGCGTTACGCCCGACGATATCCGTTCGGTCGACGATCTGCACAAACTGCCCTTCTTATCCAAAGAGGATCTGCGCGTAGCATACCCCTATGGGCTGCTGGCCGTCCCGCTGAAGGACTGCGTGCGCATCCAATCCACCAGCGGCACCACGGGGCGGCGCGTTGTGGCATTTTACACGCAGCATGACATCGATCTTTGGGAGGACTGCTGTGCGCGCGCCATTGTGGCTGCGGGCGGCACCAACGAGGACGTCTGCCATGTCTGCTACGGCTATGGGCTGTTCACCGGCGGTCCGGGCTTAAACGGCGGCTCGCACAAGGTCGGCTGCCTGACCTTACCGATGTCCTCCGGCAATACCGACCGGCAGATCCAATTCATGTGCGACTTAGGCTCCACCATCCTCTGCTGCACCCCCTCGTATGCTGCCTATCTTGCGGAAAGCATTTGCGAACGGGGCTTGCAGGATCAGATCAAGCTCAAGGCGGGCATTTTCGGTGCGGAGGCCTGGACCGAAGAGATGCGGCGGGATATTGAACAAAAGCTCGGCATCACGGCGTATGACATCTACGGACTTACGGAGATCTCCGGTCCCGGCGTCTCCTTTGAATGCAGCGACCAGCACGGCATGCACATCAACGAAGATCACTTTATCCCGGAGATCATCGACCCCGAAACCGGCGAAGTGCTTCCCGAAGGCAGTGTCGGCGAACTGGTCTTTACCTGCATCACAAAAGATGCGTTCCCGCTGCTGCGCTATCGCACGCGCGACATTTGCGTGCTCAATTACGAGAAATGCCCCTGCGGGCGCACCCATGTGCGCATGTCCAAGCCCATGGGCCGCAGCGACGATATGCTGATCATCCGCGGCGTCAACGTGTTCCCCTCCCAGATCGAAACGGTTCTTCTCAACAAGGGCTATCCCGCCAACTACCAGATCGTCGTCAGTCGTGAGAACAACAGCGATAAGCTGGAGGTGCAGGTGGAGATGACGCCGGAGATGTTCTCCGACAATCTTTCGCAGGTCGCCGCGCGCGAAAAGGAACTTGTAGACGCGCTGAAATCGATGCTTGGCATCCACGCCATCGTCAAGCTCGTTGCGCCCAAGAGCATCACCCGAAGCGAGGGCAAAGCGGTTCGCGTCATCGACAAACGCAACCTGTACTAAGGAAGGAGTTTTGGCCATGACTATCAATCAGATCTCCGTATTTTTGGAAAACACCCCCGGACAGTTAGCGGAATTTACCCGTCTTTTGGAAAAAGCGCAGATCGACATGCGCGCGCTTTCCATTGCCGAAACACAGGATTTCGGCATCCTGCGCCTGATCGTGGACGATCCGTATAAAACGGTCAGCGTGGTCAAGGACGCGGGCTATATCTGCTCCATTACCCCGGTGCTTGCCGTGGAGATCACCGACAAGCCCGGCAGCCTTGTCAAGATGCTTACGGCGCTCAGCGGCGGCGGCGTCAACATCGAGTACACCTATGCGTTCACCGCCCGCAAAAAGGATATGGCATATATGGTGCTGCGTGTGAACGACTCAGACAAAGCGGTCAGGGTGCTGATGCAGAATCAGGTGCGCCCCGTCTCCCAAGAGGATCTCGCGGGGCTGTTTGCCGACTGAATCAGATGGAACGCGGCGGGGAAAAACACCACGGCTTTCCCCGCCCGCTTTTTTTCATTTTT
>CAKMIX010000018.1 GCA_927362715.1 uncultured Clostridia bacterium | reverse complement strand
ACGTCGGAATCTCGGGTTCCTTTTTCTTCGTCGTTGTTTAATTTTCAAGGTCCGTTGCTCTCGTTCGGAACTCATGTCCCGCGCGACAGCTTTGATATAATAGCAAAACCTACGACAAAAGTCAACACCTATTTTCAAAAAAATTTGAATTTATTTCGAGTTTTTGAAACACCGCCGGGTGTTTGCTGTCTTGTTCGATTTTGTCATCGGTCGTCGTGTAAACTCGCCCGTTTATTATATAGTATATGTGCGTTATGCCTACCACAATTATATAGTGAAAGAATCCATGAGATACACATTGCCTATGCAAAAAAACAAAGGCCCGTCGGGATTCGCATAACGCGAATCCCGACGGGCAGCTTTGTATAAAGGAGAATCGCTTATTTGAGGTTTGCTTTGAGCGTTTCAAGCTCTTCGGAAAGCTCTTCGGGCAGCTTGTCGCCGAACTTGCCATAGAACTCGGCAATGCCGTCCGCTTCGGTTTCCCACAGGGACTTGTCAACGTCAAGGATGCTCTCCAGGGAGTCGAGGCTGACCTCGCCCTCAAGCCCTTCGATGTTGATGTCTTTAGCATAGGGTACATAGCCGATCGCAGTCTCTTTGGCATCCACTTCGCCGTCACAGCGCTTCAGGATCCATTCAAGCACGCGAAGGTTGTCGCCGAAGCCCGGCCACAGGAAGTTGCCCTCGTCGTCCTTGCGGAACCAGTTGACGTTGAAGATCTTGGGCGCCTTGTCGGGATCGAGCGTCTTGCCGATGTCGATCCAGTGCTTCCAATAATCACCCATGTTGTAGCCGCAGAAGGGCAGCATCGCCATCGGGTCGCGGCGCACCACGCCGACCGCACCTGCCGCCGCAGCGGTGGTCTCGGACGCCATGATGGAGCCGACGAACACGCCGTGGTTCCAGTCGCGGGACTGATACACCAGCGGCGCGAGCTTTGCGCGTCTGCCGCCGAACACGAATGCAGAGATCGGCACGCCCTGCGGATTTTCAAACTCGGAGCTGATGCACGGGCAGTTGACCGCAGGCGCGGTGAAACGGCTGTTCGGATGGGCAAGGTTTTTGCCCTCGGCTTTCCATTCGGGGCCGTTGACCTTTTTGCCCGTCCACTCTTCCGCGTTGACGGGCGGGTTCTTATCAAGCCCTTCCCACCAAACGGTGTTGTCATCTAAGTTACGCGCCACATTGGTGAAAATAGTGCCCTTCTTGGTAGAAGCGAGCGCGTTGGGGTTGGAGTGGTCGTTCGTGCCGGGTGCGACACCGAAGAAGCCGTTTTCGGGGTTGATGGCATACAGTCTGCCGTCCTCGCCCTTGCGGATCCAGGAAATGTCGTCGCCGACGCACCAGACCTTATAGCCCTTCTTGCGATAGCCTTCAGGCGGGATAAGCATGGCAAGGTTGGTTTTGCCGCACGCGGACGGGAACGCCGCGCAGATATATTTGACCTCGCCCTGCGGGTTCTCAATGCCGAGGATGAGCATATGCTCCGCCTGCCAGCCCTCGTTTTTGCCCTGATAGGACGCAATGCGCAGCGCAAAGCACTTTTTGCCGAGCAGCACGTTCCCGCCGTAGCCGGAGTTCACGGAGATGATGGTGTTGTCCTCCGGGAACTGACAGATCCAGCGGTTTTCGGCGTCGATGGCGCACTTGCAGTGCAAACCGCGCACCCAGTCGTTGCTGTCGCCGAGCACATCAAGCACCTTCTTGCCGACGCGCGTCATGATGCACATATTGAGTACGACGTAAATGGAGTCCGTCAGCTCGATACCGATCTTCGCAAGCGGCGAGCCGACAGGGCCCATGGAGTAGGGGATGACATACATGGTTCTGCCCTTGTAGCTGTCGCGGGCGATGTCATACAGCATTTTGTATGCTTTTTCAGGATCCATCCAGTGGTTCGTGGGGCCGGCGTCCTCTTCCTTTTTCGTGCAGATAAGGGTTCTGTCCTCCACGCGCGCCACGTCGTTGACCGCCGTTCTGTGGTAATAGCAGTCCGGCAGAAGCTCTTCGTTGAGCTTGATGAGCTCGCCCGTCGAGCACGCCTCTGCGCGAAGCGCTTCGATCTGCTCTTCGGAGCCGTCGATCCAGACGATCTTGTCGGGCTTGACAAGCTCAGCCTTTTCGTCGATCCACGAAAGCACGGATTGATTTTGTGTGAGTGATGCCATATTGATTCTCCTTCTCCAAAACTTCGGCTTGCGCCGAGATAATTTTGCATGATTGGCATTACAAAAATGCAGAATGGAAAAAAGCGCCATTCAAGTAGCATTATAATATAGCCCACCAAAAAAAGCAACATGGAAAATGTTAATAAAATGTCAATTCTGTGCCGCTTTTTGATGAACAATCCACAAAAGAGCGGTTAGCTGTCCAAAAAATCGGCGCATTACCGCCCGTTTTCCTCGATCGGCATAGTCGCGGCCGCATTGAGCGACATATCCGCACATCTCCCCGCGCGCCACTCATAAAAGCCCTGCGCTCCGACCATCGCCGCGTTGTCGCCGCACAAAGAAAGCTCCGGCAGATACAGCCGCACACCGCGCCGCTTTGCAAGAAGCGTGACACGTCCACGCAAAACCGAGTTCGCCGAGACCCCGCCCGCGAGCACGAGTTTTTCGGTTTCGGGATACATCTCCAGCGCAAGATCGGTGTTGCGCAGCAGGGCATCTGCCACGGCGGATTGAAACGACGCGCCGAGATCTGCTTTTTCGATAGTCTCCCCTTTTTGCGCGGCGTTATGCAGGCGGTTGAGCACGGCGGTCTTGAGGCCCGAAAAGCTGAAATCGAGCGGGCTGCCCTCCACATTCGGATGCGGAAAGGAAAAGGCGTGCGGGTCGCCGCCCTTGGACGCTTCATCCAAATGTACGCCACCCGGATACGGCAGGCCCATGGCGCGCGCCGCCTTGTCGAGCGCCTCACCCGCCGCGTCGTCGCGCGTTCTGCCGAGCACTTGAAATTCCGTATAATCTTTCACCTGCACAAGCATCGTGTTCCCGCCCGAGACGACCAGACACAAAAACGGCGGGGTCAGGTCTTGGTGCGTGATATAATTCGCCGCGATATGCGCGCGCAGATGGTGCACGGGCACCAGCGGCTTGCCGCTGCCCAATGCGAGCCCTTTCGCATAATTCACGCCCACGAGCAATGCGCCGATGAGCCCCGGCGCATAAGTCACGGCGATCGCATCCACCATAGCAAGCGTCATGCCCGCTTGCTCGAGCGCTTCTGCCGTCACCGCGCTGATCGATTCCGCATGCAGGCGCGAGGCGATCTCCGGCACGACGCCGCCGAAGATTTTATGGCGCTCGATTTGCGTGGCGACCACATTGGACAGTATACGTCTGCCGTCCTCTACGACTGCGGCGGCAGTCTCATCACAGGAGCTTTCCAGCGCTAAGATCCGCATTCCGATTCCCCTTTTCACTGGACTTTTACACATTGTGCAAAGCCAAACTTCTTCGTATTTTACCACAGTTTTCATCCTGTTGCAATCCGGCGTTTCCAAATCCGAAGGGACAGGCGCATTTTATCCCTTTTCCGTTGACATTCCATTGGAAATCCGATACTATAAGACCATCCTATGATCGGAGGGAGAAACGTGAAACGCGTGATTATTTTGATTGTGGGCGCAGTTCTGGTCGTGGCGGGGATCATTGCCATTGCGGTCGGTGTGACCACGCGCCCGAAAAATGACGAGAGTTGGAAAGAAAAGGGGTATGATCTTTCTATTCCCACGCTCGGTGAGGACGGCTGGTACATGGTGTTTGAGGATGATTTTGAGGGTGACGCGCTCAACCGGAACATCCGCTTCGGCGACCGCTACACGGGCAGCCATGAGATCTGGACGACCTCGCCGCACGCCGTGCGCTGGGAGTCGAACGACGAGGCGCACCCGGAATACGCCTGCTGGTGGTGCCCGGAATTGGTGGAGGTGCGTGACGGCAACGCCGTCATCCACGCACGATACGAAGACGACCACACGTGCTCCGGCGACTGCCCTGCCGCCGGACGGTTCACGGGCGGTATTGAGACGCGCCGCATTGTCGGGGACGGCGACAACAATAAAGGTTCGAGTGATGAACTCCTGTTCGCACAGGCGTTCGGCTACTTTGAGGTGCGCGTGAAGCTGCCCGACGCAGACGGGCTTTGGTCGGCGTTCTGGCTGCAATCCTCCAATATGCGCAAGGTCGCGAGCGAGGGTGTGGACGGTACGGAGATCGACGTGTATGAAAGCGCGTTCCGCCGCAACCGCCAAAGCCGTATGGGACATGCACTTTTGTGGAACGGCTACGGGGAATTTGCGGATTCAGACACGATCATCAATACATTAGAACAGGATCTTTACGACGGCTACCACACCTTTGCGCTGAAGTGGACGCCGGAATATTATGTATTTTACATCGACGGCGAACCGACCTGGGCCACGGCGGGCGGCGGCGTCTCCAAAGTCAAGGAGTTTTTGCGCCTGACCGTGGAGATCGACGCAGGCGACGGCTGGGGGCCGCACGGGCAGAAGATCGGGCAGTTTTCACATGAGGGCGATACCGCCTTTTATGTGGATTATGTCAAGGTGTGGCAAAACGAGAATTACGAGCCCTACATCATCGACGATGCCTTGTTCCCCGGCGGATTGGATATGGCAAATTAAGCGCAAAAAACAATGATACATATAAAAATCCCCGCTTTCCATTCAAGCGGGGATTTTTGTATAGGAGCGCTGCAAACAGGCAAAGCAAAAGCTCCGAAACGGACGGTCTCGGAGCCTCTATTTATATCGTTATTCAGTTTTATCTAAGCTGCCCGCTGCGGCGTCAGACTTCACGAAAATCGTTTTGTTTTTGTAGTTCTTTAACGCACTTCTTACAGCGAACGTAGTCAAATTTGTTCTTGGAGATACGATAAAACTCTTACAACTTACATCTTATCTGTCAAATTTGACCGCAGCGGACAGCGAACCGAATGTCTGCGGTTCTTCAGTTCCTATACCGTACATTGGATTCGCCTCCCTTCGTTTTGTAACAAAAGGCTTTTCAGAAACCACCCGCCGAGACCTATCACAATCGACAGAACGATTGCCTTTTGAGAAGTCTCGTGATTCAAAGCACATTTTGAACTCCGCTTTTTCGTGCCGATCGGTCTTATTCGGACCTTGGGGTTTTTGCCCCTGCGTCACACCGCCGACCTGCAACCGAAGAGCACCGCGAACGTCTGATCTGCGTCCGCCCCCCCCGGCCCTGTTTTACCGAATCTCGTTTCGCCGTGCTTTACGGCAAATCCTTTCAAACGGATTCGAGCCTTACATGCTGCCGGAGTACTTTCCTTTCGGCTCTTTGATTTGCGGAGGACCAAAAGCCTTAAGCCCGCCTTGAACCATTTAGGGGTTTGCTTTGGTTTCTCCCTTTGTTCATCTTTATTATAGCACCGAATTCGGAAAAGTCAATAGTTTTTTTAAAATTTTTTATATTTTTTTATATTGATTGTCCATCTTGCCGAAAATCGGTGTTTTTCCCTGTCTACCGTGGCGCAAAACGCGCAAAATGCAGGGTGGGCAATTTTTACCGTTGACTATACGCCCGTTTCGGGGTAAAATGTAAACAGAATGAAGCTGCCAACGGAGGAACACATGGACGAAGCATACAACCCCGACATCGTCAGCGTCGTGGACGAGGACGGTACGGAACATATCTTTGAAGAGCTTGACCGCATTGAAACGGACGACGCGCGCTATGTAGCGCTGCTCCCTGTTTACGATGAAGCGGAAGAGATCCTGGACGACGACGGTGAGCTGATCATTCTTCGGGTCACCGAGGAGGACGGCGAAACGTATCTTGAACCCATCGAGGATGACGAGGAGTTCAACCGGATCGGCGCCGCATTCGAGGAACGGCTCGCGGATCTGTTCGACATTACAGAAGAATAAAGAAAACCTATCAACCTGCCCGATGCGAGAACCGTACGGTTCAATATTAACCCAACACGTTTTTAAACGGGAGTCGGAATTCCGAGGCGGTGTGCAGACCTCCCGCCCTTTGGCGGACGCTGGGAGCACTGAAACCGAGGATAGACGCCCACCTGCTTTTTGCAGGTTATTATTAGCCGTGCGCGGTCGGGCGGGGATTTTTATGCCCGTTTGCAGAAAGCGCGCAGCCCGAACGAAGTCGTTCGGACTGCGCGCTTTTTTGATTTTTCGTTTGGTTATTTCCCCGCCTGTTTTTCAAGCAGCGGCTTAAGATACTGCCCCGTATAGGACTGTTCACAGCGCGCGACTGCTTCGGGCGTGCCTTCGGCGACAACGGTACCGCCGTTGTCCCCGCCCTCGGGTCCGAGGTCGATGATATGATCCGCGACCTTGATGACGTCCAGATTATGCTCGATCACAACGACCGTATTGCCGCCGTCCGCGAGCTTCTGCAAAACGTCAATAAGGCGGTGCACGTCCGCCGTGTGCAAACCTGTGGTGGGTTCGTCCAAAATATAGATTGTCCTGCCCGTCGGGCGGCGGGAAAGCTCCGTTGCGAGCTTCACGCGCTGCGCCTCGCCGCCGGAAAGCGTGGTGGCGGGCTGGCCGAGCTTGACATAGCCGAGCCCTACGTCATAAATCGTCTGGAGCTTGCGGCTGATCTTAGGAATACTGGAAAAGAAGCCGAGCGCCTCCTCCACTGTCATTTCCAGCACGTCATAAATGGATTTGCCCTTATATTTGACCTCCAGCGTTTCCCGGTTGAAACGCGCACCCTTGCACACGTCACAAGGTACATAGATATCCGCCAAAAAGTGCATTTCGATCTTCACAATGCCGTCGCCCTGGCACGCTTCGCAGCGTCCGCCCTTGACGTTAAAAGAGAAACGGCTCGGCGTAAAGCCGCGCACTTTGGCATCCTGCGTTTGCGCGAACAGGTTGCGGATATCCGTGAACACGCCCGTATAGGTGGCGGGATTGGAACGCGGCGTTCTGCCGATGGGCGACTGGTCGATGTCTACGACCTTGTCAAGATTTTCGAGGCCTAAAATATCCTTATGCTTCCCCACGGGCTTTTTCGCGCCGTTGAGTTCATTGGCAAGGCGCTTATACAAGATTTCATTGACCAGCGAAGATTTACCCGACCCCGACACACCGGTGACGGCGATGAATTTGCCTAAGGGGAATTTTACGTTGATGTTTTTGAGGTTGTTTTCCGCCGCGCCGCGCACAGTGAGGAACTTGCCGTTCCCCTTGCGGCGCGTTTCGGGCACGGGGATTTTGCGCTTGCCGCTCAAATACTGTCCGGTGATGGACGCAGGGCAGTTTTTGATATCCTCCACCGTACCTGCGCAGACGACCTCGCCGCCGTGCACACCCGCCCCGGGGCCGATGTCCACAATGTAATCTGCGGCGTACATGGTGTCCTCGTCATGCTCGACGACCAGCAGCGTGTTGCCGAGATCGCGCAGATGCTTGAGCGTGGCAAGCAGCTTGTCGTTGTCACGCTGATGCAGTCCGATGCTCGGCTCATCGAGGATATACAGCACGCCCATTAAAGATGAACCGATCTGTGTCGCCAAACGGATACGCTGGCTTTCACCGCCAGAGAGCGTGCCCGACGAGCGCGCAAGCGTTAAGTATTCCAGTCCCACGCTTGACAGAAATTCAAGCCGGCTGCGGATCTCGCGCAGAATCTGGTCGGCAATCACGCGGTCGCGGTCACGCAATTCCAACGCATCTAAAAATTGCAATGCCGCCGTCACGGACATTTTGGTGAATTCATAAATATTGATGCCGCCCACCGTCACGCCTAAGGTGATGGGTTTGAGGCGCGCACCGTGGCAGTCGGGGCAGTCACAGGCTTTCATGACCTGCTCGATCTCCCAGCGCGCCCAATCGCTTGTAGATTCCTTATACCGCCGCTCGAGGTTGTTGACGATGCCTTCGAATGCAGCGGTATAACTGCCCGTGCCGTAGACATTGGTGCGCTGCATGCTCAGCTTTTCGCCTTTCGTACCGTACAGCAAAGCATCGAGCGCCTTTTTAGAAAGGTCACAAATGGGCGTGTCGAGCGTAAAGCCGTATTTTTTGCCGAGCGCTTCATAGTACATCTGTGCGATGGTGCCGCCCTCGGCATTTGTCCAGCCGCTGGCGCGAATGGCGCCGTCGCGGATAGACAGCTTTTTGTTCGGGATGATGAGATCGGGATCGACCTTTAAAAACGTCCCAAGCCCCGTACAGGTCTCGCACGCACCAAACGGATTGTTGAACGAGAACATCCGTGGGGTCAGCTCGTCCACCGAAGCACCGTGCTCAGGGCAGGCATAGTTCTGCGAAAACAGCAGATCCTCCCCGCCGATGAGGTTGATGAGCACCGTGCCGCCCGAAAGCGACGTCGCCGTTTCAATGGAGTCCGCAAGGCGGCTGCGGATGTCGGGCGAGATCACAAGCCGGTCCACGACGATTTCGATGCTGTGCTTAAAATTCTTTTCGAGCTTGATTTCTTCGGACAGATCATACAGATTGCCGTCCACGCGCACGCGCACAAAGCCTGAACGCCGCGCGGCGTCGAGTTCTTTCTGGTGCTCTCCCTTTCTGCCGCGCACCACGGGCGCCATGACCTGGATCTTCGCGCCCGGTTCCAACTCCATAACGCGGTCTACGATGGTGTCCACCGACTGCCGCACGATCTCACGTCCGCACACGGGGCAGTGCGGCACGCCCACGCGCGCATACAAAAGCCGCAGGTAGTCGTAAATCTCGGTCACCGTACCCACCGTGGAACGCGGATTTTTGGACGTGGTCTTCTGGTCGATGGAAATGGCGGGGGAAAGCCCGTCGATGGAATCGACGTTCGGCTTTTCCATCTGTCCGAGGAACATACGCGCATAGGAGGAGAGCGACTCCACATACCGCCGCTGCCCCTCGGCATAAATGGTGTCGAATGCGAGCGATGATTTGCCCGACCCCGAAAGGCCCGTAAGCACCACGAGCTTGTCACGCGGGATCTCGACATCTATATTTTTCAGGTTGTGCTCGCGCGCACCTTTGACCACAATGTGTTTGCTTGCCATCAGCGTTTTTCCCCTTTGAGTTCCTGAATTTTGTCGCGCAGCATGGCCGCGTGCTCGAATTCCAGCAGCTTTGCCGCCGCACGCATCTCGGCGGTCAATTTGGCGATCATCGCCTGCCGTTCGCGTTCACTCAGGCGCTTGCGCGGCTTCTTGCCGTCTTCGGCGTGCGTGGAGATTTCGAGGATGTCGCGCACATCCTTTTGAATGGTGCGCGGTGTGATCCCGTGTACTTCGTTATAGCGCATCTGTTTTTCGCGGCGGCGCACCGTCTCGGCGATGGCGCGCTCCATGGAGGGCGTGACGCTGTCGGCATACATGATGACCTCGCCGTGCGCGTTGCGCGCCGCACGCCCGACGGTCTGCACCAGCGACGTTTCCGAGCGCAAAAAGCCCTCTTTATCCGCATCGAGGATCGCGACGAGCGACACCTCGGGAATGTCTAAGCCCTCACGCAGGAGGTTGATGCCGACGAGCACGTCAAATTCGCCCAGACGCAGATCGCGGATGATCTCCATGCGCTCGATGGTGTCGATGTCATAGTGCATATACTTGACCTTGATGCCGTGCGTGTCGAGGAAGTCGGTCAGATTTTCCGCCATTTTTTTTGTGAGTGTCGTGACGAGCACGCGCTCGCCGCGGTCGGTGCGCAGCCGGATCTCGGAGATCAGATCCTCGATCTGCCCCTCGGTCGGACGCACGAAGATCTCGGGATCCAAAAGTCCGGTGGGCCGGATGACCTGCTCGACGATCTGTGCGCTTTTTGCGCGTTCAAAGTCGCCGGGCGTGGCGCTCACGAAAATTTTCTGCCCGACGCGCTCGTAAAATTCATCGAAGGTCAGCGGACGGTTATCAAACGCCGAGGGCAGACGGAAACCGAATTCCACTAAGGATTCCTTGCGGGAGCGGTCGCCGCCGTACATGCCGCGCACCTGCGGGAGCGTGACGTGGGATTCGTCGACGAACAGCAGGAAGTCCTTTGGGAAATAATCGAGTAAGGTGAACGGCGCAGAGCCGGGCGCACGCCCGGACATCACGCGGGAATAGTTTTCGATCCCCTTGCAGAAGCCCGTCTCGCGCAGCATTTCCATGTCGTATTCGGTGCGCTGGCGGATGCGCTGCGCTTCAAGCAGCTTGCCCGCCTTTTCAAATTCCTTGACGCGCGCCTCCATTTCGGCAAGGATCTCTTCGATCGCAGTTTCGAGCTTATCGGGCGAAACGACATAGTGTGACGCGGGATAGATCGCAACGTGGGAGACCACGTTTTTGACCTGCCCGGTGAGGGGGTTGATCTCGCTGATGCGGTCGATCTCATCCCCGAAAAATTCGACACGGATCGCGGTATCGCTGGCATATGCCGGAAAAATCTCCACCACGTCCCCGCGCACGCGGAATTTGTTGCGGATAAAGTTGATGTCATTGCGCTCGTATTGGATCTCCACGAGCTTTTGCAGCAGCTCGTCGCGGTTCTTCTGCATCCCCTGCCGCAGGGAGATCACCATGTTGCGGTAGTCGATGGGGTCGCCAAGGGTATAAATGCAGGAGACGCTGGCGACAATGATGACATCGCGGCGTTCGGAAAGCGCCGACGTCGCGGAGTGACGCAGCTTGTCGATCTCATCATTGATGGCGGAATCCTTTTCGATATACGTATCCGTTGAGGGGATGTACGCCTCAGGCTGGTAATAATCGTAATAGGAGACGAAGTATTCCACGGCATTTTCAGAAAAAAATTCCTTAAACTCCGAGCAAAGCTGCGCTGCAAGGGTCTTGTTGTGCGCGAGCACCAGCGTCGGGCGGTTGAGATTGGCGATGATATTCGCCATCGTAAAGGTCTTACCGGAACCCGTCACGCCCAAAAGCGTCTGCTCCATATAGCCTTTATTTACACCTGCGGTCAGCGCTGCGATCGCCTCGGGCTGGTCGCCCGTAGGCGCATAGGGCGCTTTCAATTTGAATTTTTGTTCTTCCATAGGATTCTCCGTAGCGGTCACAAAGTTAAAAGAACATTTGTTCTTTCCTATCATACCCTGTTTTTCAGGCTTTGTCAACTGTTTTTACGGCAACAGAAAAGCGCGGCGGGACGCCCCGACACGCTTTTAGCATTGGCTTGCGCGAGATGATTTAAAACAGGTATTTGAACTTCGGGCTGGTCTTCATGGAAAACCAATCCTTGCCGGCGATAATGAAGTGGTCGTTCACGCGGATACCCAGCGCGCGCAGCGTTAAAACGATATTGCGCGTAGCATCGATGTCCGCAGCCGACGGCGCCGCGACGCCTGCGGGATGGTTGTGCGCAAGCAGGATATCGGACGCGCCGTTTTGGATCGCCGCTTCGGCGATCTTGCGCAGATTGATGCGCGTACTGTCGGGCGTGCCCTCGGAGATCACGACCGTATTCACCACACGGCATTTGTGCGTCATGCACACAGCCAAAAGCTGCTCGGTGGTTTTGCCGATGAACTGCGAAACGAAATATTCGCCCGCTACCTTGGCGGTATTGAGCACAAGCGAGCCGGATTTGACCTTGTCCTGCTCATATTTTGCGAACAGAGACGCCATCAGGCGAATGAGGACTGCCGTATTCTCGCCGACGCCCGGCACGTGCATCAGCGCCTCGACGCTCGCATCAAACACGCCGGAAAGCGAGCCGAACTCGTCGATCAGACGGTGCGCAAGCTCGTTGGTGTCGCGCTGCGGGATCGCATAAAACAATAAAAGCTCCAGCGCATTGTGATCCTCAAACGCATCTAAGCCCTCGCGGACAAAGCGCGCTTTGAGCCGCGCGCGGTGCCCGCCGTGCAACGGCGCAGACTGCTTTTCTGCCATCACGGATTATTTGATCTTGCGGCTGCCGGGCTTGACAAGCTCGAGCTCGCCCGCCTTGCAAAGCGGGCATTCCGATGCTTCCCAAGAAGTCACCGGCGCGGAATACACGGCCTTAAAGGGCACACCGAAATCGATCTTGCCGCCGGTACGGTCTACAATGGAGCCGACACCGACAATGTCGCCGCCCGCCTCACGCACAAGGTCGATGACCTCTTTCACGGAGCCGCCCGTGGTCACGACATCCTCGACGATCAGCACCTTTTCACCGGGGGTAACCGCAAAGCCGCGGCGCAGCGTCATTTTACCATCCTCACCGCGCTCGGTAAAGAAGTTTTCACAGCCGAGCGCGCGGCTGACCTCATACGCCATCTGCACCGCGCCCATGGCGGGGCCGATAACGACCTGCACGCCCGCATCCTTGTATTTTTCCGCCAGCGCCGCGCAAAGCTCCTCGCTGTATTTGGTGTTGCGAAAGATCTTGGCGCATTGTAAATATTTATCGGAATGCCGGCCGGAGGTCAGCAGGAAATGCCCTTCTAAAAGCACGCCCGCCTCTTTTAAAATTTCGGTCACTCTCTCTTGCGTAAGCATGGCTAAAGCTCCTTTTTGTCATTGTTGCTTGTATTTTAGCATATCTGATCCGTTTTGAAAAGGGGTGTATGAAAAGAAAGCCATTTTAAAAAGCACAAAACACGGAGTGCTTTTGCACTCCGTGTTTACAGCGGTCAAACCAACCGTTTTCCATATTCATTTGAACTTAAGCAGCTTACGAACGGATTTCCGCCATTTGAGCATATACAGCGTGACAAGGCGGGAGATCGCGATATCATAGATCACAAACACGACGTTGCCCAGCCCCAAAAGCGCCCAGACCGCCCATTTGCCGTAGTCCTCCATATCGTCAAACGGGATCTGGAACACATAAATGATCACAAGGTACGCCAGCACCACCGAAACATTGAACAGCAGGAATTTCAGCACCCACAGCCACACGCCATGCAGCCTTCCCTCTAAAATCGCCTTAAAGATGGGGTAGTGCCCGAAAAAGAACACATACATCACGGCGGCTTCCTTGTCGGGAAGCACCAGCAAAGAAAGCAGGCTCACCGCCGCATACACGCCGAACGCCCATTTTTTGCCGACGTCGATGACCATGACCACCAAAAGCACGCCCGCCACCGCAGGCAGCGCATAGGTCAGTGTCGGGATCACTGCCGTAAGGAACATCGTCGCGACCGAAAGCGCCGCTACGATACCGCCGAGCGCGGTTTTGGAGGTGTTTTGAAAACTACCCTTTCCCATATCAGCAGCCCGGAATCAGATCGCCGCCCATGCATTCACAGCAGCAGTCCGCACACAAAAGCGACGAACAGATGTCGCAGGCGTCGCACCCGCCGCCGCGGGTCTGGCGATAACCGCCGCGCGAATTGTTGTTCAGCGAATTGAACGCCGCCGCGTACTCGGTATTGCCCGGGTCGCGCTGGCAGGCGGCGGAATAATTTTTATATGCTTCGTCGAACCAGCCGCGCCGCTGCTGGATCTGCCCTTTCAGGAAATACCACTCCGCCGTACGCGAGCCGATCGGGATGCCGTCTAAGATCATCTCGGCGTCATCGATGCGCCCGCTGTTGATCTGCGCGCGCACGTCTGCAAACTGCGAACCGCTGTAAGCGCTGCCGCCGTAGGCGTTATAACCGCCGTTTCCCGCATTCGTATAAGAGGACTGATCGCTCGTATACGCAGTCTGCCCGCGCCGCTCGGCAACGATTGCATCATAGGCGCGGTCAAGCTCTTCCATTTTGCGACGTGCTACGTCCGCAAGCGGACCGGAAGCGAGAGAATCCTCCTGATATTTGCGGGCAAGCGCGCGGTATGCATCTTTGAGCTGTTCGTCGGTCGCATTACGCGGTATGCCCAAAACGGCATACGGATCTGCCATGTGGTCTTCACCTCTTTGGTATCGGTCGCAAAAAGCCGTTTCAGGCGGTCATTTCGCGTGTGTGTCCTGATATTTTTCCCGAATCTCGGCGGTTTTCGCGTTTAAGCCGTCACATAAAATATTTTCCAGGATCGAGCGCCGCACACCGCCTGAGAGCAGCGCCAGAGTCGTAGCGGCTTCGTTTTCGGTCATGTACAGCGAACGAAGCACGCCCTGCTGCACATCATCTTGCCGCAATTTTTCAGAAGAAGTCACACCGTATTGCAGCAAAAACGGGTTGTAGCCGCCGTTTTTTAAATCTTTTTCCATGTCGTCGTAAGCATCCATCAGATATACCCAACGCCCGACGCAGTAGGCAATGCGCTCCGTCACGCGGCGCTGCTCACCCTCCGGCATATGCGCCGTACAAAGCGCGGCGAGCGCCGAAGCGCTCGGATCGGCGGCACGGTCGGCACTGTCGCACTGCGCCGCTTCAAGAACTTGCTGTTTTTCCATGGAAGCTGCGGCGATCTCTGCAAAATGCGGATAACGCTTTGCCGCTTTTTTATAGCTTGCCCGCAAAAAGGCACAAGCCAAGGCGGCAGCCGCCTTTTTGAAGCCCTTGGAATCGCGGCGATTATCCCGCGCCTTGTGATACGCAAGAATCACCGTCAGCGCCGCAGCGGCGCGGTAGCTTTCCGGGCAGTCTGTCTGATAGTTGCACACCTTCGCAGGATTGAACGGACAACGTCCCTTTTTATACTGTGGTGTACCATCCGCCGCACAATCGCGAAGCAAAATATAAAATGTTGCATCGTAGCTCAAAAGCAGACGGGACACAAGCCCATATTCCTTACCGAGCGTTTTGCAAAGCGTACAGTATACCGCCTTGTACTCCTCATATTCACGCACTTTAAGCTCCGGTTTAAAGATGCGCACATACCCGAACAAGCTGCTCCCTCCCTTACAGGATGGACGAGAGATTGCGCATGATCGCGCCCGCGACTTCGGGTCGGTTCATGGTATAAATATGGATGCCTGAAACGCCGTTGGCGACAAGCTCAATGATCTGCTCGGTGGCATAGGCTATGCCCGCCTGCTGCATCGCCTTGGGATCATCAGCGAATTTATCGACGACTGTTTTCAGCCGTGCGGGCAGCGTAGTGCCCGACAGCTTGCAGGAACGTGCGATCTGCTTGGGATTCATCACGGGCATGATCCCCGCACACACGGGAATATCGATCCCCTTCTTCAGCGCGCGGTACAGGAAACTGTACAGCACGGAATTGTCAAAAAACATCTGCGTTACGAGGAAGTCCACGCCGCAGTCTACCTTGCGCTTGAGGTTTTCAAGGTCTTGCTCGGGGCTTGCAGCCTCCACATGCCCTTCCGGGTAGCACGCAGCGCCGACGGTAAAACCGCCGAATTCGCGCACTGCCTTAACGAGTTCGGAAGCGTAGCGGTAATGGTCGTCGTCCGGCACAAAATTTTCCGGCAGATCTCCGCGCAGCGCCAAAACATTGCGCACGCCGCGGGTCTTAAGATCTTGGAGGACATTGTGTACGGTCTGTTTGTCGCTGGAGGCACAGGTCAGATGCGCCATGGCGGGGATGTGCAGATCGTTTTCGATATGCGCCGCGATCTTCGGCGTGTTGACGGAGGTACCGCCGCCTGCGCCGTAGGTCACGCTGATAAAGTCCGGTGAAAAAGAAGCAAGTGCATCCACTGCCGCTTCGACCGGCGCGTACGCCGCGTCGTTTTTCGGCGGGAACACCTCAAACGAAACGACAAGCTGTTTGCTGCGAAATTTTTCCATCAGATCCATACGTTACCGTCCAAACTGCGTTTTCCTCGCAAAAACGCCGAAAATCCATCATTTGCACCATGTATCATAGCACAACTTGCCGCGAAGAACAAGGAAAACGGATATTTTTTCATATTGCAGACATCGGAATTTACAGTTTGTTAACAATCCGGTCGAAAATGTCGAGTTGTGCGGCAGGCTAAAAAAGCGCACCCGTGCCGGTGCGCTTTTTATATGGTTAAAATGGGATGTTCCCCACATCGCCGGGCGAGCAGGTATATAGGAATTCCAGAACATCGCCCGCTTGCAGCTTGCAGTATTTACTTGAATAGTTCATGAATTCGCCGTTGATGCGGTAAAGCCAACCGCTCTGCGCACCGCAGTCTCGTTCCGCAAGGCCGCCGATGCTGCGCACATAGCCGCTCGACGAAGCAATCGAATACACGATATGATTTGCCCGCAGCGTGCGTTTGAGCACGTCTAAGGCAGACTCCCCTGCTTCGATCTCAACGGCGGCATTTTGCAGGAAATACCCGTTTGCGGGCAGAACGCCTGCAAAAGCGGGGTCGTTCAAGATCCCGTAATCCACCGCCGTTTGAAAGCTGACCGTTAAGGTAACGGTATCGGCAGCGGGTTCTGCGGGCTGCTGCACGGCTGCGGCTGCCGTTGTCGGGACGGCTGTATTTGCGTTGCCCGCGCCGTTTTGCGCCGAGCCGTTATCCTGTGCACTGCTCGGCGCTCCCTGCGCATCACCCGTTTCGGCTGCCTGCGTCTGCCCATCCTGTGCTTCGGTCACGCCGACGGCAGTGGTCTGCGTTTCCGCGTCCGTTACCGTTTGCCCGGCTGCGGTCGTCGGGACAGCGGCATTCTCCGCCTTGCCGCAGGCGCTCAACAAAAGCGCACAGGCGAGCATGGCGGTAAACCCGCGCAAAATGCGTTGTTTTCTCATCGCGTTACGCATGTTTCTTTTGCATCGTCAGCACGGCTGCGGCGGCAAGCAGCGCCAAAGCAGCAGTTGCGGGAACAGCAGCGCCCGTATTCGGGATCTCCGCCGTTTCGGCGGGCGGTTCGGATTCGGTTCCCGGCGCAGTCGTATCGGTCGCCGGCTCTGTTGCGGGCTCGGAAGGGCGCGCCGTATAGGTGAACAAGGTCGGTTCACCGTTTTGGAAGCGCGCATAGGCCTCATACGCCTGCAAAAGCTGATAGGTCGTCAAGGGGTCTTCGGTGTTGGCGTAATTCAAGCCGCCGCCGTTTTCGGAAATAAAGCTTTCCAGCGCCGCCACAGGCGATACGCCGTTTTTGCAGTATTCTTCGGCGGTCGGGTCGAGCCCGAGCGCACACAGTGCCAAAATCACCTGCGCGGTGCTCTCGCCGCTTTGGGTGCCGAATACGGGGCTTCCGAACGCGCCGGTATCAAACTGCTGTGCTTTAAGATATACGAGCGCTTTGTCCACCGCCTCGCGCACGGTTTCGTCCGTTTCATAATACGGTGCGAGCGCCTGCACTGCCATGGCGGTCGTGTCGCAGTCGGAAGAGATCCCCCAGCCTTCATCTACGCTGCAATAGGGGAACCCACCGTCCGCCTGCTGCGCGGCGAGAAGCGTGTTTATAATGCTCTGCTTTGTACTGTCAGGAAAATTGAATGACGTGCTGAAATCCATCGCAAGCAGCGGGAACGCAAGGCTGCTCAAATAAACCTGCGACGTATAATCCACCGCGCCGAGCGCCGCGAGCAGGTCGTGCCCGCCGATCACACGCGCGTCAAGCCCACAGGCGGTCGTACTCAACACGATGCGTGCAAGGTCGCTCGGATAAAGCGAATCAAAGCTGTTCTTGACGACCTCATCGATATAATCGGCATATGCTGCGTCGGGCGCGGCGCCCGACTGCGCGAGCGTGAAAGCCGTCCAGTCCACAAGGCTGTCGGGGTAGCTTGTGTCCGTATAATCGAACTGCGTATTGTCCGCATTTTGCAGCCACGCAGTGAGCGTCTGCTGCGGATCGGCCGGCGCGGCAAACACGGTCGTCGTGAGTAACGCGCACACAAGGAGAACGGACAAAAGGATCGAGATTGTTTTTTTCATGGCGTTATCTTCCTTTCGTTTTTGTCAGAAGCGTAAATTTTGGTGCTGCTTCCCTCCTTTCCGCAAAAAAGCGGGGCTCGTGAGAGCCCCGCTTGATGCGAACAAAAGGAAGACGCTGCGCGCCTTTGCCGTTATATTCGCATACTTCTCTCCCACCGAAAGAATTTTGCCTTAGCTTACAGGCAGGTCTCCTGGCTTACGGCTTGAGACGCCGCCGCCTTCCCAAAGCGTTTGCTTCAGTGGCAAATGGCAGCACCATACCGTTTACAGTAGCGGGGGCTGTCACGGATTTACACCGTGTTCCCTTTTCACTTCGCCCAAGCGTTTTTAACGCCGCGAAGCACCTGTAAGCCGAATTTGAAATTTTAGATCAGAAGTTCTCGCAGAAGTCGGCGATCACCGGCGCATTGTCGTTCCAGTTATACTGCCCGCCGCCGCGGATCACTTCTTTTGCGATTGTACCACATTCTTTTGCATTTGCAAGCGTCGGGTACTGCGCTTCAAGCGCCTGTATAAGCGTTTTTTCCTCCGGCACGGGTGCGCCGCAAAGTGCGGCGAGCGCCGCAAGAGCAGTCGGGAGTGCCGAAGTGAATGCCGCACGCTGCACAGCGCGCGTGCCGTCGGCGCGCAGATACGTACCTTCCTGTGCCGTAAAGGGCGCGGTGAAGAGCTGTTCGGTCGCGGTTTCCGTATAGGCGTTGGAAAGCGCGAGGGTATATTCCGCCGTCACGGCAGACGGTTTTTTGCAGTCCAGCAAAATCGCCGCCGCTTCACCCTTATATTCGGCAACGGATGGGATGCCGAGCATTTGAAGCCCTGCAAAGCTCGCACTTTGCTCCGTCACATCGGCATAAACCGCCGGGAAATGCGCTTTGGCAAACGCCGCTTCCTCGAGCGTTGCCATAGGGCCGAGCACGACCGCCACGCTTTCGCCGTAAGAAGCGATCTTTTCGCACAGAGCGGCGAGCTGTTCTTCTGTCGCGGGCGGCATTTGCGTGTTCGCCGCCAAAATGCCGAAGCGCCCGCCCTTGCACAAAAGTCCTTTTTCCCCTACGGGCAGCGAACGCATCACGGTCTTACCGAGATACCGCACATCCGTCTCGCACAGCGCCGCACAGAAATTGCAGACGGATTTCACGCTGTTCTCTTTTACGGGCACGCGCTTTGCAACAGGCTGTTTTTCGCGAAGCGCGCCGGTCGGGCAGACGGTGACGCACTGCCCGCAGAACATACAGCTGCTTTCTTCCAGCGGCAGAGAAAATTCGGGGCTGACGACGGTATCAAAGCCGCGTCCCAGAAGCCCTAAATTGGTTTTACCCATGACCTCGTCGCACACACGCACGCAAAGCCCGCACAAAATGCATTTGTCGGTGTTGCGCGCGATGAGGGAATTGAGATTCTCCTCGTTGCGATGGTGCTTTTCGCCCGCGAAGCGTTCGGGCTTCACGTCATATTCGTTGGCGTATTCGATCAGCTTGCACTCAAAATAATCGTGACAGCCGCATTCGAGGCAGCGCGTGGCTTCTTGCTTCGCCGCCGCCTCGGAAAGCCCGAGTGCGACCTCGCCGAAGTCGGTCTTACGTTCGTTTGCCGGGCGCACAGGCATTTCCACGCGCGGCGCCTTGGGAAATTTTTCAAAAAATTCCACGGGCAGCGTGCGTTCCACCAAAAACGGCTTTTTATAACGCGCTTCCTCGCCGTTTAAGAATCGGTCGATCACAAGCGCGGCTTTCTGCGCTTCGCCGATGGCGGCAACGGCAATGGATGCGCCGCGGTTGGTCATGTCGCCCACCGCGAAGACTTTGGGCAGGGAGGTGCGGAAGGTTTCTTCATCGGCGGCGATGGTGTTGCGTTTGGTCGCCTCGACCGCCTCGAAGCCCGCAAGGTCGGGCTGCTGCCCGATCGCCATAATGACCGTATCAAATTCTGCGGTTTCTACCGCGCCTTCAATCGGTTCGGGGCGGCGTCTGCCGCTTATATCCGGTGCGCCGAGCTGCATTTTCTGCAAGGTCGCCTGCACCGTATCGCCGCAGTCTTTAAATTCGACCGGCGTCGTCAGGAAACGGAATTCCACGCCCTCTTCGGTCGCTTCGCGGATCTCAATATCCTCCGCCGGCATCTCCTCACGCGAACGGCGATAGAGTACGGAGACGTGCTTTGCGCCCAGGCGCACCGCCGTGCGGCAGGCGTCCATAGCGGTGTTGCCGCCGCCGACAACCGCCACGCAGTCGCCGATCTCCATCGGCTCGCCGAGCGCCACCGTACGCAGGAAGTCAATGCCGCCCACCACACGGGAGGCATCCTCGCCGGGCACGCGCATCTCACTTGAGCGCCATGCGCCCGCCGCGAGCACCACGGCATCATATTCGTTTTGCAGATCTTGGAGCGTCACTTGTTCGCCGACACGGACGTTATTTTGCATTTTCACGCCGAGCGCGGCGATCTGCGCGATCTCCCGGTCTAAGAGGGCTTTGGGCAGACGGTATTCGGGGATGCCGTAGCGCAGCATCCCGCCCATTTTCGGCATCGCGTCCAAAACGGTAACGGCATGCCCCTGACGGCGCAGGAAATAGGCCGCAGTAAGCCCGCCGGGGCCGCCGCCGACCACGGCGACGCGCTTACCCGTGTCGGGTTCGACAAAAGGAACAAACGGCGTGCTACTTGCCATATCCATATCGGAGGCGAAGGCTTTGAGGGCCGCGATGGAGACCGGCTCATCCACAAAGCGGCGGCGGCACTCCTTTTCACAGGGGTGCGGGCAAACGCGCCCGATGGACGAGGGCAACGGGATCTTTTCTTTGATAAGGCGCGTCGCCTCGGTGTATTCGCCGTTGGCAATGAGCCCCACATACCCCTGGCAGTCCGTGCCCGCCGGGCACGCCTTGGTGCAGGGCGCTTTGCAGTCGCCGTCGTGGTCGGACAAAAGCAGCTCCAGCGCCATTTTGCGTGCGCGCACAACGCGCTCGGTGTCGGTATGCACGACCATGCCGTCGCGTACTTTGGTCGAGCAGGCGCGCTGCAATTTGGGCGTACCCTCCACCTCGACAACGCACAGCCCGCATGCGCCGTACAATTCCACCCTGCCGTCAAAGCAGAGGTTCGGTATTTTCAATCCGTTTGCCGTGGCGGCGGCGAGCAGCGTTGTGCCCGCCTCCACCTGCAACGGCTGGTTATCTATGGTAATTTGAATCAAACTCATGCGTTTACCTCCACTGCGCCGAAGTTGCAGTTCTCGACACATTTGCCGCACTTGATACACAGCGCCGCGTCAATTTGGTGCGGATGCTTGACCGTACCCGTGATCGCCCCGACCGGGCAGCCGCGCGCACATTTGGTGCAGCCGATACACTTTTCGGGGTTAATGGAATAGGTCGTGAGCGCTGCGCACTCGCCGGCAGGACAGCGTTTGTCGCGGATGTGCGCTTCAAATTCATCGCGGAAATAGCGGATGGTCGTGAGCACGGGGTTGGGCGCAGTCTGCCCCAAGCCGCACAGCGCGCCGTCCTTGATGCCGGCACAAAGCTCCTCCAAAAGCTCGATGTCGCCTTCCCGCCCCGACCCTTCGGTGATGCGGGTAAGGACTTCGAGCATCCGCTTGGTGCCGAGCCGGCAGTGCACACACTTGCCGCAGGACTCTTTTGCCGTGAAATCAAGGAAGAATTTCGCCATACCGACCATGCAGGTGCTCTCGTCCATAACGACCATGCCGCCGGAGCCCATGATCGCGCCCGTGGCGCCCAGCGCCTTGTAGTCGATAACGGTATCCAAAAGGCTTTCGGGGATACACCCGCCCGACGGGCCGCCCATCTGGACCGCCTTAAAGCGTTTGCCGTCGCGGATGCCGCCGCCGATGTCAAAGATCACATCGCGCAGCGTTTTGCCCATAGGGATCTCGACAAGCCCGCCGCGGCGGATCTTACCTGTCAAGGCGAAAACTTTCGTGCCCTTGCTGCCCTCGGTACCCATGGCGGCAAAGGCTTCACCGCCGTTTTCGAGGATCCACGGGACATTTGCAAAAGTCTCGACATTGTTGATATTTGAAGGCTTGTGCCAATACCCTGCTTCGGCGGGGAAAGGCGGCTTTAAGCGCGGCATGCCGCGGCTGCCCTCCAAGGACTCGATCAGCGCGGTCTCCTCGCCGCAGACGAACGCGCCTGCGCCCGCCTTGATGCGCATGGTGCACTTGTAACCGCTGCCGAAGATATTGTCGCCGAGATAGCCTTTTTCTTCCGCCTGTTTGATCGCGCGCGTAAGGCGCCGGATCGCAAGCGGATATTCCGCGCGGACGTACACGATCGCCTCTTTGGCGCCGATGGCATATGCGCCGATGAGCATCCCTTCTATGAGCCCGTGCGGGTCGCCCTCAATGACGGCCCTGTCCATAAATGCGCCGGGGTCGCCCTCGTCGGCGTTGCAGATGAGGTATTTTTCCTCACCCTCGGCATTGCGCGCGGCATTCCATTTGAACCATGTCGGGAAGCCCGCGCCGCCGCGCCCGGCAAGTCCCGAGGTCTTGATCTCCTCAATGACCGTTTCAGGCGTCATATCGAAAAGCGCGCGGCGGATAGCCGTGTAGCCGCCCGCGTTTTCATATTCTTCGATGCTTTCGGGATTGATCACGCCGCAGTGGCGCAGAGCGATGCGCGTCTGCTTCTCTAAAAACTGCGCATCATCATCGGAGATCTTCAGATCCGCGATCGCCGCAAGGTCATTGTTTTTTACCGCTTCGGCAATGCGGGGCGCATCCGCTTCGCCGACGCGCGTAAGGCGCGTAAGCGCACCGTTTTCATCATACAGATCCACGATCGGCTCGGCAAAGCACATGCCGTTGCAGCCCGTAACGGACAGCGCCGCGTTTTCGGGCAAAAGGCTTTCCAGCGCGTCATAGACCTTCTGCGCGCCTGCGGCAATGCCGCAGGAGCCTGCGCCCACAACGATCTTCATCATATCAAGCGCCCTCCTTTGCCGCGGCGGCAAGATCCGCCAAAATTTTCTTCGTCTTATCCGGTGTGAGCCTGCCGTAAGTCTCATCGTTGATCATCATCACGGGCGACAGGCTGCAGCACCCCAAACACGCAACGTTTTTAAGCGTAAACAGCCCGTCTGCAGTGGTCTCGCCGTCCTTTATGCCGAGTGTTTCCGTGATCGTTTTTTCGATCCCGTCCGACCCGTTGACATGGCACGCCGTCCCCTTGCAAAGCATGATCAGGTATTTCCCGACCGGCTGCAGGCGGAACTGCGTATAAAATGTAGCGACGCCCATGATCTTGGCGGGCTTTACACCCGTGCGCTCCGAGATATACCGAATCACATCCTGCGGCAGATAGCCGTAGATCTCCTGCGCGTGCTGCAAAATCGTGATGAGGCTCCCGGGGACATCGGCGTATGTATCCAAAACGCCGTCCAAAAGCGAGAGATCGCTTTTTTGGGCCTGACAAGCACAATCCATTCTCGTTTCCTCCAACATTTCCAAATCGGCTTTCGCGCGTGAAAGCCATGCCTTATAATCATAATACATATATGCGAAAAATGCAATTTGAAAATCCTGTGAAAGCTACAGAAATTTACAGCCCGGCAGACAAAAATTCGGTATTTTTCGCCCTGTTTTGCGGCGGCGGATCTGTGGTAGAATAGTTGTGCAGGCACAGACGGGATCTGCAGCCGTTCAAGGGAGATGGAAAGCCATGCCGTATCTTACGGAACTGCACGCGCACACCGCCGAAACCAGCCGCTGCGGCGAGGACAGCGCGGCGACATTGGTACAAAATTACGTAAAACAGGGATACAGCACCCTTGTGGTGACCGACCATTTCAGCCACAGGACATTTGACCCCTTTTTTGGAGCGACGCACCGGGAAAAAGTAGATATATTCCTCAGCGGCTACCGTGCGGCAAAACAGGCGGCAAAGGGCACGGGCCTGCACGTGCTTTTGGGGATGGAACTGCGCTTTACGGCACCCGGCAACATCAACGACTATCTGGTTTACGGCGTGACGGAGGATTTTCTATACCGTTCCGAAGAGCTTTTGGATATGCGGTTAAAATCCTTTATGCCGCTTGCGCACAAAAACGGAATGCTCGTTTATCAGGCACACCCGTTCCGCGACGGGATTCGCATAGTCGACCCCGCTCTGCTAGACGGGTTTGAAATCTACAACGCCTGTGTGCGGCACGATTCGCGCAATGCCATAGCAAAGATTTGGGCGGAGAAACACAAAAAGCCCGGTATTTCGGGCTCGGATTACCATAAAACGGAGGATACCGCGCGCGGCGGGATAGAGACGGATACGGAAATTCGAACGAACGGCGAGTTGCTCGCAGTGCTGCGGGCGGGAGAATACCGGCTGATCCGAAAATAAGTAAAAAACAAAGCCCGAGGCGTATGAGACGTCTCGGGCTTTTTCAGTCTTTTACAAAATTCACTCCATATCGCACAGCGCCTCAAGAAGCTGGGCGCGCAGCGCGCGGTTTTTCACGCGCTTTGCCGCTGCGACGGTCTCTTCTAAGGTCGCCTTGCTTTTCAGTCCCGCATAGGTCGCGGACTTTTTCATATTGTTGGCGTTGAAGTGCGTTAAAATGTTGCGCACACGCTCCTTGTACGGCGGGTTTTCACGCGCATGTACGCCCTCAAGCGTGACCTCGACTGCCGTGCCGACAGGCAGCGGCGGCAGCGTGACCGTCAGCCCTGTGTCGGGATCGGTTTGGGGCTGCGCTTCTATGGGCTTCCCTTCTACCGTGACCTGCATGCCGGCGGCATCCGCAACATCGGCAAAGCGCAGCGTCCAGGTACGGGTTTGGGGCATATACGGCTTCTCTTCACCGCCCGAAATGCAAAGCGTCAGCGTTTTTTCTGTTTCCGCAAGCGTGATCTCGGTCTTGCTGCAATCCCCCTGCTCGAATGCGCGCGTCTCGCCGTCGTCCTCATACAGCGTGAAGGTATTATTCCCACGGTACAGGCGCAGCTGCATATGTTCGGGATTGCGGACGCTGTTGCCCGTTTCGCGCGACAGCGGGATAATCGCACCCGCCTTTGCAAAGACGGGGATGGAATCCATGTCGCTGTGCACGCAAACAGTCCTGCCGCCTTTATAGACCGCGCCCGTGAAGAAATGCGTCCAGCGCCCTTCGGGAAGGTACACCTTGGTCACGGCGACCTTTGTGCGGGCGTCCCGTTTGGAGGTCACAGGGCAGACGAGCAATTCCGAGCCGAATAGATACCCGTTTTTACAGCGGTAAGCGTCCGGTTCTTTCGGGCAGGTGTAATACAGCGGTTCGCACAGTGCGCGCCCTTCGGCGTGCGTGCGGTAGTTCATCGCATAGATATACGGGATCAGCGCGTGGCGCAGGCGAAGTGCCTTTGTCGCAAGCGTATCGGCCGCCCAGGCGTAATTCCAAGGCTCCTTGCCGAACAGGTCGTTGGAGGTCGAGTGCAGGCGCAGGATGGGCGCAAACACGCCGAACTGCACCCAGCGCACATACAGCTCGTCGCTGTGTTCGCCGAAATGATGCCCGCCGATGTCGTGGCTCCACCAGGTATAGCCGCAGTTCGTCGCCGTCGCCGTAAAATACGGCTGGAAGCGCAGTACGCGCCAATTCATTGCCGTATCACCCGAAAAGCCGAGCGGATAGCGGTGCGAGCCGATCCCGGCATAGCGTGACAGGATCATCGGGCGGTGCGCATCTCTGCCGTTATCCAAATAGTGATAATGGTTCAAAGACCACAGCGGATCGAGCCCCGCAAGCTTGCTTTTCGTGCCCTGCTGCCAGTCGATCCACCAGAAATCCACGCCGTCCGCTTCATACGGATGGTGCCCGATGTCAAGGTAGCTGTTGATAAATTTCGGGTCGGCAATGTCGAATTCCACGGGCTCGCGCTTTTCGGCGTCCACGCCCATGGCCTTAGCCATTTCGGGATAGCAGTCCTCAAACCAGCGGAAGCCGTCCGCCGGATGCAGGTTGAGCGTGACCTTTAAATTCTGTGCATGCAGGAACTGCAAAAAGCCTTTGGGATCGGGGAACAGATCGGTGTTCCAGCTGTAGCCCGTCCAGCCCGAGGTGCTGCCCCAGGTCTTTTTGAATTTTTCATGGAACTGCGCTTCGAGATCCACCCAGTGCCAGTCCATATCCACCGTGGCAACGGTCAGCGGGATGTCCTTGCGGGCGAATTCGAGCATCAGATTTTCGTATTCCGCCTGGCTGTATGGGTAATAACGGCTCCACCAATTTCCCAGCGCAAAGCGCGGCACCAGCGGGACGCTGCCCGTAATGGCAAACAGCGCGCGTACCGCGCCGATATAGTCATCGCCGAAGGCGAACACATACACGTCCCGTTCATTTGCGGGGCGTTGTGTGACCATGCCGTCCTTGTCAAGCAGCAGAGACTTACTGTCATCAAGCAGCGCAACGCCGTCGGAAGACAAAACGCCATCCTTTAATGGGATCGGCCCGAAAGTCGCATCCAGCGTGCGCGCAGTACCTTTGAGGTTATGGCGGCGGCAGGGACGGACCCGTTTGCCGCCCACGACCGCATACAGCAGCTTTCCGGAAGCGGTATTTACCGCGAAGGCCGCCTTTGCCGTTTTTACTGTCAGCACAGCGCCGTGTTTTTCGGTCTGAAATTCCACCGCGCCGTGATCGCGATACCAGACAGACTGCGTCGCCGCGTCCGTGAAGCCCTCTTGCGTGCCGTGCTCGATGCGGATGACGCACTCGAGCAGGACGCTTATACGCGTATTTCCCGCAAGAATTACATTTTCCGCACAAGGCGCGGGCACAGGTACGGCTTGTAAGTACTCGTGCAGTTTTTCCATATGTATTCCTCTTTCCTTAACCCTCACGCCTGCGTTCCGCCGACCGCATGGGAAGCCCCGTGCTGTAATCCAGCTGTACAAAATCATCCTCGGCCTTTTGGCGGATAAAACCCGTATCGTCAAAGCTCGCCGTTTTGTCCTTACGCCAAGGACGGCAGGCCCAGTAATACCCGCGGTAGAGATCGCGCGTGTGATTCATGTGATCGAGCAGACGATCGTGCAGTGCATTGCGGATCGCGGCGTGCTGCGTGCTGTGGATCAGGTTGGTCATTTCAAAAGGATCGGTCTCCAGGTCGTAAAGCTCGTCTGTGGTCATCAGATTGATCACCAGCTTGTACCGTCCGTCAAAAATACAGCGGATCGGCTGAAAGCCCATAAAGCTGTCGTGATCCACCTCATAGCGCGTGTACTCGATATGCACATCGCGCCTCGGCGTTTGCAAATCGACGGTTTGCAGAGCCTCGCCCGTAAGCGCTTTCGGCTTTTGCACCCCAAAATACTGCAAAACCGTGGGCACCATATCAATGTGCGACACGGGCGTTTGGCTGACGCCCTTCTGAAAATCTCCGCCGGAAATCAGCAGCGGGATGTTGGTAATTTCGTTATACATCACGCAGCCCTTACCCAAAAGCCCGTGAGAAAAAAACATGTCGCCGTGGTCGGCCGTGTAGATAATCATGGGCTGTATGCCGAGCGCATCGATCTTATCAAGCACGCGGCCAAGCTCGTAATCACAAAAGGAATTGCAGGCAAACATGGCGCGCTCAATATGCCGAAACCAGAAAAACGGCATGTTTCCGTATTTTTCACGCCAGATCTGCTGGTGCACGGGCTTATATTTCAGACTTGCGCGTACATTCGGATTGCGTTTCAGACGGAAGCGGTATCGCCGAAGCGCACGGAAGAAGCGCCGCGGACAAACGCTTGGGTCATGCGGTTCATCCAAAGAGACCGTCAGGAAGAAATCGCGGTCGCGGTGCTCCTCCAAAAAGCGGATCGCCCGATCGCAGCAGCGGTGCGCGAAAGTATCCTCTTCTTTCGGGTCATCCCGGCGGCCGTTCATATTTTGACGGCTTTTCCGGCGTGCGCGGTCATCCGGCAATTCGTCAAGGAAGTTGCGCATATCGTACCAATACCGTTTGTCAAACCCGTCGGGACATTTGCCGTAGCCGAAATAGTCGCCGCCGTCTAAATGCCATTTGCCGATGTAGCCGCACGCGATCCCGTTTTGGGAGAGCATCTGCCCGATATGCGGAATACCGCTGCGCAGCGGCATACTGTTTGCCTCCATCCCGTTGGTATGCGGATAAAGCCCCGTAAACAGCGCCGAGCGTGCGGGACCGCAAACCGGCTGGCAGGTAAAGGCGTTTTCAAAACGCAGGCTGTTTTCAGCAAGCGCATTTAGATGCGGCGTGGGCGGGGCCGCTTTGTCATAGCAGCCGACCATATCCTTGCGCTGGGTATCCACCATCATCAAAACGACCTGTTTCAACGCCGGTTCCTCCTTGTGCATCAACGCAGCGCATCAAACGGCTGGGCATGATCAAAAAAGACATATTCCTTGACCGACTCATGCGCCTGAAGCGTTGCAGCAGGCAGTGCCTCCGCTTTATGCTGCGGGTCATAGGCGCCTCCGGAAAGCACACCGTCCACATAGATCTTCAAAACGCCGTTCGGCTCACGTACCACATCCAAGCGTGCGAAACGCCGCTCGTGCACTGCGTCGTGCGCTTTAGCCTTTACACCCATGCACTCAGCGACGGGGCAGCCGTTGGAAACCGTCACCGTGAAGCCCTGCCCGAGCGTGAGCAGCACACCGTCGCGCGGGGCGTTTTCCAGCCGCATATGCAGCGTGAAATCCCCTTCACCGGAGAACACACCCGGCAGCTTGCCGTCCGGGTACCATGTTACGGCACAATCCGCCTGCGCTTGATTGCCCCAAACGTCGCTGACGCTGTAAGATACGGTCAGCGTTTCGCCTTCCGCTGCCGGAGTATGAAGCTGCACCTCCGCTTCGCTGTAATCGGACAACAGCCGTGCTTCGCAGACCTCGCCGTTCACGGCAATGCTTTGGGCATACAGCACGATGCGCTTGTCGAAGGTCAGGCGCACGGTGTTTTGATCTGTCATGCGCGCACGCCGGAGGACGGGCGCCGTCGTTTCCGGCTTGCCGAAGCAAAGCAGACGCACCGCGTGCGGCTGCAGCTCCACCTGCAGCGTGTCACCGTATTGCCAAACCCGCTTCATAGGTTCGGGGCTGTACGGCAGCCAGACGACACAGGCCATATCGCGCGCTTCCTCGCCCACACCGATTTGGCGGTCCAGCGTAACGGAAAAGCTCTGCACACGATTCAAAGGATTGCGCAGCGTTATGATACCTTCTTCGCCGTCCCACGCGCTGTACCCATACACAGAACCCGTTTCGGGGCTTTCGCCGATGAGCTGGGCATGGCGCAGAATATGAAATTTATCGCGCAGGAAGCGCAAAACGTCGGCATTGATCTGCCACTTTTCGGGGGAGAAAAGATTGTAGCTGTAGTAAAGCTCCCAAAACGCCGTACCGCGGGAAGCGAGCATATACAGGTATTTACGGAATTCCCCATCGGTCATCTGCACCTTCGCGGTGTTGCCGTAAATGGGGTCATGGTTATACATATGCGCCGCAGGGAATTGGTAAGCGCGCGTTTTGTGGAAATCAAAATATTTTGCGTCGCGGTAGGACAGCATGCGGTCGTAATCCGCACCGCCCATCGGCTCGCCGCTGTCGGTCTTATCTAAAAAGCCGACGTCATCACTGTTTTGCATCCAAAGGCTTTCGCAGAATTGCAGGTGCCACGGGCTTGCGTTGCTGTAGCTCGTCTGGTTGAGCCACAAAGCCTTGCCCTTTTCGGCACGCGCGGCACGCATGGTTTGGTATATGGAGATCCAATTCTCCCAGTGGTCGGTAAACGCATACATCCCCTCGTATCCGCCCGTGGGGTGCCCATGGTGCTTGGAACGGCAGGGCTTCAGCATAAAGCCGTCGAGCTTCCAGTAGTTGATGTCGAAACGCTCCATATAATCCAAAAACAGCGCCGTGATATTTTTATGGTATCGGTGGTCGGCGGTGCACACATCGCGGCTGCGGCGGTTGTAGCCACCCTTGCCCGCGCGCTGCATACGCTTGCCGAAGCCCGGCGTTTTACTGTTGTACCCGCCGCGCGGCCCCAGCCAAAGCCCGAAATGCGAGCCGAAGCTCTCGGCTAATGCGGCGCCCTCGTAAAGCTCGTTGGGGAATTTTTCGTTGAAGCCCCAAAAATCCTTGTCGTAGTCCACCCAGCCGTCATCCACAACATAGGAATCTACGGGCGGCACGCCGTTTTGCGTCAAGCCCTTTTCGATCTCCATAAAGGATTGTCGGATGTTGTCGCGGTCGATATCGAGCATATGGTCAAACCACGAATTGTACTGCACGCGCAGATCCACGGGTCGCGCAATGTCATCGATATAGGAGAGGAAATCCGCACGTACGACCTCGGGCTGTGTGCTGCGCGCCGCGCCGAACACGGTTTTCCACGTGGTATATTCGGTCTTGCCGCCGGCAAGGTCATAAAAGGACTTACCGCTGTAATAGCGCACATGTGCGTAGCCGTCCTCAATATTGTTGTCCGTCGCGGGGAACTCGCTGCCCGTGAACAGACCGTTCAAATAGATCGGCTGCCCGAGCGCCGCATGATACGGCTGCAAAAACGCCTTCTTCATATTCGGGCGGCTCCACTTTTGCTCCATTTCACGCGGCAGGGAAATGAGCTCCGTATCAATGGTATCTACGCGCACGTCGTCGTCCGTCGAGGAAAAGCGCAGCGTCTTATACATATAAGGCTTATCGCCCGTGATCTCATACGTCAAGGTAACCGCATAGCCGATGCCCAGTGCGTGCAGCGGCGCAAAGCGGACTTCCAAACGCTTGGTGTCGCCCTCTTCGTTCGTCAAAATATCCGCCACACGAAGCGCCGAGCATTTAAGCGCGGCGATCTTCTTTTTTGCAGTGTATACGCGCAGAACAAATTCCTCCGAGCAGGGCTGAAACTCCAGATCCAGCCCGCCCTCGATTCGGCGGTTGCGGATATATTCGGTGCGGAACGTCTGTTTATCGGACACCGAAAAAACACGCACAATATGTCTGTTACCGATGGCGAACAGCCCATTATCCACTGTAATGAACGGTTTGTTCGGAAATTCCATTATGTATCCTCCTGAGAAAACAAGATCTTTTCCGCCGCACGCGCTGCACTTTCAATAATATGCAGACACGGGCGGTTCTGGTAATAGCTTTCCGTGCGTGCTTCGGGCGCGCTTTCAAGCGGTGAATCAGGCGGAAGCCCCAAAAGCTCGCGGCAGATGATAGACGGGTTGGTTTTGCGGAACTCGGCAGCGATCTCCTGCACTTTTTGATACGTATAAGCCTTTGCTTCGCTGTCTGATCCTTCGGTCGCACCGTAAAGCATCCCCGCGAGCATTGCCGCGCCGCAAAGTGCGCCGCAGACTTCCCGCATCCTGCCTACGCCGCCGCCTAAGCCCGCCGACACGCGCAGGGCGGTTTCTTCCGGCATGCCGACCTTATCACAAAATGCGGCAAACACGGATTGTGCACAGTTGAAGCCGGATTTGAAAAGCTCGACTGAGCGGTCGGTATATTTTGACATAAGCCCTCCTTAGAATTCAAGCCCTTCTACAGCAGCAACGCCGCGGTCAAACGGATGGCGGCGGCTTTGGATCTCCGAAATCAGGTCCGCCGCCGCAAGGACGCCGGCGGGGAAATCCCGTCCCGTCAGAGCGACATGCACAGATTCGGGCAGCGCCTGCAAAAGCTTTAGAAGCGCACCTTCCTCGAACATGCCGTTTTGAAGCGTGCCGCCCATTTCGTCGGCGATCAGCAGAAAATCCCCTGCCTGCGGCGTGAAGAACTGCGGGACGATTCGCGCCGTGCGGGCGGTGTAATCCGCTTTTCCGGCTTTGTCGAGTTGAAAGAAAAACGGCATATTCGGGTGTGCAAGTGTCACCGGCACGCCGAACCTATCTTGCAGCGCCGCAAATTCCGGTGAAATTGCCGGCTTTAACAATTGAAGCACGCGCACACGCTTGCCATGTGAGACCGCGCGCAGCGCAAGCCCCGCCGCAGCGGTCGTCTTGCCGGCGCCGTCGCCCATATATAAGCGGAGCATGCCTGCGCCCCCTGACATTTCAAGAATCTTTCAGAGTTTATATTTTACAATATCCTACGAAAAAAGGCAACTGTTTTAGTGAAAATCTTGACAAAATCTACAAAAAAATCCCTGCCGCTTTTGCGGCAGGGAGAAAACGGCCTGATCCTAATCGGAAAGCGCCATGCCGTTGGCATCGGTGATTTTGCCCTGGAAAATCTGTACGGCTTCTACGATTGCCCAGATCCAAATGGCTGTCGGAGCGACAAATGTCCAACTCAAAAGGATCGTTACAAGCAGCTGGATGACCGCCTTTTTGGTGTAGCCAAGGTAAAAGTTGTGGATGCCCAGCTGCCCTAAGAAAATCGCCAAAAGCCCCGCTGCGATCTTCGATTTGCCCCCTACTGCCGGCTTCTGCTGCAAAGCGACACCGCACGACACGCAAACGACAGCGGACGGTGCGACGGGATTGCCGCAGTTCGGGCAGAATGCGCTCCCCGCGCCCGCGGGCGTCCCGCAAGTCAGGCAGACCGCCTGGTTCGGCTCCATAGCGTTTCCGCAGTTTCTGCAAAACATAAAATCTCCTCCTAAATAAAAATGGGAAGTGCAAATTCCCGCTTTCGGCGGGATATTTCCATCTCAATCATATGATATTTTAGGAAAGTTGTCAAGCGGTTTTGCAAAATGTCAACTATATTTTGTGTATACCCAACGATTTCTACCCATACGGGTGTCACAAGGCAAAACGCAAAAAACACCCCGTCCGAGGACGGGGTGCATAACGGCAAAACCGTTTTTATTTGAGTTCGACCTTGGCGCCGACTTCTTCGAGCTTGGCTTTGGCAGCTTCGGCTTCTTCCTTCGGCATAGCTTCCTTGACGGTCTTGGGTGCGCCGTCGACGAGGGCTTTCGCTTCGCCGAGGCCCAGACCCGTGATCTCGCGGACAGCCTTGATGACCTTGATCTTCTCGGAACCGACTTCCGCAAGGACTACGTCGAATTCGGTCTTTTCTTCCGCAGCAGCAGCGCCGCCTTCCGCCGGAGCCGCAACCGCTACGGCAGCAGCCGCAGACACGCCGAATTCTTCTTCTACTGCATGAACGAGCTCAGACAGCTCGAGAACGGACATTGCTTTGATCTCTTCAAGCAATGCGGTAACTTTTTCAGATGCCATTTCTATGATCCTCCATTTTTCTTTTTAGGATTATTCGGCAGGGGTCTCCTCTGCCGCAGGTGCAGCTTCTTCTGCTGCGGGAGCAGCCTCCTCGGCTGCGGGTTCGGCCGCTTCGGCGGCAGGGACTTCCTCACCGCTCTTGTCTACAACGGCCTGAATAGCACGTGCAAACGCAGCGATCGGCGCGTTGAACGCACTGAGCACCGTAGCGAGCAATACCTCGCGCGACGGCAGCTTAGCAAGACTTTGCAGCTTTGCAAGGTCGATCACTTCATCGTCCAGGAAACCGCCTTTCAGATTGAAGCTGTCGCTCTTGTCCGCATATTTCCCAAGGATCCTTGCGGCGGCGACGTAGTCGTCCGCGCTCGTTGCGATCGCGGTCGTGCCCTCCAAGACGCTGTCGAGCGCCTCATACGGCGTACCGGCAAAAGCAAGATGCAGAAGCGTGTTCTTGGAAACGGTGTACTGCACGCCCGCTTCACGCAGCTCCTTACGAAGCTGGGTGTCATCGGCGACGGAGATCCCGCGATAATCCACAAGCACGCCTGCGCAAGCCCCGTCCAAACGGGCCTTGAGGTCAGCGACCTGCTGCTTTTTCAGTTCCAAAACTTTCTCACTCGGCAAAACATTCACCTCCAAAACTTAAAATGACGCTTGCTTTATGAGAAAACAAAAGCCTTTTCCGCACAAAGACGGAAAAGGCCGGATTTACCTTTATCAAAAGTAAAGCACTTTTCCTCGGCAGGCGGGCTAAGCCCTTACGCAAACGCACCTGCTGTCTTCGGCAAGCGATAGTATACTAACACAAGCGACCTTGCTTGTCAAGTATCTTTTTATTCGGCAGCGGGAGCAGCGCCGATCTTGTTGGCGTTGACCTTGATGCCGGGGCCCATGGTGGTCGCGACCACGCAGGACTTGATGTACTGACCTTTCATCGCAGCGGGCTTCGCCTTGATGACGGCGTCCATCAGCGCGTTGAAGTTCTCCGCCAGCTTTTCAGGGCCGAACGAGACCTTGCCGATGGGGCAGTGAATAATGTTGGTCTTGTCAAGTCTGTACTCGATCTTACCGGCTTTCGCTTCGGTTACGGCTTTGGCAACGTCGGGCGAAACTGTACCGGCCTTGGGCGAGGGCATAAGCCCGCGCGGGCCGAGGATCTTACCGAGACGGCCGACAAGACCCATCATGTTGGGCGCCGCGATGCAGACGTCAAAATCCAGCATACCGCCCTGCACCTGCTCAACGAGATCTTCCGCACCGACGATCTCTGCGCCCGCAGCGGTGGCGGCATCCGCGTCCGCGCCCTTTGCAAAGACGGCGACACGCACGCGCTTGCCGGTACCGTTAGGCAGGATGACCGCGCCGCGAACCTGCTGGTCGGCATGGCGGGAGTCAACGCCCAAACGAATATGCAGTTCCACGGTCTCGTCGAACTTCGCCGTGGCGGTTTTTACAGTCAGCGCAAGCGCTTCGTCGGTATCATACAGCTTGGTCTTATCCACCAGCTTTACGCTTTCCGCGTATTTCTTACCGTGTTTCATAACATTCATTTCCTCCTATGAAGTGGTTATCGGATCTTTCCTCCCACGAAGGAGCATCAATCTTCAACAGTGACGCCCATGGAACGCGCGGTACCCGCGATCATACGCATGGCTGCTTCGACATTGGCAGCGTTGAGATCGGGCATTTTCTGCTCGGCGATCTTGCGGACCTGTTCCGTCGTAATCTTCGCGACCTTGGTCTTGTTCGGAACACCCGAACCGCTTTCAATACCGCATGCCTTTTTGATAAGGACGGCGGCGGGCGGGGTCTTCGTTACAAACGTGAACGAACGGTCTGCGTAAACCGTGATAACGACGGGGATGATCATGCCCATGTCGTTCTTGGTGCGTTCGTTGAATTCTTTCGTGAACGCCATGATGTTAACGCCGTGCTGACCGAGCGCCGGTCCGACAGGCGGTGCCGGCGTTGCTTTGCCGGCGGGGATCTGCAGCTTAATGAAGCCTACAACCTTTTGAGCCATTAGTTAGCACCTCCGAAATTCGTGGTAGTGGCGGGACGGCTGTCTGCCGACCCTCCCACAGCGCGCCGCAGCGGCACGCCGAAACCAAGCGGGAGACCCGCTTAATTACCGATGATTATTCTTTGACGGTCTCGACCTGGTCGAGTTCCAATTCGACGGGTGTCTCTTTCCCGAACATGGAAATAATGACGCGCACCGAATTGCCTTCCGTATCGATATCGTCCACAACGCCGATGACGCCTTCAAACGCGCCGTCCACGATGGTGACCATATCGCCCTTTTCGTAGTTGACCTCCACCACGCGCTTTTCAACGCCGAGCTGAAGGACTTCCTCCTCCGTCAGGGGGACGGGTTTGCTTTCGGGGCCGACGAACCCCGTGACGCCGCGCGTGTTGCGCACAACATACCAGGCGTCGTCGGTCATTTTGACCTCGTCGGTATCCTCGTTTTCAAAAACGGCAAACTTCACGAGCACATAGCCCGGGAAGACCTTGCGCTCCACCTCTTTTTTCGTACCGTCCTCACGGATCTCGGTCACGGTCTCGGTGGGCACTTTGACCTCGAGGATCTGATCGTGCATTTTCCGATTTTCCACAACGGTCTCGATATTCGCCGCGACCTTGTTTTCATAGCCGGAATAGGTGTGCACGACATACCATCTTGCATCGTCTGCCATTCGAAAAGCTCCTTCGTCAGAATCCCAGCAGCCCGGAAAGCATCGCGCCTGCGGCTGCCGTGGTAGTCTCCCCTTCGGCTGCAGCGTCGCTGCCGACGCGCTCCGCCAGACGGACCAGCGCGCCGATCCCTTCGGAAAGGCCTGTGTCGATAAGCCACAGGATCACGCCCAGCACCGCAACGACCACGATGACCACCGCCGTACTCTTGAGCACGGTCTTGGCGTCTGGCCAAACGATCTTTTTGGACTCGGATCTTTCATCCTTGAAGAATTTGGCGATCGCTCTGCCCATGCGCACAAAGATATTGCCCTTTTTCTGCTTGGACGCATCCTTGCCGCTCATAGAGTCCTTTTTCGCCTTGGACTCTTTTTTTGTCTTAGAGCTTTTTTCCGCCTTGGCGGGCTTTTCTTTAGAGGACTTCGGTTGCTCGGCAGAACCCTTTTTGATCTCGTCAGCCATTGTCAATCCTCCGTCTTACTTGGTTTCCCTGTGGAGCGTGTGCTTTTTGCAGAATCTGCAATACTTGTTCATCTCCAGCCGATCGGGCGTGTTTTTCTTGTTCTTCTTGGTGTTGTAGTTGCGCTGTTTGCACTCCGTGCACGCAAGGGTGATCTTGACTCTCATTTCGGCACCTCCGTAACGCAGCGGCAAAGCCGCTTTTTCATAGCCTGCCTCAGAAAACAGGGCACAAAAAAAGAACCCTCTTTCAGAGGTAAAAGTACTATACCATATCGAAAGCGGTTCGTCAAGTGTTTTTTTGTATATCGCGGTTTTGCGCGGGCGCTTCCTTGCATAGCATTATATTATTTATTGTATATGACGATTCGTCTCCTGTCAATCCGCACAGATTTTTGGGCTTTTCTCGATTTTCGGATTGACAAACCGAAACGGATGTTGTATAATACACGAGCATTTGAAGTTACGCATCTTTGGAAGCATACTTTAGCGCCGCGTCCTTCGGGCGCGCACCGATATCCGGGTGTGGCGCAGTTGGTAGCGCGCGTGGTTTGGGACCATGAGGCCGCAGGTTCGAACCCTGTCACTCGGACCAGTTGAAAAATACGGGAGGTCCCGTTCTATGATAAAAACTGTATACGGAGGCATAGCTCAGCTGGTCAGAGCGCACGGTTCACATCCGTGAGGTCGGGGGTTCGATCCCCTCTGTCTCCACCAAGAATAAAGGCAGTGGACAGATTGTCCGCTGTCTTTATTTGTATCCATAAATGGTCGGAGGGGATCGAACCCCATTGTCGATGTTGCGGCGGTTTGCCGCAAGGCAGAGCCGCAACCGACATACAATGCGGAAGGCTTGCGAAGCAAGCGAACGAAGCAAAGCGCAGCGCCGCTTCGATCCCCTCTGTCTCCACCAAGAATAAAGGCAGTGGACAGATTGTCCGCTGTCTTTATTTGTATCCATAAATGGTCGGAGGGGATCGAACCCCATTGTCGATGTTGCGGCGGTTTGCCGCAAGGCAGAGCCGCAACCGACATACAATGCGGAAGGCTTGCGAAGCAAACGAACGAAGCAAAGCGCAGCGCCGCTTCGATCCCCTCTGTCTCCACCAATCGGGTATTGGACGAACACCTACTTCTTTAGCGGCGGCTTTGCCGTCAAGGTGATGCTCTGATACGAAACAGAAACCGCCATCTTAGATGAAAGTCTAAGGCGGCGGGTTTTGTTATGTCCGCACATTCGTTAATTGCGCTTTCCTTTGTTACAATACAGGCAAAGGAGGATTCGATATTGAGACTTTCAATATGCTGAACATTTACCGTGGTATAAACATCTATTCCCGCATTAAGCAGCTCTTCAATATCCTGATAACGCTTTGTATGTCGGCACACAGGCGCATTGGTATGGGCAAGCTCATCCACAAGGATTAACTGTGGGTGCCTGGCAAGCGCAGCATCAAGATTAAATTCCGAAAGAGTAATTCCGTTATATTCCGAAACAAGATTCGGAAGACATTCCAGCCCGTTTACAAGTGCAGAGGTCTGCGGACGGGCGTGCGGTTCAATGTAACCTGCAACAACATCAACGCCGCGCCTCTTTGCCGAATGTGCGGCTTTCAGCATGGCATAGGTTTAGCCTACGCCTGCGGCATATCCGAAAAATATCTTCAAATGCCCGCGATTAAGGCTTTGTTCTTCCTTTTCAATTTGCTTCAAAATCTGTTCCGGGCTTTGCCTTGTTTCGTCCATAAAAACACCTCCTGTAAGTCTCATATTTTAAGAGAGCGAAATTAAAAGAATTTTTTCCTTTTGAAGTAAATAAATTCGACGACTGCAATAATCAGCGCAACAAGTATAACAACCGGGTAACCGTACCGCCATTTAAGCTCAGGCATATAGGCAAAGTTCATTCCGTACCATCCCGTGATTAAAGTAAGAGGCAGGAAAAAGGTTGTGACGATTGTGAGAATCCCCATAATTTTATTTTGCCGTGCGTCTTGCTTTGACTGATAAAGCTCACGAAGCTGAAGCATATTTTCACGAAGCAACTGAACATGATTTTGCAATCTCTCGGCACGGTGGGTAAATTTTTCCCAGTCCCCGGTATCGTCTGCAAATGAAGAACACGCGCGGGATTGAAACAACTCTCCGATATCTGTCAATTGTTCATAGTAAGCATTTAATTCGGACAGCTTTTGCCTGTGTTTTGTGAGCAACGGGAAAAAGTCTGCCGAACCGCCGGAGCCGATATTTTCTTCCATTTTTTCTGTTTCTGACTCGATGTGAGAAAGATAGAGAACATCATCCTCTATCATTTGCTCCATAAACTGCAAAAGAAGATGAGCCGGACTGTTCAGCTCCTGAAACATACTTATCCGTTTGTCTACCCATAATTTCAAATCGCCTACATCTTCGACAAATAAGAGCGACTGTCCAGTCAAATAAAAGCCGAAAGAAAGCTGCGGTGAACGCTGTTCGCTTTTTTGAGGCAGGCGTAATGTTCCGATGATGCAGTTTTTGAACACTTCCGCTTTACAGTAACGAATCGATCCGAGGCAGTGAAGAAGTTCTTTATAATACGGAAGCTGCTCTTTACATTCGTGAAATTCCGCCGTGCTCATAACCGTGAAAAACGGCTCTTTATCGTTGCAATTCTGAGCGGCTTGGAGACTCCCGTCTTGTGAATCAATAAAGTATTGCATAATAGCGTCTCCTTTCCGTTCATTATTATACCACATTATGAAAGTTTTTTCTACTTTCCATATTCCGCATTGATCGCCGCTTGATTTGACAAAAGCAAATCTGAAAAGCTATTTGCGAAGGCATTATTTGAAGCCTTTTTCCATATCACAGCGGTCTGAATTACGGAAGGATCCAGCGGTTCTATCGTACATCCTGCTTTCTCACAGATAATACTATTTTGCTTTGTAGAAATGATAAGACAGATGTCTTTTTGGCCTGCCGCTGCGCAATATGGAAAAGCAGCAAAAACCGGCAGTCGTATCGCTACGACTGCCGGTTTGTTATTTCATTTATTCTTCTTCCGCTTTTTCGTCGCGGCGGGTGCGCTCAAAGATCGATTTGCGCTCCTCGGGCTGTTCTTCCGTCTCGGGTGGCGGCAGGATCTCCACTTTGACCTTGCCGATGCGGCGTTCCTCCACATTGAGCACCGTGAAGCGCACGCCCGCGTATTCGACCGCGTTCATATCGCCGTCCTTCGGCAAAAAGCCGAGTCTGCTGATGATGAAGCCGCCGAGCGTATCGTAATCGCCGTCCGGGAATTCGATGTTGAGCTGCTCCTCGACCTCCTCGAGATCGGTCACACCGTCCATGGTGAAGGTCGTTTCGTTGATCTTGGAGATCTCTTCGTCCTCGTTGTCATATTCGTCCTGGATGTTGCCGACGATGGCTTCCACGATGTCCTCCAGTGTCACAAGCCCCGCCGTGCCGCCGTATTCGTCCACGACGATCGCCATTTGGATGTGCTTTTCCGTCATTTCGGAGAACAGCGCGCCGCAGCGCTTGGTCTCCGGCACAAAATACGCCTCGCGCATAAAGTCCTTGATGCCTTTGGATTTCGGCAGCGACGAGCCGACATATTTGAGCAGATCTTTGATGTATACGATCCCGACGACATTGTCGGGATCTTCTTCATACACGGGGATGCGCGAATAGCCCTCCTTGATAGAAAGCGCGAGCACCTCCGAAAGGGAATCCTCGATGTCCACGCACGCCATATCGGTGCGGTGGGTCATGATGTCCGCCACGTCGATGTCGTCGAACTCGAAGATATTGTTGATCATCTCCTTCTGGACATCCTCGATAACGCCCTTTTCCTGTCCGACGTCCACCATCATGCGGATCTCCTCTTCCGTGACGGGTTCCTCGTCGGCGTTCGGGTCCATGCCGCAGAGGCGCACGACGCCGTTTGTGGAGACGGAAAGCAGCTTGACAAAGGGCAGACAGATCTTATTGATAAACAACAAAATCGGCACAACCGCAAACGAAACCTTTTCGGGCTTCTGCATGGCGATCTTTTTGGGGGCGAGCTCACCCAAAACCAGCGAAAAATACGAGGTGACAAGCGTAATGAGCACCGTGGAAACGCCGCTGATAACACCGAGCGGCACCACATTTGCAATCGCAGTTCCCGCAATCGCGTCGGTCAGCATGGTCGCAAAGCTCTGCGCCGCCGTAGCAGAGGTCAGAAAGCCTGCAAGCGTCACACCGATCTGGATGGTCGAAAGGAAATTGCTGGAGTTTTCCGTCAGCTTTTTCACCTGACGGGCTTTTTTGTGCCCCTCTTCGGCGAGCTTATCGATCTTCGCGTCGTTGAGCGAAATGATCGCGATCTCCGACATGGCAAAGAAGGCGTTGAGCATCGTGAGCACAAAAAGCAATACGAGCTTCAGTATAATATTCCCGGGGTCTGCGTCGTCCATATGGTTTGTGGACTCCTTTCTGAAATATATAAATTTCTGTATAGTATATACTATTTTATTCATAAAGTCAACGCCGTACATCAGAAATGTACGGCTGTGGGGAAAATGTCGTTTTCCGCAAAACACCACGCCGCCTTTTCCTTGCAGAATCTTCAAAAAAAATCTGTTTTTGGCGGGATTTTCATCGGATTTCATATTTACATGCGCGGCTTGACGTGCTAAAATGATTTCGTATGCGAACGGGCAGCCATCCCGTTTTCTAAGGTGCGGATCCCCGTTCCTTGCAGGCAACTATCCACCAAGGAGGAAATATCATGGCAGAAACGAAAAAGCCCATCGTCTCGCGCAAGTCGAAGTCGATGGACGGGAACAATGCCGCCGCGTATGTCTCCTATGCATTCACGGAAGTCGCGGGCATTTACCCGATCACGCCCTCCTCGCCCATGGCCGACTATGTAGACCAGTGGGCTGCGCAAGGGCAGAAAAACATCTTCGGTACGACCGTCCGCGTGGCGGAAATGCAGTCCGAAGCAGGCGCCGCCGGCACCGTGCACGGCTCGCTGGCCGCAGGCGCGCTGACCACCACCTATACCGCTTCGCAGGGTCTTCTTCTGATGATCCCGAACATGTATAAGATCGCCGGTGAGCTGCTGCCGTCCGTGTTCCATGTTTCGGCACGCTGCGTCGCTTCACATGCGCTGAACATCTTCGGCGACCACTCCGACGTGTATGCCTGCCGCCAGACGGGCTTCGCGATGCTCGCCGAGACGAACCCGCAGGAGGTCATGGACCTCGGCGCGGTCGCGCACCTTGCCGCCATTGAAGGCAGAGTGCCGTTCATCAACTTCTTTGACGGCTTCCGCACCTCGCACGAGATCCAGAAGATCAAGGTTTGGGACTACGAAGACCTCAAGGAAATGTGCAACATGGACGCTGTGCATGCGTTCCGCAAGCGCGCGCTCAACCCCGAGCGCCCCGTGATGCGCGGCTCGCACGAAAACGGCGACATCTTCTTCCAGCACAGAGAGGCGTGCAACAAATATTATGACGCCGTCCCCGCTGTCGTTGAAAAGTACATGGACAAGGTCAACGAAAAGCTCGGCACGGACTACAAGCTGTTTAACTACTACGGCGCGCCGGATGCTGACCGCGTGATCGTTGCGATGGGCTCCATCTGCGACGTTGCGGAAGAAGTCATCGACTATCTGACCGCGAAGGGCGAAAAGGTCGGTCTTGTTAAGGTCCGTCTGTATCGTCCGTTCAGCGTCAAGCATTTTGCGGATGCGATCCCCGCTTCCGTCAAAAAGATCGCTGTGCTTGACCGCACTAAGGAACCCGGCTCCATCGGTGAACCGCTGTTCCTGGATGTTGTCGCCGCGCTGAACGAAGCCGGCAGAAACATTGAGGTCTGCGGCGGCCGTTACGGTCTTGGTTCCAAGGACACCCCGCCCGCATCCGTCTTTGCCGTGTATGAGCACCTTGAGAAAGAGCATCCCGAGCGCCGCTTCACCATCGGCATCAACGATGACGTGACCCACCTCTCCCTGCCCGAGAAGCCCTCGCCCAACACCGCGGCCGAAGGCACCATCGAGTGCAAGTTCTGGGGCCTCGGCGGCGACGGCACGGTCGGCGCGAACAAGGACTCCATCAAGATCATCGGCGACCATACCGACAAATATGTACAGGCATATTTCCAGTATGACTCCAAAAAGACCGGCGGCGTGACCATTTCCCACCTGCGCTTCGGCGACAAGCCGATCAAGAGCCCCTACTACATCAACAAGGCGGACTTTGTGGCTTGCCACAATCCCTCCTACATTGAAAAGGGCTTCAAAATGGTGCAGGACGTCAAGCCCGGCGGCGTGTTCCTCATCAACTGCCAGTGGGATGCCGCGGAGCTTGCCGAAAAGCTCAACGCTGAAACCAAGCGCTACATCGCGCAGAACAACATCCAGCTTTATACCGTGAACGCGATCGACATCGCCGCCGAGATCGGCCTTGGCAAGCGCACCAACACGGTTCTGCAGTCCGCGTTCTTCTCCCTTTCCAAGGTGCTGCCCGAGGCGGAAGCCATCGGCTACATGAAGGAAAAGGCACAGAAGTTCATGAAGAAGGGCAAAGAGATCGTCGAAATGAACGAAAAGGCGATCGATGCAGGCGCTACCGCCTATGTGAAGATCGACGTGCCCGCCGAGTGGGCAAATGCAACGGACGATGCACAGCCCGCGACGGACAAGGGTCCCGCGAAGCTCGTCAAGATGGTCGACTCCATCATGAAGCCGGTCGGCAAGATGGACGGCGACTCTCTTCCCGTTTCCGCCTTTGTGGATCATGCGGACGGTACGTTTGAACAGGGTGCTTCCGCTTACGAGAAGCGCGGCGTTGCGGTCATGGTTCCCGAATGGAACCCCGACACCTGCGTACAGTGCAACAAGTGCGCGTATGTCTGCCCGCACGCGACCATCCGCCCCTATGCGCTTGACGCCGAGGAAGCGGCTGCGGCGCCCGCCGTTGCCACGCTTGCGGACAAAAAAGGCAAGGGCAAGGACGTTTACAAATACACGATGGCCGTCTCCCCCATGGACTGCATGGGCTGCGGCGTGTGCGTCGGCGTGTGCCCGACCAACTCCCTGAAGATGGTCCCGCGTGAATCGCAGGATGAGAAGCAGGCGGCATTCGACTACATGGTCGAAAACGTCAGCGTCAAGGAAGACCTTGCGAACAACACCGTCATCGGCAGCCAGTACAAGACTCCGCTTCTGGAGTTCTCCGGCTCGTGCGCAGGCTGCGCGGAGACCTCGTATGCAAGGCTCATCACGCAGCTGTTCGGCGACAGAATGTATATCTCCAACGCGACGGGCTGCTCGTCCATTTGGGGCGGTCCTGCGGCGACCTCGCCGTACACCGTCAACAAGGACGGCCATGGTCCCGCTTGGGCGAACTCGCTGTTTGAGGACAACGCCGAGCACGGCTACGGCATGTACCTCGGCCAGAACGCGATCCGCAACCGTTTGATCGACGAAGTGAAAGCCATTGCGGATTCCGACAAGGCCACGGAAGCCGTGAAGGCGGCGTGCGGCGCGTATCTTGACACCGTCAACGACGGCGACAAGAACACGGCGGCAGCAAAAGACCTTGTTGCGGCGCTTGAAGCGTTTGACTGCGACTGCGACGCGCGCAAGGATATTCTGGATAACAAAGAATACCTTTCCAAGAAGTCCATTTGGATCTTCGGCGGCGACGGCTGGGCATATGACATCGGCTTCGGCGGTGTGGACCATGTTCTTGCCACGGGCGAAGATGTGAACATCATGGTCTTCGACACCGAGGTTTATTCCAACACCGGCGGTCAGGCCTCCAAGGCTTCCAACATCGGCCAGGTTGCGCAGTTCGCTGCTGCGGGCAAATCCGTTGCCAAGAAGAGCCTTGCCGAGATCGCTATGAGCTATGGCTACGTGTATGTGGCACAGATCGCCATGGGCGCCGACCAGAACCAGACCATCAAGGCGCTGGTGGAAGCCGAAGCCTATCACGGCCCGTCCATCATCATCGCCTATGCCCCCTGCGAGATGCACTCCATCAAGGGCGGCATGGTCAACTGCCAGGCAGAGATGAAAAAGGCTGTGGACTGCGGCTACTGGAATATGTTCCGTTACAACCCCGCGCTCAAGGCCGAGGGCAAGAACCCCTTCACCGTTGACAGCAAGCCGGCTTCTGCCAGCTATCAGGACTTCCTGATGAACGAGGCGCGTTATTCTTCGCTGACCCGTTCCTTCCCCGAACGCGCAAAGGTTCTCTTCCAGGAATCGGAGGACGTTGCGAAAGCACGGTACGCACACCTGCTTAAGCTCAAAGACCTCTACGCGCCGGACGCAGAATAATCGTCTGACGGGAAACGCTAAAACCAAAACCGCCCCGGGGCTCGGCCTCGGGGCGGTTCATCTTACATGTATTTCTATTGACAATTTTCGCGGCGTATACTACAATGACGGTAGAAAATTTCCGCGAGGTGAACGATATGAAAACTTGTCCGAACTGCCACAACGCTGTCGGCGATACCGATACATTCTGCGCCGTTTGCGGCGCGGCGCTGCAAGCCGCACCTACACAAAACGCCCCCGTTTATAACACCGCACCGCCGTACGGCGCCAACGCCGCGGGCGGTGCCCCCGTGAAATACTGCCAGCACTGCGGCAACCCGTGCGATGTCAATGCAGCCGTCTGCCTGAAATGCGGCTGCGCATTCACGCCGACACAGCCTGTCAAGGTCGATGAGCCGTCCATCTGGCTGCGGATCGCCTGTTTCTTCATCCCCGTTTTGGGGCTGATCATGTTCTTGGTCGAACGTGACGAGCGCCCGAAATGCGCGAAATCCTACGGCATGGCGGCGCTGATCTCCGTGATCCTGCAAGTCGTTTTTGTTGTTCTGTTCTATATTATCTTTTTTGTGATTTTCGGCGTGGTGTTTTCCACCGCAGTCACGGATTATTCCTATTACATGATGATGCTTTGATCGATTTAAGCAAAACAGGCGGGTATCCGAATGGATACCCGCCTGTTTGTTTATTGGATCATGCTTCTTCCGCCTGCGGCTCTAAGATCGAATAGCCGCCGTCCTTGCGGCGGTACACGACATTGACCGCACCGGAATCCGCATTGAGGAACATATAAAACGTGTGCCCGAGCATATTCATCTGCAAGATCGCTTCTTCTGCGCTCTGCGGGCGAAGCTCCACCGCCTTGGTGCGCACGATGTCGAATTCCTCTTCCTCCGCTTCGGGCGCGTTGAACACCTCGTCAAACGACACCTCGCGCAAGCGGCGCTCCAGCTTGGTTTTATTTTTACGGATCTGCCGAATGAGGGAGTCCACGCAGGCGTCCAGCGCATCCTCCAGATCCTGCGCACGTTCCTGCGCACGGAATATAAAGCCGCCCTTTTGGAGCGTGATTTCAACTACTTTGGCGTTTTTCTCAACCGTCGCCGTGATTTTGGCGGTTGCCTCCGAACCGAAAAACTTTTCCACCTTTTGCAGCTTTTTTGCCGCGTGTTCCTTAAAGGATTCTCTGGGTGTGCATTTTCTGCCGACAATGGTAATGTTCATTACAACATCCCCTTTTGTATATATTCAAAGGCGTTGCCGCCTTTGTTTTCAAGAACAGTATAGCACACATTCGGCAAAGAATAAAGACGGAATTTGAAAATTTTGTTAAAAATCTCTAATTTTTATAGAACTGCCTTCGCATGGCGCGTGACATGGCAGCCGATGTTGACGGCAGCTGGCAGTCCCGCGATATGGGTGGGCGCGGTCTCGATATTGACGCACAGCGCCGTGGTTTTGCCGCCGAAGCCCTGCGGTCCGATACCCAAGGCGTTGATGCGCTCGAGCAGCGTGCGCTCCATATCGGCGTAAAACGGATTCGAGTTGCGCTCGGAAACAGGGCGGCAAAGCGCTTTTTTAGCAAGGTAGGCGCAATACTCGAAATCGCCGCCGAAGCCCACGCCGACAACCATCGGCGGGCAGGGGTTGCCGCCCGCGTCTTTCACGACCTGCACGACGAAATCCATGAGATCCTCCGCTTTGGCGCTTGGCGTGAACATGCGAAGCCGGCTCATGTTCTCGCTGCCGAAGCCTTTGGGCGCGGCGACAATGGAAATGTGTTCGCCGGGGACGATGCGCGTATGGATCACGGCGGGGGTATTGTCCTCGGTATTCACGCGGTCAAGCGGGTCGCGCACCACGGATTTGCGCAAAAGCCCCTCGGTATAGCCCTTGGCAACGCCGCGGTTGACTGCCGCTTCAAAATCACCGCCTGTGATGTGTACATCCTGCCCGATCTCGAAAAACAGCACCGCCATCCCTGTATCCTGACAGATCGGCACATCGAGCTTACGCGCGGCGTCCAGATTTTCACAAAGCGTGTCCATGATTTTTTTCGGCAGGGGTTCACATTCCTTTTCTCCCGCTTCGACTATGCATGCACACAGGTCGCCGGGCAGGACTTTATTCGCTTGGATCAAAAGCCTTGCGACGGTATTTTCAATTTCGGAAGCATGGATTTCGCGCATGGGTATCCCCTTTCAAAACCGTGCGGGCAAGCGATCTCGCCTGCCCGCGCTTGATTTTCAAAATTATCTTTTCTTCGAGTAAGAACTGCGGCGGCCGCCGTCGGTCGCGCGCTTTAAGTCGGAGATCTTTTCGTCGCTGACCTGCTTGAAGCGCGCCATCATATCCTCAAAGGTGCGCGGCTCCTCGCGGTGCGTCTCATTCCCGCGCCAAACGTTCGGCGCGCTCTTCTGCCGCGGCGGACCGCTGCGGCGCGGATGCTCCTGCTTGCCCTCGGGCGCCGGGTTCGCCTTTTTGATGGACAGACTGATTTTGCCCTCAGGCGTGACATCCAGAACCTTGACCTTGACCGTTTGATTTTCCTGCAGGAAATCATGGATGTCGTTCACATAAGACTGGGACACCTCGGAAATGTGCACCATACCGGTCACATTTCCCGGCAGCGTAACAAACGCGCCAAACCCCGTAAGTCCCGTAACCTTGCCTTCGAGAATTTCCCCAACTTCGACCATAGAAACGATATGTCTCCTCCTGCCAAGCTATAACGAACGTGCGTCAGTTGCTCGGCGTAATATCATAGTATACCTTTTCATCAGGCATAACATATCCCAGCTTTTCACGGGCGACGCGCTCGATATACTCGGACTCGTCGCCGCCGTCCACGACTGCCTGCAAACGCTCGTTTTCGGCAACCTGCTGCGTTATCTGCTCCTGCAGCGCGGCAGCCTCCTTTTCCTTTTCCCGGATATCGAGCTGCGTGCTGACAAAAGAAATGACAAAATACCCTACTGCAAGCAGCAGAGCCAGAGAAAGAATGAAGCTATGTTTTTGCTTTTTTCTTTTTCGTTTTGCCATGATGTTTCTTTCCGTCACTTTCGGCTTGTGCGTATACTTCGCCCTCGGACGATACTCTATCGTTTTGATTATACAACAAGTGTCGCACACTTTGCAAGTACATTTTTGATTTTTTTACCGAAGTTTCCGACTTTTTCTGTGCTTTTTGAACATTTTTTGCAAAAAAGTGCTTGCAAAACGCTGCAAAACGCTTCAGCGGCGCCAAGAAAAAGCGCAAAATCACACGAAAAAAGCGGCGCACGGCGGCGATGACCTTATCGAACAGCCGCATGACGAGAACCCCTACAGTGAAATAATACGCTAAAAAGCCGAGCAGCTCACCGAACAGCACATACCCGCGCACGCTGCCGCCGTGCACCGTCAGCGCAAACAGGAAGGTCAGGAACGCTGCAGAAAATGCAAACAGCACGTCGGAGATAAAAAACGCTTTTTTGCCGTCGGAGACTGCATGCCGCACGGCACGGAACACGTCGTAAAGCAGCCCGATCAAAAAACCGAAGCCGACAGCGTAGAGAAAAGCTGTCACCTGCTGCGGGACGTCCGCGATATAGGTCATCAGCGGAACACCCGGCTAAAGAACGAGCCGCGGCTTTCCTTGGACTGCTCAGCGTAGGAAAGCGAAGCGATGTCGCCCTCCACCGCGAGCTCGCCCATTTCAAGGCTCAATCGGCTGATGTGCAGGTCCGCACCCTTGACGGTCAGCTCGCCAAGCTCCGTAAACACAACGATCATCTGTTCGTCAAAGCTGTCTACATCGGAAACGCCCGAAACCGTCAGCCGACGCCGATCCTCCAGCACGACGCTGTGCGGCATTTTCATCAGGTTATTGGTATTGCCCTCGTTCATAAACAGACCTCCTTTGTCCTTCTATATGTATGCGGACAAAGGAGGCTGTATGCGTTTTCAAAGTCTATGCGGGTTATTCCTCTTCGAGCAGGGATTGCAGCAGCACCGGGCGGCGCGTGGTAATATTGTCGGGCGACAAAGTCAGCAAATTGCGCTGCACGAATTTGTTGTCCGCCGTCCAGAAGGATACCTTTAAGCCCTCTTCGTGGAACACCTCCACAAGCGCTTTGCTTGCGTTGTTGTAGTGACAGTTGAGCCCTACCGCGCCGCTGCGCAGTACTTCGTTCGCCACACTGCGCAAATAGGCGCGGTCCTCAAGCTGGAACCGATTGAGGTCGGCGTTGAGGTAATAGGGAATACCGGGCGCGTCGATCTTGACCGTTTGGGTATGATCCGCCGTCACGCCGGTGAAGAAGCATCTCGACTGCATGCCGCAGCGCACGACGGTATCATATACGGCAGGGATATTGGAAAACGCCTTGAGATCAAGGTTCACCTGCACGCTGTCGGAGCCTTCGGCAACACGGCGCAGGGCATCCTCCAGCAAAACGCCCTCATCGTCGCCCGCCGTTTCGGCATGCAGCAGGACGGGCGTACCGTCGTTGCGCACGCTGACATCCACTTCCAAGACGGGGACGCCGAGTTCAAGCGCCTTTTCAATAAACTCCATGGAATTGTCCGCCGTGTCCTCGCAGCCGCTGTGCGCGGTATAGGTAAAGCCGTCGGGCAGACGGATCTCGCCGTTGAGGATACGGTGCAGCTCCACACCCGCGCGCACAGCGATCAGCGCGCCGGCAGCGCTCAAGCCGAGTGCGACGATTTTTAAGATCTTTTTCATGGGCGTCTCCTTTACTGCTCTATGTCTTTCAGCCAAACCCCGTCTGCCTTGATTTTTTCAACACGATCGCCCGTCACGAAATAGACGTCGCGGGCAATATCCATCATGGCACGGTCGTTTACGGAATCGGTGTAAAACTCGTCAATGGGCACATCGCCGTATTGCTCGCGGTAAGCGGTTATCTTCGCCTCCCGATAGCAAAGGCGGCCGATCTCGCCGGTTTTCAGATCGACCTCGGTGCCGATGAAATGCTGCACCCCGATGCGCCGGCAGATCTCCGAAAGCATCACCTCAGGGCAGGCGGATACGATCACGTCGTCATCGCGGCGGATCTTTAAGTAAAAACTTTTGATCTTCTTTTCGTGCTTGTCCCAAAACTCGACGATGCTTTGATCAATATCGTCTAACTGTGCGCAGCATTCCCGCAGGATATAGCCGTACTCGCTTTTGACCTCACTAAGCGCTACCTTACCCATTTTATAGCGCACAAAGCCCTCACCGACCTTCGGGATATAGCGGGCGATCAGCTTCGGCTCTTTTTTCAGATAAAACAGAAAAATATCCAGCCCGCTCTCACCGTCATAGATCGTATTGTCAAAATCAAAAACGCGCAAAATTTCGCCCCCGCAGTTTTAAAATTGTAAACAGCACGATAAAAAAGCAAAGCCGCTCCCGTTAAGGAGCGGCAATCCATTTTCTTAGCCGCGCAGCGCACGCTCCAACCAGATCTCAGCAATGTCCATAGCGGCGAACAGCCCTTTTTTCTCGCTGGTTTTGATCACGCGCTCCTTAGCGCTTGCATCCGGGTCGGTGCTTAAAAGCTGCACCGTGACCTTAGAAGCTAAGTCGTAACCTTCAAAATCCTTTTTCGAAGTGATGCGCAGCATAATAACGTAATCGTCCGACATGTTGCCGTAATAGATCGTATCGCCGTTGCGCACCAGAGGCTTGCCTTTATAGGTCAAAAAATCCTGTTTTGCCGGCTTTGCCGGCTTCTCCGTTTTCTCCTGTTTCGCCTGTTTCTCCTGTGCCATGCGCTTCACTCCTTACTTGCCGTCCGAACCGATTTGCAGATAATTTTTTACAAGCGCCTGCAAAAGCTCATCGCGGTCCAGCCGGCGGATCAGGCTGCGGGCGTTGTTATGGGTCGTGATATATGTCGGGTCTTCGGACAAAATATACCCGACGATCTGGCTGATGGGGTTGTATCCCTTTTCCCGAAGCGCCTCATACACCGCGACGATGGTTTGGCGCATCGCCTCTTCGTGCTCGTCCTTGATGGAAAACTGAATGGTCTTGTTCAGATCCGGCATACAGTATCTCCCCTTCCGATATCGGCGCGTTTTCCCGCCGCCGAAACGAATATATTATATACGAACCGCAAACAAAAAACAATATGTTTCCGTCAAATTTTAAGAATTTGACGAAATCGCTTCACGCCTGTAATCCTCCACAACCTTGCCGTCCTGGATACGGATCACGCGCTTTGCCTCTTCAGCGATGCCGTTGTCATGCGTGATGAGAATGACCGTGCGCCCCTCGTCGTTTAATTCGTGCAGAATTTTCATGACCTCCGCACCCGAACGGCTGTCAAGATTGCCGGTCGGCTCGTCGGCGAGGATGATGGGCGGGCGCGCCGCCACCGCGCGTGCGATCGCCACGCGCTGCTGCTGGCCGCCGGACATTTGCTTCGGCAGGTGCGTCAATCGGTGCCCAAGCCCCACGCGCTCCAGCGCCGAAAGCGAGAGCTTGTGCCGCTCGGCGGCAGGCATGCCGCGATACGTAAGCGGCAGCTCGACATTCGCCTGTGCGGTCAAGCTCGGGATCAGGTTGAAGCCCTGAAAGATAAAGCCGATCTCCTTATTGCGGATCTCCGAGAGCTCGTCATCGGTCATGTCGGAGGTATTTTCCCCGTCGAGATAGTATTCCCCGCTTGTGGGGATATCCAAAAGGCCCAGCATATTCATCAAAGTGGATTTCCCTGAACCTGACTGCCCAACGATGGCGACAAAATCCCCGCGCGAAACGGAAAGCGTCACACCGTCAAGCGCGCGCACCTCATTTTCACCGGGGTTGTAGATCTTATAAATATCCTTGACTTCGATCAGTTCCATACAGCTTCCCCGCGCAGCGACTGTCCGCGCGGCGCTCCTTTCCGGCACAAAATCATTCCATATTGAATCATAGCCGATTTTTTCCTATATTTCAATGGACAAATTATGAATTTTCATACGGTTTTCGGTCAATCTAAGCGTATGAGGAGTGAAAAGCAATGGCTACCACCGGAAAAGAATACGATTCCATGACCAAAAAGGCGTCGCCGCCCTCGAAAAAAGCAAAAGACCTGTTTTGCGCATTCGCAATCGGGGGACTCATCTGCACGCTCGGACAGGTATTTACGTGGCTGTATACGCGCGCAGGGTTTTCCGAGGACGGCGTGAAGGCGGCAACACCCGTCACGCTGATTGCCCTGACGGCGGTGCTCACGGGCATCGGCGTATTCGATAAGATCGCCAAAGTGGCGGGTGCGGGAACGGTCGTGCCGATCACGGGCTTTGCGAATTCCATCGTCTCTCCCGCCATGGAGTTTCAGGCAGAGGGGCGTGTGCTCGGCACGGGCGCCAAGCTGTTTTCCATTGCAGGGCCGGTCATCGCCTACGGCACGTTCGCGGCGGTCATCTATGGGCTTATCGCCTATATTTTTAAGCTATACTAAAGGGAAGGCGCTTTTATGGCAGTAAGACAAGGCAGATATACGCTGAACCTTCCGACGCGCCCGTCCATTATCGGCAACGCCGCCGTCGTCGGTAAAACCGAGGGCGAGGGTCCGCTGAAAGCCGAATTCGACCACATCTACACGGACGATACGCTCGGGGAAATTTCGTTTGAAAAGGCGGAAAGCACCCTGCAGCGCGAAGCGGTCATCCGCGCGCTCGACAAAGCGGGCAAAACGCCTGCCGAAGTGGATTTCATCCTCGCGGGAGACCTTTTGAACCAGTGCATCGGCACATCGTTCGGGCTGCGGGAGCTGAACATCCCGTTTTTGGGGATGTACGGGGCGTGCTCGACCATGTCGCTCTCCTTAGGGCTTGCAAGTGTTCTGGTAGACACGAAAGCGGCGGGCGTGGCGGTTGCTTCGACCTCCTCGCATTTCTGTTCGGCGGAGCGGCAGTTCCGCCAGCCTTTGGAATACGGCGGTCAGCGTCCGCCCACGGCACAGCGCACGGCGACCGCCGCAGGCGCGAGCGTCGTGGGGGCGACCACACCCGATAAGCCCTGTGTGGAGGCGGTCACGTTCGGTCGGATCGTTGACTTAGGCGTGAAGGATGCGAACAACATGGGTGCGGCTATGGCGCCTGCCGCAGCCCAGACCATTGCGGACTTTTTCAACGACACGGGCAGCACGCCGCAGGATTACGATCTGATCTTAACGGGCGACTTGGGTCTTGTGGGGACAAAACTCTTAAAGGAGCTTTTGCAGAAAGACCACGGTGTAGATCTCGGTGACCGGCACGCGGACTGCGGGCTGCTGCTGTATGACCTGAAGGCGCAGGACGTACACGCGGGCGGCTCGGGCTGCGGGTGCGCGGGCTCGGTATTCAATTCCTATATCCTGCGCCGTGTGACCGCCGGAGAATTAAAGCGCGTGGTTTTGGTGGCGACGGGGGCGCTGATGTCGCAGACCTCGTCCTTGCAGGGGGAAAGCATCCCGTCCATTGCGCACGCGGTGCTTGTGAGCGCGCCGCAAAACGCTTTGTAAATTTGATGTGTAGTGGGGAACGATATGGAGCAGTTTTTACGCGATCTGCGCCTTGTGCGCGCAGGCACGCAGATCTTACAAATTTTGTGCTTTTTGAAAACCGTACTGACGGTTGGGATAATCGTCTTTAGCGTTTTGGAAGCCTGCGGCATGCTTTCCGAACGGAAAAATGCCGCAGGAAAGCTTACGGCATGACGCCGTAACGCAAGAAACAGGCAGTCCGTGAAAACGGACTGCCTGCTTTTCTTACGACATGATATACAGAAGCGCCATCAACAGCGATTCGTCCGTACCCTCGGATTTGAGGAGCAGCAGCAGGGAAAACAGCATCGCTTCATCCGGCTCGCGCAGAACGTCGTCAAGCAGGTTCGCTTTGGTGCTCTGTTCGGTCTGCACTTTCGCCTTCTGTGTTTCGGGCTCGAAATATTCCTTGAAGCTCGGATAGGTCAGGTCCCGGTTTTCCGGCAGGTTCAACGGCATTTTGATGCGGCCGGACGGCGGCTTTTTCTGCGGCTGCCGGTTTGGCGCCGCCGCATTTTGTGCAAGCGGTTTGCGCTCGTCTGTATTCTGCGGGCGTCTTTGGGCTGCGGCGCGATTGTCCTCCTCTACATACTGCTGTGCGCGCTGCTGCATACTGCGCACACGTTCGAGCGCCTTTTCCTGCATCCGGCGCAGTTCATCATAAGTGTACTCCTGCATGTCAGAACAACCCCTTCAAAAGCGGAAGCACATCCATAAGGCGCAGGAACCGCATGGCTTCCTCTGCCTTCTGCCGCCGCTCTTCGGAAAGCAGGGGCATAAGCGCATGGATAAACCGCGTTCGATCATCCTCTTTGCCCATCTGCCCCGCTACCGTCGCAAGCGTTTTCGTGAGATCCTCGCCAAACAGCGAGGACATACCCCCGCCTGTCTTTCCCGACGCGGCGGACGGTTTGGAAGAATTTTCGTTTTGTCCTTTTCCCCCGCCCACCGCGCCGGAGCTGATCAGATTCTGCGCCACGCTTTTGAGCCGTTCGAGCTCTTCGGGGCTGACGGAATTCAAAAGCTCACTGATGCTGTTCGTGTCCATCCGCATTCTCCCCCATCAGCTTGCGCATAAGGCTTTGCGCCTGCGGTGTTTGCAGCAGTGCGCGCGCGGCGTTTTCGTCCGACAGCACCTCCTGGAGCTTTTTGGACTGCGCAGGACTCAACTGCTGCATGAGATAATCTTCTACTTCCTTTTTGCTGCCTTTGGCTTTCATTTCCCCGATCATTTTATCCAAAAATCCGTTATCCTGCATTGCAAACACCTCACCGATTTGATATACTTGTCATACAAATACCTATGAACGGGAGGCAGATATTATGCTTCGTTTGCTGGTGCTATCGGATTCGCACCGCGACCGATACGCACTTGAACGTGCGTTACGCCTGCACCGCGAGGCGGATGCGGTCTTTTTTCTCGGCGACGGGGAGGAGGATTTTCTGTCTCCGAATATACAACAGCTTTGTCGGGACAAAAAGGTCACGGCGCTCGCGGGGAACTGCGATTTTTACTCCCAGCTGCCCAAAGAGGAGCTGGTGCTTTTGGGCGGGAAGCGCATTTTGGCGCTGCACGGGCATACACGATTTGTCAAGCACGGGTTCCAAATGCTCGAAGAAGAAGCCGAGCGCCTGCACGCGGATCTGGTGCTGCACGGGCACACGCATATCCCGCGTACAGAATACAAGAACGGCATTTACTACCTGTGCCCGGGCAGTGTGCACGCCGGGGATTACGGGATAGCGGATATTACAGACAAGGGCGAGATCCTTTGTATAACAGCAAAACTGACATAACGAAAGGAGCATTTCCTATTATGATGCTGCATATAAAAAATGTTCAAATCATTGGGGAAAACAACGTGTTTCCCGGCGAACTCCTCGTCAAAGACGGCAAGATCGCAGAGGTCGGCGCGCACGTCTCCTGTCCCGAGGGCGCCGAGGTGCTCGACGGCGGCGGGCAATACCTTTCGCCGGGCTTTATAGACCTGCATGTGCACGGCGGCGGCGGATATTCCGCCATGGGCGGCAAGGATGCTGTCGTGCGCATGTGCGAAGCGCACGCGCGCTACGGGACGACCTCCATTCTGCCGACGACACTTGCCGCGCCCATCGCGCAGCTCAAAACCGCGATGGACGGCATCCGCGAGGCACAGAGCGCGACGGACAACGTACACATCCTCGGCGTGCATTTGGAGGGGCCGTTCCTCTCGCCGAACATGTGCGGCGCGCAAAGCCCTGAAAACATCCTGGTGCCTGACGAGTGGGACTGTGAGGATCTGCTCTCTTACTGGGACGGGATCAAGATTATGGGCGCTGCGCCCGAAGTGAAGGGCGGCATGGCGCTCGGGGAGCTCATCCGCAAGCACGGCGCGGTGGCATCCGTGGCGCACTCCACGGCGGATTATGACATCGCGCAGGAGGCGTTCCGAAACGGGTATTCGGACGTCACGCACCTGTATAACGCCTGTACCTCCTGCCACAAGGTCGGTGTATTCCGCCACGCGGGAACGGTGGAGGCGGCGCTCGTCAACGACGATGTGACCACGCAGGTCATTGCCGACCTGCGCCACCAGCCCGAGGGCGTTTTGCGGCTGATCTACAAATGCAAGGGCGCGGACAAAATGTATGTCATCACCGACGGGCTGGAGTTTGCCGCGACGCAGATGCAGGAGGGCGAAGAGTTCGTGCAGGAAAACGGCATGGCGGTCGTCTACACGGACGGCGTGATGCTGCTTGCCGACCGCTCGTGCCTTGCGGGGTCGGTGGCGACCTGCGACCTTTTGGTGCGCAATCTGTATAAAAAGCTCGGGCTCCCGCTTTGCGACTGTGTAAAGATGGCAAGCCTTACACCCGCGCGGGTGATCGGGATCGACGACCACACAGGAAAGATCGCGGCGGGCTGCGATGCGGATCTGCTGCTGTTTGACGACGATGTGCGCATCAGTGCCGTTTTTGTAAGCGGCAAGCGAATCGTGTAAAGTTGTTTGGCTTGTCAATTGCATCCTCGGCGTGATTTGTGCTTCTTGATCATTTGTTGGTTTTCACGCAGAGAGGATACATACATTTTGGAGATTCTGCAAACGGTTCCGCAAGCAATAGCGCTGTCATGTGTGCGCTGCAAAAAGAGGTACGTGTTTTTGCAAGCGGAAACGAAAAATTAGAAGCAAAACCACCGGCGGGCTTCAACAAAACACCCCCCGGGTTTTTTTTTTTGTGGCGGCCGCCCCACAAAATATGCGGTTTTCAACC
>CAKMIX010000017.1 GCA_927362715.1 uncultured Clostridia bacterium | reverse complement strand
GCCGGATCATAATCCCTCCCCGGGGAATTATGGCCGATCCACCCCCCCCCCCGAGGGGCGGCGGCTCGCCTGTATCGGCGCGGATGCCGTGATGAGCGACTATCCCGAAATGGCGAGCAAAGAGCTGCGCGGGTAAGCGGCTCAATATAAGGAATACAGAAAACCGACCCCGTCCTTTGGCGCTGCCAAGGGACGGGGCCGGTTTATTGCGGTTTTATATCGCGCTGTGGAACGTGCGCATGATGACCTCGCGCTGCTGCTCTTTCGAGAGCTTATGGAAGTTGACTGCATAGCCCGAAACGCGGATGGTCAGGTTCGGGTATTTTGTCGGGTCTTCGTATGCCTCCATCAGCATTTCGCGGTTGAGGACGTTGACGTTGATGTGGTGCGCGTGCTGCTTGAAATAGCCGTCGAGCACGCTGACCAGGTTTTCTGAACGCTCCTCCTGTGTTTTGCCCAGCGCCTGCGGCACGATGGAGAAGGTGTTGGAAATACCGTCGCGGCAAGCGTCATACGGCATTTTTGCCACGGAATTCAAGGAAGCGAGCGCGCCGTTTTTCTCGCGGTTGTGCATCGGGTTCGCGCCCGGCGCGAACGGCTCGCCCTTTTTGCGGCCGTCGGGTGTGGCGCCGGTCTTTTTGCCGTACACGACGTTGGAGGTGATGGTCAGCGCCGACAGCGTGTGGATGGCGTTTCGATAGGTCGGCGTTTTGCGAAGCTCTGTGATGGTGTCCTCCAAAAGCTTTTTGGCAATGGCGTCCACGCGGTCGTCGTCGTTGCCGTAGGTCGGGAACTCGCCCTCGGTCACGAAGTCCACAATGTGCCCCGCCTCGTCGCGCACGGGGTGCACCTTGGCATAACGGATCGCGGAAAGGCTGTCCGCCGCAACGGAAAGCCCTGCTACGCCGAACGCCATAAAGCGCGTAACGTCGGTGTCATGCAGCGCCATTTGGATCTTTTCATAGGCGTATTTGTCGTGCATGTAGTGGATGACGTTCATCGTATTGACATACAGCCTGCAAAGCCACGAAAGGTAAACGGAAAAACGTCCCGCAACTTCATTATAGTCGAGCGTATCGCCCGAAAGGGGCTCCATCTGCGGGCCGACATGCTGGTCGAACACATTGTCATAGCCGCCGTTGATCGCCAGCAGCAGCAGCTTCGCAAGATTGCAGCGCGCGCCGAAAAACTGCATCTGTTTGCCCACCTGCATGGCGGAGACACAGCAGGCGATAGCGTAATCATCGCCGTAGATGGGGCGCATCAGGTCGTCGTTTTCATATTGAATGGCGTCGGTGTCCACCGAGACACGCGCGCAGAACGTCTTAAACGGCGCGGGCAGCTTCTCCGACCAAAGCACCGTCAGGTTCGGCTCCGGCGCGGGGCCGAGCGTATACAGCGTGTTGAGCACGCGGTAGGAATTCTTTGTGACAAGCGGCCTGCCGTCCAAGCCTTGCCCGCCGACACTTTCGGTGATCCACATCGGGTCGCCGCCGAACAGCTCGTTGTATTCGGGCGTGCGCAGGTGCCGCGCCATACGCAGCTTCAGCACGAAGTCGTCCATCAATTCCTGCGCGCCGCTTTCGGTCAGCGTGCCGTTTCGCAGGTCGCGTTCGATATAAATGTCCAGGAATGTCGAGGTGCGCCCCAAGGACATCGCCGCGCCGTTTTGCTCCTTGATCGCGGCAAGGTAGCCGAAATACAGCCACTGGATCGCCTCGCGCGCGTTCGAAGCGGGCGCGCTGATGTCGTAGCCGTACAGCTTTGCCATTTCCTTGAGCAGTTCTAAGAAGTGGATCTGCTGGTACAGCTCCTCGCTTTGGCGGATGGCGTCCACATCCATGTTGCCCTGTCCGATTTTCTGCTTATCCTTTTTCTTTTCGGCAATGAGCACATCCACGCCGTACAGCGCCACACGGCGGTAGTCGCCGATGATGCGCCCGCGCCCGTAGGCGTCGGGAAGCCCCGTCAAAAGCCCGATGTGCCGCGCCGCGCGCATTTCGTCGGTATACACGCGGAACACGCCGTCGTTGTGGGTGGTTTTAAAGCTGAAGATCTCCTCGATCGAGTCCGAAAGCTTGTAGCCGTAAGCCGCAGCCGCACTGCGCGCCATACGCATCCCGCCGAACGGGTTTACCCCGCGGCGCAGCGGCGCGTCGGTCTGCAGGCCGACGATCAGCTCGTTGTCTTTGTCAATATAGCCCGCGTCATAGGTAACGAGCGACGAGACGTGCTCGGTGTCCACGTCCAAAACGCCGCCTTTGTCACGCTCTTTTTGCATTAGCGCCGCACATTTGTCCGCCAGCGCCTTGGTGCGGGCGGTCGCCTTTTCCAAAAATGCGCTGTCGCCCGTGTAAGGCGTGTAGTTCTGCTGGATGAAATCGCGCACGGCGATCTTTTCGCTCCATTCGCCGCGGCGAAAGCCTTCCCACTGTTTGAAATCCATGTTGTTCACTCCCATGAAGATCATTCCTGCAAAACAAAAAGGGCAACCCTGCGTTTTGCAAGATCGCCCAGACGGTCGGCATATATTCGGCTGTGTGCTCCACCGCAGTTTGTCTGCGTTTTCCCGTCAGTCGCACACGCCGTTTCGTTGTGGTTTCAGTATACCTAAATTCCGCAAAAAAAGCAATATGGCAGTTTTCACAAGAAAACGGGGAAAAGGGAGGGGAAAATTATTCCACACTCTTCGTGGATTCCACCATGTCGATCTTTTTCAGGCGGAAATACATCAGCCAGTTTACGATCACGGAGAAGCCCAGGGTAATGAGCACGCTCCAAAGGCAGCTGAGCGGGGCGATCTCCACGCTGTACATGACGATGTCCGTCGCGATGGTGCGCATGACGAACCAGTGCAGCAGGAAGCCGAGCCCGATCCCCAAGACCGTGCCCGTGAGCGTCAGGATGACGTTCTCCCGGTAGACATAGGCGGCAAGCTCGCGGTTATAGAAGCCCAGCACCTTGAGCGTAGCAAGCTCTCGCCGGCGTTCGGTGATGTTGATGTTGTTGAGGTTGTAAAGCACAATGAACGCCAAAAGCCCTGCCGCAACGATCAGCACGGCGATGATGACGGTCAGATTGTCGAGCATCGTTTGAACCTGCCGCTCGGCGGTGGTGTTCATCGTGACGGAGGTCACCCCGCCGATCTCGAGGATCTTAGCGGCGACGGCATCGGAATCCGCACCTGCCTCGGTCTTGATGAGCGCCGCATTGAGCGTGGCGGTCTCGCCGTAAAGCGCCTGATAGACGTTCGGCGTCATGTAAATGTAGTGGTTCAAATAGTTTTCCACGATGCCCGCCACACGCACCTGACCTACGGGCACGGCGGTCTTGTCATCCTTGAGGGTGATCATGTCGCCGACCTGCACGTCCAAAAGCTTCGCGAACTTCTCGGTGATAAGCACGCCGTCATCGGTAAGCCCAAAGGGCTCGTTGGTGACGCGCGTCTGCAAGCGGACATATTCGTTGAATTTTGCGGTGTCCTGCGGCACGATGAGATAAGCCGTGGCCTCACCGGCATCCGTTTGTGCGTAGGTGACAACGGAACGCGCTTGCAGGTAATCGGCAACACCCTGTACGGAGCCGACCTTAGCAAGCAGCTGCCGCCGCTCTGCACGCGAAAGCGAGGTATCCGTACCGACGGTGCCCTGATAAGCGAAGACATCGCCGTATTGCTTGTCAGGAACCCGTTCCACGGAATCGCTGATGCCGAAGCCTACAAGCAAAAGCGCCATACAGCTTGCCACGCCGAACACCGTCATGAACAGCCGCTTTTTATAGCGGAACAGGTTACGCAAGGCTGCCTTTTGGGAAAAATTGAGCCGCAGCCAGATGAAATCGACATTCTCAAGTGCGATGTGCTTGCCGGTCTGCGGGGCTTCGGGCCGCATGAGCGCAGAGGGACTTTCGGCGAGCACACGCCCGCCGGCGATAGCCGCACCGCCTACGGTCGCCAGCACAGAAAGAACAGCGGCGATCGCTGCGTTGGGAATGTGAATGGTAAAGACGGTTTCGGAAAGCCCTGTGTATACAAGGCGATAGGTCCGAAGGATCAGGTTCGGCAGAAGCGCCTCGCCGAGCACCGCCCCGAAGATCGCCCCGAGCAGGGTAGAGAGCAGGGCGTAGAAAATGTATTTGGAGAGGATCGCGCGCTTGCCGTAGCCAAGCGCTTTGAGCGTACCGATCTGGGTGCGCTCCTCCTCGACCATGCGGGTCATGGTCGTGAGCGATACGAGCGCCGCTACAAGAAAGAAGATGATCGGGAACACCGTACCGACGGCGCGGATGCTTTCGGTATCATTTTGGAAAGAAGCGTAACTCGGTACGGATGTGCGGTCCAGCACATACCACTGCGGGGTTTCTACGTTGTTGATCTCATCCTCTGTGTTTTGCAGACGTTCCTCCGCAGCGGCGAGCTCCGCTTCGGCGTCCGCTTCGGCGACCGCATAATCCTCTTTAGCGCGTTCCAGCTCGATCTCGCCGTCCTGCACACGCTTTTCCGCTTCCACAAGCTCCGCTTCGCCTGCGGCGATCCGTTCGCGGGCGGCCGCTGCAGCCTCAGGGTAGTTGTTTATAAAAGCTTCCGCGGTTTCCACCTGCTGCTCCACGGCGGCAATGCTGCGCTCGACCGAGGGCAGCTGACTTTTATAGTATTCTACGGTTGCGGTCGCCTGAATGATCTCCAGACTGCGCCGATAGTATTCGTCGGAGGAAATGTACGGCGCATCCGCACGAAGCTGTTCTTCCATTTCGGCAATGGTCGCCTCGTCCTCGGCGATCTGCTGTTCAATGGCAGCCTTCTGTTCCTCCAGATCCGTCAGCGTTGCGCGCGCTTCGGCGATCTGGTCGCGGCTGGCGTCAATGGTCTGGTCGCCTGCATCAAACAGGGCTTGCAGATCTTGAAGCTGCTGGCGGGTCTGGTCGATCTCGAGCTGCGCGTTTTCCAGTTCCGCCTCAGACGCCGCAAGCGTCTGATATGCAGCGGAAAGATCGCGCATCGCCTTGTCCTTTTGCTGCTGGTATTCATAGCGCGCGTCGTTCAGCTGGTCGTCCGCGTCTTCGCGGAACTGCTGAAGGCGCACCTCGCAGCGCCCTTGTTCAATGGCTTCGATATTGGCGGTCACGTTTGCCAACAGATCGGCATATTCGTCGGAAAAACAGTTGAGCGTATCGGCGCCGATGATGCGCACGAGCACCTCGGAAAAGATCCCTTCGGTAAACGCCTCTTTCGGGATGACCATCATCCCGTCGCCCGTGCCGTCACCGATGGAGGCGGTGCCGCGGTCTGAATCCATATAATAGGCGCTCTCACCGACGCCGACGATGCGGTATTCGTCGGTCGCGAGCATGTCGGAAACGCTGTCCTCCGTGCCGGTGCGCAGACGCACCGTATCGCCTAAAGCATAGCCCGAAGCATCCAGAAAAGCCTGATCGACGATACATTCGTCATAGCTTTCGGGATAGCGCCCTTCGGTGACACGCACCAAATTGATGCGGTTGGTCATGGAGGATACCTTCACGACGACCGACGCGCCTTCGGTTTCGCAAAGATAATCGGCGGTGTAGATGCCTTCCGCATCCTCTACGCCCTCCAGCCCTAAAAATGCAGCCACATCTTCCGTGGTCATCCCCAGGGTGCCGAGCACGCGGATGTCCATGAGATTCTGGCTGTCATACGTGGCGTCCGCCGACGCTTCCATGGCGGGTGCGGCGGTGCGCACACCCGCGAAGAACGCAACGCCGAGCGCGGAGATCAGCAGGATCGACAGAAAGCGGCTGAAGCTTTTGCGGATCGACCTGCGAAAATCCTTTCTCAAACCTTTTGTCATTGCGAACTTCCTTTACCACTCAATATATTCAACAGGGGTCGGACGCTTGTTCATCAAGATCTGATCGATCTTGCCGTTTTTGACCTTGATGACCTTGTCCGCCATGGGGGCGATGGCAAGGTTGTGGGTGATGACGATGATGGTCACGCCCTTTTCACGGCAGGTGTCCTGCAAGAGCTTTAAAATGGATTTGCCCGTGATGTAGTCAAGCGCGCCCGTGGGCTCGTCGCACAACAGAAGCTTCGGGTTTTTCGCAAGCGCGCGCGCAATGGAAACGCGCTGCTGCTCACCGCCGGAAAGCTGGGCAGGAAAGCTGTCCAGACGATTGCTCAAGCCTACCTCCTGCAAAACGGCTTTTGCGCTTAAGGGGTTTTTGGAGATCTGCAGGGCAAGCTCCACATTTTCGAACGCCGTGAGATTGCCCACAAGGTTATAAAACTGAAATACAAAGCCCACATCGTCGCGGCGATATGCGGTCAGCGCCTTTTCGTCAAAGCTGCTGACCGCCTCGTTGTCCACATAAATCTCGCCCGAGGTGGCGGTGTCCATGCCGCCGAGGATGTTCAAGATCGTGGTTTTGCCCGCACCGGAGGGGCCGACAATGACCACGAATTCGCCTTTCTCCACGGCGAATCCGACCTCGTCGAGCGCCTTGATCTCCACCTCTCCCATTTGATAGGTTTTGGTGACGTTTTTCATTTCAATAAAAGCCATGGCAGTTCTCGGGCAGCCGTGCCCGTTGTCCTTTCCCTTACAGATTCGGTATTTCGCCTCGCGGAAGGATTTTTCCGCATATATAAACTTATTTTAGCACACCGTGAGCGGGATTTCTATGTATTTTACTGCGCTTCACAAAATCCGTCAAAACGCATAAAAAAAGCGCCGTCAATTCAGCGAATTGACGGCGCCAATCAAAGCCGCATGAGACATTCCCATAAAACATCCCATACGGCGAACAGTCAGCAATAGATCGGCTGCAACTGTTTCCCTTCCATTGCGGCTTCCGCCGCTTCGGGGATTTTTGTGAAATCTGCGACCACGGAATTCGGCTTGTCTTCCGGCGCATCCTGCCGCATGGGGACAAAGAACATGTGTTTTGCATTCATCAAGACGCCTATGTTCTTTGCCGCAGCGCCGAGTGCGTCGTTGGTCGAGACCGCTAAAAGCACGGGGCGCTCATTTCGCAGATGCGCTTTGCACGCGAGCGTGACGGCGGTATCGGTGATGCCGTTGGCAAGCTTTGCGAGCGTATTTCCCGTAGCGGGGGCAATGACCAGCAGATCCAAAAGCTTTTTCGGCCCGATAGGCTCCGCCGAATATACGGTGTGCCAAACGGGCTTTCCCGTTATGCTTTCAATTTTTTCCGCAAAATCCGCCGCCTTGCCGAAGCGCGTGTCGGTAGCGTAAGCAGTTTGAGACATGATCGGCTGAATATCCCATCCTGCGTTTTTGAGCCGCTCGATCTCGGGAATCACCCGGTGAAACGTGCAAAAGGAGCCGCACATGGCGAAACCCAAACGATTCCCGGACATGGGTTTTCCCTCCCTTACAAGAGACTTTGAATTTTCTCACCCAAGATCTGCGCCGCCGCCTCCGGAAAGTATTTTCCCGGCAAAGACTGCGCCTTGATCGCCTGTAGCCCGCACGCCGCAGCGGCCTCAAAATCCAAGCCGAACGGCGCGGAGGCGACGTCGATGAGCAGGGCGTCTTTGGGCGTTTTAGAAAGGACCGCCGCATCAAAAAGTGTGGCGGGCACGGTGTTGACGAGCACGTCAAAATCCGCGGGCTTTTCCAAAAACGTACAGAGCGGTACGGTGTCGGCGCCGCTTTCGGCGGCGGTGCGAAGGGCGAGGGGGTTTCGCGCGGCAACAAGGACTTTGCCGCCGTGCGCTTGCAATTCCCGGACGGTTGCTTTTGCCACTCTGCCGAACCCCGTAACGACGAACCGCAGCGTGTCGGGCGGGCGGTCCGTGTGCTCGCCGAGCACGCGCATAACGCCTTTGGCGGTCAGATCGGCGTTGCGCACGATAACCTGTTCGTCATAATAATCCGTATACGGCACGCCGTCTGCAAGGAGCTGTTCCGAAAGCGAGTTTGGAAGCTGTCCGCCGAGCACTGCCGCGCCGGGGCGCAGCCTCCCTTGTAAAGATGCAAACGGCAGCGCGCCGTCCCAAAGGGGCGTGTGCACATGCACGCCGTCCTTGGTCGCCGGCAGCGGCAAAATCACTGCCACATAAGGCTGTTGCAGCGCGTCCCAAAGCAAAGCCAGCGGCTCGCCGGGGCTTTGTGCAAAGCCATATGTAAGATACCCCTTGCGGGAGAGGAAGTCGCTTAAATAAAGGCTGCGGCGGTCGCCGCCGATCAAAATGATGCGCGCCAAAGAACAGCACTCCTTTTAACGGTTTCTAAAGTATATTATGTGGACGCGAATTTTATTGTGATAAATTCCGATTGGGGGTTTAATTTTTTCGCGCTTTGCAATATAATAAGGAAAGAATATACATTGGGAGGTACGGCGATGCAGAACATCGACACCCTGCTCAAAAAAGTCCGGCGCATCCATTTCATCGGCATCGGCGGCAGCGGCATGTGCCCGCTTGCCGAGATCCTGCACAGCGAAGGCTATCAGCTTTCCGGGTCGGACAATAACCCGGGCGATACGCTCGAGCGCATCAAGGCGCTGGGCATTCCCGTTTTTATGGGGCAGCGCGCCGAGAATATCGGCGACGCCGAGATGGTGGTATACACGGCGGCCCTCCTGCCGGACAACCCGGAGCTTGTCGCCGCAAGGACGAGCGGCGTGCCGACCTTTGAGCGCGCCGAGCTGTTCGGAGCGATCTCGCGGCTTTACAAGCGCTGTATCGGCGTTTGCGGCACACATGGCAAGACCACCACGACCTCCATGCTCACACAGATGCTTTTGGAGGCGGAGCTTGACCCATCGGCGGTCATCGGCGGCAAGCTGCCTAAGATCGGTGCGAACGGCCGTGTCGGGAAAAGCGATCTGTTCGTCTGCGAGGCGTGCGAATTCAAAGATACGTTCCTGTCGCTTTCGCCCTCAGTGGCGGTCATCCTCAATATCGATGAGGACCATCTTGATTATTTCAAAACGCTTGAAAACCTCATCCACAGCTTTCACCGCTTCGCGGACATGGCGACGGATGCGGTCATTTACAACGGCGACGACGCAAACACCCGAAAGGCTTTAGAGGGCGTGGGAGAAAAGACGAAGATCACCTTCGGCTTTTCGGAGAAAAACGATTGGTATGCCGCGAATCTTTCCACCGTGCGCGGCGCGTTTTACGCATTTGACGCGGTGCACGGCGGGAAAGTCCTCGGGCGCGTCACACTCGCCGTACCGGGCAAGCACAATGTGTTAAACGCACTTGCGGCGCTCGCCGCAGCCGTGTACGCGGGCGCCGATTTCGATGCGGCGCGGCGGGGCTTGGAAGCGTTCGGCGGCGCGGGGCGGCGGTTTGAAAACCTCGGCACCTACCGCGGGATCACCTTCGTGGACGATTACGCCCATCATCCCGCAGAGCTGCGCGTGACGCTGGAGGCGGCGATGCAGATGGATTTCCGCCGCGTGTGGGCGGTATTTCAGCCGTTTACTTATTCGCGCACCTATATGCTCATGGACGATTTTGCCGAGGTGCTGCGCATTCCCGACAAATGCGTGCTGACCGAGATCATGGGTTCGCGTGAGCGCAATACCTACGGCGTGCGCACCGAGCAGCTTGCGGCTAAGATCCCGGGCTCGGTCTGGTTTGATACCTTTGACGAGGTGGCGGATTATGTGCTGGCAAACGCCGGAGACGGCGACCTGGTGCTGACGCTTGGGTGCGGGGATATCTACAAGGCGGCAAAGCTGATGGTGCGCCGCTTAAAAGCCGAAAATTAAAATACGGTCGTGATGGATTTGGAACAAAGATATGACGTTTTAGTGGTCGGCGCAGGCGCCGGCGGACTTTACACGGCGTTGTCGCTGCCCGAAACGCTTTCGGTGCTGGTGCTTGCCAAAAAAGACCGCAAGCTCTCCAACAGCTCGTTGGCACAGGGCGGCGTGGCGGCGGTGTTAAGCTTTGAGAACGACAGCTACGAGCTGCATTATAAGGACACCCTGATCGCGGGGCAGTACAAAAACGATCCCGATGCGGTCAACGTTTTGGTGCATGAAGGCCCCGACGACGTGCGTAAGATCATGTCCTACGGGGTGGATTTCGACAAGAACCCCGACGGTACGCTGCAAAAAACGCTGGAGGGCGGGCACAGCCGCCGGCGCATCGTGCACCATAAGGACACCACGGGCGCGGAGATCGTGGACAAGCTGTTAAAAGAATTGCAGCGCCGCAAAAATATTACGCTTTGCGAGGATGCCATGGTGTTTGACCTGCAAAAGGTCAAAAGCGGCTTTTGCGCGGATATGCTCGTCGAGGATACGCCTTGCACCGTGTTCTGCGACTACTGCGTGCTCGCGACGGGCGGTATCGGCAGGGTATACAAATATACCACCAACCCGGCGGTCGCCACGGGCGACGGCATCCGCCTTGCCTATGCACTCGGTGCGAACATACGGAATTTGAGCTATGTGCAGTTCCACCCGACCGCCTTTAACGGTGCGGACCGCGAGCAGTTTTTGATCAGCGAAGCTGTGCGCGGCGAGGGGGCGTACTTGCTCAACTGCAAGCATGAACGCTTTATGCACCGCTATGACCAGCGCTTGGAGCTTGCCCCGCGCGATGTGGTCTCCAAGTGCATCATCATGGAAAGCCGCAAAACCGGCAGCAATGCATTTTATCTGGACATCCGCCACCGCGGCAGGGAATTCCTTTTGAACCGCTTCCCCGGCATCTATGAAGGCTGCAAGCAGCACGGGGTGGATATTACAACGGATCTTATCCCTGTGTTCCCGTGCCAGCACTATCTGATGGGCGGCATCGGGGTCGATCTCGACGCCCGCACGAGCATTGCGCGGCTGTACGCCGTCGGCGAGTGCTCCTGCACGGGCGTGCACGGCAAGAACCGCCTTGCCTCCAACTCGCTGTTGGAGGCGCTGGTGTTCGGCAGACGCGCAGCGCAGGACATCGCACGCTGTGTTGAAGGCGGCTTTGCGCACGTCGTGCCGACCGATCACACGCCCGACGTCTCCGGCGCGCCGCTGCCCAAGGGCATGCGCACGGAGATCCGTTCCATCATGCAGCGCGCGTATTTCGTCATTCCCGATCTCGGCGCGGTGCATACGGGATTAAAGCGCGTGGATGCGATCCTTCGACGCCTGCAAACGGGCAAATTTGCGATCACCCACGACTATTGTGAGGCGTTGAGCCTTGCCACAGTTGCACATATCATTCTCAAGGAGGTTGACGAGGGATGAAACTGCCGCAGTTTTATGTAGATGATATCATCGAGCGCGCGCTCAAAGAGGACATCAATTATTTGGATGTGTCGTCGGACTATCTGCTGCCCGAGGATCAGCGCAATGAAGCGTATTTTGTTGCCAAAGCGGACGGCGTGCTGTGCGGGCTGGATGTTGCACTGCGCACGTTCGAGCTGCTCGACGACAGCTTTTCTGCAAAAATATACAAGCATGACGGCGAAAAAATCGCCGTAGGCGATGTGATCGCCGAATTTTCGGGCAAGACGGTTCTGCTTTTGAAGGGCGAGCGCACGGCACTCAATTTATTACAACATATGTCGGGGATCGCCACCGCCACGGCGCGCGCGGTGGAGCTCGTGCGCGGGACGAATGCGCAGATCACCGATACGCGCAAGACCCTGCCGGGGATGCGCGCACTGCAAAAATATGCCGTGGTCTGCGGCGGCGGCAAAAACCACCGCTTCAACCTTTCGGACGGCGCCATGCTCAAGGACAATCACATTGACGCGGGCGGCGGTATTGCGAAAACGGTGGAAACCTTACGCGGAAAGCTCGGGCACATGGTGAAGATCGAGGTGGAAACGCGCGATCTTGACGAGGTGCGTGAAGCCGTAGAGGCGGGCGCGGACATCATTATGCTGGACAATATGTCGAACGACGCAATGCGCGAGGCGGTGCAGATCATCGGCGGCAGGGCGAAAACCGAGGCGTCCGGCGGCATCACACTCGAAAATCTCGCCGAAGTCGCAAAGACCGGCGTGGACATCATCTCGCTCGGCGCGCTGACACATTCCGTGCATGCGTTTGACATTTCGATGAAGATGAAAAAATAAACGGCGTATGCGAGCCGGAGAATAGGGAATATGCGGAAACTGCATATAGAAAAATATTTCTAGGAAAAGCTCTATAAAAGTTTTCGCCCGCCTTTTACAAAAGGCGGCGGAATCCAAAGGCAGAGCCTTTGGTCGCGTCCCGCAGGACGCGAAATCCTTTTCCTATAAAAAGCGCAGGAGAGGAGATCAAACAGTCCTGTGGACTGTTTGAGCCGGAGAACCCTCGCCGGGGCATCGTCGCCGAAGCGCCGTCGGTGGCGGAAAAAGCAAGGCGAGGATGGCGAAGCGGTCAAAATTTGCCCGCGCTCCAAGCGTGGCAAATTTTGGGCACCGCAAGAGGACTGCTCCGATGCGGCGGGATTGCCGCATCTGTTTATCCTGTTATGGTATGATGCCGTATGCGTAGTTGCTTTCAACAACAGTCAAGCGGAGAACCCTTTGCTTCTCCGCTTTATTTTTGCCTTAGAAAGGGGGCGGGGGCGTGCTTTACTGCATGTCCGACATCCACGGGGAATATGAGAAATATCTGCAAATGCTTGAAACGATCCGCTTTTCCGACGCGGACACGCTGTATATTCTTGGTGATATGGTAGACCGCGGGCCGGCGCCTGTCGAGGTGCTGCAGGATGTCGCCGCGCGCGCAAACGTGTACCCGATCCTTGGCAATCATGAGCTGATGGCGCGTGAGGCGCTTGCCCGCCTTACCGTGGATGTGACCGAGGAAAACGCCGAAACGCATTTGCGCGCCGAAGATTTTGCCGCTTTGCAGGAATGGCTGCAAAACGGCGGCGAGACGACCCTGCGCGGGTTTCGAAAGCTCGGCAAGGACGCACGTGCGGATCTGCTGGACTTTCTCTGCGACTTACCGCTTTACGAGACTGCCGAGGCGGGGAAAAACGCCTTTGTGCTCGTCCACGCGGGGCTTGGGAATTTTCATCCCGGCAAGCCGCTGACCGCCTATTCCGCATTTGACCTTGTGTGGGCGGGGACGAACCTTTCCAAACGCTATTTTGACGATGCAAACACATATCTTGTTGTCGGGCACACGCCGACCATGTGTTTGGCAGGCGCACCGAAAATCTACCGCTGCCAAAACAATTTCTGCATTGACTGCGGCGCCGTGTTCGGCGGGAGGCTCGCCTGCCTGCGGCTCGACGACTTCGCGGAATTTTATGTGGAATAAATGCAGGCAAACCAACGCGCCCGCCTCTTTATGAGGCGGGCGCGTAAGCGTATTGAAAAAGTAAATCGTACTTTTCTTAAAGAAAGGGGAGGCTTGCGTCGTCTTTCGGCTGTGATGAAAGATAAAGTTTTCTGCCGTAGGGGCGGGTCTCTGTGCCCGCCCGAGGGCGGTGGTGGCATGGAAACAAGTATCGGCTATCCTGAAAATTGGAAGTCTGTTATCACCCTCAAACACTTTCAAAATCCTACTTTCTCGCGGGCGGGCACTTAAGCCCCGCCCCTACAATGAAATGGCAAATTTCTGCGTAGCGATTTACTCTATTTCACGATTTTTTCCGACTGGCAAAAGGGAAAAATGTTCTATTAACACACTAAAACGCGCCCGCCTCAAAAGAGGCGGGCGCGTTGCTTTGCATTTTATGCGATTGCAGACAAAGCAGCCTTACTGCATGGAAACGACGTCGATGATCTCGCCTTCGCTTTCCGCGCCGACGGTAAAGGTCACCGCGCTGCCGACGTTCAAGAGCACAACGCGCTCCGCATCGGCAACAGCAACTTTGTAATAGGCTTCGCTCGAATCCAGACGGATATAGAAGTACGTTTCGCCGCCCGTTACGACGGAGCGGATCTCCGTGACATTGCCAGTGACGTCACGCGTGGTCGGCGTATCCGAGGTGGGGTCGTTCTCCGCGCCCATTTCGTCCACGTCGATGTCCACGTTGATGCCGTTGCTCACAAGCTCTGCGGCATAGTCCTCCGTACAAGAGGTCAGGTTGTCGCCGATGCCGACGATCGTGGACTGTCGGACATTGACCATGGCGTACTGCTTCACAAGTCCGCTCGCGTCCTTGAGCGCCATGAAATAGGTCGGCTCGCCGCTGATGTTGAGAAGCAGCGGGAAGGTCGCGTCATAGGCGTATTCCTGCACCGCACCCTCCGCAGAGGTTTCCGCTGTGCGCTCCAGCGCGCCGGAGATCGAATAGAATTTCGTTTCCTTGGTGCGTTGATTTGAGAGCACAAAGCCGATGATGGACTGGTCGGAAGAAATGGAGGTCACGCCCGTGAACATATACACGTCGTCGTTGAGCGCCAGGTAATTGTAGCCGTCGCTGACAACGCTGACGCCTTCCTGCCCGAAGATGGAGTTGAAGAAGCCGCCCGACAGCTTGCCGTAGTAGTTGTACTGCTCGTTGATGACGGAAGCGGAGTATACGCGGTCGAGCCACTGCCATTCACTTTCTGTCACGAATTCATCCGTATCCAGGCTCGTTTCGCCCGTAAGGCTTGTGGAAACCAGCGTCACATCGCCCGAAACGGCGTTGACCACCGCCGCGCCGATGACGTCCGTGCCGCCGAACAGCCCGATGGTCTTGTCTAAGACCGGCACGACCCAGAACGGCGCGCCGTTTTCGTCGATCTCAAAGTTCGGGGTGCCGAACATCAGCGTGGGGTACTTAAAGCGCAGATAGCGCGGCAGATAGCGGTTGAAGTGCTCGTCCGGCGTATAGCGCATACCGCCGTCCTCAAAGCGCACGACCTGCGCTTCTTCCGTGGTCATATCCACGATGATATAGGCGGGTAAGCCCTCCGAGGTGTTGCGCAGCCATTTAAAAATGTTTTCATACGCCAGCGAATACACACGCACGGGCGTCCCCTGGTAATTGATCTGCGTGGAATAGCTGGAAACGACGAACTGCGAAACATAGTCCGACAGATCGCCGAGCACACGCGTGGCAATGGTTGTCGCGGAGGCTTCATCCAGCACGGGGACGCTCGAAAAATCGATCTCCGCCACGTCCGCGGCAAAGTCGCCCTCCTCAACGGTCATCAATTTGCTGTAGTCATCCGCGCGGAAAATGGTCGCGCCGACCAAATACCCCACGAGCGCCACGGCTGCCAGCACACCGATGATGATCAGCGGTACGCGGGACTGCTTGCGCACATACGGCCCGTATTCCGGCTGCGTAAACAGCTTGGTCGAGAGGATCATCAGCCCGATGTAGATCAGGCAGACGAACGCGATGTACAGGTAAAGCTCGATCGCCTTGAAATTCAGCGCCGGCAGCATAAAGTAGTAAAGCACTGCCGCTAAAATCACCGTGATGACAAGGCAGATCGCGATCTTTCTGCCGGCATGCTCGGGCGGGATCAAAATATCCTTCACCGAGGTCTTTTTGCCGTCGTCTTTTTTGCCACCGCCTGTGAAATCCACATTGATGGGGTCCAAAAAATCAACTCCTTTTTGCAGGGATGTCCTTTTTCCTTAGTATAATCTATTTTACTGCCGTTTGCAAGGTTTTAGACAAAAGTGCCGAAAAACAGCCGCCCCAACACGGGGCGGCTGCTGCATTCGGAGAAAAGATCAAATACCCTTGAGCTTGCCGAGGTTGGCGAGCGTGTGCGGCACGCCTTTTAAGATCTTGCCCATGCCCTTGGCAAATTTGTCTTCGTTGAGGATGACCAAAAGGCCGTTCGCCATATCCTCGCTGAACAGGCCGAAGCTCATGGAAACAAAGTTCTTGATCGGCAGCTGCAAAGCGATCGCGCCCGCAAGCGTGTCTTCACCGAGCATTTTCTTGAACAGACGGTTGAAACGCCCGCCCCATTTGCCGTCCACGGCATCTTCGATCGTGTTGCCGAGCGTGAGCGGCTGGGACTTGTCACGCACATTGGGGGGCAGCTCGCGTCCGAGAACCGCCACAAATTCCTCGTCCGAAACATGCGTGATGTCGCCGCTGTAGTAGGACGGCGCGCTGACACGGTAGTCGGGGATCTCGGCAGCCACGGTGGAGCGTACCTGTACTTCTGTTTCCAGCCGGATGTCGCGACTCGACGCACCCACCAAAATTTTGAATGCGCCCGTTTCCACATGCCAGTCGTGGATGTTCACGTTGTAATAGGCGAACGCGCGCTTGTCGAGCGTCATGGAAACTTCCTTTTCCTCGCCTGCTTTCAGGAACACCTTTGTGAAAGCCTTAAGCTCTTTCTTCGGGCGGTAGATGGTGCTTTCCTCGTCGCTGACATACAGTTCTACGACCTCGGCACCGTCGCGCGAACCCGTGTTTTTGACCTTGCAGGTGACGGTGAGCGTGTCGGTGTCGTCGATGCTCTCGGCGCTGGTTTTCAGGTCGCTGTATTCAAACGTCGTATATGAAAGCCCGTGTCCGAACGGGAAACGAACCGCTTTTTCGGCGGTGTCATAGTAGCGGTAGCCTACATACACGCTCTCACGGTATTCCACGGAGACCGGCGTGCCGGGGAAGTAGTTGGCGCTGGGGTTCTCGGAAAGCGCCATGGGATAGGTCTCTGACAGCTTGCCGGAGGGGTTCACGTCGCCGAACAGCACGTCGCAGACAGCGCTGCCGGTGGTCTGACCGGAAAGGAAAGTGTGCAAAATCGCGGGGACTTCGTCAGCCCACGGCAGTTCCACAGCGGAGCCGCCCGCTAAGACCACGACCACGTTTTTGTTGACCTTGAGCACTTCGTTGACCAGACGGTTGTGCAGCGGCGGCAGGTTCATGTGGCGGCGGTCACAGCCCTCGGTCTCATATTCGTCGGTAAGCCCGATGAACAAGAGCACCGTGTCTGCGCCCTTTGCCTTTTCTACCGCCTCGGCAACAAAGGTGTCGTCGGGGGTGCGGTTCTTTTTCTCGGTGGAATAGCCCGGCGCATACTGGAACGAAACGCCCATCTGCACCAGCGTCTCAAAGGCGGAATCAAGCTGGATGGGGTTGATAAGCGACGAACCCGCACCCTGATAGCGCGGCTTTTTCGCCATTTCGCCGATGACCGTAATTTTCGCATCCTTTTTGAGCGGCAGGACGTCGTTGTCGTTTTTAAGAAGCACCATGCACTGCCCCGCGATCTCGCGCGCAAGGGCGTGGTGTTCTTTCGCGTTGTAGGTGTAGTCGCCGAGCACCTTCTGTGCTTCCAGCGCCATGTCAATAAGGCGGTCTACCAGCTCGTCAAGGTAGCTTTCCTCCACAAGACCCTGCTTGACCGCTGCCAGGATCTGGCGGTTGCCGACGCCGTCGGAGGAGGGCATTTCGAGCTCCTGCCCGGCAAGCAGGCCCGAAACGCGGTCGTTTTCCGCGCCCCAGTCGGTCACAACGATACCCTTAAAGCCCCATTCATTGCGCAGCACATCGGTCAGCAGCCACTTGTTTTCCGCGCAGTAAGTCCCGTTTAAGCGGTTGTACGCTGCCATGATCGTCCACGGCTGTGCCTTTTTGACGGCCGTTTCGAACGGCGCAAGATAGATCTCCCGCAGCGTGCGCTCATCCACGACCGTATTGACGGTCATGCGGCGTGTTTCCTGATTGTTCGCGGCGAAATGCTTGATGGAAGTGCCGATGCCCTTGCTTTGTACGCCGTTGATGAAGGACGCCGCCATTTCGCCCGCCAGGAGCGGGTCTTCCGAGAAATACTCGAAGTTTCTGCCGCAGAGCGGGGAGCGTTTGATGTTCGTGCCCGGCCCCAGCAGGACAGAGACTTTTTCCTTTAAGCACTCTTCGCCGAGCGCCTCACCCATGCGGCGGATGAGCGCCGTATCCCATGAGCATGAGGTCGCCGCCGCCGTGGGGTAGCAGATGGCGGGCACGCCTTTTAAGGACATTTTTTCTTCCTTGGTGGTCTTTTCTTCGACACGCTTGCGGATGCCGTGCGGGCCGTCGGTCAGCATGATGGACGGTACGCCCGCTGAGGGGACGTCCGCCGTGTGCCAATAGTCCTTGCCGGAACACAGGCTGACCTTTTCCTCCAGCGTCATCTTCGCTAAAATGTCAGGGTGCTTCATAGATTCTCCTCCATATGTAAATCTTCTCGAAACAGAAATTTTGAACAAAAAGCTTTCGAATTTGCTCAAAAAAATATTGATACCATAATAAACCAAATGCGTGGATTTTGCAAGTGTTTGTGTGAATGCGGCGGCTTATTCCGTCCCCTCGTCATCGGAAAGCCCCAGAACGCCTGCGGCATCGGGCTGTTCCATTGCCTCCACGGTCTTGAGCTTTTTGCGGATGATGTCGTTGCGGTGCTGCGCTTCGCCGAGCGTCTTGCCCGCGTCGTCGATTTTCTTTTTGGCTTTTTCCAAAATCACGCCGAAGTTTTCATACTGCGCCTTGGTCGCGCTCAAAAGCAGGCGCACTTCGTTTGCCTTTTCGTTGATCGCCACGGTCTTAAAGCCCATGGCAAGGGAGTTTAAGAGCGCGGTGATGGTAGAGGGCCCCGCGATCATCACGTTGCAGTCGTTTTGGATGCGCTCCAAAAGCCCTGACTGCGCCGAAACGATCTCGGCGTATAACCCTTCCGTTGCAAGGTACATGATGGCGAACGGCGTAGTGTTCGGGACGTGTATGTATTTTTTGATCATCTTCGCCTCGCTGTAGACGCGCGCTTCCAGCTCCTTGCGCGCCGCCTTGACCGCTTCGGGGTCGGCCTTTTCGGCGGCGGAACACAGCCGCACATAGTCCTCCATGGGGAACTTTGAGTCCACGGGAAGATAAGTGATCTTGGAGGAGTCGTCGCTTGCGGGGATGCGGATGGCGAATTCCACGCGCTCGGAATCCTTTTCGCCCGTGGCAACGTTTTTGTCGTACATATGCGGGATGGTCTGATCAAGGATCGTTTCAAGCTGGATCTCCGCCCAGGTGCCGCGCGCCTTGACATTCGTGAGCACACGATTGAGCGCACCGACATTGTCGGTCACGCCGACGGAAAGCTCTTTCATTTCGCCCAAGGATTTATATAAGTTTTCAAGCTGCTCAGAGACGGTTTTGAACGAGGAATTCAGGCGCGTGGTCAGTGTGGAGGTCAGCTTTTCATCCACCGTGGCGCGCATCTCATCAAGCTTTTTCTCGTTGCTCTCCTGCATTTTCGTCACGGCGCTTTCCACCGTGCGCGTCTGCTTTTCGCCTTGCACGAGCAGACGGTCACGGATGTCGTTTAAGGATTTCGTGACCGTTTCACTTAAAGAGATGCGCTGTTCGAGGTTGGCTTTTGTCATTTCCTCTAATTTCTTCTGCATGCGGTCGGCTTCGGCGGCACGCTCCATGCGGCTGCGCGAGGATTCCTCGGCGGTGGTCTTGCGCATTTCGTCCAAGCGCGCGGCAAGCTGTTTGATTGCGTCTTCGGTCTGCTTGTCCGCTTTCCCGCCCTTGCGCGCGGTGAGCACGAGCAGAACCACCAAAAGCAAAAGCCCGAGCAATGCGGCGGCAAGCAAAAGGATCTGTGTCGTTTCCATGGTCTCTACCTCTTTTTAGCATGGTTCCCGCCGAAGCGGGCGGCGTTTCCCCACAATATATCTGTATTGTACGGGGAAAATGCAAAAAAATCTATCAAAAATCCGATGTGAATATCAAGTATCCGTACGCTTTTGAAAATCATACCGCCTGTGCTCGGACGCCCAAACGTGCGGCGTGACGCCGTAGGCTTGCTTGAAGCAGGCAATAAAATAGGATTCCGAGCAAAACGACAGGATATACGCCGCACGGCTGCATGAACAGCCGTTTTCGAGCATCCGGCAGGCCTCTTTGAGCTTTTCCTGCAAAATATAGCGGCGAAGCGGCACGCCGACCTCTTTTTTGAAGATCGCGGAAAGGTAGTCCGCCGAAACGCCGCAGACGTCGGCAAGGTCGGTCACGCGCAGATTTTCGTGCAGGCAGCGGTCGATGTGCGTGACGCATTTGCGCACGTGCGGCGAATAGTGCAGCCGTCCGTGCGTGCGCGCGACAAGCTCGGTCAGTGCGTACGCCTGCTGTGTTAAGTATTCTACGATCTGCTCGGGACTTTGGAGCGTGTCTACCGTCTGGATGCAGCGGTCAGAAAAATTGTAAGCATGCAGCTCGTCCAAACCCCCTTCAAGCGCGGCGCGCGTAGCGAGCGTCACCGAAGATACCGCCCAATACTGCATCTGCCGCAGCGGGTCGCCGGAGAGCCGCCCGACAACGAAGCCGCTTTGAAAATATTCCTCCATTTTGCGCTCCAAAAGGGCGCAGTCGCCCGCCTTGATGCAGTTGTAAAAGGCGATCTCTGCCTGATAGGGCGTGTGGCGCACGCCGCTCTCGCGCTGGGCGAAAATAGGACCTGTTTTTTCCTGCGGGACGATTTGGATCTTTTGCAGATCAGGCTTCACAAAGATACCTCCCGACGGTTCTTTGCTTTCAGAATACCTGTTTCTCAAGAAAATGTCAACGGAAATCCTGCAAAAACCTCGGATTTTTATTGCTTTTAAAAGAGACTTGTCCGAACAGGCGGCGCGTGGTATACTAAACTTCAAATTGTTGAAAGGGGGCGCGCCGGCGGCGCGAAGCGTTATGAAGCAAGGCAAACATGATTCCATCCGCAAGGCGTTTCGGGCGGCGTTCCCGTATACGCTGCCCATCTGCGCGGGCTTTTTGTTTTTAGGGGCTACCTACGGCGTGCTCATGCGCACCAACAGCTTTGCATTTTGGATAAAGCGCTGTTGTATGGACCTTTGATATAGCAAAATTAAAAATTCCTGCCGTAGGGGCGGGGCTTAAGTGCCCGCCCGAGCCAAGTATGAAAAGAAGAGAACGTATGTCTGTTATAAAAGGTGCGATTCCGATATTCGCCGCAACCAGTTGCAAAATGCCGCTTTCATGCGGGCGGGCACTTAAGACCCGCTCCTACAAAGTAAAAGAGAAGCTTTCTGTGTGATGCGTCTGTTTTGTACTTTACTACGTCTCCGATGGGAGAACGTCTTATTTTACAGCATAGAACAACGGGGTATCCTTTTTCGGATACCCCGTTGTTCTGTATTTTCCTTGTTTACTTCATAAACCTGCCGTAGCGAACCTGATTTACGATAAATCCGGTCGCCAGTGCCAAAAGCAGGGGGATGAGCAGGATGATGAGCGCTAATATCCCGATGATGACGATCGGCACGCCCTTTTTGCTCTTTTTGCGCGCGGGCTTTTCTTCGGGCGCCTTTTTAGGCGGCGCCTGCTCGCCCTCGGCGTAATAGGGCAGGATCGGCAGAACCGCGTTGTAGGAGGGGATGCCCGTGTTATGAAGAAGCGGCTCTACGAAATCGCACAGCGAATCCGAGACCTTCAGCAGCTTGCGCACCTTGATGTGCAGCGCGCCGAACACGGAATCGAGGATGGACAAAAGCCCCATCGTGATCTTGTATTCCGCGTCGTCGGGCGAATACAGGTCCTCGCCGCCGTAGAGGTTCGTGACCATATCCACGATGAAATCCACCACGGGCCGGTCTGCGATGTCGGCGTACTCCTCGGGAGAAAGTCCCGTTTCCTTCTTCGTCCATTTGGCGACCGTGCCGATGGTCAGCTTGTTTAAGAGCTTGGCGACCGGCTTTACAAGCCAGCCGATCTTGTAAATGAGCTTCTTTTTGATGCTGATGGACGTTGCCATGTCGGCGAACTTGTGCGTGTCGCCCGCCGCCGCCTTGACCATATCGCGCACGATGCCGACCATCTGGTTTTTCAGATAGTCTTGCAACGACTTTCCTTTCAGGTCAAAATCCACCTTTTCGGTCACAAGGTCGGTCGTGGTCGACACGATGCCCGCCGCCTCGTCCACCACCACGGTGCGGATCGGCGCGGGGTAGCCGATGGTCGCGGCGGTGGAAATGGTATACAGGGTGTTGCCGCGTTTGCTTTCGACCTTGTCGATGTGGTGGATGTGCGTGTGGCCGGTGAGCATGAACTGGATGCCCATATCGGCGTATTGCTCACGGCGGATATCGAAGTCGCCGTGCATGTCGTTTTTGCCGATGAGCGCGTACACGGGGGAGGGGGCGATGAGCGGGTGGTGCGTCATGGCAAGGATGAACTGTTTATTTTTGCGTGCGTCCTCCGCCTGCTCGCACAGCCACTTGTAGCAGTCCTCCGAAATGCCGCTTTTGCCCGTCAGGTTGCGGTCGTCGTTGATCGCAAACAGGCGGTAGCCCTCCTGCAGCTGTACAACATAGGACATGCTGTCGCGGTGTACCGAGATCGCCTCGTCCGGGCCGAACTCGCGGTACATCTCGTAAAGCTCCTCGCGCTTTGCGGCGGGGATCTTCACCTTTTCATCCCCGACATAGGAATTGGTCTGCCCGTCGTCCTGGTAGTCGTGCGTGGCGGTGATGACATATACGCGCTTGCCGGCGGCTTTCAAGCCGCGCAGCATTTCGATGAACTCCTTGTGCGAATCGTATTCGCCGTTCGAGGTGGTGTCGCCGGAAAGCAGCACAATGTCGGTGCGCTTGTCCGCCTTGATCTGGCGAAACGCCGCGTCAAGGATCTCCGCCGAATATTGCAGCGGCATTTGGCTTTTGGCGTTTGCCGTTTCATAGGCTGCGCCGGAAATGCCCGTGGATTTTGCATAATAATGGGTATCCGTGATCACCGTTACCGTGAGCGGTGCTTTTGCCATAGGGCTTCCTCCTTATTTTGCTTTGGTTTGGATCTCCTCGGTCAAACGCGCAAGCAGCTCGTCAAGTGTAAACGAACCGATGTCGCCTTCGCCGCGGTGCGATACGGAGACTGAGCCGTCCTCGACCTCCTTGTCGCCGACGATGAGCCAATACGGCAGCCGCTGCAGCCTTGCCTCGCGAATTTTATACCCGACCTTTTCGCTGCGGTCATCCACCGAAGCGCGGATGCCGTGTTCGAACAAAACTTTGCGGATCTCCTCGGCGCGTGCGGCGTGGCGGTCGGCAATCGGCAGCACGCGCACCTGCTCGGGTGAAAGCCACAGCGGGAACGCGCCGGCAAAATGCTCGATGAGGATGCCGATGAAGCGTTCGATCGAACCGAACACGACGCGGTGGATCATGATCGGGCGGTGCTTCTCGCCGTCCGCGCCCGTGTATTCCGCTTCAAAGCGCTGCGGCAGCTGGAAGTCGAGCTGGATGGTGCCGCACTGCCAGGTTCTGCCCAAAGAGTCCTCCAAGTGGAAGTCGATCTTCGGCCCGTAAAACGCGCCGTCGCCCTCGTTGACAACATACGGCAGGTGCAGCTCGTCGAGCGCCTTGCGCAGACCCTCGGTCGCCATCTCCCAATCCTCGTCGCTGCCCATGGAATCCTCGGGACGGGTGGACAGCTCCACATGGTATTTGAAGCCGAACAGCGTGTAGACCTCGTCGATGAGCCGCACGACGCCCTTGATCTCGTCTGTGATCTGCTCCGGCATCATGAAGATGTGCGCGTCGTCCTGCGTGAAGCAGCGCACGCGCATCAGCCCGTGCAGCGCGCCCGATTTTTCATGGCGGTGCACAAGCCCCAGCTCGCCCATGCGGATGGGCAGGTCGCGGTAGGAGTGCGGCTCGGATTTGTAAACGAGCAGCCCGCCCGGGCAGTTCATCGGCTTAATGGCGAAATCCGTATCGTCAATGACGGTGGTGTACATGTTTTCCTTGTAGTGATCCCAGTGCCCGGAGGTCTCCCAAAGCTGGCGGTTGAGCATCAGCGGGGTCGAGATCTCCACATACCCTTCACGCGTGTGGATCTGCCGCCAATAGTCGATCAGTGTGTTTTTGAGGATCATGCCGTTCGGCAGGAAGAACGGGAAGCCGGGACCCTCGTCCATCATGGCAAAGAGCTTGAGTTCGCGCCCGAGCTTTCTGTGATCGCGCTTTTTCGCTTCCTCAATGCGCGCCAAATACTCGTCGAGCGCCGACTGCTTCGGGAACGCCGTCGCGTAAATGCGCTGGAGCATTTTGTTGTGCTCGTCGCCGCGCCAGTACGCGCCCGTGCAGGAGGTCAGCTTGAACGCCTTTACCGCGCCTGTGGACATCAGGTGCGGCCCCGCGCAAAGCTCGTCGAATTCACCCTGCCGGTAAAACGAGATGGGCTCGTTCTTCTCGGCGTGCTCTTCGATGAGCTCGACTTTATAGGTCTCGCCCTTTTCGCGCATGGCAGCGAGCGCCTCGTCGGGGGAGAGCGTGTACCGCTCAAGCGGCAGATCCTCCTTAACGATCTTTTTCATTTCCGCCTCGATCTGTGTTAGCACCTCGGGCGTGAATACCGTCTCGGAATCAAAGTCGTAATAAAAGCCGTTGTCGATGGCGGGCCCGATGGCGAGCTTCGTCTCGGGATACAGCCGCTTGACCGCCTGCGCTAAGATGTGTGAAGCGGTGTGGCGGAACGCGCGCCGGCCGTCCTCGTCGTCAAAGGTCAAAATTTCCAGCGTGCAGTCTTTGGAGATCTCCGTGCGCAGATCGCAGGTCTCGCCGTCTACTTTCGCAAGGCATGCCGCCTTGTAAAGCCCCATGCCGAGGCATTTCGCGACTTCGGCGGCGGTCACGGGGGCTTCAAAGCTTTTGACCGAGCCGTCTTTCAATGTGATGTTGAACATAATGCATCCTCCTTAAAATGCGGAAAACATAAAAATCGTTTTGGGATAAAAACAAAAGCATCTCACCCCGAAAAGGGATGAAATGCTCACATTCCACGGTTCCACCCAAATTGGCGCATTGCGCCCGCTCGAACGCCTTAACGCGGCGGCACGGCGCGCTTTACGGCAGCAGCTTTACAGCGCGCACTCGGGAGAGGTGTCGGGCTTTTACGCTTTGCCCGCGCTTGCAGCCGCGGCGCGGACTCTCTGAAAAAGCGTGTGGGAAAGCCGTCGGGCTCCGTCAACGATTTACAGTATAGAAATTATACTATATTATAGCCGCACGCTTTTGAAAAATCAACCCCCATTTTCACAGCCGCCGGTACGCAAAGAAAAGCGCGATTCGACTGCCGCACAAGGGGGTAGCAATTTTTCGGAAATTATGCTATACTTTAACTTGAGAAAATCATCGAATATAGGAGAAGCCTATGTTACCCTCAAACACCCTTAAGCACAGCGGTGCCTTACGCGCGGGCGCATTGCTTGCGGCGCTCACTCTGCTGCTTTCCGGCTGCGGGGCGGGTACGGACGTGCAGACACGGAACGTCGGCACGCGCACCGTCGAGACCGCGCAGTACGCGGGCGCCGAAACGCACCATACCAGTTCCGAAAACCTGGTTTTTGTTACAAGCTCAGGGCTTGTGGAACTCTATTACGACAGTGCGACGGATTCCGCCGCCGTGCGCGAGACGAATACCGGCACCATGTGGCAGGCGCTCCCCGCCGCGCGGACGGACGGCGCCGAGGTGCAGTCCGCCGTTGTTACGGCAGAGGTATCGAACGGCGGCACGGTCTATACCCTCAATTCGCAGGACAATGCGACGGCTTTTGGCACTTCTGCATTTCAGCCGACGCAAAACGGCATGGAATTAACGTACAATATGGCGCTGGACGCCGAAACAGCGGCGCTCAATGTTGCGGATGTCCCCGCAGGTGCGCCGTATGTGTCTGTTACCGTGGCGTTTACACTGGAAGACGGTGCGCTGCGCGTGTCGGTGCATTGTAGCGATATATTGGTAAGCACCGGCTTTGTGCTGGAGCGCCTGACACTGCTTGATTGGTTCGGCGCGACGGATTCCGCCGCCGAAGGGGATTATATGCTGCTGCCCGACGGCAGCGGTGCGACCGAAGCGATCGCGGGCACGTCGTCGGATGCGTACACCGAAAAGACCTTTGTGACCTACGGCGCGGACGCCGCGCTCGGGGAACAGGCCGAAACGGCGGACGGCAGTATTGCCTTTACCTCTGCTTTGCTGCCCGTTTACGGCATGAAGCGCGGGGAAAGCGCCTTTGTTGCGATCATCGAAAGCGGGGACGCGATCTCCCGCATCACCTCGCACCGTGCCGCAGGCGACGTGCTGTATAACCGCGTCGGCGCAACGTTCTGTGTGACGGATACCGCGCTTCTCGGCGGCGAGGGCGATCAAACGCTGTATACCGGCAATGCCTACACCGGCGAGCTTGGAATCTGCTACCGCTTTTTGTCCAACCGCAACGCCGGCTATTCCGGTATGGCGGCGGCGTGCCGCGAGGTGCTCATCCGCAACGGCGTTTTGCCTTCGCAGGCGGCTTCAGTCCCCGAAACGCTGCCTTTGCTTTTAACGGCGTACGGTGCAGCGGCGAAAAACAACCCGAATCGCAGCGAAACGCTGACGGATTATATGCAGATGCAGGAGCTTCTGCGTCTGCTCAAAGCAAAAAGCGTGGATAACGTTTTGCTGCGCATGTCCGGCGCGCTGGACGGCGCAACGTCGCAGGGGCTGCTGAAAAGCAGCGATCTTTCCGGCAAGCTCGGCAGTGAAAAGGAGCTGGAAGCACTGCTGCAATATGCGCAGACCCAGCAATTCTCGGTTTACCTGAATGTGGACATCGCTTCGTTCGGCAGGCGCAGTGCGAGAAAGTCCGCACATGCCGCCGAAAACATTGCGGGCGATACGCTGTCTATGGCGGTCAACAACCCGTTTACCGGTGTGGCGGGGGATGCGCAGCATACGCGCTATTTGCTGCGGCAGACCGAGATCGGCGAAAACGTGGATGCATTCGTCAACGATTTCCACAGTCTCGCGTTCAGCGGCTACTGTATAGACGATGCGGGCAGCACGCTCTATTCCGATTACGCAAGCGCGGGCAATACGCGCACCGTCGCCGCGGGGCTCATGCAGGAACAGGCGGCGACCCTTGCCGCCGGCAGAACGCTGATGGTCGATACGGGCAACGCCTACCTGCTGCGCGATGCCGACATTGTCGTGGATCTGCCAAGTGCCGCCGTATATCCCGAAACCGACGGCTACACGTCCGTCCCGTTCGTGCAAATGGTGCTGCATGGACTTGTTGCCTATGCGCACGAGCCGATCAATCTTGCCGAGAACAGAGAAACGGCGTTCCTCAAGGCGCTGGAATACGGCGCAATGCCGAGCTACGCTTGGGATTATACCAAAACGGGCGACGAGACGATCGACACGGTCTACCACTATGAATCGCAGATCAATACCGCAGCCGCAAATTATCTGACGGCGGCGCAGACGCTCGGCGATTTGCAGGATGCGCGCATGACGGCGCACTACGAGGTGCAGGACGGTGTGTACTGCACGGAATACAACAACAGCACCACCCTGTATTTCAACTATACGGACGAGGCGGTTACCGTAAACTCCATTACCGTCGAGCCGATGTCCTGCCAGCGCGTGAACTGATCGAAACGGAAACCCAGCGTATAAATAAGATAGTATAAAAATGACCGTCCCTGCAGGATCTCCTGCGGGGACGGTTTTTCAAGCGTAAGACGGCGGGCAGTGATGCCCGGAACTATTGCGTAATATCGCCGAACTCGGCGTTCGCCGCATGCCGCAGGTCGTTCGGCGCAAGCTCTGCCTGCACGCCGATCTTTCCCGCGCTGACGATGATCGTCTCAAAGTCCTGCGCGGTTCGGTCGATGACGGTCGGGAACGCTTTTTTCATCCCGATGGGGCTGCACCCGCCGCGCACATAGCCCGTTAGGGGCAGCAGATCCTTGACGTGCAGCATTTCCACATGCTTTTCGCCGACACAAGCCGCCGCAGCTTTCAGATCCAGTTCCGCGGGGGCGGGGATCACGAACACATAGCACTGCCCGCTTTTGCCCCGTGTCACGAGTGTTTTGAAAATTCGGGCGGCGTCTACGCCCAAAAGCGCGGCAACACGCATCCCGTCTACCGCCTCGCCGTCGTGCGCGTAGGTGTGCACGCGGTAGGCGATCTTTTCCCGATCCAGGATACGCATGGCGTTGGTTTTCGGCAGTCCTTTTGCCAAAGCATTCACCTCATTTTAAGTTGCGGAAGTTCTTTATGGTCTTGGGGGCTCTTCGGCGCTTTTTCTGCCGATTGTGCCGTATGATCAGCCCGATATAGACGGCGAGCACCAAAAGGACCAGTGCAAAAACGATCAGGAACACGGTGGAGTGGAACAGTTTGACGATCCCGTTGCCGAGATACAGGAAGATGCTCACGTCTACATCCTCGGCGGCGACCAGATTGACCGTTGCGATCTCATCGCCCGCGTACAGGATCCGTGCTTTTCCCAAAACATCTCCCTTTTTGACCGGTGCATCCACCGTAGTCGGCGTTTCCTCGGGGATCGCTTCGATGAGCACGCTGTTTTCGTCGTTGCCCACGGGGACGAGTGCCGTCACCTCGGTTTCGGGTACCAGGCGTACATGGTCGGCGTCGTTGGAGAGGCGCACATCCACTACAGTCACAATGCGCGTGGTGTCGGCGACCTTCGTCATGCGCAGATTGTCAAACGCCCATTCAAAGAGCGTCTTACAATCCAAAAATGCGCGGTTGTCGGGATTGCCGTCGCCGTTGATATCCTCATACGGGGCGTTCATAACAACTGCAAGATAGTTGTAGCCGTCTTTGCTCGCCGTGGAAATGACACACCGTCCGGCGCCCGAGGTCGAGCCGGTCTTGACGCCCGAGGCATATTCGCAGTAATAGGTTTTAAAATTCGGGTTGATCAGCCAGTTTGTCGAAAGCAGATTGCGTTCTTCGCTTTTATTTGTGGCGGGCAGGGTGTAGCTGACGGTGTTGACGATCTCCGAAAACAGCGGCAGCTCAAGCGCGTGCTGTGTGATCAAAGCCAGGTCGCGCGCGGTGGAGTAGTGCCCTTCGGCGTCTAAGCCGTGCGGATTGACGAAATGCGTGTTCGTGCAGCCCAGAGAAGCGGCAAAATCATTCATCATCTGCACAAAGGCGGGCACAGAGCCGCCGCCGATGTAATCCGCCAAAATGACCGCCGCCTCGTTGGCGCTGCGCACCAAAAGACAGTATAAAAGCTGGCGCACCGTCAGTTCTTCGCCTGCAAGCAGCCCCGCCGTGGAGCTGTTCGTACCCGCGATGGCGTCAATGGACGACTGCTTGACGGTCACGACGGCGTCGAGGTCCTGACAGTTTTCGATCGTGAGAATGGCGGTGGTAATTTTTGTAAGCGAAGCGGGCGCGGTAACCTTGTCCGCATTTTTGTCAAAGATCACCGTGTTGCTGTCCAAATTCAGAAGCAGCACGATGTCCGCGCTGATGCCCATAGTGTCTAAGGATGCGTTAAAGGCGGCAGAGCCGGGCAAAATGCAGGCGCAAATCAGAAGTATGACCGCAAGGAAAAAAGAAAAAGCACGCTTCAAAGCGTTTCACCTCTTGAAAAGAACTCGCAAAACGTGTAAAATATTAAATTGCATATTAAACAGTATATCAAAGTTTTAAGGCCTTGGCAACCCAAATCAAAGGATGTGAACCATTTTGATATATGTCACCGGCGACACCCACGGCGAGGCCGACCGCCTTTCGCCTTCGAAGCTGCGCGCGCTGAAAGCGGGCGACACGCTGATCGTCTGCGGCGATTTCGGCTTCTTGTGGGATGACAGCAAAAAAGAGCAAAAGCTGCGCGAACAGCTCGGCAAACGGAAATACAATATCTGCTTCATCGACGGCACGCATGAAAATTTTTCTCTTTTGAACAATTACGAGGTAAGCGAGTGGAACGGCGGCAAGGTGCACCGGATCTACGGCAACCTCTACCATCTGCTGCGCGGGCAGGTCTATCATATCGACGGGCTTTCGGTGTTCACCATGGGCGGGGGCGAGAGCCCCGACATCGATATCCGCTCCGAGGGCGATACCTGGTCGCGCGAGGAGATCCCCACGCGCGAGGAGCTTTTGGAGGGCGCGCACGCACTCGAAAAGGAAAATTATCATGTGGACATCGTCGTTACGCACGAACCGCCGCTGCGCATCAAGGGCTTTTTGCAGCTCAAGGATTACGACTCCCTGCGTGTAACGGCGCTCAACGCTTATTTTGAGGAGCTTTCCGACTCGTGCACGTTCGACAAATGGTATTTCGGCAGTATGCATATGGATAAATACATCTCCTCTGCGCACATTGCCGTGTTCAAAAATATCCTCCGCGCCGATACGGGCGAAAAAGTGTAAAGACAAAGGCAGACTTCATTATGCAAATGACTCGTTCTCGAAAAATCCTCGGCACAGCGGAGGTGGTCGCCGCCGTTGTGGTTCTGGTGCTTGCCGTTGTGCTCGCGCCGGCGTACACGGGCGAACAGCCGGCTGAGACCGCGCCCGCAACCGAAGCAACCGAAGCGGCAACCGCCGACGCCGAGACGCAACCGGCCGAAACCACGACCGAACCGCCCACCGAACCGCCGGAAGTCGGCGAATACACGGTGGAAAATTACATCGTGCTTACAAGCGATTCCGCTATGGAAATGTATTCCGTCGCGAAAAAGCGGCTGACCGAATACGGCGAAACGCTCAACGCGCTGAAATCGCGCGTGCCGGAAATCAATGTGTATTCCCTGCTCGCGCCTACGCGCATCGCGTTTTACGGACCGGAGGAATACCGCACGGGCTCGCATTCGCAGACGCGCGGCGTTGAGATCGCTTACGGCGCAATGTCCGACGACATCGTCAAGGTGGACGCCTACAGCCACCTTTCGCGGCACACGGATGAATACATTTATTTCCGCACCGACCACCACTGGACGGCGCGCGGCGCCTATTATGCGTATGAGGCGTTCTGTGAAAGCGCGAACCTCGAATGCAAGCCGCTTTCCGCGCATGAGACCGGCAGGCTTGACGATTTTGTGGGCAGCATGTACCGCTATACGCACAGCGAGAATTTGAAAAACAACCCCGATTATGTCGAGGTGTTTTACCCGACGGTCGAGGCGAGCGGGCAGTATTATTCGACCCCCGCGATGACCGACGGGAAAACGCTTCGCATCATCTCGACCTCGATCAAAGATGAATCCAGCAAATATATGGCGTTCATCCAAGGCGACAAGCCGCTCATCAAAATGACCTCCGCGTGCGGGAGCGATCGGAAGATCCTGCTTATTAAGGAATCCTACGGCAACGCCTTCGCCCCGTTCCTTTTGGAAAATTTCGGCGAGGTCTATGTGCTTGATCCGCGCCAGGACGGCGTAAAGGGTATGAACCTGCCGCAGTTTTTGCGCGAGCAGGGGATCACCGATGTGCTTGTGCTCAATTACCTGATGGCGCCCTCAAACTCCACGTTCATGGATGCGTTCAACGAAATGGTGTATGTTTGACGCATTGGTAATAGGATAGGAAAAAACCCGCTTTCTATAACAAACCGCGCCCCGCCGATTTCGGCGGGGCGCTTGCTGTATCGGGTTTATGCATTCTCCAGAACTCGGCCGTCGGTCGTGACGGTGCAGACCTTCCACGGGATCAGCTTGCCGCTTTTTTGCAAGGCGTTTTTGACCGCCTGCACGATCCCGCCGCAGCAGGGGACTTCCATGCGCGCCACGGTGATGCTCTTGATCTCGTGGAGTGCGAGGATCTCCGTCAGCTTATCTGTGTAGTCGACCATATCTAACTTCGGGCAGCCGATGAGCGTCACGCGCCCCGCGATGAAGCGGTCGTGAAAATCGCCGCAGGCGTATGCCGTGCAGTCCGCCGCTATAAGCAGGTGCGCGCCGTCGAAGTAAGGCGCGTTTACGGGCACGAGCTTGATCTGCACAGGCCACTGCGCAAGGCGGCTGACGCCGGATACTGCCGGCGAAGCGGACGGTGCCGCCGGTACGGTTTGCGGGCGTTTGATTGATGCGGCGCGCGAGCCGGGGCAGCCGCAGGGCAATTCCGTTTTTTCCTTTTCCTGCTGCGCCGCTTTTACGGCTTTAGCGTCGTAGGCGGGCGCCTCGCGCTCGGTAAAGGTGATCGCCCCCGTCGGGCAGGCGGGCAGGCAGTCGCCCAAGCCGTCGCAGTAGTCCTCGCGCAAAAGCTTTGCCTTGCCGTTTACCATGCCGATGGCGCCTTCGTGGCAGGCTTCGGCACAAAGCCCGCAGCCGTTGCATTTTTCTTCGTTGATTTGAATGATCTTGCGAATCATGATTTTCCTCCGTTGTTTTCAAAATCGGGTTGACCGAACGCGTATAGCATAGTACAATTTAGCCAAGAATTCGGTTGTAATTACAACGGAACGGAGAAAAAGATGCAAAAATTTTTACCGCTTTTGGAAACGGCCCCGCTACTTGCGGGCCTCGGAACAGAACAGCTTGAAGCCTTGCCGCGGGCGCTGGATGCGCGCGTGCAGGTCTTTGCGCGCGGTGAGATCGTATTGCATGTCGGCGATGCGGTCCGCGCGCTCGGCATAGTGCTTTCAGGGCGGCTCGAAATTTCGCAGGAGGATTACCACGGCAACGCGGTGCTGCTCGCCGGGCTTTCGGCGGGGGAGCTGTTTGCGGAGTCCTTTGCCTGCACCGGGCGGCATTCTACCGTGCAGGTGCGCGCCGCCGAAAAAGCGCAGGTGCTTTGGCTTTCCTTTGCCCGCCTGCGTGCCCCGTCGCCGGGATTTGCACTGCTTTGCGCACACGTGAGTGCCAACCTTACCGAGATGCTCGCGCGCAAAAACATTTTTTTGACCGGGCGCATCGCGCACATCTCCAAACGCACCTTACGCGAAAAGGTGTTGTCCTATCTGTTTGAGGTCTCGGCGCAAACGGGCAGCCGCAGCTTTACGATCCCCTTTGACCGCCGGCAGCTGGCGGAGTATCTTGCCGCCGACCGCAGCGCGCTCTCTGCCGTGCTCGGCCGGCTGCGCGGCGAGGGCGTTTTGACCTTCCGTAAGAATCATTTTACGCTTTACGATGCGCGCGAGCTTTAAATCGGCGCAAAATTTGTCTTTTCCGGACGGCAACCGCGTTTTGCAAACGGCAGTTGCCGTCTTTTTCCATGTGCGTAAACCGAAATGTATGGTGCAACCGTGTCCTTGTGGGTATGATAAAGGCGTTCTTACGAACAAGACTTTTCCCGGAAATATTTTCCGAATATCCCGAATACCATTTGAAAGAAAAAGGAGATGCGCTTATGAAAACGCTTAAAGTCACCCACTTCGGCATCCAAAGAAAAATCGTCGCAAACATGACCTCGGAAAGCTGGGAGACCATTCCGCACGTGACCTATATGTATGAGCCCGACGTGACCGATTTCATGCGTGAATACAAAAAGCTGAACTTCGACCGCAGCGGTGCGGACAAAATTTCCGTAAATACGCTGGTGCTCAAGGTCATCTGCGAGGGGCTCAAAGCCGCCCCCGCCATGAACGCCCATATTCATTTTAACCGTAAGCTTGTGCGCGGCGAGATCAAAAGCTTTGAGGATATCCATATTTCCATGCCGATGATCCTGCCGAACGGCGAGATGATGACCGTGAACCTGCACAATTTTGAAAACAAAAATTTGGATGAAATGACCGCCTATATCCATGACGTTGCCCGCCGTGCGGAAAATACGGATCTCAACGAAGCCATGTTCGAGGTGTCGCTGGACAATACGCTGACCGCCCTTCGCCACGGCAAGATCGGGCAGGCCGTCTGCAGACTGGTCGGTTCCAAAACCGGCAAGCACAAGGTACACACGCTGCACGGCAAGGCCAAGCGCGACTATGAGGCGATCCCCGTATCCGACCGTCTGACCAAGTCGGACTTAGAGCAGGGCACGGTCACCGTCTCCAATATCGGTTCTGTGTACCGCGGGCAGAAAGGCGCCTGCTCGCTTTTGGAGATCATCCCGCCGCAGGTCACGGCGTTCGGCGTGGGCGCGGTGCAGGATAAACCCGTTGTCGTTTGCGATGCCGCCAGCAAAAAGAGCGTCGAAGCACGGCAGGTGCTGCCCATCTGCATTGCCTTTGACCATCGTGCGCTCGATTTCGGCGACATCGTACCGTTCCTGCAAAAGCTGGATGGCATTTTCGCGCATCCGCAGATCATGCACACCTGGAAGAGCCGTGAAAAATCCGTGCGCACGGCGCGCGAGGCATAAAAGCTAAAGCAAAATAACAGGGCGGCTTCCCAAAAGAAGTCGCCCGTTTGCTGTCTGTCTGGTTTGTCAGGTCTGCGGGAAATCGCGCAGGGACTTGAATACATACCCTTGTTCCCGCGCCCAGTCGATGATCTGCCCGAGCGCATTCGCGTTGTCGGGCGAGACCGAGTGCAGCAGGATCACCGCGCCCGGGTGCAGACGTGAAGTGACGGTGTCAAAGGCGTACTGCGTACCGCGCTGGTTGTCGAGATCCCAATCCTCATACGCGACCGACCAGAACACGCTGCGGTATCCGATCGAGCCGACCAAATCCAGCGCACAGTCGGAATATTCGCCCATCGGGAAGCGGAAGAACGGTTCGCTGTACCCGAAATTCGTGCGCAGGTAATCGTCCATCCCCTGAATCTCCTGCGCCATTTCGATCCTGGTCAGCGTCGGGAAAGACGGGTGCTTCACGGAGTGATTGCCCACGATGTGGCCTTCCGTTATCATGCGGGCGATAAGCTGCGGGTTATCCTCTACCTGCGGCAGTGTGCAGAAAAACGCCGCCGGCACATTCTTTTCCTTGAGCGTGTCGAGGATCATTTCGGTGTATCCGTTTTCGTAGCCGCAGTCAAAGGTCAAATACAGCGTCTTTTCCTCACTTACGGTGTCCAGACAAAACGCTTGATAGCCGTTTTCGGAAAAGTAGATTTGATTTTGAACCGACGTCTCGTGCGGCGCGCCGTCCTTTGCCACGCCGTAGCTGTATCCGACTTTTTCAGTCGAAAGCCCGCGCGTGTTTTCCGGGTCTTCTACGGCAAAGTCCTGGAGCGCAAGCGCGGGCAGCCCCGTGTACGTTTCGCCGTTCTGCAAAACGGGCTTTTGCGCCGTCACGGGCAAAGGCGTTGCAACCAGCGTGGTTTCACCGGTTGCGGGGTCGGTTGCTTCCGGTTGCGTCTCGGTTGCGGGGTCTATCTGCCGTGCGTTATCGCCTGCCGCAGAGTTGCCGCAGGCGCTGCAAAGCAGTATGCACAGCAACAGCAGACAGCAGATCCGTATGCGTTTCATGGGACTTTCACCACCTGTTGTTCGACAGCCCGAGATTGTTTCCGGCGGGCTGCTTGTAAAGCTGCTGTCACTTCATTATAGCATGCATATTGTCCACAAGATTCGAAAATGTGTTGACGGCCTTTTTTGCCGTTTTTTTCGCCTTGCGCTTGGTCGAGCCGCTCTTGACCATGCCGCTGACCATCGCCACGGCACTGCCGACCGCCAGGCTCACACCGACGGCCTTCATGGCGGAATTCATGGAATTGTTCATCGCTGTTCCTCCTTTTGCGTGTGTCGCCCGCGCTCGTGTGTGCAAAATCAAATTTATAAATGCGGGCTGTTTATAGTTTGCACATGAAAATTCGGTTTAGCCGCGCAAAAAACTGCTGCATCGGAAAATTTTACAAAATAAAAAACCTGCCCGCCTGTGCGGTTCAGGCGGGCAGTCAAGCACCCGGGGAAGGTACGACCCGGGTAAAAGAGAGGGAATATATCTATTGTAATACAAAATGTTATAAAATGCAACATAAAAAGCAAAAAAGAAAGTGCGATATCCAAAACCCGTCCGGCTTTACTTTTCCCGAAAAAGCTGGTAGAATATCCGGCAGAATTTGCAAAAAGGAGAGCCGTGGAAACGTTACGGCACAAAAATATGGCGTTAAACATTGTTTTGGTCGAGCCCGAGATCCCGCAGAACACGGGCAATATTGCGCGCACCTGTGCGGCGACGGGCGCGCGGCTGCACCTGGTCGGCCCCATGGGGTTTACGATCGATGACCGCAAGCTCAAGCGTGCCGGCTTAGACTATTGGTGGCTGTTGGACATCACCTATTATGACAGCCTGCGGGATTTTTTGGAAAAAACGCCGCAAAAGGACAATTTCTTTTTCTTTACCACAAAGGGCAAGCACATCTATTCCGACCTGCACTATCCCGATGACGCCTATCTGTTTTTCGGCAAAGAGACGAAGGGCCTGCCCGAATGGCTGCTGCACGAAAACCCTGCATTCTGCGCGCGCCTGCCCATGCTCGACGACGCGCGCGCCCGCAGTCTGAACCTCTCGAACACCGTGGCCGTCGCCGTCTATGAGGTGCTGCGGCAGTGGGGTTTCCCCGCGCTTTTGTGCGAGGGGCATTTGCGCGAGTATGAAGATTGAAAGATCCCCGAAGCGGATTCGTCCGATTCGGGGATCTTGTGCAATGTAAGATTTTACGCAGCTTATTCGTACAGATATACCCGCGCTTCATACGGCCGCATGGCGCAGATGTTCGGCTTTGCCGGGGCGTCCTTGTAGTTGCACAAAAGCAGCTTGCCTTCCGTGAGGTCAAAGCCCTCCGGCGCGCGGAAAGTCCGGGTCTCCTCTGCAAACGAGCAGATGATCAGCGCCTTTTGCCCTTCGTAATTGCGTTCATAGCAATAGAAATCCTTGCTTTCGGGGCAGTGCTCGCGGTAGCTGCCGTAGATAAACAGCTTGCTCGACTGCCGGATCTTCAGAAGCTTGCGGTAGTAGTGGAGGATGGAATCCTTGTCGTGCTCGGCTTCCTTGACATTGATCTCCTTGTAGCTGGGCGCAACGCCGAACCACGGCTCGACGGGCGAAAAGCCTGCGTATGGGCTCGAATCCCACTGCACGGGCGTGCGTGCATTCTCACGGCTGGTGCGGTTGGCGATCTCAAGATATTTTGCATCGGAAAAGCCGAATTTCTTGAACAGGCGCTCGTTGTTGAAGGTTACAACGTCCTTGAATTTGTGGATGTCATCGAGATGGTTGTTGATCATCCCGATCTCCTGCCCCTGATAGATAAAGGGCGTGCCGCATTGGAAATAGCACATGGTCGCGAGCATCTTGCCGCTTTCCTTGCGGAACTTTTCACTGCCGTAGCGGCTGATGATGCGCGGGTGATCGTGGTTCTCTAAATACAGCGCGTTCCAGGATTTGCCGTACAGATCCTCCTGCCAGTGTGTGAACGCCTTTTTCATTTTGCGCAGGCTGAAGGGTATGGCAATGGTGTCGGTCATAAAGCAGTCCGCCTGCATGTGGTCGAAGCTGATCATCATGTCAAGCTCACGGTTCGGCCCTGAGGTGAACGCTAGCGCGTCCTTGGAATTCGTCATGGGCGACTCGCCGACCATAAAGCAGTCGTAGTCCTTGCAGATGTCGCGACGGAATTCCGAGAGGTACTCGTGGATATGCGGTCCTTTGTTGTAGTGTTCAATACCCGTGGCGATGGGCAGCGGAAAGCCGTTGGGCAGTCCCTCGCGCTTGGAGATAAAGGTGATGACGTCCTCACGGAAGCCGTCTACGCCCATGTCGAGCCAAAAGCGCATGATGTTTTTGACTTCTTCACGCACCTTTGGATTGTCCATGTTCAGGTCGGGCTGCTTTTTGGCGAAAACGTGCAAATAATATTCCCCGCGCGCGTCGTCGTATTCCCAAGCGCCGCCCTCGAAGGTGGAAAGCCAGTTGTTCGGCGGCTTTTTGCCGTCTTTGCCCTTGCCTTTGCGCCAGATGTAATAGTCGCGGTAAGGGTTGTTGTCGCCGCCCTTGCGGCTTTCCCGGAACCACATGTGCTCGTCGGAGGTGTGGTTGACGACCAGATCCATAATGACCTTCATCCCGCGCTCGTGTGCGCCGTCAAGTACCTGCTTAAACAGATCCAGGTCGCCGTAGTCGGGCGAGATATTTTTATAGTCTGCAATGTCATAGCCGTAATCCGCGTTCGGCGAAGGGTACAGCGGCGAAAACCAAATGGCGGTAGCGCCAAGGCTTTTGATGTAATCGAGCTTTTCAAGCACGCCCCAAAGGTCGCCGATCCCGTCGCCGTTGCCGTCCTTGAACGAGCGCGGCCAAATCTGATAAATGACCGCCTCTTTGTACCAATCCGACATGTCGTTCTCTCCTTTTTGCCTGAATTTTCTATATCGTATCATACTTTTTTATGAAAAACAATGGGGCACAACAAAAAAACAGGCGTAGGTAAGGGGCATAACAGGAGAAAAGTACCGCATCATACCGTTTTCAAACAAAATACACAAAACCACCCGAAAAAAACCAAATTTGTTTTCATAAAATGCGGTTGTACTTTGTGAAAAAAAGTGCTACAATCAGTTCTTAATAAAACAGATGATCGGAGGGCTTTTCATGGAAAACGCGCTGAACATGATCGTCGAAGCAGACCGTGCCGCGCGTGAGCGCGTGGAGCAGGCACGGCAGCGGCGCGAGGCGCTGACACAAACGCTTGCTTCGCAAAAGCAGGCGATCGACGCTGAAAATACCGCGCGTGCGCACGAAGAGATCGACCGTGCACGCAAGACCAAGCAGCAAAAGCTCGAGGTGCAAAGCCGCGCCATCTCGGAAAGAGAAAAAAACCTTGCCGCGCGTTTGGAAGAACGGTATAACGCCGGACATGCCGCGTGGGAGGACGCACTGTTCTCTGCGGTGATCAAAGGCGAATAAAAACGGACGTTTATACCCGGAAAAGGAGGTTCGGCGCATGAAAAAAATCGCTTCGCTTTCCGCAGGCGCGCTTACGGCAAAGGCGCATGCGATGTACGGGGATATTCTCGGCGCCGACATATATCGGGAAATGCTCGGCTGCCGCAGCATAGCGGAGCTTGCCGCTTTCCTGCGCGACCACACGGCGTATGCGTCGGTGTTCGGCGATTTAGCGCGTGTGCGCATCCAGCGCGCACGGTTCGAAGCGCTGCTGCGCAAATATACGATGACCCGCATCGCGTCGCTTGCCGCGGCGGAAAAGGCGCTCGGCGGCAGCCTGTATCGGGCGCTTATTATGGATTACGATGCCGAGCTGCTGATCACCTGCGCCGAATATCTCGGCTCCGAGGGGGTCGGCGAGTCCTTGCAGTTCGTGCCCGCCTTTTATCGCGAGAACTCTCAGCTTAACGAGCAAGCGCTGTTTCGTGCGCGCGATTTGGATGAACTGGACGCCGCGCTGGACGGTACGCCGTATAACCGCCTGCTGGATGGTTTTCGTGCCGGTGCACCGTTTTCGGTGCGTGCGCTTGAACTTTTGGTAGATGAATGTGTGAACACACGCACCGAGCAGTTGATTCAAGATAACTATTCGGGAGAAACGCGCAGCGCGCTGCTTGAAAACCTGCGCATGCGCGCGGATATGAAGACCGTTGAAAGCCTGTACCGCATGAAGACATATTATCCGGATGCGGATGCGCGCCGCACGGGCGTGCTTTCCAACACGGTGACCGCCTTTACGCAAAGCGAGCGCACCGCCCTGCTCGAGTGCAAGGATGCGGCTGCGCTCACACAGGTGCTCAAGCGGTCGGCTTACGGTAAGCTGCCCGGGCTTTTCAAGGCGGGCGTTATCGAGCATAAAACGAACGAAGCCATGCTTCGCGCCCACATACACCAGCTTCGTTATTCCACCATTCCGCAGGTCGTGCTCATCAGCTTTGTCGGCATCCAGCAAAATGAAATGACCAATCTGATCCACATTTCGGAGGGGATCCGATACGGGCTTCCGCCCGAAGAGATCGCCGCGTTTCTGGTGACAAAAGAGAATGTGCGCGCGTCCGAAACGTAACGGGCCTGTGTGAAAGGAAGGCTTTCCATGAGAAAACGAAAATTTGCGGTCCTCAGGCTCCTGATCGCTTCGGAAGAAATGGATGCGGTTTGCAGAGCTTTGAAGCAATACGGCTTCCGGCCGCAGTTTGATACCGAAACGCCGACATCGGCATATCACGGCATGGAGAAAAAGAGCGGCGGCGACAGCCCGTATACGCATACGCTCTCGCATCTGCGCTTTGTGCTGGATGTCGCCGGGAAACCGCTTCCCGAAGCCGACATCCATGCGGCTCTGCCGGAAGACTGGCACGAAAAAGCCGAGGCGCTTTATAAAACCTGCCGAACGCTTCAAAAAGAGAAAACACAGCTGCAAGAGCAGGAGGACGCCTGCCGACAGGGGCAAAAAAAGCTGGAGCTGTTCGGCGATTTGACTGTAGACATGCAGGATATTGCGGAATGCACGTTCATCCGCGTTCGATTCGGGCATATGCCCGCGGAAAGCTACGAGCGTATGCGTGCGCTGTATGCGGACAATCCGTATGTAGAGTTTTTCCCATCTTTTTCGGACGGCGGCGAGATCTTCGGAATGTATTTTGCGCCGCGCGATATGGCGCAGCGGATCGATGCGATCTTTGCCTCTCTTTTGTTTGAGTCGCTTGCCATACCTTCGTTATCAGGCAATACCGCCGAGATCGGCACGGAATTTGAACGAAGCCTGCACATCTTAGAGACGGAGCTTTCCGACGTCGAGCAGCGCCTGGAACGGTTCTTTGCAAAAGAAGAGGAGACCGTCCGTGCGCTGTATGCCGCGCTTGCCGGGGCAGAGTCGCTGTTTGCGCTGAAAGCCTATGCGACGTGCTGCAAGGGCTCCTACATCCTGACCGGGCTGCTGCCCGAAGAACGGCTGCGGGAGCTGTACGCTGTTCTGGAAAACAGCAAACAAGTCTATGTGATCCGAAAGGGCTGCGTCAAGCAGCGTTTTGCGACGGCCTGATCTTTCCCCGCAAAAAAATCTTCTAAGGAAAAGGAGATACCATGGCGATTGAAAGAATGAAGCTGATGAAGATCAGCGGCACGCTCGGTCAGCTTGCCGCAGTCAGCGAGGTGCTGTGCGAAAGCGAGAGCTTCCAGCCGGATGCCGCATCGAATTATATTTCCTCCTCCATGGGCTTTCTTCCGTTTTCGGAGGAGAACCCCTACACGCAAAAAATCACGGCGCTCACGGATTTTGCGGCCTCGCTCGGGTTTCCGCTGGAAGAGCAGACTGCATCCGAAACGGTGTCCGATGACGCGGATGACGACTATATCCGCACGGTGGAAAAACGCGCTTCCCAGCTTTTGGAAACGCGCCGTATTTTGACCGAGCAGAAAGAGGTTTGTGAGGACGGCATCCGCAAGTATTCGCATTTCGCGGGGCTGGATCTCGATTTGGACAGCATTTCCGCATGTGAGTTCATCAAGGTGCGCTTCGGGCATATGCCGAAAGAGAGCCTCGCACGGCTGAATACAGTGTTCCGCGATTACCCCTATTTGCTGTTCTGCCCGTGTTCGGAGGACAAGACCGATTATTGGGGTGTGTACTTTGCCCCGGTCGATAAGCTTGATGAAGTGGACGGTATTTTTGCCTTTCTGCTGTTTGAACCGTTTTCCGTTCCCGGCGCAGCCGGCACGGTGGATGAGGTGCTCGCCGAAATCCGCAAAAGCATCGCGATCCTCGACGGGCAGATTTCCGAGAACGAAGACCATCTGCGTGCGTTCTGGAAAGAGGAAGAAGCGCACTGCAACCTGCTGTATACGAAGCTTCTTCGGCAAAACGCGGTGTTTTCGCTGCGCAGCTATGCTCTGCACAATGAAAAGAATTTTATGCTTGTGGGCTTTGTGCCCGAAAGCCGTGTGCGCGGGCTTTCCGAACGCATCGATACGATCAAGGATGTCTCTGCGGAGGTAGAGGAACCGCCGAAGAGCGAGAAAGTTTCGGTCCCCGTTCAATATAAACAGCGCGGGCCGCTGTACAGAGCGCTTGTTTCCCCATACCGGTATTATATTGAAATGTACGGCTCGCCCGGCCGCAGCGACGTGGATGTGACGCCGTTTGTCGCGGTGACGTATACCATATTGTTCGGCATCATGTTCGGCGACTTGGGGCAGGGGCTTGTGGTGAGCCTTGCGGGCTTCCTTATGTGGAAGCTCAAAAAAATGGAGCTCGGCAAGATCTTGATCCCCTGCGGGCTTTCGTCTGCGGTGTTCGGATTTTTGTTCGGCAGCGTGTTCGGGTTTGAGGAAATGCTCGACCCGGTGTACCACGCCCTCGGATGGAGCGGCAAGCCGTTTTCCGTTATGGACAGCATCAATACCGTGCTGCTCATTGCCATCGGCATCGGCGTGTTCCTCATGGTCTGCGCAATGCTCATCCACATATATGCAAGCCTGAAGCGCCGGCAGTTCGGCGAAGCGCTTTTCAGCCAAAATGGGCTTGCAGGCATTGTGCTGTATCTCATGGGCGTCAACCTTGCCTCCGGCTTTATGGGCGGCCCGGCGCCGATCCCCACGAATGTCTGCGGCGTGCTGCTGGGCATTTCGGCGGTGCTCTTGTATATCAAGGAGATCCCCATCGGCATCGTCGATAAGCACCCCGATTGGAAGCCCGAGAGCGTACCGGATTTTCTGCTGCAGAATTTCTTTGAACTCATCGAATACGTCCTTTCTTACCTTTCCAATACCCTGTCTTTCCTGCGCGTCGGCGCGTATGTGCTGGTGCATGCAGGCATGATGATGGTTGTGTTCTCGCTTGCGGGCGAGAGCGAAAACCTGTTTGTCATCATCCTCGGCAACGCGCTGGTGATCGTGCTTGAAGGGCTTTTGACGGGCATCCAGGTGCTGCGTCTTGAATATTACGAAATGTTCAGCCGTTTTTACGAGGGCGACGGCAAACCTTTTACACCCGTTACCCTGCACAAACAAATTCATACAAATTGATTTCGGGAGGAATCTGTTATGACCGCATTTTTCTATGTCTTGTTGATCGTTGCACCCATGGCGCTGCTGGCGACCGCTTTCATCGCCCTGCGCAAACGCAATCAGGGAAAGTCCGCGAAACGCGCAATGGGCATGAACCTTGCCGTTTTCGGCGTGCTGGTGGTGCTTTTGTCGGTGCTTTCGTTTAACGTGTTTGCTGCTTCGGATACAAATACGGCGACGGACACCGCGCAGACCGAGCAGACCGCCGCGCAGGCGGATGCGACCGCCGGGGAATCCTCAAAAGGCCTCGGGCTTTTGGCAGCAGGCCTCGTAACGGGTCTTGCGGGCATCGGCGGCGGTATCGCGCTGGCAGCGGCAGCCCCCGCGGCAATCGCTGCAACCGCTGAGAACCCGAAATCCTTCGGTAAATCCCTGATCTTCGTGGCGCTCGGCGAATCCATCGCGCTGTTCGGCGTGGTCATCTCGATTTTGATCATCAACGAGCTGTAAGAGGGCGCAAAATATGCGACTGTTTTTGGTCAGCGATAAGCTGGATCCCGTGATCGGCATGCGCCTTGCAGGCGTGGAGGGCGCGTGCCTGCGCTCAAGCGCCGACATGGAAAAGGCGCTGTGCGACGCCGCCGCGAATGCGGAGATCGGCGTGATCCTCTATACGGCGGGCGTGCGCGAAGCGTGCGCCGAGACCGTTGCGCGGCTGCAGCGGCAGACGCATCCGCTGCTTTTAGAGATCCCGGACGGCGAAAGCGAGACGGGCAGCACGAGCAGCATTACACAATACATTCAAGAGGCGGTCGGCATCCGTTTGTGAGCCGCCGCAGGCAAGAGGTGAAAATCCTTGGATATTCCAAACGGCAATATCACAGTCTTCCTCGACGCTGTCCGCCGGCTTGCGGATGCGGAGTGCGAGAAAATCGACTGCGAGACCGAGGCTGTGCGCACGCAGCGGCTGGAGACTTTGCAGCAGGAAGCAAAAGCGCGCAGCGATGCATACGCGCAGTATGAGATCGCACGCATCGATGCGGATTTCAACCGCGAGATCTCCGCACTGGAGGAGGCTTCGCGCAAGCGGCTCACAGAGCGGCGCGCAGAATTGGAAAAACAGGTGTTTGACCGCGTGCGTACACGCATCACCGCGTTTACCGAAACGCCGGAATACCGCGATATGCTGAAAAAAAGCGCCGAACAGGCGGCTGCGGCTGTCGGCGGCAGGGGCTTGACGGTGTATCTCCGGGAAGCGGATATGCCCCTTGCCGAAACGCTTTGTGCAGACCTGCCGAAAGACACACAGTTTGTCTGCGACGCGACGATCTTGCTCGGCGGGGTAAAGGTACGCGCCGGAGCGACCGGGCTTTTGGCGGATGATACACTTGACGCGCGATTGGAACAGCAGAAGACGCAGTTTTTGGCTGTTTCCGGACTTTCCATAGAGGAGGCGGAAGAATGACGGCGTATCAGATCTACGGCATCAACGGGCCGGTCATTACCGTCCGCGGCGAAACCGGTCTTCAGATGATGGAGACGGTCTATGTCGGCAACGCGCGTCTCATCGGCGAAGTCATCGGGCTGCAGCAAGACAAAACCACTATTCAGGTTTACGAAGAGACGGCAGGGCTCAAAGTGGGCGAACCCGTATACGCTACGGGCAGCGCTATGAGCGTTACACTCGGGCCCGGGCTTTTGGGCAATATTTTCGACGGCATCCAGCGCCCGCTGCCGGCTTTGGAAAAACAGTTCGGCGCATTCATCGGGCGCGGCGCGAAATTTTCACCGCTGGATACCGAAAAGACCTATGATGTGCACCTGTGCATAAAAGTCGGCGACCGTCTTTCGGGCGGCGATGTGTATGCGACCTGCCCTGAGACCTCGGCTGTCGAGCACAAGGTGATGCTCGCACCGAATCTTTCGGGCACGGTGTCGGAAGTTCTCCCCGACGGCGCATATCATGTGCAGGATACCGTCGCACGGCTTCAAACCGACGACGGCAAAACGGTTGACCTGACGCTGATGCAGACATGGCCTATTCGCACGCCGCGTCCCACCAGAAAGCGCCTGCCCGCCGACCGTCCGCTGATTACCGGGCAGCGCGTGATCGATACGGTGTTCCCCGTAGCCAAGGGCGGCGCTGCGGCGATCCCCGGCGGCTTCGGTACGGGCAAGACCATGACGCAGCACCAGCTTGCCAAATGGTGCGACGCGGACATCATCATCTACGTCGGCTGCGGTGAACGCGGCAATGAAATGACGCAGGTGCTCTCCGAATTTTCGGAACTTACCGACCCGCGCACGGGCAAATCGCTTCTTGACCGAACGGTGCTCATCGCCAACACCTCCAACATGCCCGTCGCGGCGCGCGAAGCTTCCATTTACACGGGTATCACCCTTGCGGAATACTACCGCGATATGGGTTACCATACCGCGCTTATGGCGGACTCGACCTCCCGCTGGGCGGAAGCGCTGCGCGAGATTTCAGGGCGGCTTGAAGAAATGCCTGCCGACGAGGGCTTCCCCGCATATCTGCCTTCGCGCCTTTCGGAGTTCTATGAGCGCGCGGGGCGTACCGAAACCTTAAACGGCAGCGAAGGCTCCGTAACGCTGATCGGTGCGGTCTCGCCGCAGGGCTCGGATTTTTCGGAGCCTGTCACACAGAATACCAAGCGGTTCACGCGCTGCTTTTGGGCGCTGGACAAATCCTTGGCATACGCGCGGCATTACCCCGCGATCAACTGGACGCTTTCATACAGTGAGTACACGAACGAGCTGACGAATTGGTACCGCGACAACGTGTCGCCCCAGTTCTCGAGCGACCGCGATGAGCTGTGTGCGCTCTTGCAAGAGGAAAACACGCTTATGGAGATCGTCAAGCTCATCGGCGCCGACGTGCTGCCGGATGATCAGAAGCTGGTCATCGAGATCGCGCGCGTGATCCGTGTCGGGTTTTTGCAGCAAAACGCCTTCCATGCGGAGGACACCTATGTGCCGCTGGAAAAACAGTATAAAATGATGCATGTGATTTTGCATCTGTACCACCGCGCCAGAGAAGTCGTCGCACGGCAGATCCCGATCTCCGTGCTGCTGCAAACGGGGATCTTTGAGCAGCTTGTCAAAATGAAATACGATGTGCCGAACGACAAGACGGAGATGCTTGACGATTATATCCGCGACATCGACGCCGCCGTAGACGGCATCCTGCGCTGAAAGGGGGCGGAACTTTGCTTGTCAGACATTTGAAATTAAGCGGCGTGAACGGGTCGCTTGCAACGCTTTCCGGCGTGGAAAACGCCGCCAATGAAGAGATCGTGCGTCTGCATTTGACAGACGGCACCGAGCGCACGGGGCGTGTTGTCAAGATCGACGGCGACGAGGTCTCGGTGCAGGTATTCGAGGGCACGCGCGGCATGTCCATGTCCAACACCGAAACGATCTTCACGGGTAAGCCCATGCAGGTCGCGCTGTCTCCCGAGATTTTAGGGCGCGTGTTCGACGGTCTCGGCAGACCCATCGACGGGCTCGGCGAGGTGTTCCCCGAGGAGGTGCGCGACGTAAACGGCGCGCCCATCAACCCCGTTTCGCGCGAATACCCGCGTAACTACATCCACACCGGTATTTCCTCTATTGATGCGCTCGCCACGCTCATCCGCGGGCAGAAGCTGCCCATTTTTTCGGGCTCGGGCATGCAGCACAACGAGCTTGCCGTGCAGATCGTGCGGCAGGCGTCCACTGCCGACGGCAGCGACTTCGCGGTTGTATTTGCGGCGATGGGCGTGAAAAACGACGTGGCACAGTATTTCCGCACCTCGTTTGAAGAAGCAAACGTCATGCACCGCGTGGTGATGCTCTTAAACCTTGCCAACGACCCGATCGTTGAGCGCATTATGACGCCGCGTGTCGCGCTGACCATTGCGGAGTATCTGGCGTTCACACGGCATATGCACATTCTTGTCATTTTAACGGATATGACCTCTTACGCCGAGGCGCTGCGGGAATTTTCCGGCTCCAAGGGCGAGATCCCCGGCAGAAAGGGCTTCCCCGGCTATCTGTATTCCGATCTTGCGTCGCTTTATGAGCGCGCGGGTATGCTGAAAGTCGTGGAAGGCTCGGTCACACAGAGCCCGATCCTCACCATGCCCAATGACGACATCACCCACCCGATCCCCGACTTAACAGGCTATATCACCGAAGGGCAGATCGTTTTGAACCGCGACTTGGACTACAAGGGCATTTACCCGCCCGTGGATGTTCTGCCGTCGCTGTCGCGTTTGATGAAGGACGGCATCGGCGCAGGCTTTACACGCGAGGATCACGCGGACTTAAGCAACCAGCTTCTCGCGTCCTATGCCAAGGTGCAGGATGCTAAGGCGCTCGCGTCGGTCATCGGCGAAGAGGAACTTTCTGCCGACGATAAGCTGCTTATGGAATTCGGCAGAGCGTTTGAAGCCCGGTTCTTAAACCAGAGCTTTACGGAAAACCGTACAATGGATCAGACGCTCGACCTTGGGTGGGCGCTTTTGTCCATGCTGCCGCGCCGCATGCTCGACCGTGTGGACGAAAAGACGCTCGAAAAGCATTATAAAGGCGAATCCGCATAACGCGGCGCAAATATGGATTCGGGAGGTGAATTCGCTTGGCGCAGGTGTTTCCGACAAAGGCAAATTTAATGGCGACCCAGAAGTCGCTGGAGCTCGCGCGCATGGGGTATGAGCTGATGGACCGCAAACGCAGCATTCTGGTGCGTGAGATGATGCAGCTTGTGGATGAAGCACGCGAGGTCGAGTCGCAGATCGGCGACGTTTACAAGCAGGCTTATGCTTCACTGCGGCTTGCAAATATCACCTTGGGGCTCTGCGGCAACTTTGCACGCAGTGTGCCCGTAGATGTTTCCCTTTCGGCGCGCGGCAAGAGCGTCATGGGCGTGGAGATCCCGATCTTGGAACTCCCGGAGACCCAGGCGGAGCCGCACTACGGCTTCCACCGGACGAATTCGCATCTCGACGAAGCCTATCGGCAGTTCAACCGTGCAAAGCAGCTTACCGTGCGGCTTGCCGAAACGCAGGCGTCCATCTTCCGCCTTGCGGATGCGGTCAAGAAAACGCAGAAGCGCGCGAATGCGTTAAGCAACATTTTGATCCCGCAGTTCGAGGCGACCGTGAAGTTCATCACGGAGGCGCTCGACGAAAAGGAACGCGAGGATTTCACGCGCCTCAAGGTCGTAAAATCCGTAAAAATGCGCGCGCAGGCGGAGTCCCAATCGGACGAAGCGCAGTAAAATTATTTTCAGCAAATATAAAACAGGCTGCCCTTTCGGGCAGCCTGTTTGTAATTTCACTCAAAGATATGTTTCTTTAGATTGACAATTATTTTTGAAATCATCCGGATATAGGAAAGTTCCCACCAAAGTATTTACCTTGCCGGCAGAATGCAAAAGCATTTCTTCATAATCCTCTAAAAGCCGGGCAACATCGTCAGCAAAATTATCCATGTCGCCGGCGGTGTCGCGTACAGCGTCAATTGCATTCTCGAACGCGGCAACATACGACGAATCCGGTTCTACACAGCTTTCTGCAAAATCTGCAAGTTCATCCAACGCATCCGCCTTTTTGCGGGTTTCAACTTCAGCATGCGCAGCATTTGCAGCATATCCCGTGTCAACATAAAACATCCTCCTCTTTTTGATTCTTTATTTCTCTTTGTGTTCCCGCGCGCGTTTGCCAAGCGTATCCGCAAAGTATACGCCGACCAAAACGCCTGCCGCAATAAGCGTGGAATACAGGCGGTTCCACCCGAACCGCACCTCCAGAACGCCGGTCGCAAACAGCACGCCGACGATCGAGAGAATATACACGATCAGTAAAACGACCCTGCACTTGTTCTGCGGGCGTTCGCTGTAAGAAAGCCCGTAGACCGACAGCATCACGAGCACCGCAATGCCGATATAGCCGGCTAAAAATGCGGTCATGCGTTTCACCCCTTGTTTGCCGGAATAGCCGTAAAAGGCTTACATATTGCTTTCCGCTTTGTCCAGCGCTTCGGCGACCTTCAGCATGATGGCGCATTCCATCCGCTTTTTGAAAAGCTTACAGCCCAGCTCATAAACGCCCGTGACCGCTCCCGTTGCGTGGTAGGCGTTCGCCGCGCAGCCGCCGCTGCAATAGAGTTTTGCCCAGCAGTCGCGGCATTCTTTACGCGCATAGGCGTTGCACAGCTTGAATTCCTGCTGCACTTCCGTGTTGGTTACGCCGCTCCAAATATCGCCCAAACGGTATTTTTCATCGCCGACAAATTGATGACAGGGGTACAGGTCGCCCCACGGCGTTACGGCAAGGTATTCCGTACCCGAGCCGCAGCCGGAAATGCGCTTGTATATGCACGGCCCGCCCGATAGGTCGATCATATAGTGATAGAACGTGAAAGGCTTGCCCGCACGTCTGCGGCGCAGCATTTCTTCGGCGAGCAGTTCATACTGCTTGTAAAGCGTCGGCAGATCCGCTTCACTTAAAGCGTACGGGTCGTCGGGCGCGCTGACTACGGGCTCCATGGAAAGCTCCGTAAAGCCTAAGTCCGCCATGTGGAAAATATCGTTTGTAAAGTCCAAATTGTACTTCGTGTACGTCCCGCGCACATAGTAGCCGCGGTTGCCGCGCTTTTGCACGAAATCCTGAAACTTCGGCACGATGAGGTCATAGCTGCCCTGTCCGTTTACCGTCTTGCGCAGGCGGTCGTGCACTTCCTTGCGCCCGTCTAAAGAGAGCACAACGTTGTGGCACTCACGGTTGGCGAATTCGGTCACCTCGTCGTTCAACAGTACACCGTTCGTCGTTAAGGTAAAGCGGAAGTTTTTGCCCGCTTGCCTTTCGATGCTGCGCGCATACGCCACAAGCTGCTTCACGACTTCAAAATTCATCAGCGGCTCGCCGCCGAAAAAATCAACCTCTAAGTTCTTGCGCGTACCCGAATGTTCCACTAAAAAGTCGAGCGCGCGTTTGCCCGTCTCAAACGACATCAGCGCCCGCTCGCCGTGGTATTTGCCCTGCGCGGCGAAGCAGTATGAGCAGTTGAGATTGCAGGTGTGCGCCACATGCAGGCAAAGCGCTTTGACAACGGTGCTGCGGTTTTTAAAATCAAAGGCGCGGTCGGCGTAAACGTCCTCGGTGAACAGCTTGCCGTCCGCTTTGAGCTGTTCGATGTCCGCAAGCACTTCGTCAATCTCGCCGGCGGAAAGGTTCTCCCTTTCCCCGTATTTTGCGAGAAGCTCTGCCTTGATCTCGTCTTTTGTGTGCGTTTCGTACAGCGCGATCGCGTCATAAGCGACCTCGTCCACCGCATGCACCGCGCCGCTGAATACGTCGAGCACGATGTTGTAGCCGCCGAGCTTATACTGATGTATCAAAACGGCACGTCCTTTCCCGTATTTTCTCAAAAAGAAAAGCCGTCTGACAACGGCTTTTCCGAAGTGTGCGTTTTTGCGTTATTTCTGCTCCATGCACTTTTCGCACTGCTGGTTCGCAACGCCGCAGGAGGTTTTGCAGGCGCTCTGGCAGGAGGTCTGGCACTCGCCGCAGCCGCCGTTTTCAACGCTCTTTTTCAGGTCGCGGGTATCCAGGGTCCGGATTCTTTTCATATGTATCGACTCCTTATCGTTTTCTTCGGTAGTATAGTAGCACACCGCGCGCCTTTTGTCAATCGCAAACGCGCAGAAGCGGCAGTGCGCCGCGGGAGGACAGCACCGAAAGGCCGTGCGCCTGCGCTTTAAGGATATGGGAAACCATGTCCTGATTTACGATCTCCCCGGGGACAAGCAGCGGCGAACCGGGCGGGTAGCAGAATACGTATTCGAGGCTCATCTTGCCTGCCGCTTCCTGCAGCGGGCAAAGCCTGCCGGAACGTTTTGCGGCTTCGGCGGGGGAGCAGCGCCGTTCGGGCAGCGCCGACATGGAAAACACAGGGGGCTTTTCACAAAATTTTGCTTCACGGTCGATGGCAAAAAGCGCTTCGAGCAGGCGCGTGAACCCCGCTTCGGTGTCACAGACGGAGGTCATCAGCAGCGCGTAAGAGATCGCTGCCATTTCACCCTCGATGGCAAAATCCTCCCGCAAATGCTCTAACAGCGCCTGCCCGTCCAAGGTCGTATGTGCGGTGACCACGGGCAGTTTGCCGGGATCAAAGGCAAAAAACGCGGGGTGGTTTTCAAGCTTGTCCGCGCCTTTGCCGAGCACGCGCAGACGCTCAAGCGCACGGCAGCGTTCGGAAAAATCGGAAAGCCGCGCGCGGTAAGCGGCGAACGCCGCCGCACCCTGTGCTTCCAAAAAATCCGCGCACTGCGCGATGGACGCGAGCAGCACATACGAGGGGCTGGAGGTCTCGAACATCGAAAGCGCCTGTTGAAAGCGTACCGGGTCTACCCGCGTACCGCAAAGGTGTGCGGCGGCGCACTGCGTAAGGGCGGGGAGGGTCTTGTGCAGAGAATGGATCACGATGTCCGCGCCCGCGCGCACCGCACTGCGTTCTGCCTGTTCGGTGAAAACCAGATGCGCCCCGTGTGCTTCGTCGGTGAGCACGGGAACACCCGCTTCATGCGCGGTACGCACGATCCCCGCCATATCGCTGATCACCCCGTCGTAGGTCGGTGAGGTCACGACGACGAGCCGCGCGTTCGGGTGCGCTTGAAGCGCACAGCGAACCTGTTCGGGCGTGATGCTGCCCGCAATGCCGCTGCCTGTATCCACGGGCGGCACGAGATAGACAGGTCTTGCACCCGTAAGCTCGATAGCGTGGTAGACACTCCGGTGGCAGTTGCGCGCGACGAGCACCGTTTCCCCCGGTGAGACACACGACGCGACCCCCGCCAAAATGCCGCAGGTCGAACCGTTTACAAGCGCGAAGGATTCCTCGCTTCCCCAAAGGCGGGCGAGCTGTTCGTTGAGCCGCTGCAAAACGCCCTGCGGGGCGTGGAGGTTGTCAAAGCCGTCGATCTCGGTGATGTCGAGGGCGTAGGGGAGCGTTTCGCCCAAAAGCGCCGTGTTGCGCTTGTGCCCGGGCATATGGAACGGATACATATCCTCTTTTGCGTAATGCAAAAGCAGCCGAAGCAAATTTTTTTCGTTCATACGGCGCTTCCTTTCCGATATTGTTTCGGCGTCGTGCCCTTGTATTTGCGGAAGGTCTTGACAAAATAGCTTAAATCGTTAAAGCCGCAGGAAAGCGCGATCTCCGTCACGCTTTCGTCTGTATAGGTCAGCCGCTCGCAGGCGCGCTCCACACGGTAGAAATTCAGATAATCAATGGGCGTGCGCCCGGTCATTTCCGAGAAAAAGCGGCAGAAATACCGCGGCGACATCCCCGCCGCCTCGGCGAGCTCATTCAGTGTGACGGGTCTTGCATAGCGCTTGCGGATGTATTTCAGTGCGCTTTTCAGCTGCCGCACGCGCCGCTGAGAGCGCGCCGTGCGTTCCCCGTTTGAAACGTACCGATGATTTTGTAAGATCAGCCCCACAAGCTGTAAAATAAGCCCCTGCGCCAAAAAGGCATACCCTGTGCCTGCTGCCTGCACGGTATCGAACAGCCGCCCGATGGTGCGCGCTTCTTCGCTGTCTTTCGGAAAGGTCGCGTCGAGGACGACGGTATCCGAATCCGCAAAGTCGGGTACATTGCCGCGCAGAAATGCGTTTAGATCCATGTCGATGCATTGGTATACGCACTCCCTTGGCACGCCGCCGTGCACGACGCCCTCCTGCACGAGCGCCACATCGCCCGGGAAAAGCGTCAGGCTGCGCGTGTCGAGCGAGAGGGATAGCTCTCCCGAAAGCACGCGGATCAGCTCATAATCCATGTGCCAATGCAGCGGCATGTGGTAACGCGGATGGGTCTTGTCGACATGGTGAAATTCCAGCGGAAAGGCAAATGTGCCCCGCGGTCTTTGTTCCTGAACGGCTCTCGTAAGCATATACACCTCAAAAAAGTGAATATTATTATACTTTATAGATAGTATACTACAAGTTTTCCTAAAAAAACAACAGTATAATGAAAAAAGAATAAAAACGAGAGGAGCACCCCTATGAGCAACAGATATGTAGGCGATTATCCCGTGATCGGCATCCGTCCGACCATCGACGGCAGGCGCGGGCCTTTGAAGGTACGCGAGTCGCTCGAGGCACAGACCATGGGGATGGCGAAGGCTGCGGCGGCGCTGTTCCGTGAAAATCTGCGGTATACGAACGGCGAACCCGTCCAAGTCGTCCTTGCCGACACCACCATCGGCCGCGTGGCGGAGGCCGCCGCGTGCGAGGACAAATTCCGCAAGGCAGGCGTTGCCATCACGCTGACGGTCACGCCCTGCTGGTGCTACGGCTCGGAAACCATGGATATGGACAAAAACACCATCAAAGGTGTTTGGGGCTTCAACGGCACCGAGCGGCCGGGTGCAGTGTATCTCGCCTCCGTGCTCGCGTCGCACGCGCAAAAGGGGCTGCCCGCGTTCGGTATTTACGGGCGCGATGTGCAGGACGCCGACGAAACGGAGATCCCCGACGATGTGAAAGAAAAGCTGCTGCGCTTCGGCCGTGCGGCAGTAGCGGCTGCGACCATGCGCGGCAAATCCTATTTGCAGATCGGCTCCATTTGCATGGGTATCGCGGGATCGATCATCAACCCGGATTTCTTTGAGGAATATCTCGGCATGCGCGTGGAGTCCGTGGACGAGGTCGAGATCCTCCGCCGCATGGAAGAGGGGATTTACGACGAAGCCGAGTTCCAAAAGGCGCTCGCCTGGGCAAAGGCGAATTGCAAGGAAGGCTTTGACAAAAACCCCGACTGGTTCAAGAAGACCGACGCACAAAAGGAAGAGGCGTGGGAATTCGTCGTCAAGATGATGTGCATCATCAAAGACCTGTATGCGGGCAACCCGAACCTGCCCGAGGGCCGCGAGGAAGAGGCGGTTGGGCACAACGCGCTGTGCGGCGGCTTCCAGGGGCAGCGGCAGTGGACAGACCATTATCCGAACTGCGATTTCCCCGAAGCGCTGCTCAACTCGTCGTTTGACTGGAACGGCGCGCGCGAACCGTATGTGCTCGCAACGGAAAACGACACGCTCAACGGCGTTTCCATGCTGTTTGGTAAATTGCTTACGAATACCGCGCAGATGTTCTCCGACGTGCGCACGTTCTGGAGCCCCGAGGCGGTCAAAAAAGCGGCAGGCTATACACTCACCGGCAAGGCGGCGGAAGCGGGCGGCTTTATCCACCTGATCAACTCCGGCGCGTCCTGTCTGGATTTCTGCGGTGCGGTCAAGGATGCAAACGGCAACGGCGTTGTCAAGCCGTTTTGGGAAATGACCGAAGCGGACTGCAAGGCATGCTTGGACGCGACCACCTGGAATGCGGCGGACATGGGCTATTTCCGCGGCGGCGGCTTCTCCTCGCGCTTCTTAACGCGCAGCGAAATGCCCGCCACAATGTGCCGTCTGAATATCGTCAAGGGCTTGGGCCCTGTTATGCAGATCGCGGAAGGCTACACCGTCGCCCTGCCCGACGAAGTCTCCGATAAGCTCTGGAAGCGTACCGACTATACCTGGCCGTGCACCTGGTTTGCGCCGCGGCTTACGGGCAAGGGCGCATTCAAATCGGCATATGACGTGATGAACAACTGGGGTGCGAACCACGGCGCGATCAGCTACGGGCACATCGGCGCGGATCTCATCACGCTTTGCTCGATTCTGCGCATCCCCGTTTGCATGCACAACGTGCCGGAGGAAAAGATCTTCCGCCCTGCGGTGTGGAATGCGTTCGGCATGGATAAGGAGGGGCAGGACTTCCGCGCGTGCGCGGCGTTCGGCCCGATGTATAAATGAGCGCCGAAAAACGGTATCTGTGCCTGGATTTCGGTGCGTCAAGCGGGCGCGCCATCCTTGGGAAATACAACGGCGAGACGCTCGCTTTAGAGGAGATCCACCGTTTCCAAAACGACCCCGTCGAGGTCTGCGGCACGCTGTATTGGGACGTGCTGCGGCTGTTTTACGAGATCAAGCAGGCGCTGCTGAAATCCAAGGCATACGGCACGATAGAAAGCATCGGCGTAGATACCTGGGGCGTGGATTTCGGGCTTTTGGATAAAGACGGCTTTTTGCTCGAAAACCCCGTGCACTACCGCGATGCGCGCACGGCGGGCACGCTCGAGCAGGCGTTTCAAAAGCTCCCGCGTGAAGAGTTCTATCAAATCACGGGCAATCAGTTCATGGAGATCAACACCGCGTTCCAGCTGCTCGCACTGAAAACGAAGCGGCCGCAGGTGCTCGAAAACGCAGAAACGCTGCTGCTCATGCCCGACCTGTTCAACTACCTGTTGACGGGCGAGCGGCGTGCGGAATACTCGATTGCTTCCACTACACAGCTTTTGGATGCAAAACGGCGGGTCTGGTCCGACCGTGTGCTGTCCGCTTTGGGCATCCCGAAGCGGCTGTTCCCCGATGTGATACCGACCGCAACGCCCGTCGGACAGCTTCGCACAGCGCTTTGCGAGGAACTGGGCCTTACCCCCACGCGCGTGACCGCCGTGGCGGGGCACGACACGCAGTGCGCCATGGCAAGCGTGCCCGCAGAAACAGAAGATTTCCTGTTCTTAAGCTGCGGGACTTGGTCGCTTCTCGGCACAGAGCTTGCCGCACCGCTGATCACGGATGAGGCCTACCGCTGTAATGTCACCAATGAGGGCGGCTACGGCGGGAAGGCATCTTTCTTAAAAAACATCATCGGGCTTTGGCTCATTCAGGAGACAAGGCGGCAGTGGCAGCGCGAGGGGGAAGCGCTTTCCTTTGCCGAAATGGAGTCGCTTGCCAAGGAAGCAAAGCCGTTTCAAAGCTTTATCGATCCCGACGACGCGCGCTTTGCGCCGACCGGGAACATTCCAAAGCGCATTCGGGCATACTGCGCCGAAACGGGCCAGACCGTCCCCGAAAGCAAGACGGAGGTGCTTCGCTGTATTTACGACAGCCTTGCCATGAAATACCGCTATGCGATCGGGCAGATCGAGCGCTGTACGCAGAAGCGCTATGACACGCTGCACATCGTCGGCGGCGGCGTCAAGGATCGGCTTTTATGCGCGCTTGCGGCGGATATTTGTCAGAAAACCGTGTGCGCGGGACCCGTGGAAGCGACTGCTTACGGGAATCTGCTTTTGCAGATGCTTGCCGACGGTACGGTAAAAGATCTGCCGGCCGCACGTGCACTTGTACGTCGGTGCGAACAGCCGCAGCTTTTCACACCGCACCCGCCGGAGGACACAGACGCGGCATATCAACGATTTTTGAAGGTGACAGGCTTATGTTAAAAGGAATCCCGAAAATTCTACCGCCTGCGCTCTTAAAGGCGCTTTGTGAAATGGGGCACGGCGACACGCTGGTGCTTGCGGACGGCAATTTCCCGGCACATACCGTGGGCAAAAATGCGGTGGTCGTGCGTATGGACGGGCACGGCATCCCGGAAATATTGGATGCAATTTTACAGCTTGTGCCGCTGGACACCTATGTGGAAAAGCCCGTAGGGCGCATGCAGATCGTTCCGGGCGATCCTGTAGAGACCCCGATCTGGGACGTTTATGATGGTATCCTTGCAAAATACGACGCGCGCGGCGCGGACACGATCGAGGAGATCGAGCGCTTTGCCTTTTATGAGCGCGCCAAAGGCGCATACCTGATCATTGCGACCGGTGAACAGGCGCTGTATGCCAATCTGCTGCTGCAAAAGGGCGTCGTGACGGATTGATAGGGAAAGGAAGCAAAACTATGCAATACATGGAAACGCGCGAAGTGATGTGCGACATCTGCCATAAAATGTGGCAGCTCGGCTGGGTGGCGGCAAACGACGGCAACCTTTCCGTCCGTCTGCCGAACGGCAATTTCTTAGCGACCCCGACGGGGATCTCGAAAAGCTTTATCACGCCGGAAAAGCTGGTGGTCATCGATGCCGACGGCAACGTGCTGGAGGCGGAGAACGGCTACAGACCATCCTCTGAGATCAAAATGCATCTGCGCTGCTACAAGGAGCGTGAGGATGTCGGCGCGGTGCTGCACGCGCACCCGCCCACGGCAACGGGCTACGCCGTGGCGCATGTGCCGCTCGACCGCTACACTATGATCGAAACGGTCGCCGCCATCGGCTCTATCCCCGTAACGCCTTACGGCACGCCGTCCACCTATGAGGTGCCCGATGCCATCGCGCCCTATTTGCAGGAGCACGATGTACTGCTTTTGGCAAACCACGGCGCGCTGACTGTCGGCGCGGACGCGATCACCGCCTATTACCGCATGGAAACGCTGGAGCTGTTCGCCAAGATCAGCCTGACGGCGCATCTGCTGGGCGGGGAAAAGGAGATCTCCGAAGAGAATATCCAGAAGCTCATCGACCTGCGCAAATACTACGGCATCACGGGCCGGCATCCGGGCTATAAGCATTACCGCGAGGACTAAAAATCATACGCATACCTACAACGACCCCCGAAGAGAAGCGCAGCTTTTCTTCGGGGGTTTTGTATAGAACATTCGATATTAAAGCAGGGTGGGCAGCCATTCCGCCAAGAACACGGCGGCGCAGGCGCACAGCGCAACGGTTACAAGCCCTCTTTCGAAAAAGGCGAGCACCATCGCGACGATCAGCCCCGCAAGCGCCGACCACAGCCCGCCGCCCGTGGAGGAAAATACGGCGGGAAAGGTCATGGCGGCAAGCACCGCATAGGGGATATAGTGCAGAAAGGAGCGAATAAAGCGGTTTTCGATTTTTTTGCGGAAGATCACCAGCGGCAGCATCCGCACAAGGTAGGTCACGCCTGCCATCACCGCCAGCTGGATCCAGAAATAGGCGGTCATGCTGTGTCCTCCTTTTCGGAAACGGGTTTTATGACCGCGCCGAGCGCCGCTGCGGCGACCGCGCAAATGATGATGACAAAGCCCGACGAGACGGACTGCAAAAACGGGATATAGTGAAACGCGCAGCTAAGCCCCGCCGCCGTGAGCACCACCGCCGCAACTGCGCCGGACTTTTTCATCGGCGGAATAAAGATCGCCAAGAACATCCCGTAGATCGCAATGCCAAGCGCCGAACGAAGAACCTCGGGCAAAAGACTGTTCGCCGCCGCGCCCAAAAAAGTCCCCAGCGCCCAGCCGATATACGGTAAGGCAATAAGCCCAAACATATAGCGGCTGGCCGCACGCCCGCCCCTCCCCCCTGCCCCCGCCACAAAGTAGCGGGCGG
>CAKMIX010000016.1 GCA_927362715.1 uncultured Clostridia bacterium | reverse complement strand
ACGTCGGAATCTCGGGTTCCTTTTTCTTCGTCGTTGTTTAATTTTCAAGGTCCGTGTGCTCTCGCCGATCTCTCGGGGAGGGAATTCTATTTTAGCATTCCCGAAGCACTTTGTCAAGCACTTTTTTTGAAAGCCCGTTTCGAAATTCGCTCCGGGCTCACCCGTGTCTCGCGACAGCTTTGATATAATAGCACACGGGAAAAGCGTTGTCAACACCTAATTTTCGCTTTTTTTGAAAAAATTTTTCCTGTGGCAGCAGAGGGTTTTTCGGACGCCATATATTGTGCATTCGCCGTTTTACAAGCACAATTTTCGCCTGTTTTGCATAAAGCGGACACGCAAAGCCACACTATTTGCAAAACAGGGAAAAGAGGATGATCATGGCACGCACATTTTCTTTGCGCGGGAAGTCGAAACGTTTTCTGTCGCTTGTGCTCGCACTGGTGCTGGTAGCAGCGGCGGGCGGCGGTGCATATTATACCCACACGCAGCAGACCGCCGAGGTGCTTTCCAAAATGGGGTCGCGCGGTGAAGAGGTTCGGCAGATCCAGCAGAAGCTGAAAAACCTGGGCTATTTTACCAGCGCGGTAGACGGCATTTACGGCACGCGCACACAGACCGCCGTGCGCAATTTCCAACGGGACAATGGGCTTGCGGTGGATGGCATTGCGGGGCCCAGAACCCTTTCGGCGCTCGGGATCTCCTCGGGCTCGTCGGGCAGCGGGCAGTACAGCAGCAATGATGTTTATCTGCTCGCCAAGGTGATCGCGGCGGAGGCACGCGGCGAGCCCTACACCGGGCAGGTTGCCGTGGGCGCGGTCGTGCTGAACCGTGTGTCGCATGCGTCCTTCCCCGATTCCATCCCCGGCGTGGTGTACCAGTCGGGGGCATTCACCTGCGTAACGGACTCGAACTGGGGCGTGGAGCCCTCCGCCGAGGCGAAAAAGGCGGCGCGCGACGCCATCAACGGCTGGGATCCGACCGGCGGCTCGATATACTATTATAATCCCAATAAGACGTCGAATGCGTGGATGCATTCGCGCCCCGTGATCGTGACCATCGGCAGTCACAGGTTTTGTAAGTGACTGTGTGAAAGACAAAACGAAAACGCCCTTGCCGAAGCAGGGGCGTTTTTGCATGGGCGACGAGTGTAAGCGCCGCCGCTACGATATCTCGCCAGGGCACAAGCAAACCGATACCCGTTTTTGCGGGCATGGAAGCCCGCCACTACGCGCTTCGGAAAGAAATTCGGCGGTGCGGCGGGAGCGAGCACCGCCCTACGGAGAACGGATTACTCTTCTTTCTCGTCAAGCCTTTGCAAAATCTCGTATAGACAATCTGTCTGCGTTTTGCTTTGCACGATCAGCGCGCCGAAGCCGTACAGGGCAAACGCGCTGATCCAGGACAGAAAGGCGATCACCAACGCCGCCAAAAGCCCTGCTAAGAGCATCTCCGCAACTGCCATAACAATTAAAAGCACAATACCGATCAGCGTGCCGCCGACCGCGCTGATAACCGCAACCGTTTGCAGCTTCTCACCGATATTGGAAAACGGGCGGGATCTGTCTGAACTTATGGCGGTCGTAATAGATGCTGCTTTTGTCTTGGCGGTGACTCGTCCGCAGCGCGGACATGTTTCCATAGTATTCCAACAAGCAAAATGGTATGCCGTTCCGCAACCCGGGCAAATCACAACGTCTTCTCCGCGCCAGATGTTCTTTTGGCATACCTTACACACTTTGCCAACATGATCTTGCATATATTCCGCACACCCTTCTTCACTTTTGCCTACATTTTAGTAAATTTATTTACTAAAGTCAAGAGTAAATATGTTTACTTGCTATAATAATTTGCGGTGGTGGCATGGAATACATCAAAATCATGCGGGATTTGCGCGAGGACAATGACCTGACCCAGGCACAAGTCGCCGCATACCTCGGCACATCGCAGACGATGTACGCCCGGTATGAGCGCGGCGCAAACGAGCTGCCGATCCGGCACTTGCTGAAATTGTGTGCGCTGTACCATGTTTCGGCGGATTATCTGCTCGGACGAACGAACCAAAAATAAAACGGAAAGCAACGAGATTTTGCTTTCCGTTTTTTGTTTGAAAAATTCGTTTTGCTTTGTGTTTCGGCGCGGGCACGCCCGCCGTTCAGATGTCAGACGCGGTGCGGGCAGGTTTCGTGCATTGCCGCGGCTGTGCTAAAAAATAAAACCTGTAGTCGTAGGGGCGGGTCTCTGTGCCCGCCCGCAAAAAGTAAAATATTGCAGTTTGTTTCGGCGAAAGTAGAATTTTGATTTCATAACAGACAAAAGTTCTTTTCTTTCCCTTCTCTGCTCGGGCGGGCACTTAAGCCCCGCCCCTACACAGGCTTGCATAGATTTTGCAGTTTGCGCACCGCCGGAAGCAGTTCCTCCCCGGCTTCTTTTTTGCGGCGGGAGCAAGCCCGCGCCCTACGGGGACGTGCGGATTTTGGGCTGTGCTGAAAGCCGAAGCCCACACCTCCGGCGTCCGGCATCTAACACCCGGCATCTAAGATGATTTCCATATACTGCCGCTGTTTTTGCATGCCGATCGCCTCATAAAAGCGGATGGCGTCTTCGTTGCACGCCCAAACATTCAAGTCGAGGTTGTAGCAGTGCAGCTCCTTTGCCGCTTCGACGGCGCGTTCCATTAAGGCGCGCCCGACCCCCTGCCCGCGGCAAGTCTTATCCACGCACAGGTCGTCCACATACAGCGTGCGGTAAGGGCGCTGCGTGTAAAACGGCTCGTCCTTTTCTTCGAGCACGCACATGACGTAGCCGTTGACGCGGCCGTTTGCATCCACGGAGACGAAAATGCGTTCGTTCTCGTTTCGGAATTTTTCGCGCAGCGCCGCTTCGTCGTATTTCGGGCTTGCACCGGAAAAAATATCGGGCCGCCCCTCATGGTGCAGGCGTACGATGTCCTGCAGCAGCTCGAGAACGCGCGGCGCGTCTTGATCCTCTGCTTTTCGTATCATATCCTCACTCCCAAGAATTCAAAGTCCTTTCAAAACAGTGCGGGCAGGTGTGACCCTGCCCGCTGTTTGTTTTTGCTTTTCCGTACCGCGTCCTGCGCGATTCGATTGCGGACAGCCGCAAGGGCTGTCCCTACGGGGCGTGCAGATTTTCGGCGGGAGCAAGCCCCCGCCCTACGCGGTCGTGCAAATTTTCGGCGGGAGCAAGCCCCCGCCCTACACGATTCGTGCTGCTTTTTGGCTTTGCAGAAATATGCTGTGCCTTATCTGACATCTGATTTCTGACGTCTGAAGTCTAATCTTTAAGTACATCCTTATACAACCGGATATACTCATTGGCGGATTTGCCCCAGCTGTTGTCGCACTCCATGGCGCGTTTCACGAGGATCTTCCAGCCGTCGGGCTTGGCGTAGCCCTCGAGCGCGCGGCGGATGGTATAGAGCATCTCGTGCGCGTTATAATTCGAGAACGTAAAGCCGTTGCCCTCGCCGTCGCCGCTGTCGCGGATGCTGTCGCGCAGCCCCCCGGTCTCGCGCACGATCGGGATCGAGCCGTAGCGCAGGGCGATCATCTGCGAAAGCCCGCACGGTTCGCTCTTGGAGGGCATTAAGAACAGATCCGAGCCCGCGTAAATTTTGCGCGAAAGCGACGGCACGAAGCCCAATTTCAGCGCGAGCTTATCCGGGTGCTTTGCCGCCATCGCCTTGAAGAACTCTTCGTACTGCCATTCGCCGGAGCCGAGCACGACCATTTGCACATCCGCCGTGGACAGCAGCTCGTCGAGCACGGCTTTCACGAGGTCGAGCCCCTTGTGCCCGACCAAGCGCGAGACCATGCCCACAAGCGGCACATCCGCACGCTGCGGCAGACCCATAAGCTCCTGGAGCGCGCGCTTGTTTTCCGCTTTTGCGGAAAAATCCTCCGCGGAATAATGGGCAAAAATATCCTTGTCCGTTGCGGGGTCGTAATCCTCGGTATCGATGCCGTTGAGGATGCCCGACAGCTTCCACGCGCGCTCGCGCAGGATCGTGTCGAGCCCGTGGGAATACCACGGATCCAAGATCTCGTTGGCATACGAGGGGCTGACGGTGGTGACACGGTTGGCGCACTCGATCGCGCCTTTCATAAAGTTGACGTCGCCGTCGTATTCGACGATGCTCGTATCCTCGGGGTGAAGCCCCAGGACCTCGGAGATGAGCTCTTTGCCGTACACGCCCTGGTATTGGATATTGTGAATGGTGAAGATCGTCTTGATGTTCTCATAGCCCGGCGCCTGCGCATACATGGTGCTGTAATACACCGGCGTGAGCGCGGACTGCCAATCGTTGCAGTGGATAATGTCGGGCTTGAATTCGATGTGCGGCAGCATTTCGAGCACGGCGCGCGCGAAGAAAGCAAAGCGCTCCGCGTCGTCATAATAGCCGTAAATACCGTCGCGCTTGAAATAATACTGGTTGTCGAGCAGATAGTAGATGACGCCGTTCGCTTTGGCCTCAAAGATGCCGCAGTACTGCCGACGCCATGCAACAGGCACGGTGATGCTCGTTAAAAACGTCATTTTGTCCTTAAGCTCCTGCTTGATGCCGTCGTACATGGGCATAACCACGCGGCAGCCGATCAGCCGCTTACGCAGTGCTTTGGGCAGCGAGCCTGCCACGTCGGCAAGCCCGCCCGACGCCATGAAGGGCAGCGCCTCGCTCGAAACATACAAAACTTTCATACGGTTTCTCCTTTTCACGGGCAGTTTTTCAACCCACCGAATCCACAGACGGTTTCTCAGATGACGATCCCCTTGCCGACGAACACCGGATAATTTTCCGCGCCGGAAAGCGATTTGTTCGGCGTGATCGCTACGCTTTTGTCGGTGATCGTGTAGTTGAGCGACGAGCCGGCTGCCACAAAGCTGCCCTGCATCAGGATCGAATTCTTGACGACCGCGCCCTTTTCGACGCGCACGCCGCGGAACAGCACGGAATTCTCAACCTCGCCGTCGATGATGCAGCCGCTGGCGATCAAAGAATTCTTGACGCTCGAGCCAAGCCCGTAAATGGCGGGCATATCGTCGCGCACCTTGGTGTATACGGGGCGGTCGGGATTGAACAGCTCCCCGCAGTTTTTCGGATCCAAAAGCTCCATGCTCACCTTGAAGTAGCTGGCTAAGGAATCGATCGTGCGGGCAAAGCCGCCGATCTCATAGCCGAAAATGCGCAGGCGTTCGGTGTTGCGCTGCAGCACGTCGCGCTCAAAGGACTCGTGGTTGAGGCTGGCCGCTTCGTTGACGAGCCGCTGCAAAAGCGAGCGCTTCATTAAGATCATATTGAGCGAGTAGATGACCTCGCCGGTCGTATTCGGCTCCACGGCGATCTGCTTAATACGCGCGTCGCCATCCGTTTCGAGTGTCATGATATTTTCGAGCTTCGGCAAAGCCCCGCGCTTGCAGACGATGGAAATGTCGGCGTTTTTGTCCGTATGGAACGCCATGAGTTCGTCCACATCGATGTTCATCACCGAATTGCAGTCGGAAAACAGGACGTATTCCTCATTGGAACGCGCAATGAAGCCCACGATGCCGCGCAGCATCTCGAGCCTGCCCGTGTAGTTGCCCGTGCCGCCGTAGGAGAAGGGCGGCAGGATGAACATGCCCTCGGTTTTTCTGGAAAGGTCCCACGGCTTGCCCGTGCCGAGGTGGTCCATTAAGGACTGATAATTGCTTTTGGTCACGACGCCGACTTTTTCAATGCCGCTGTTGACCATATTCGACAGCGCGAAGTCGATCAGGCGGTACCGCCCGCCGAAGGGCACGGAGCCCATGGTGCGCAGCGCTGTGATCTCGCTTAAGCACTCGTCGTATTTATTGGAATAAATGATGCCTAAAATATTGTTGCCGGTCACTGCTTACGCCCCCTTTACATCTTCATCGACCATGGCTTTCGGCGCGACACGCGCGCCTTTGTGCACGCACACGCCCGAACCAACGACCGCAACGCCCCAATCCTCAATGTTTTCCATCGCCTCGGGGCGTTCGCCCACTACGGCGCCCTCTTCGATCACGGCGTTTTCAGCGACGATCGCATACTGCACCACCGCACCGGATTTGATGACCGTGCCGGGCATGACGATGGAGTCGCGCACGACCGCGCCCTCTTCGACGGTGACATTGGAGAACAGGATGGAGAAGTCAAGATTGCCGTAGACCTGCGAGCCCTCGCCGATCATGGCGTTCTGCACCGTGGCGCAGTCGGCAACATAGTGCGGCGGCGCGACCGGCGTTTTCGAATAGATCTTCCACGTCGGGTCGGAAAGGTCCAGATCCACTTTGGGATTCAGCAGGTCAAGGTTCGCTTCCCAAAGGCTGTCGATGGTGCCGACATCCTTCCAATAGCCATCAAACAGGTAGGCGAACAGCCGCTCGCCCGCCGCGTGCATGGCGGGGATGACGTTTTTGCCGAAGTCGTTGGAGGAATTCGGGTTCGCCTCATCATCGATGAGGTACTGCCGCAGCTTGCTCCAGGTAAAGATATACACACCCATGGACGCCTTGTTGCTGCGCGGGTTCTTCGGCTTTTCCTCAAACTCTGTGATGCGGTTGTCGTCGTCCGTGAGCATCAGCCCGAAGCGCGAAGCCTCCTCCCACGGGACCTCCAGCATCGCGATGGTGCAGGCGGCGTCCTTTTCCTTATGGTAGTCGAGCATTTTGGAGTAATCCATTTTATAAATGTGGTCGCCCGAAAGCACCGCGACATACTCGGGGTTGTAGCGGTCGATGAACGTGATGTTCTGGTAAATGGCGTTCGCCGTGCCCTTATACCATTCCGAGCCCTTGATCTGCTGATAGGGCGAGAGGATATGTACCCCGCCGTTGGCGCGGTCGAGATCCCACGGCTGGCCGTTGCCGATGTAGTCGTTGAGCTCGAGCGGCTGGTACTGCGTGAGCACACCCACCGTCGAGATCCCGGAGTTGACGCAGTTGGACAGCGGGAAGTCGATGATCCTGTATTTCCCGCCGTAGGGAACGGCGGGCTTTGCAATGTTCTTGGTCAGAATGCCCAGCCGCGACCCCTGCCCGCCGGCGAGCAGCATCGCGATGCATTCCATTTTGCGTGCCATTGTCTTTGCCTCCTTTTGTCTTGTATCGGTGAAAATCACCAAACCGGGCGGCTGCCGAACGTGCGGCGGCATACCGGCAATAGTTTACCGTGTTTTCTTCAAATAAATCGTCGAAAGCGGCGGCAGATCCAAAGAAATACTCTGCTCGAAGCCGTGCATGTTGACCGCCTCGGCACGGATCTTTTCCTTGTCGCCGCGGCCCTCGCCGCCGTATTTTTCGTCATCGGAATTGAACACGACCTTGTAGTTGCCTTTTTTCGGCACGCCGATGCGGTAATCCTGCCGCTCGACGGTCGTGAAGTTGCAGACGGCGATCACTTCCTTGCCCGCGGCGTCGATGCGGCGGAACGCGATAACCGAATTGTCCTTGTCGTCCGACGAGATCCAGGAGAAGCCCTCCCAAGAGTCATCCACTTCCCAAAGCGGGCGGTTCTTCTTATAAAACAGGTTGATTTCGCGGAAGTAGTCCTGCAAGGCGCGGTGCTTGGGGTAATCGAGCAGCAGCCAGTCGAGCCCCTGCTCGTAATTCCACTCGATGAACTGCCCGAACTCCTGCCCCATGAACATCAGCTTTTTGCCGGGGTGCGCCATCATATAGCCGATGAACGCGCGCACGCCCGCGAACTTTTCGTCGTAGCTGCCGGGCATTTTGTCGATCAGCGATTTTTTGCCGTGCACGACCTCATCGTGCGAAATGGGCAGGACAAAGTTTTCGGAGAACGCATAAAACAGCGAAAACGTGATGCAGTCGTGGTTGTATTTGCGGAAGAAGCCGTCGAGCGAGAAATACCGCAGGATGTCGTTCATCCAGCCCATGTTCCACTTGAAGTTGAAGCCCAAGCCCCCCGCGTACACGGGGCGCGAGACCATGGGCCATGCGGTGCTCTCCTCAGCGATCATCAGCGCATGCGGGAAATCGCGGAACACGCTTTCGTTGAGCTTCTGTAAAAATTCTACGGCTTCCAAGTTTTCGTTGCCGCCGTATTTGTTGGGGATCCACTGCCCGTCGTCGCGGTCGTAATCGAGATACAGCATGGACGCCACCGCGTCGATGCGCAGACCGTCCACATGAAATTCCCGCAGCCAGAACTCGGCGGAGGAAAGCAGGAACGAGCGCACCTCGTTTCTGCCGAAGTCGAACACGCGCGTGCCCCAGGCATAGTGCTCGCCCTTGCGGGGGTCCGCATATTCATACAGCGGCTCGCCGTCAAACTCATACAGCCCGTTCGCATCCTTCGGGAAATGCGCGGGCACCCAGTCGAGGATCACGCCGATGCCCGCCTTATGGCAGACATCAATAAGATACATCAGGTCGGCGGGCGTGCCGTAGCGCGAGGTCGCCGCGAAATAGCCCGTGACCTGATAGCCCCACGAGCCGTCGAACGGGTACTCCGTCAGCGGCATAAACTCGATATGCGTGTAGCCCATTTTCTTGACATAGGGCACCAGCTCGTCCGCGAGCGCGCGGTAGGAATAAAAGTTGCCGTCGGGATAGCGCTTCCATGAGCCCGTATGGACCTCATAAATATTCACGGGTGACTTGTATACATCCTGCTGCCCGCGCGACGCCACCCACGCATCGTCCGTCCATTGGTAACAGCCGCCCAGCTCGTAAAACTTGGTCGCCGTGCCCGGGCGCGTCTCCATATGCACGCCATAGGGGTCGCACTTCATGGCGACCTTGCCGTTTTGCGAGACGATGCAGTATTTGTAGGCATCAAATTCACGCACGCCGCGGATCTTCGCTTCCCAAACGCCGTCGCTCTTGGGAACGGGCTGCATTTCGTCCGCGCCCTGCTTCCATTCGTTGAAGTCGCCGACCACGCTCACGCTTTGGGCATGCGGCGCCCAGACGCGGAAAACAACCGTATCCGCATCCTTTTGGGAACGGTGCGCGCCGAAGTATTCATAGGCGCGCGCATTGCTGCCCTCATGGAAAAAATATACAGGCACCTCATGCTCGTTCGGTTTTTTGACTGCTTTTTTCGGCATACAGACTACCTCACCATGCATTATTATATCCATTTTAGCAAACCTTTCCTGCTTTTGCAAGTACTTTTTGACGATTTTATCAAAAACTCACGAAGACGTTCCAGCATGGTTTGTGCAGTTTGTCACAAAGTCGTTGCGGGTCGAAGCGGGTTGAAGCATGAAAGATTATGCAAGTGCGATTTTTCCGGTTTTCAGCCCTGCGGGCTTCGCCCACAGCTAAAGCACTAACCCCGAAAGCGCCTCTAAAATCAAAACAGCCTGTGCGGAAACCCACACAGGCTGTTGCTTTTAGATTCAGCGTGACGAACGCTTTTTTTCATGCTCCGCGCCGTAGCCGTAGCCATACCCGTAGCCGTAGCCGTATTTGCCGTAGCCGCCGCGCTGGACGAAGCCCATTTTGGCATCGTTGTACACGCAGCCGATGACCTCGGTACCGGAGTTGTCCAGATTCTCCAGCCCGCGCAAAATACGGCGGATGGGCGCGGTGTCCTGCCGCACGACCATGACGATGGCGTCGGAATAGCCCGCCAGGATCGCCGCATCTGCGACCTCGCCGCAGGGGGCGGTGTCGATGATGATATAATCAAATTCCTTTTTGGCGGATTTTATGATCTCCTCCATTTTTTCCGAGGAAAGCAGCTCCGCCGAATCAACCGTTGCAGGACCGCTCAAAAGCAGATAGAGGTTGTATTTTTCGGAATACCGGATCGCGTCGGAAAGCTGGCGGCTGCCGGAGATGACCTCGGCAAGCCCTGCCGCATCACCTGCGGGGAGACTGAGCGCCTTTGCAACGGCGGGCTTGCGCAGGTCGCCGTCAATGAGCAGCACCTCCTTGCCGTTTTTGGCAAGTGCGAGCGCAATGTTGATCGCCGTGGTGGTCTTGCCCTCGTTTTCGAGCGTGCTGGTGACAACGATCGCTTTCTGCCCTTTGCGCAGGACGATATTGTTGAGCTTGGTCCGGATCATCTTAAACGCTTCGATAAAGGCGAAGCCGCTGCGCCGGTCCGTGATCAAAATGCTGCGTTTTTCGCCTTTTTTGGTCTTGACGGGCACATGCGATACGTTGCCGATGATCTTCAGCCCCAGCTTCTTTCGGATGTCGTCGGCGTTGAGGACGGTATCCTTGAACACCATGGCAAGCAGCAGCAGAGCCGCCGAAAGCAGCGCACCCGCAAGGAAGCCGACCGCCGTGTATATGATTTTGGAATTGTCGCTGTTCGGCGCGGCGGGCAGCAGAGGCGGGTCGATGGCTTTCAGCGTCGTCGCCGGGAAAGCTTCGGTGATCGCTTCTTCATAATACTGCATATAGGTGTTGGCGATCGCATACGAAACTTCGGCGTCGGTCGTCGTTACCGTCAGATACAGAATGGTGGTGTCTTCGACCGCCTCAACGGAAATAAAGCTTTTGATCTCCTCGGCGGTGATGTTTTTGTATCCGCAGTTGTCCGCAACGCGCTGGGACAGCTCCGTTGTCGTAAACACATACTGGTAGTTGCCCGCAAGCGTCTGTGCCGCAAGAATATCCGACGAGCTTTGGCCCGAGGTGACAAGCGAAGAATTTCGGTTGCTGGCAACGAACATGATCTGGGAGGAATAGGTCGGCACATAGGTCAACTGTGCGATCGCAAAGCCGACCGCAGCAAGCACGACGGCCGACAGCAGAATGACCCACCAGCGCTTGAACAGCTTGCGCGTATAGACCATTACGGTTTCGGCGCTGATGCCCTCCGTATTTTCCTTTTTTTGCCCGGAGGCGTATTCATAATCCATTCGTAAAATTCCCCTTCTCGCTCCGCAGCCAATGCAGAGCCATATACGGTCATATTATAGCAAATGTTTATATATTGCGCAATAGAAAATTTACGCATTTGCGGCTGCCCGCCGAACGGTCAGTGCACAGACAGAACCCGACCCTCGCGCAGTTCCAGAACACGGTCGCACACATCAAATGCCGCTGTTTTATGTGAGATAAGCAGACAGGTCTTGCCGGGCAGGGCTTTTAGGTTTTGCAAAAGACGGCGCTCGGTCTGCGCATCCAGCGCAGAGGTCGCCTCATCCAAAAGCAAAACGGGCGCGTCGGTCAATACGGCGCGGGCAACGGCAAGGCGCTGCATCTGCCCCTCCGAAAGCCCTCTGCCGCCCTCGCCGAGCCGCGTATCGAGCCCCTCGGGCAGCTCGCGCAGGAACTCGTCGGCGCAGCTCACGCGCACGGCGCGGTCGATCTCTTCCTCGGTCGCATCCGCCTTCACAAAGCAGAGGTTTTCGCGCACCGTGCCCGAAAACAGCAGATTGCCCTGCGGGACGTAGGAAAACAGCGCGCGGGTCGTTTTGTCCGCCGAAAGCGCGCCTGCGGCTGTTTCGATCTCCACCTTGCCCGCGTCGGGCTTGAGCACGCCCAAAAGCAGCTTAAAAAGCGTGCTTTTGCCGATGCCCGAAATGCCCGAGAGCACAGCGAATTCCCCGCGAGGAAGCGAAAGCTGCACGTCTTGGAGCACGGGGTTCCTGCCGTAGGAAAACGACACGTCCCGCAAATGCAGCCCCGTGAACGAATCCCAAAGCGCCTGCTTCTCACACGGCGGGTTCAGCGCCGTGTCGTCGGGAAGCGAAGAAAGCTCCATAAGCCGTTCGGCAGAGGCAAGCATGGCGTAATATTTCGGCATGATGCCCGAGAGATTGGAAACGGGCATTTGCACCTGATTGACAAGCTGCAAAAGCGCGGTCAGCGTGCCGAAGGTGATGGACCCCGTGCAAAGGCGCACGCCGCTCCACAACAGCGCAAATAAAAACCCACCCGAAAACACGGCGGAAAAGCCCGTGTTCGCCAAGATCGACCAGCGGTTGCGCTTGAGCTTCGCGGTATAATTCTCTTCGCCGCGCGCCTGTGCTTCGGCATTCGTCCTGTCATACGCACCGAACACCTGCACGGCAAGCAGGTTTTCAAGCGCCTCCTGCAAAAACGAGCGCAGCCGCCCGTCGCTTTCCTGCACGGCGCGGTGCATTTTTTTGATCTTTCCGCGGAACAGCCGCGTGCCTAAAAACAGCACGAGCCCTACTGCGGCGAGCACGCACGCGAAGCGGTAGTCAAGCGCTGCGATCACGGCGAACGCGCACACGAGCCGTGCGAGCATGGCGGCAACTGACGGCAGCAGCGTGGCAAAATTGTCGCTCACAACGGTCACATCCGCCGTCAGGCGCGTCATCAGCTCGCCCGAATGGTGGTCGGAAACGGCGCTGTATGCCTTCTCCAAAAGTGTTGCAAACGCCGTATTTTTGAGCCGCATCTCGAAACGCCCCGCTATGCGCACCTGCAGATCTTTGTTGAGCATATGGAGCGCAAGATGCAATAAGATCACCGCTGCAGCAGCTGCGCCTGCGCGCACAAGCGCCGCCATATCGCCGCGCTGGGCGGCGTCGATGACATATTTCGCGCAAAGGGAAAGCGACACGGCGCACACGGAATCAACGGCGCTGCCCAAAACAGACAGCACCAATAGCCCCCGCACTTTAGCGGCGCTTTTCCATATCCATTTACGCGCGTCTTCCCGTTTCATTTCCGTAATTTCCCTCGCAATGCCACAAGATACCGCCGGACGGGGAACAAAAGCGCCCACAAACGCACATACAGCCGGTAGCGCCTCGCCGTGACGGGGAATTCCCTGCCCTTGCGGCAGATGCGCGCGACCACGCCGATGAGCTGTTCTTGGCGGATCCCCGGCTCTTTGACCCATTGGTTGTCCCCGCAGCAGATATAGGTGCCGTCCTCTGCCACGCCGACCACGCGGTGCAGCACGAACGCGCCGTTTTCGCGGCGGTACAGCGGCAGGTCATAGGTTTGCAGCCGCGTATCCGCGCGCGCGAGCACCACCGTGTCGCGCCCCGCAACGAGCAGGGGCAGCATGCTCGTACCCGTGATAGGCAGGCGCACCGTTCCGCCGGAAGCGAGCGTTTCCTCCATGACGGGCAGCAGCTCTTCGAGCCGAACCTGCTTTTTTTCCATCGCTTCAGTCCTCTAAAAGCCCGGCCGTGCGCAATTTTTCAAGGAAAGCATGCGCATCGCGGCGTGCGGTTGGCTCGTCCACCTCATACTCGGAAAGCACGGCTTGTACGATTTTCTCTTCCGTCGTGTCCGTTCCCAAGCATTTCCAAATAAATGCCCCCACGGGCGTTAAGGTCAGCATGCCGCCGAAATCTACCTGCGCAGCCCCCAGCGGCACGGCGACAAAGCTGCCGGCGACCTCGTGGAGAACAAAGCCCTCTTTGATTTTCATCGGATTACCCCTTTTCCTGTTTTCCGTAATATGCCTCGATCCCTGCAAGCGCTGTTTCGGCGGCGGAAAGGTCCATGTTACACCGCAGGCGGAACACAGGGACGGCTTCGAGCAGCTTCCCGAGCAGGGTGAGCATCGTTTCCATGGCCGCTTTTTTCGGCGGACGCAGCGTCTGCGATAGAAACAGCGGGATCGCCGCCGCAGGAGGGATGGGCTCGATCGAATTTTCCGTCCCGCGCTCTATAAATACGATCGCGCGCACGGGCACCTGCACATTGATATTTTCATCCGTTTTGCCTGAAAACGGCGTGCCGCAGGCGTAAAACGTACCGTCCATGCGGCGTACAGCGGGCTTGTCATCATTGATGATGCGGCTGTCCGGGAAGGCGCGCAGCCACAAATGCGTATGCGTGGACTTGCCCGTGCCGCTTTTCGCGGAAAACAAATAGGCCTTCCCATCCTTTTCGACGCACGAAGCGTGCAGCAGCATGCCGTCATATTGCAAAAGCCGCGCATAAAACGCCTCGCCCACCCACATGTACCGGCACTCGTCAAGTGTGAGCCGCGGGTACTGCTCGTGCTTGCGCGCGAAGAATTCCTCCGACAGGTCAATGGTGAAATCCGCTTCGGCGCCGTCTTTTGCAAGATACGGGCGTGAGCGCGTGTATAAAAGCTCGCCGCGCGCATCAAAGCGCACATGCAGGTTTGCGATCTCAAATGTTTCCAAATCCCGCGTCCTCCGACTGTCTTATTTTTCCGCGCGAAGCCCAAACAATGCACGCGCGTTGCGCGCCGTCTCATGCAAAAGATCCTGCGCATCCACCCCGCGGATCTCCGCCAGACGTTCGGCGGTGTAGGCGATCATACGCGAATCACACCGCTTGCCCCGGCACGGCACAGGCGCCATATACGGCGCGTCCGTTTCGACCAAAAGGCGGTCTGCGGGAACCATTTTGGCGACCTCGACGGGCTTGACGGCGTTTTTGAACGTCACCGCCCCGCCAAGGCCGATATACATGCCGAGTTTCAACACCTCGCGCGCCGTTTCGGCTGAGCCCGAAAAGCAGTGCACCACCCCGCGCGGGCGGTATTTCTGCAAAAGCCGCAGCGTATCCTCGTGCGCTTCGCGGTCGTGTACGATCACGGGAAGCTCCCGTTCTTTCGCGAAGGCGAGCTGCGCTTCAAACAGCGCGAGCTGCTGTAAGCGGCTTTCTTTTTCATAGTGGTAGTCAAGCCCGATCTCCCCGACGGCAACGGTTTTTGCGTCTCTGAAAAAGGGCGCGAGCGCCGCAACGGGATCGGTGGGCACATCCTCCAAATTGAGCGGATGGAAGCCCGCCGCCGCATACACAAAAGCATAGCGGTGCGAAAGCGCCTGCGCAAAGCGCGTCGTCTCGACATTCACCCCGCAGGACACGACGCCCGAAACGCCGCTTTGCGGGAAGCTGTCCAAAAGCGCATACACGTCTTCTGCAAAACGCGGGTCGTCGTAGTGCGCGTGGGAATCAAAAATATCGGTCAGCATCAGCGGATCCGCGCCCCGTTCGGCATGGAGCTGTCCACAAATACGACCTGCACATCGTCCTCCGCGCAATCCGCCGCTAAGATCATGCCGCAGCTTTCCACCCCGCACAGCTTTGCGGGCTTTAAGTTTGCCACAAGCACGACCTTTTTGCCGATAAGGTCTTCCGGCTTGTACCACGGCGCAATGCCGCTTGCCACGGTGCGCTCTGCACCCGAGCCGTCATCAAGCGTCAATTCAAGAAGCTTCTTCGAGCGCTTGACCGGCTCGCAGGCTTTGACCTCGGCTACGCGCAGTTCGGTTTTCATAAAATCTTCGATGTGGATGGGTGCAAGCCCTGCCGCCGCTTCGGCAGCTTTCTTTTCGGCCTCCTGCTCCTTTTTCTGCTGTTCGAGGAGTTCTGCGATCAGCTTTTCGCCGTCAATGCGCGAAAACAGCGGCGTGGGCGTGCCGACCTTCGTGCCGGCTTGAAGTCCGCCGAAAGCCTTTAACGAATCATAATCGCGCACATCCGTGCCCAGCTGCGCGAAGATCGCGTCGGCGGTGTCGGGCATGTAGGGCGAGAGCAGCACGCCAAGGTAACGGATGCCCTCCAAAAGGTTGTAGAGCACCGTACCCAGCCGCGCGCGCTTTTCTTCATCCTTGGCGAGCGCCCAGGGCATGGTCTCGTCGATGTATTTGTTTAAGCGGCGCGCAAGTGTGAGCACACAGGCGGTGCTGTCGGCGATCTTGTATTCGTTAAAGCAGCGGTCCACCTGCTTTACGGTATCGAGCGCGAGCGCGCGGATGTCATCGTCAAATGCACCGGGTTCCGCGGGGGCTTGCACCACGCCGTCAAAATATTTCCGCTGCATGGCGACGGTGCGGTTGACAAGATTGCCGATGGTGTTCGCAAGGTCCGTGTTGTAGCGCTCGATGAGCGTTTCGTAGGTGATGGAGCCGTCCTGCGCGTGCGGCATTTCCGCAAGCAGGTAATAGCGCACCGCGTCCACGCCGAACACCTTGATCAGATCGTCGGCATAGATCACGTTGCCGCGGGATTTCGACATCTTGTCCTCGCCGAACAGCAGCCACGGGTGGCCGTAGACCTGTTTCGGCAGCGGCTCGCCGAGCGCCATGAGCATAATAGGCCAGTAGATCGTGTGGAAGCGCACGATGTCCTTGCCGATGATGTGCACATCGGCGGGCCAGTATTTTTTGTAAAGCGCGCCGGGCTCGTCCGGGTCGTAGCCGAGCGCGGTGATGTAGTTGGAAAGCGCGTCGATCCAGACGTAGATCACGTGGCTTTCGTCAAACGACACGGGCACGCCCCATTTAAAGGAGGTGCGCGAGACGCACAGATCCTGCAAACCGGGCTTTATGAAGTTGTTGAGCATTTCCTTTTTACGCGCTTCGGGGTAGATGAAATCCTCATGGCTTTCAATAAAATCCTCAAGCTGCTTCTGGTATTTCGAAAGCCGCAGGAAATACGCTTCCTCCTTCGCCTTTTTAACGGGTCTGTGGCAGTCGGGGCAGCAGCCGTTTTCATCCAGCTGGCTTTCCGTCCAAAAGCTCTCGCACGGGGTGCAGTACAAACCCTCGTATTCGCCCTTGTAAATATCCCCCTGATCATAGAGCTTTTTAAAGATCTTCTGCACCGCCTTTTCGTGGTAGTCGTCGGTGGTGCGGATGAATTTGTCGTACGTGGTATGAAGCGCGTCGCAGATGGCGCGGATCTCGCCCGCGACCTTATCCACATAGGCTTTCGGCGTTACGCCCGCCGCCTTGGCGTATTCCTCGATCTTCTGCCCGTGCTCGTCGGTGCCCGTCAGGAAGAATACGTCATAGCCCTGCATTCGCTTATAGCGCGCGATCGCGTCGGTCAGCACGATCTCATAGCTGTTGCCGATGTGCGGCTTGCGCGACGTGTAGGCAATGGCGGTGGTGATGTAAAATTTCGGTTTGTCACCCATGTTCCTCTTCCTTTCTTTTCGGGACATTTCCTATAATTGTAGCAGATTTATATGCGGATTTCAACCGTTTGCACCGCTGCGCACAAGATATTCAAGCGCCTGGCGGTAGCCGTCGAAGCCGAGCCCGATAAAATGCGCCGCGCACGCCATCCCTGCATAGGAAACATGCCGGAATTTTTCCCGCGCGTTCACGTCGGAGATGTGCACTTCGGCGGCGGGGAGGCCGACGGCTTTGAGCGCGTCGAGGATGGCGACGCTCGTATGTGTGTAGGCGGCGGGGTTGATAACGATGCCGTCAAACACGCCGTAAGCCGCCTGGATCTTGTCGACGATGTCGCCCTCGTGGTTGGACTGGTAGCACTCGACCTCTGCACCGAGCTCTTTCGCCCAAGCTTCGATTTGCTCTACAAGCGACGCATAGGTCTGTTTGCCGTAAATATCGGGCTCGCGGACGCCGAGCATATTAAGGTTTGGGCCGTTGATAACAAGGATCTTCATTGTATTGCCTCCGAAATGCGCTGTACGACTGTCTCTATCGCGTCGTTCGCGTCGATCTCATAATCACATACCGCACGGTACAGCGGCAGCCGCCGCTGATAGATCGCCTGCACGCCGTCGCGCTGCGAAACGGGGCGGCCGTCGGTCGGGAGCGCAGACGGGTCGCGGTTCAGAAACAGCACGATGCTGTTCTGCCGCAAAATATCGATGTTTTCGGAAATTGTTACCGCGCCGCCGCCCGTCGCGATAACCGCGCCGCTTTGCTTACATAATTCGGCAAGCACCGCCGTTTCGCGTGCGCGAAAACCCGCCTCACCCTCGGCTTCAAAGATCGCGGGGATGTTCTTCCCCGCGCGGCGCTCGATCTCGGTGTCTGCGTCGCAAAACGGGCGGGAAAGGGCTTTTGAAAGGGCCTTGCCTACCGTGGTCTTGCCGCAGCCGGGCATGCCGACGAGCACAAGGTTCTGCATTTCGCGTTCAAGCTCTGCGAGAATTTCGTCCGTGCGCGCGTCGGGAATGTCCGTTCCCAAAAACAGCTCCGCCGCGCGCTTTGCCTGCGCAACGAGCATCGAAAGCCCCGTGAAGGCGGGGATGCCGCGCCGTTCGGCGTCGAGCGTAAGCGCGGTTTTATGCGGGTTATAAATGATGTCGAGCACGCACGAAAGCTTTCGGAAGCCCTCCAGAGAAAGCGGCGCTTTCCCGTTGTTCGGGTACATACCGACGGGCGTGGTGTTGACCAGGATATCCGCATCATAGTGGCGGGCAATGTTTTCGTAGTTATTCTCCCCGCTGCGGGAGATTTTTATGACCTCACGCGCGCCGAGATCGGAAAGCCCCGCCGCGACAGGCGCGCTCGCACCGCCCGTGCCGAGCACGAGCGCTTTTTTGCCCCGGACTTCCGCCGCGCTTCGGCGCACCATGTAAAAAAAGCCGTCGTAGTCGGTGTTGTCGCCCCAAAGCGTGCCGTCCGCGCGCTTTACGATCGTATTGACCGCGCCGATGCGCCGCGCGTTGTCGGAAAGCCCCGCAAGAAAGGGGATGACTGCCTTTTTATAGGGGATTGTGACGTTGAGCCCATTGAAGTTTTTCGCCTGCAAAAACGCCCCGAGATCGTCCGGCGCGACCTCAAACAATTTGTAGTCGTAATCGCCCAGCCGCGCGTGGATCTGCGGGGAAAAGCTGTGCGAAAGATGTTCACCCAAAAGTCCGTACATAGGTTTCACCTGCAAATTAGATTTTAGATTATAGATGTTAGAAATCAGAAATTAGCTGTGGTATGGCAGATTTTATGCATTGCCGCGGCTGCGCTAAAAGGAAAAGAGCACCACTTGTAGGGGCGGGGCTTAAGTGCCCGACCGAGCAGAGTGCGAAAAAAAGCAACCTTCGTCTGTTATAAAAACCGTGATTCTGTTTTTCGCCGCAACAAGCAACAAAATTCGACTTCCTTACGGGCGGGCGCTTAAGCCCCGCCCCTACGGCAGAAAACAAATTGTTTCTGCGAAGCCGTAGCTTTTCTGAAACCTGCCCATATCGCATCTGATTTCTGATTTCTGATTTCTAACGTCTGACATCTGCCCGGAGCCCCGCCCCTACTGCGTTGCAACAAAAAACTGCCTTTCTGCTATCATAGCACAAAAGCAGTTTGTTTGAAAGCGTTTGCCGCTTATTTTTTCTTTTTGCCGAAGAAGCCTTTTTTCTCTTCCCCGCGCCCGAGATGCGCCGTCTCGTTGCCGAGTGCCGCATCTAACTTTCGCAGCAGGTCTTTCTGTTCCTCGTTGAGCTCGCGCGGGACGTCCACCACAATGCGCACGAGCTCGTCGCCGCGCCCGCGGTTGTTAAGACTTTGGATCCCCTTGCCCTTCAATTTGAACACATCGCCCGCCTGCGTGCCTGCGGGGACGGTATACTGCACCTTACCGTCGAGCGTGGGCACCTGCACGGTGCAGCCGAGCGCCGCAGCGGCGTAGCTGATGTGCATTTCGACCCAAACGTTATAGCCCTCGCGCTCAAAGATCGGGTGCGGGCGTACATTGACCGCAACGCGCAGATCGCCCGCAGGGCCGCCGTTCAGCCCCTTATTGCCCTGCCCGCGCGCATTGATGACCTGACGGTCATCGATACCGGCGGGGATTTTGACCGTGATGGTGACGGGCTTGCGCACGCGCCCTGCGCCGCGGCATTTGCGGCAGGGATTGTCGATGATCGTGCCCTTGCCGCCGCAGCGCGAGCACGCTTTCTGCGTCTGGATCACGCCGAATGCCGTGCGCTGCTGGGTCGTGACCTGCCCGCGCCCGTGGCATTCGGGACAGGTTTTCGGCGAAGAACCGGGTGCGGCGCCCGAGCCGTGACATTCGTCACAGACCTCGATACGGTTCGTCGTGACCTCGCGCTCGCAGCCCTTGGCCGCCTCTTCAAACGAAATGGTCACGCTCGCCTGCGTATCCGAGCCGCGCTGCGGCGCGTTGGGGTTCGCCCCGCCGCCGAAACCGCCGCCGAAGCCCCCGCCGAATATGTTGCTGAAGATGTCGCCGAGGTCAAAGTCAAAGCCGCCGCCGAAGCCCCCGCCGTAACCGCCGCCCTGGCCTGCGTTATAGGTCGGATCCACCCCCGCGTGACCGAAGCGGTCGTATTTCGCCTTTTTCTCGGCGTCGGACAGTACTTCGTACGCCTCGTTTGCTTCCTTGAACTTCGCTTCCGCATCCTTGTCATCGGGGTGCAGATCGGGGTGGTATTGTTTCGCAAGCTTGCGGTATGCTTTTTTGATCTCATCCTCCGAGGCGTTGCGGTCTACGCCGAGCACCTCGTAATAATCGCGTTTTTCTGCCATGTACGTTCTCTCCCGGACGGGCGGCGGCTGCCCGCCCATATGAAATCGGATGGCGGCAGAGCCCCTTTTCGGAGCTCTGCCGTACTCTCCTTACCGTTGTTATTTGTTGCCGTCTTCCACGTCGGTGTAATCCGCTTCGTAGTAGCCGTCGTCGCCCTTGCCGGCGTTCTGTGCGCCCGCGTCGGTCGGGCCGCCCTGTGCGCCCTGCGCGTTCTGTGCCTGCGCAGCGGCCGCGCGGTACATCTCTTCGGCGACCTTGTTGAATTTCTCGGTCAGCTCGTCTTTCTTCGCCTTGATGGCGTCGATGTCCTCGCCCTTGAGCGCCTCTTTGAGCGCATCCACCTTGCTTTGGATCTCGGTCTTGTCGGCCTCGGCGATCTTATCGCCGTTTTCTTTCAAAATCTTTTCGCACTGGTAGACCATCTGATCCGCTTCGTTGCGGGTGTCGATGCCTTCCTTGCGCTTCTTGTCCTCCGCAGCGAACTGCTCGGCTTCCTTGACTGCCTTTTCAACGTCCTCCTTGGACATATTCGACGACGCGGTGATGGAAATGGACTGTTCCTTCTGCGTGCCGAGGTCTTTGGCGGAGACATGGACGATGCCGTTGGTATCGATGTCGAAGGTGACCTCGATCTGCGGCACGCCGCGCGGCGCGGGCATGATGCCGTCGAGATGGAACACGCCGAGCGTCTTGTTGTCGCGCGCAAATTCACGTTCGCCCTGCAAAACATGGACTTCTACGGAAGTCTGGTTATCTGCGGCGGTCGAGAAGATCTGGCTCTTTTTCACGGGGATGGTCGTATTGCGCTCGATGATCTTGGTCGAAACGCCGCCCATCGTCTCGATACCGAGCGACAGCGGGGTGACGTCCAGAAGCAGGATGCCTTCGACATCGCCGCCGAGCACGCCGCCCTGGATCGCCGCGCCGACCGCGACACATTCATCCGGGTTGATGCCCTTGAAGGGTTCAAGCCCCGTGAACGTCTTGATCGCCTCCTGCACGGCGGGGATACGCGAAGAACCGCCCACCATCAGGACCTTATTGATCTCGGAGGTCTTAAGCCCGGAGTCCTGCAAAGCCTGACGGACGGGCCCCATGGTCGCTTCCACAAGATCTGCGGTCATTTCATTGAATTTCGCACGTGTGAGCGTGGTCTCCAAGTGCTTCGGACCCGTGGCGTCCGCCGTGATGAAGGGCAGACTGATGTTGGAGGTCGTGACGCTCGAAAGCTCGATCTTCGCCTTTTCCGCCGCTTCCTTCAGGCGCTGCATTGCCATTTTGTCCTGCCGCAGGTCGATGCCCTGCTCCTTTTTGAATTCATCCGCCAGCCAGTCGATGATGCGCTGGTCGAAGTCGTCGCCGCCGAGGCGGTTGTTACCGGCGGTAGCAAGCACCTCCTGCACACCGTCGCCCATTTCGATGATGGACACGTCGAACGTACCGCCGCCGAGGTCATACACCATGACCTTTTGGTCATCTTCCTTATCGATGCCGTAGGCGAGCGCCGCCGCCGTCGGCTCGTTGATGATACGCTTGACGTCCAAGCCCGCGATCTTGCCCGCATCCTTGGTCGCCTGACGCTGCGCGTCGGTGAAGTATGCAGGGACGGTGATGACCGCCTCATGCACTGTGCCGCCGAGATAGCTTTCCGCGTCGGCCTTCAGCTTTTGCAGGATCATCGCAGAGATCTCCTGCGGGGTGTATTTCTTGTCGTCGATCGTCACACGGTAATCCGAGCCCATGTGCCGCTTGATGGACGAGACGGTGCGGTCGGGGTTGGTGATCGCCTGCCGTTTTGCGACCTGACCGACCATGCGTTCGCCCGTTTTGGAAAACGCGACCACCGACGGGGTGGTGCGTGCGCCCTCTGCGTTGGCGATGACGACAGGCTCGCCGCCCTCGATCACCGCGACACAGGAGTTTGTTGTGCCTAAGTCAATACCGATAACCTTTGCCATTGTAAATGCCTCCAAATTGAAATAAATCTATGTGAAATAAACTATGGATAGCCGTTTTAATTGACGACCTTGACGACCGCGGGCCGCAGGATCTTATCGCCTAACTTATAGCCCTTGGAAAAGACCTGCACAATCGTATTTTCCCCGGCAGACTCGTCCTCGTCGTGCATGACCGCATTGTGGATGTTCGGGTCGAACACATCGCCGACCTCGCCGAAGCTCTCCGCGCCAAGCTTTTCGAAGCAGGCGGCAAGCTGGCTGAAGATCATCTCCACGCCCTTGCGGTAGTCCTCGTAAGAAGCGTCCGCTCCGGCCTGTGCGCGCTCAAAATTGTCGAGCACCGGCAAAAATTCCGTGAGCACCGCCGCCTTGCTGTCGGCGTACGCCTGCTCCTTTTCGCGCACGGAGCGCTTGCGGTAGTTGTCGTATTCGGCAAGCGTGCGCAGGAACTTGTCGTTCGCCTGCAAAAGCTGCGCTTCAAGCTCCTGCAAGCGCGCATCCGGCGCGGCTTCGTCCGGCTGTGTGTCCGGCGCCTGTGCTTCGGCTTCGGCAGCCGCCGTCTCCGTGTCGGGCGTTTCGGCCTGCGGCTCGGCGTTCTTTTTCGCTTCCTGTTCGGGCTTTGCCTTTTTCTCTGTCTTTGCCATGGTTATTCCTCCACGTTGTCGGAAAGGACTTTCCCGACGATCTCGGTCAAATATTGCAAACTCGGGATCAGCCGCGCATAGTCCATGCGCGTGGGGCCGATGAGCCCGAGCGTCCCGCTCTCATGCCCCGCAATGGCGTATTTCCCGAAGATCATGCTCGAATTCTGCAATTCGCGGTAGGGGTTTTCCCTGCCGATCACAACGCTTGGTTCCCCGTTCGGCGCGTGCGGCGTTTCCGAAAACACACGATCCAGCGGTTCTGCGTGCCGCAGGAAATCCATCAGCTCAAAGGCGTTTTGCGCGTATTCGCGGTAGCCGAGCAGGTTGCTTTGCCCTTCTAAGAGCATCTGTGTGCGTTCGGTCGTCGCGGCGAGCTGGGCGAGCGTCACAAGCAGCGGCGTCATCAGCAACGCCTTTTCGCCCAAAGAAACGGCAAGCGTCTGGATCTTCGCCACCGTTACGGCGGCGGTGGGCTTGCCGAGGAAATTTTCGTTGACCAGATTATAAAACGTCTCCGCCATGTCCACGGTGATCTCGCTGTCCGTGCGGCACACGCGGCTTTTGATAAGTCCCGACGAGGTGAGCACCACGACCATTGCCGTGCGCGCGCCGATGGGCACAAGCTCCACGCGCCGCACCACGGCCGATGCGTCCGACGGGGTGGTGGAGACCGCCGCGCAGTGCGTCAATTCGGCGAGCAGGCTGCTTGCCGTTTCAAGCACCTGCCGTGAATCGCCCGAGGCGGTGCGCAGCTTGGCGTCCAAAATGCGTTTTTCGACGGGCGAAAGGTCATATTGCTTCATCAAATGATCGACATAATAGCGGTAGCCCGCGCCGGAGGGGATGCGCCCCGCCGAGGTGTGGGGCTGCTCAAGAAGCCCTTTGGCGGTCAGCGCCGCCATTTCATTGCGTACAGTCGCAGGCGAAACGGGCATGCCGAGTGCGTCCACAAGCGTTTTGGAGCCGACAGGCTCGCCCGTGGCAATATAACGCTCCACGATCGCAGCCAGGAGCTTTTTCTGCCGTTCCGACAGTTCCATGCGTTCCGCCTCCTTTTCCGCCGGTTCCCGAAAAGCGCTCGCCCAGGAAGACTGCTCGCTCGCTTTCCGTGCGTTAGCACTCTAAATGCCTGAGTGCTAATTTCAATATATACTATACCTTTAGCTTGCCGTTTTGTCAAGAATTTATTTGTAAACAATTTGTTAAAGCGGGAAAATTCGGGAGAAGGGCGGGGCACAGGGCTCAGACGTCAGAGGGCAGAAATCAGAATGCAGAGATTAGAAGTCAGAAGCGGCGCAGGAAGTTTTTATGAAAACCGAAAGATTGCGCACTTTTTCGGCTACGAAAAGCAACGAAAAATCCGTACAGTCCTGTAGGGGCGGGGCTTAAGTGCCTGCCCGAGCAGAGTACGAGAATAAAACAACTTGCGTCTGTTATGAAAGCTGTAATTCTGATATTCTACGTGACCGATTACAAAATCCAGCTTCCTTACGGGCGGGCACGGAGACCCGCCCCTACAACTACAGGCTTTATTTCTTCTGCATAGCCGCGGCAATGCGTAAGACCGCCTGTACCGCATCTGATTTCTGACTTCTAACGTCTGACATCTGAGCAGAGCCCCGCCCCTACGGTTGTAAACTTTCATTTCCTGCGCGACCGCGGCTTTGCGTAAAACTCGCCCGTACCGCATCTGATTCCTGATTTCTAACGTCTGATCTCTGAAAAAGCCGCCCCTGTGCACAGGGTTCTGTGCACAGGGGCGGTTTGGTTGGTTATCGTTGCGCTTCGGCGTATTGCCTGCGCGTACCTTCGGCTTATTCCGCCTTGGCTTCTTCTGCTTCCGCAGGCGCTTCTGCCTTGGCTTCTTGTGCAGCCTCCGCAGGCGCTTCTGCTGCGGCTTCCGCCTTGGGCTCTGCCTTCGCTTCTTCGGCTGCTTCCGCTTTCGGCGCAGCCTTTGTTTCCGCCTTGGGCGCGGCTTTCGCCGTTCTTCTGCCGGCGCGGCGGGCGGGCTTCTTCGCAGCTTCTGCATCCTCTTTCTTTACAAGCTCGATGATGCACATTTCCGCTGCGTCGCCGCGGCGCGTGCCGGTCTTGATGATGCGCGTATAGCCGCCGTTCACGCCCGCATACTGCGGGGCGATCTCGTCAAACAGCTTTTTGACGACTGTATCCTTGGTGATATACGCAAACGCCTGACGCTTCGCGTGCAGGGTATTATCCTTCGCGACGGTAATCATTTTTTCCGCCATGGCACGGACTTCTTTCGCTCTTGTCACGGTGGTTTCCACCTTGCCGTTTTCCAGCAGGTAGGTCACCATACCGCGCAGCATCGCCTTGCGGTGATCCGTGGTTCTGCCGAGCTTTCTGGTTCCGGGCATCTAAATCACTCCTTTATCCTTATTCGTCGTCCTTGCGGAGCGTGAAGTTCAGCGACTCCAACTTGGCGATCACTTCTTCAAGCGATTTTCTGCCAAGGTTGCGCACCTTCATCATGTCCTCCTCGGACTTGCTGATCAGATCTTCCACCGTGTTGATGCCTGCGCGTTTCAGGCAGTTGAACGAACGCACGGACAGGTCAAGCTCCTCAATGGTCATCTCGAGGGCCTTTTCTTTGCCGTCGTCATCCTTGACGACCATGACCTCGGTGTTGCCCGCTTCATCAGAGAGCTCCACAAAGAGGTTGAGGTGCTCAGTGAGGATCTTGGCGCCGAGCGAGACGGCTTCCTTTGCGGAGATCGTCCCGTTCGTCCAGGCTTCGAGCGTGAGCTTGTCGAAGTCGGTGATCTGCCCCACACGGGTGTTCTCGACCGTGTAGTTCACTTTCAGCACGGGGGTATAGATGGAATCAATGGAGATCACGCCGATGACCGGCTGCATCATCTGCTTATTGCGCTCCGCAGACACATACCCGCGTCCGCGGTCGGCGGTCAGCTCCATATTGAGCGTTGCGCCCTCGGAAAGCGTCGCAATGAGATGATCGGGGTTGAGGATCTCCACCTCGGAATCCGTTTTAATGTCGCCGGCACGCACTTCGCACTTGCCGGAAGCCTCGACATACAGCGTCTTGGGACCGTCGCCCTGGATCTTCAGGATGACGCCTTTTAAGTTCAGCACGATCTCGGTGACGTCCTCTTTCACACCGGGGACGGTGGAGAACTCGTGCAGCACGCCGTCGATCTTGACGGAAGTGATCGCGTAGCCGGGCAATGAGGAAAGCAGCACGCGGCGAAGCGAGTTGCCGATCGTCGTGCCGTAGCCGCGCTCGAGGGGTTCCATAGTGAACTTGCCGTAGGTGCCGTCCTCGGAAAGCTCGAGCACTTCCACGCTGGGCTTGTCAATTCCTATCATTCAAAACCCTCCTATCGTTGGGTTCGGGCAAATGCCCGAAAAACGTATATTCTGTGTCAGAAACCTTTCGCTCTAACCGATTATTTCGAATAGAACTCGACGATAAGATGTTCTTCAACAGGAACTTCGATCTGCTCGCGGTCGGGCAGCTTAACGACTTTCGCGGAAAGCGCCTCGGCGTTTTTGTCCAGCCATTCCGGCACGGGACGGGAAGCATTCGCTTCAAGGACCGCCTTGAACTTTTCGCTGTCGCGGCTCTTCTGGCGGATGGAGACCTCGTCGCCCGCCTTTAACAGGTAGGAGGGGATATCCACCTTTTTGCCGTTGACGAGATAGTGGCCGTGCGTGGTCAGCTGACGCGCTTCGGCACGCGAGGACGCCCAGCCGAGCAGATAAACGACGTTGTCGAGCCGGCTTTCGCAGATGCGAAGCAGGTTTTCGCCCGTCATGCCCTGGCGGCGTTCCGCCATGAGGAAATATTTGTGGAACTGACCTTCCTGAATGCCGTAGTAACGGCGGGCCTGCTGCTTCGCACGAAGCTGCATGCCGTATTCGGAAGTCTTTTTGCGGCTCTGGCCGTGCTGGCCGGGGGCATAGCTGCGGCGGTCGACCGCGCATTTGTTGGTGTAGCAGCGCTCACCCTTCAAAAAGAGCTTTTTGCCCTCGCGGCGGCAGAGCTTGCAAGCCGCGCCTGTATATCTTGCCATAATTGCACCTCCGAAACTCAGACTCTTCTTCTTTTGGGCGGACGGCAGCCGTTGTGGGGGATGGGCGTGACGTCCTTGATCATCGTGACCTCAAGACCTGCGGTCTGCAGTGCGCGGATCGCAGCCTCACGTCCCGAGCCGGGGCCCTTGACGTAAACTTCGACGGTCTTCATGCCGTGCTCGATGGCGATCTTCGCTGCGGTCTCAGCAGCGGTCTGCGCAGCAAAGGGCGTGGACTTTTTGGAGCCGCGGAAGCCCATTTCGCCGGCAGAAGCCCACGAAACGGCGTTGCCCTGCACGTCGGTGATGGTGACGATGGTGTTGTTGAAGGTCGATTGAATGTGCGCGGCGCCCTTGTCGATGTTCTTGCGCTCGCGGCGGCGACGGGTGGTCGCGCCTTTTTTAGCAGTAGCCATTTACGAAGCCCTCCCTTATTTCTTCTTGTTCGCGATGGTCTTCTTCGGGCCCTTGCGGGTGCGCGCGTTGTTCTTGGAAGTCTGCCCGCGCACGGGAAGCCCCTTGCGGTGTCTTGTGCCGCGGTAGCTGCCGATCTCGATCAAACGCTTGATGTCGAACGCCACGTCGCGGCGCAGGTCGCCCTCCACCTTGACGTTATGGTCGATGTATTCACGAAGTTTCGCAACATCCTCTTCGGTCAAATCCTTGACGCGCGTGTCGGGGTTGACCCCGGTGGCGGCGATGATGTCGCTTGCCGTCTTTCTGCCGATGCCGTAGATATAGGTGAGGCCGATCTCGACCCGCTTATCTCTCGGTAAATCAACGCCTGAAATACGTGCCATTTACAGTTGCACCTCCATTTTTGATGCCAATACTTACAATCCGTTCGGTTTGTGAACGCACGGTTTCCGGAATGCACGGTATCGTTGCTTAGATCTTTAACAACGATACATCACAGCCCATTAGCCCTGGCGCTGCTTGTGCTTCGGATTCTCGCAGATCACCATGACTTTGCCTTTGCGCTTGATGATCTTGCACTTTTCACAAATCTTTTTCACAGAAGGTCTGACTTTCATTGTGTTACCTCCTTAAAAACTGCATAGCCCTGCGGCTCTTATTTGGTTCGCCATGTGATGCGCCCGCGTGTGAGGTCATATGGCGACATTTCGACCGTCACTTTGTCGCCCGGCAGGATGCGGATGTAGTTCATGCGCAGTTTGCCGGAAATATGGGCTAAAATTTGATGACCGTTGGAGAGCTCTACCTGGAACTGCGCGTTGGGCAGCGCTTCAACGACCGTACCTTCAATTTCAATCATGTCCTGCTTTGACATAAGCTATCGCCTCCGAAAAATCCTTCAACGCTTGCTTGAGTGCCCGGTTGGACTGCATCTGCCGTTCGCTGAGAACGTGCCCGATGACCGTCAAATGCTTTGGGTTCTTCGCCTTGGGGCGAGAGAGCGGGCGTTCTTTGCCGTCGCATAACAGCACGCGGTTTTCCGCCTGCCCCACGACGCACAAAAGCCTGCCCTTTTCACGCCCGCGCTCGGCGCGCACAAGCATGCCCTGCTTCCATTCCGCCATAGACGCCTCCGTCAAATCCTTGTGAGGATCTGCGGGCCGTCGGCAGTGATGGCAACGGTATGCTCAAAATGCGCCGCAAGCTTGCCGTCCCGGGTTTTGACCGTCCAGCCGTCGGGCATTTGCCGGATCGCCTTGTCCCCTTCCGTGATCATGGGCTCAATGGCGATGACCATGCCCGGCAACAGGCGCACACCCCTGCCGGGGGTGCCGAAATTCGGTACGCTGGGGTCTTCATGCAGCTTGGCGCCGACGCCGTGCCCGGTGTATTCCCGGATGACGCCGTAGCCGCGTTCCTCACAGTATGTCTGCACCGCAGAACCGATATCGCCGAGTCTGCCGCCTGCGACCGCCTTTTCAATGCCCTTATAAAGGCTTTCTTCGGTCGTGTCGCACAGCCGCTTCGCCGCTTCGGAAATGGTTCCCGCAGCGAAAGTGGCGGCGTTGTCGCCGTTGTATCCGTCCACCTTGGCGCCAAGGTCGATGCTGACGATGTCCCCCTCGCGGATGACACGTTTTTTGCTCGGAATGCCGTGAATGACCTCGTCATTTATGGAAATGCACGCGGTAGCGGGAAAGCCGTACAAGTGCAGAAAGTTGGGCTCGGCGCCCTGCTTTTTGATGTACTCGTAGGCGATGCGGTCGATCTCAAAGGTCGTGACCCCGGGCTTTACAGCCTCGCCCGCCACCTGCAATGCTTCCGCGGAAATAATGCAAGCCTTTCGGATGAGCTCGATCTCCCGTGCCGTTTTCAGCACAATCATGCTCAGTCCTCCAGCGCTTTCATGGTAAGCGCGGTCGTATCGGCGACCGCCTCCTGCCCTTCTACCACGCGCAGGTTGCCCTTCTTTGCGTAATAGTCTTTCAGCGGCTCGGTCTGCTCATGATAGGTCTTGAGCCGGTCGAGCACCGTTTCGGGCATATCGTCTTTTCTCTGCACCAGCTTGTCGCCGCAGACGTCGCAGACACCCTCGGTTTTCGGCTTTTTGTACTCGGTATGATAGGTCGCGCCGCATTTCAGGCATACGCGTCTGCCGGAAAGGCGGGCAGCGATCTTTTCATCGGGCACTTCAATGTCGATAACGCGGTCAATGCGCACGCCCATTGCGTCGAGCGCCTCTGCCTGCGGGATGGTGCGCGGGAAGCCGTCGAGGATGAAGCCGTTTTTGCAGTCGTCCGCCTGCAAACGCTCGCGGATGATGCCGATGACGACCTCGTCGGGGACAAGCTTGCCCGCATCGATAAAGGATTTTGCTTTAAGCCCCATTTCGGTACCGTTCGCCATGGCCTCGCGCAGCATGTTGCCCGTCGAGATTGCGGGAATGCCGAGCTTTTCGCAGATCTTTTCCGCCTGCGTGCCCTTGCCCGCGCCCGGCGCGCCGAGTAAAATCAGGTTCATAAAGTGTCTTTCCTTTCGTTAATCCAAGAAGCCCTTGTAATGGCGCATCATCATCTGGCTCTCGAGCTGCTTGACCGTTTCGAGCGCGACGCCGACCATAATGATGATGGACGTGCCGCCCATGGTCAGGTTGACCTGCTTGTCAAAGAGCGCCGTGATCTGCGAGAACAGAAGCGGGTACAGCGCCACGACACTAAGCAGCAGCGCGCCGAGCAGCGTGATCCGAGAGAGGATCTTCGTGATGTAATCCGAAGTGGGCTTGCCGGGACGGATGCCCGGGATCGCCCCGCTGTTGCGGCGGATGTTGTTTGCCATTTCAATGGGATTGTACTGGATCGCCGCATAGAAGTATGCGAAGAAGATGATCAGTACGAAATACATGAGGGTGTATGCCCAGTGGTCTGTGCTGAAGATGCCGAAGAAGCCGTCCCAGAACCGGCCCCAGCCGGTCGTGGTGTCGAGCGTCACGAACATTTCGACCGTGGGCGGCAGCGACAAAATCGAGGACGCGAAGATGACGGGGAGCACGCCGCACATATTGACCTTGATCGGGATGTGCGTGTTCTGGCCGCCGTACATTTTGCGCCCGACGACGCGCTTGGCATACTGCACAGGGATGCGGCGCTCGGCGTTGTCCATCCAGACGATGAAAGCGATCATCAGAAGCATGGAGACGAACGCGATCGGGATAAGCGCGAAATACGCGCCGCCGCGGTCCACATAGGTATACAGGTTGTAAAGGGTGGTGGGCATGCGCGAGACGATACCTGCGAACAGGATGATCGAGATGCCGTTGCCGATGCCCTTTTCATTGATCTGCTCGCCGAGCCACATCAAAAGCGATGCGCCCGCCGTGTAGCAGAGGATGATGACGATGGCCTGGAACACAGCCCAGAAGCCCGTGTAGGCAGCGCCGTTTGCATCGACGGTGAGGTAGCCCTGCGCACGGATGTAGAAGTAATACGCCGTGCTTTGCAGAGCGGCAAGCCCCACAGCGGTGTACCGCGTAATCGCCGACATCTTTTTGCGGCCCTCTTCGCCCTCTTTTGCCAGCCGTTCAAGCGCCGGGATGGCGACCGTCAGCAGCTGGATGATGATGGAGGCGTTGATGTAGGGCGTAATGGACATGGCGAACAGCGTACCGTAGTTGAACGCATCGCCGGTCATCATGCTCAGATACGTCATGAAGTTGTTGGCGTTCTGGTCTGTGATGATACCGTCCGTGATGTTGACGAAGGGAATGGGCAGCGCAGCGCCGATGCGGAAGATCAGGATGATAAGCGCCGTATACAGCAGCTTTTTGCGAAGATCCGCAATCTTCCAGGCGTTGATGAACGTCCGAAACATCAGCCAATCACCTCGGCCTTTCCGCCTGCCGCCTCAATTTTCTGCTTGGCAGCCTCCGAATATGCGTGCACGCTGACGTTCAGCTTTTTCGTAAGTTCGCCGTTGCCGAGGATCTTCACACCGTCCTTTGCCTTTTTCACAAGGCCCTTTTCCACAAGGGATTCGACGGTAACGGTCGCGCCGTCCTCGAACGCTTTATCCAGCGCCGCGACGTTGACCGCGGAGATCTCCTTGGCGAAGATGTTGTTGAAGCCTCTTTTCGGGACACGTCTTTGCAGGGGCATCTGACCGCCTTCGAAGCCGGCGCGCACGCCCTTGCCCGCGCGGGCCTTCTGGCCCTTGTGGCCCTTGCCCGCGGTTTTGCCCTGGCCGGAGGCTGCGCCTCTGCCGATACGCTTGGAGGCTTTCTTGGAGCCTTCTGCGGGAGAAAGTTCATGCAGTTTCATGTTCGCACCTCCTTACGCTTTCGTGACCTCTACAAGATGGGCGATCTTTCGGATCTTGCCCTGTGTCTGCGGGTTGTCGGGCTGTACGGCCGTATCCCCGATTTTCTTAAGACCGAGTGCGCGGGCGGTGGCAATCTGGTCTTTTTTGCTGCCGATCAGGCTTTTTTTCAGCGTAACCGTAACGTTTGCCATAATTGCCCCTCCTTACTCTAAAATCTCTTTGACGGTCTTGCCGCGCACAGCAGCGACCGTGTCGGCGTTGCGCAGCTTCGACAGCCCGTCGATCGTGGCGCGCACGACGTTGCAGGGGTTGTTGGAACGCAGCGCCTTGGAGCGGATGTCCTTGATGCCGACCGTTTCAACGACCGCACGCACGGGGCCGCCGGCGATAACGCCGGTACCGGGGGCGGCGGGCTTCATGAGCACAACACCCGCGCCGTATTTGCCGATGATCTCGTGCGGGATGGTGGTCCCCTTAAGCGCGACCGTGATCATATTCTTTTTGGCGTTTTCAATGCCCTTGCGAATGGCGTCCGGCACTTCGCCCGATTTGCCGAGGCCGAAGCCCACGGTGCCGTTCTTATCGCCGACAACGACCAGTGCGGAGAACTTCATGATGCGGCCGCCCTTGACGGTTTTGGAAACACGGTTGATCGCAACGACTCTCTCTTCGAGTTCCATTGCGGATGCGTCGATTCTTTTTGCCATTTCCGTTTCTCCTTTCTTAGAAGTTCAGACCGCCCTCACGGGCGCCCTCGGCGAGCGCGGCAACTCTGCCGTGATAGACATAGCCGCCTCTGTCGAAAACACAGTCCTTGATGTTCTTTTCGGCGGCGCGCTCGGCGAGCAGCTTGCCGACCGCACGCGCGGCCTCGACGTTCCCGCCGTAAGCCGTGAAATCCTTTTCGGTCGTGGATGCCGCAACGAGCGTTACGCCGGCGACATCATCGATAAGCTGTGCATAAATGTGCTGGAGTGAGCGGAAAACATCCAGGCGCGGGCACGCAGCGGTGCCGGAGATCTTCGCGCGGACTCTCTTATGGCGCTTTTGACGCGCCTTGTTGGTGTCGGGTCTGTTAACCATTTGCTTTCACTCCTTTACTTACCGCCCTTGCCGGCCTTGCCCTCTTTGCGGCGGATGTGCTCGTCGGCGTACTTGATGCCCTTGCCCTTATACGGCTCCGGCGGACGCTTCTCGCGCACCTCGGCGGCAAACTGACCGACCTTCTGCTTGTCGGGGCCGGAAATGATGATCTTGTTCGGCGCGGGCACTTCGATTGTGATGTCGTCCGTTTCGGACATCGTCACCTGGTGCGAGAAACCGATGTTCATGACCAGATCCTTGCCCTGCTTTGCGACACGGTAACCGACGCCGTTGACCTCAAGCTCCTTCTTGAAGCCCTCGGTCACGCCGACGACCATGTTGTGCAGCAGCGTGCGGGTAAGCCCGTGCAGGGATTTGTTGAGATTGCTGTCATCGGGACGGGTGACGGTCAAAGCGCCGTCCTCCATCGCCACTTGCATATTGCTGTGTACCGTTCTGGTAAGGGTGCCCTTGGGGCCCTTGACGGTAATCGTGCTGCCGTCGATCTTCACATCGACGCCCGCCGGAACAGCAATAGGCTGTCTTCCGATTCTGGACATACCGATTTACCTCCTTACCAGATATACGCGAGGACCTCGCCGCCGACGTTGGCCTTGCGAGCTTCGCGATCCGTCATAACGCCCTTGGATGTGGAGAGGATCGCAACACCAAGGCCGCGCATGACCTTCGGCATATCCTCGCAGTTTGTATAAATACGAAGACCGGGCTTGGACACTCTGCGCAGGCCCGTGATAACGGAAGCGCGGTTGGCGCCGTACTTAAGGGTGATCTCGATCATCCCCTGCTTGCCGTCCTCTTCCACCTTGAAATCCTTGATATAGCCCTCGTCCTTGAGGATCTGCGCGATCGCCTTCTTCATGTTGGACGCGGGGACTTTCACCGTGTCATGCTTTGCGGAACTCGCATTGCGAATTCTTGTGAGCATATCACCGATGGAATCCGTGATTTGCATACTGTTGCCTCCTTTGCTTGCTAACTTACCAGCTGGCTTTCTTTACGCCGGGGATCTGGCCCTTGTGCGCCAATTCCCGGAAGCAGATGCGGCATACGCCGTATTTGCGGAGATAGGCATGCGGCCGACCACAGATCTTGCATCTGTTATACGCTCTGGTCGAATACTTCGCAGGGCGAGCCTGCTTAACTTTCATAGATGTTTTGGCCACGATAATCCCTCCTTATCTCGCAAACGGCGCGCCGAGAAGCGTCAGCAGCTCGCGTGCTTCTTCGTCCGTGTTGGCAGTGGTAACAAAACAAATGTCCATTCCGCGCACCGCGTCGATCTTGTCGTACTCGATCTCCGGGAAGATCAGCTGCTCGCGGACGCCCATGGAGTAGTTGCCCCTGCCGTCGAACGAGTCGGGATTGATCCCGCGGAAGTCGCGCACGCGCGGAAGCGCGAGATTGAAGAAGCGGTCGAGGAATTCATACATTCTGTCGCCGCGCAGCGTCACCTTCGCGCCGATGGTCATGCCCTCGCGCAGCTTGAAGTTCGCAACGGACTTCTTCGCCTTGCAGGCAACGGGCTTCTGACCCGTGATCTGCGAAAGATCCTTCATGACCGCGTCGAGCACCTTGGAGTTGTCGCGTGCCTCGCCGCAACCGACGTTGATGACGATCTTGTCGAGCTTCGGGATTTGCATAACGCTTTTGTAGCCGAACTTCTTCTGCAGCGCCGGAGCGATCTCAGAAGTGTACTTTTCTTTCATTCTTGCTGCCATTGTGTTATGTCCCTCCCTTATTCAAATTGTGCGCCGCACTTTTTGCAGACGCGTTTTTTATCCTTGCCCGTGCCCTCGTGGCCGACGCGCGTAGGCTTGCCGCACTTCGGGCAGACGAGCTGGACCTTATCGGCATACAGGGCGCTTTCCGCCTTGATCAGTCCCCCGGGTTCGCCGACCTTGCGGGGCTTGACGTGCTTCGTGACGACGTTGACGCCCTCGACGATCACCTTGCCCTCAGACGGGGAGACCTGCATGACCTTGCCCTGCTTGCCGCGGTTCTTGCCGTTTAAGACAACCACGGTATCGCCGGTTTTCACATGTACTTTACTCATTTTTCGTTCCTCCCTTACAGCACTTCGGGAGCAAGAGACAGGATCTTCATGTAATCCTTGTCACGAAGCTCTCTTGCAACCGGCCCAAAGATACGGGTGCCTCTGGGGTTTTTGTCTTCTTTAATGAGGACGGCGGCGTTTTCGTCGAAACGGATATACGTCCCGTCGTCTCTGCGCACGCCGCTGGCCGAACGAACGACTACGGCCTTGACAACGTCGCCTTTTTTCACAACGCCGCCGGGTGCTGCCTTTTTAACGGAAGCGACGATCACGTCGCCGATATTGGCATACCTTCTGCCGGAACCGCCGAGCACGCGAATGCACATAATTTCTTTCGCGCCGGTGTTGTCCGCCACTTTGAGGTAAGTCTGTTGTTGGATCACAGGAATCCCTCCTTAGAAATTACTTCGCTTTCTCGATGATTTCGACCACGCGCCATCTCTTGTCTTTCGAGAGGGGACGCGTTTCCATGACAAGGACTCTGTCGCCCACGCCGCACTCGTTTTTCTCGTCGTGCGCCTTGATCTTGACCGTGCGGTTGACGATCTTTTTATACAGCGGGTGCTGGACTCTGTCTTTGATGGAGACCACAACGGTTTTGTCCATTTTGTCGCTGGTCACAAGACCGACCTGCGTTTTTCTCAGGTTTCTTTCGCTCATTTCGTGTGCCCTCCTTCGTTAAGACTGCGCGCCGTGCAGTTCAACGTCGCGCTGGATCGTTTTTACGCGCGCGATGTCCTTTTTGACGGCGCTGATACGCATCGGGTTATCGAGCTGGTTGACCGCCTGCTGAAAGCGCAGCTTGAACAGCTCATCCTTGAGCTCCGCGAGCTTCTTGTCAAGCTCCGAAGGGGAGAGTTTTCTCAGTTCACTTGCTTTCATGCCTGCTCACCTTCCTCTTCCTGCTGTGCCTTGGTGACAAACTTGCATTTCACGGGGAGCTTGTTGGCGGCAAGGCGCATAGCCTCACGCGCGGTCTCCTCGGGAACGCCTGCGATTTCGAACATAACGCGGCCGGGTTTCACGACCGCCACCCAGTATTCGGGCGAGCCTTTACCGGAACCCATGCGGGTCTCGGCGGGCTTTTCCGTGATGGGCTTGTCGGGGAAGATCTTGATCCAAACCTGACCGCCGCGCTTGATGTAACGCGTCATCGCGATACGGGCGGCTTCGATCTGGTTGGAGGTGATCCATGCGGGTTCCAGAGACACAAGGCCGTAATCGCCGTAGCTGACTTTGGTGCCTCTGGCAGCTTTACCGGTCAGACGCCCTCTGTGGACTCTGCGGTATTTGACTCTCTTGGGCAGCAGCATTATTTTGTGCCTCCTTCCTTGCGGGTTCTGCGGGTGTCGTGCAGGACCTCGCCCTTGTAGATCCAAACTTTCACGCCGATGCGGCCGTAGGTCGTTTTCGCCTCGGCAAAGCCGTAGTCGATGTCGGCGCGGATGGTCTGCAGCGGGATCGTACCTTCATGGTAATGCTCGGTGCGCGCGATTTCCGCGCCGCCCAAGCGCCCGCTGACCTGTGTTTTGATGCCCTTTGCGCCGAGCTTCATGGTGCGGCCGATGCTCTGTTTGAGCGCGCGGCGGAACGAGATGCGGCGCTCGAGCTGCGAAGCGATGTTCTCCGCGACGAGCTGCGCATTCAGGTCGGGCTGCTTGATCTCAACGATGTTGATATAAACATCCTTTTCGCCGCCGAGCATCTTCTTGCAGGTCGCTTTGAGCTTTTCGATCTCCGAGCCGCCCTTACCGATGACCATGCCGGGCTTGGCGCAGTGGATGTTGATGCGCACACGCTTCGAGTCACGCTCGATCTCTACCTTCGGAACGCCCGCCGGCGCGAGGGTTTTCAACAGGTAGGTGCGCAGCTTGTTGTCGGAAATGAGCGTGTCGCCGAAATCCTTTTTATCGGCGTACCAGCGCGATTCCCAGTTCTTGATGACACCGATGCGAAGACCGGTGGGATTCACTTTCTGTCCCATAGTGTACCTCCCCGCTTATTCCGCTTCCTTCAGCACAAGCGTAATGTGCGAAGTCTTCTTGTTGATTCTGTATGCGCGGCCCTGCGCTCTCGGACGGATGCGCTTGAGGGTCGGGCCCTGATCGACACGGCACGCGGCGACATACAGGCGCGAGGTGTCCATATCCTTCATTTCGGCGTTTGCCATGGCGGATTTCAGCAGCTTTCCGAGCGGTTCACACGCAGCCTTGGGTGTGTACTTGAGGATCGCCGCCGCCTCGTCACAGGGCTTGTTCCGAATGAGGTCCAGAACGATCTTTACCTTGCGGGGCGCAATGCGCACATGGTTCGCTTTTGCAATTGCTTCCATTCGTTACACTCCTTTCGGCTTATTTGCCGTTGTTCGAGGTCTTAGACCCCGCATGGCCGCGGAACGTCCGCGTCGGCGCGAATTCGCCGAGCTTGTGACCGACCATGTCCTCCGTAACGTACACCGGCACATGCTTGCGCCCGTCATGGACGGCAAAGGTGTGGCCGACAAAGTCCGGGAATATAGTCGAGCTGCGGCTCCATGTCTTCAGAACGATCTTTTCGCCGTTCTCGTTCATTTTCTGCACTCTGGCTAACAGCTTCGGTGCAACGTAAGGTCCTTTTTTAACGCTTCTGCTCATACTCTACACTCCTTTCGGCTTATTTGCCGTTACGGCGCTTGACAATAAACTTGTCGGAACGGTTCTTCTTGGCTCTGGTCTTGTAGCCGAGGGCGGGCTTGCCCCACGGCGTGCAGGGACCGGGACGGCCGACAGGCGATTTGCCTTCGCCGCCGCCGTGCGGGTGGTCGTTCGGGTTCATGACCGAACCGCGGACGGTCGGGCGCACGCCCATATGGCGCGTTCTGCCGGCTTTACCGATCTTAACGTTCTCGTGATCGGCGTTGCCGACGGTGCCGACGGTCGCGAAGCACTGTGCCGAAACGTTGCGAAGCTCGCCGGAGGGCAGACGAAGCAGGGCATAGGCGCCCTCTTTCGCCATAAGCTGTGCGGCGTTGCCCGCAGCACGGGCAAGCTGGCCGCCGCGGCCGGGATACAGCTCCACGTTGTGGACCATGGTGCCGGTGGGGATCGCAGACAGCGGCAGGGCGTTGCCGACCTTGATATCGGCGCTCTCGCCGGCCTCGATCTTATCGCCGACCTTTAAGCCCGCGGGCGCGAGGATGTATCTCTTTTCGCCGTCCTCATACTGCACAAGCGCGATGTGCGCGGAACGGTTGGGGTCGTACTCTAAGGTGAGCACGGTTGCAGGCATATCGACCTTGTCGCGCTTGAAGTCGATGATGCGGTACTTTCTGCGGTTGCCGCCGCCTCTGTGGCGGACAGTGATGCGGCCGTAGCTGTTGCGCCCTGCCTTTTTATTGAGGGGGGCGAGCAGGCTTCTTTCGGGGCCGTTCTTTGAAAGCTCGGAATAATCCGTAACCGACATATTGCGTCGTGCGTTGGTTGTCGGTTTGTAGACTTTGATCGACATTTTGTTCACTCTCCTTGGAACGATTTAGCGGAGCATGTCGGGCTCCATACATTATCGTCGGGATTTGGATGCACGCGGATGTGCGCCGCGCCTTACATCATCCCGTCGAAGAACTCGATGGTCTTGGAGTCCTCGGTCAGGGTGACGACCGCCTTTTTCCACGAAGCGGTGTAGCCTTCATACCGGCCGTATCTTCTCAGGTGGCTGCGAACGTTGATCGTGTTGACCTTTTGCACCTTGACGCCGAACAGCTGTTCCACAGCCGCCTTGATCTCGGGCTTGGTCGCGTTTTTATCCACCTTGAAGGTGTACTTTTTCAGCGCCTGGCCCGCCATGCTCTCTTCGGTGATGACGGGGCGCAGGATGATGTCCTGAGCAAGTTTCATTATGCGTAAACCTCCTCGATCTTTGCCACGGCGTCCTTGAGCACCACGATGGTGTTGCAGTTGAGGATGTCGTAGACATTCAGCGTGCTGACGAGGGTGACGTTCGTCTTGTCAAGGTTGCGTGCGCTCTTGTAAACGACGTCGTCCTTTTCGGGCAGGACGATGAGCGTTTTCTTGTCCGCCTTGACGGCTTCGAGCACCGCGGCGACGTCCTTGGTCTTGATCGCGTCAAGGCCGAAATCGTCGAGCACGATCATCTCGTTTGCCGCGACCTTCGCGGAAAGGGCGGACTTCATTGCGAGGCGCTTGACCTTTTTGTTCACATCGATGCCGTATGCACGGGGCTTGGGGCCCAGCGCGATACCGCCGTGCGTCCACTGGGGCGCTCTCGTGGAGCCCTGGCGGGCACGTCCCGTGCCCTTCTGGCGCCACGGCTTCTTGCCGCCGCCGGAGACCTCGGAACGAGTGCGGGTTGACTGCGTGCCCTGGCGCTGGTTGGCAAGGTAGCTGACAACCATCAGGTGCATGGCAGATTCGTTGGGCTCGATCGCAAAAATGCTTTCGTTGAGCTCGAGGTCGGAAACCTTTTTGCCGGCCTTGTCGAGTACTGCAAGTTTCGTCATTTAGAACACTCCTTCCTTATTTTTTCACCGTATCGGCAAGCACCACGATCCCGCCCTTGGGGCCGGGGATGGCGCCTTTGATGGCGATCAGGTTGTTTTCGGCGTCCACCTTAACGACGTCGAGGTTCTGGATGGTGACCCGCTCGGCGCCGAGGTGACCGGCGAGCTTCTTGCCCTTGTAAACGCGGGAGGGGTCGGAGCACGCGCCCAGAGACCCTGCGTGCCGCGCGACGGGGCCGGTACCGTGGGATTCCTTCAGGCGGCCGAAGTTCCAGCGCTTGATCGCGCCGGCGGTGCCTTTGCCCTTGCTGGTGCCGACAACGTCCACACGGTCGCCGACCGCGAACACGTCTGCCTTGAGGATGTCGCCGACGTTCACGCTCGCGGTGTCCGCAAGGCGGAATTCCTTGAGCACCTTTTTCGGGGCGACGTCCGCTTTCTTGAAGTGACCGGCGAGGGGCTTGTTGACGCGCGTGACTTTCACATCGCCGAAGCCGACCTGCACAGCCTCATAACCGTCGTTTTCCACCGTCTTTTTCTGGACGACGACGCAGGGACCTGCCTCTACGACGGTCACGGGGATGACCTTGCCGCTCTCGTCAAAGAGCTGCGTCATGCCGATTTTCTTACCGATAAGACCTTTTTGCATTGTTTTTTCCTCCTTTGGTTATTGGTTGGCTCTCGCCAACATGACCTTTGGGCGCACACTTGGAGATCAAAGCTTGATTTCGATGTCCACGCCTGCGGGAAGCTCAAGGTTCGTCAGCGCTTCAACGGTCTTATTTGAAGGTCTGAGAATGTCGATGAGCCTTTTGTGCGTTCTCTGCTCAAACTGCTCGCGGCTGTCCTTATACTTATGGACGGCGCGCAGAATGGTCACGACTTCCTTTTCGGTGGGCAGCGGAACGGGGCCGGAGACCTGTGCGCCGGTGCGCTTGGCGGTCTCGACGATTCTTTCCGCAGCTCTGTCCACAAGGTCGTGGTCGTAGCCCTTGAGCCGGATACGGATCTTCTTGCCTTTTGTTGCAGCCATGTTTTGTTGCCTCCTTGAAAGTTAGGGCAAATGCTTTTCTGCAACCCTGCCGGGTGTTTACAGCCTTCCGAACAAAAAACCGAAAAACCTCGGTTTTTCGGACGGCGCAGAAAAGCGCACAGTCGCTTTTGCGAACGCGCCTTCGCGCGCCCAAAAGCGGACAGTATGGGTCGCCCGGTTTGGAATCGGACATACTCCGCGGTAATTCCCTGCATCCGAGTGCAGCCACCTACCGCATCATCGCATATCGGTCGCATAAAAAAGGGCATGGCTCGCCCTTTTCCACACGTGCCTTGGTATTCTATCACACCCATTTGGAAAATGCAACAAGTTTTTTCAAAAAAGTTCGTGAAAAAAGCCGAAAATCAAAACTTTTTTCCGCGAATCGGTTTCGGCAGGATTTTGACCGCAAGATGTTGTGGGTGGGGCGGCTCAGACATCAGACATTAGAAGACAGAAATCAGATGTGGGATGGGCAAGCCGAAAGGCAGCAGAAACCCGTAGGGACAGCCCTTGCGGCTGGCCGCTTTCAGAATTCAGATTGCAGAGGGCAGAGGTCAGAAGCCGTGCAGGCGTATACCGTTGAAACCGTATGTTTGCAGAGCCTTTCGGCTGCGAAAACAATTAAAATTCTGCTGAACCCCGTAGGGGCGGGTCTCTGTGCCCGCCCGAGCAAAGTACGGTAATAAAACAACTTGTGTCTGTAAGAAAAACTATAATTCTGTTTTACGCCGTAACAAATTACAAAATCCGACTTTCCTGCGGGCGGGCACAGAGACCCGCCCCTACAACTACAGAATTTATTTTTCCTGCACAGCCGCGGCTTCGCGCAAACTTCCCAATCCCACATCTAATATCTAATGTCTAACATCTAAAATCTAAAACGGCCAGCCGCAAGGGCTGTCCCTACGGGCTTGTGAAAAGCCGTCCCCCGTCTCCTCCTATAGTATATATAATAGTATACCGCCGTCGCGGCCGCCTGTCGGTTCGCGGCGGCTTTTCTTTGTTTGCTTTGCCGGACACGGCATGCCTTTATAGGCATTATCCCGTTTGAAATTCGGCGTTTTGAATAAAAAGTTCAGGGGAATCGCGTGCGGCATATTGCATATTTCCGTTTTTATGCTGTTTTTGCATAAATCTTACAAAACGACTTGCAAAAATAATGGTTTTCCTATAGAATAAGGAACATATTTTTTAAAAATTGCAAGTTTTGTTTGTAAATCCTGCAATTTCCCCGGGACGGCACGCAGGATGTGCGGTCGGCGGCACGGCGGCCACGTTGCTTGCGGCGGCTGTGTGCCGCGCAGGGCTTCCCGTCCCGAAAATCCACAGCACAGGGTGTGAGGTAACATGTTAAAACGCGAAGGCGAGGTACGCATCCCCTCCGGGTGCGCCATTTCGGCGATCATCGACCGCGGCGGCGCGCGCTTTTCGGGGGCGGACATCATTGAGAGCATCGCGCTCATGCACGACCGCTCCAACGGCCTGGGCGGGGGCTTTGCCGCCTACGGCATCTACCCCGAGCACAAGGAGTATTATGCGTTCCACATCTTCTACGACGACAACGACGCGCGCGTGCGTACCGAGGAATTCCTCTTCCGGCACTTCGACATCGAGACCTTCGAGCAGATCCCGACGCGCAAGGTCAGATCCATTCACCATGCGCCGCTCATTTGGCGCTATTTCGGCATGGTGCCGCAAAGCAAGATGCGCAAGAACGACTACGACGCGGACGAATACACCGCACGGTGCGTCATCCGCATCAACAACACGATACCGGGCGCGTTCGTCTTTTCGAGCGGCAAGAACATGGGCGCGTTCAAGGCGGTCGGTTACCCCGAGGATGTCGGCGAATATTACATGCTCGATGAGTACAAGGCGCACACCTGGACCGCCCACGGGCGCTTTCCGACGAACACCCCCGGCTGGTGGGGCGGCGCGCACCCGTTCACACTGCTTGACTGGTCGATCGTCCACAACGGCGAGATTTCGAGCTACGACGCGAACCGCCGCTACGTTGAGCAGTTCGGCTACAAATGCAATTTGCAGACCGACACCGAGGTCATCACTTACCTGTTTGACCTGCTGGTGCGCCGGCAGGGGCTGACGCTGGAAACGGCGGCGAAGGTGCTCGCCGCGCCCGAATGGGACGTCATCGACCGCATGCCCGACGAGGAACGCGAGATCTGCACCGCGCTGCGGGCGGTCTACTCCGGGGCGCTCATCAACGGGCCTTTCTCGATCTTGGTCGGCTTCAAGCAGGGCATCCTTGCGCTCAACGACCGGCTGAAGCTGCGCTCGCTCATCCAGGCGACAAAGGGCAGCAAAACCTATTTTGCGTCGGAGGAGTCCGCCATTCGCGTGATCTGCCCCGACCCCGAATCCATTGCGGCGGTGGACGGCGGCACGCCCGTCTTCATCCCGTTTGCGGAGGTGGCGGAATGATGGACTACATGGTTCCCGAATTTGAAGTCGAGCGCAACCCGTCGCGCTGCATTTCGTGCGGCGCGTGCGTGCGGCAATGCTCGTATGAGGTGCACTATTTTGACGAGGACGGCAAGACCGTGCTCGCCGACGAGCGCAAATGCGTCGCCTGCCACCGCTGCGCGACCATCTGTCCGACACACGCCATTAAGATCAAAGCCTTCGACATGGCGTACAAGACGCATCACAACTGGACGCCCGTCGTCCAGCAGGAGATCCTCAAGCAGGCCGAAACCGGCGGCGTGCTGCTTTCGGGCATGTCCAACAACAAGCCGTACCCGATCTATTGGGATCACATCCTGTTGAATGCAAGCCAAGTGACGAACCCCTCCATCGACCCGCTTCGAGAGCCCATGGAAATTCGCACGTATCTCGGAAGAAAGCCGAAAAAGCTGGAGTTCCATAAAGACGGGAAGCTCAAAACCAAGCTTGAGCCGCAGATCAAGCTCGAAACGCCCATTCTATTTTCCGCCATGTCCTTTGGCTCGATCTCCTTTAACGCACAGAAATCGCTCGCGATGGCGGCAAAGAAGCTCGGCACGCTGTTCAACACCGGCGAGGGCGGCATGCACCCGGGGCTGCGGGAATACAGCGACTGTGCCGTCGTGCAGGTCGCGTCGGGCCGCTTCGGTGTATACAAGGATTATCTGGAGAATTCCCGCTTTATTGAGATCAAGATCGGTCAGGGCGCGAAGCCCGGCATCGGCGGGCACCTGCCCGGCGAAAAGGTGACGGTGGAGGTCAGCAACGCGCGTATGATCCCCGAGGGGTCGGACGCCATTTCTCCCGCGCCGCACCACGATATTTACTCCATCGAGGATCTGCGCCAGCTCATCTGGTCGCTCAAGGAAGCGACGCAGTATAAAAAACCCGTGGCGGTCAAGATCGCGGCGGTGCACAACTGCGCCGCCATCGTCTCCGGCGTGGCGCGCGCGGGCGCGGACATTGTGGTGATGGACGGCTTCCGCGGCGGCACGGGCGCGGCGCCTACGCGCATCCGCGACAACGTGGGGCTGCCCATAGAGCTTGCGCTTGCGGCGGCAGACCAGAGGTTGCGCGACGAGAGCATCCGCGGCACGGTCTCACTCGTGGCGGCGGGCTCGTTCCGCAATTCGGCGGACATCGTCAAAGCCATCGCGCTGGGCGCGGACGCGGTATATGTCGCCTCCGCCCCGCTCATTGCCATGGGCTGCCACATGTGCCAGCAGTGCCACACGGGCAAATGCAACTGGGGCATCGCGACCCAGCGGCCCGACCTCGTCAAGCGCCTGAACCCTGAGATCATGCACGAGCGCGTGGTGAACCTCATCACCGCGTGGAACCACGAGATCAAGGAAATGCTCGGCGGGATGGGGCTCAACTCCATCGATTCCCTGCGCGGCAACCGTTTGATGCTGCGCGGCATCGGGCTTTCCGACCGCGAGCTTTCGATCCTCGGCATTGCCCACGCCGGCGAATAAGGGAGGGAACAGACCATGAAAAAAGTGATCGCCAGAGAAGACCTTTGTCTCGACTGCAAGCTGTGCGAGGTGTTTTGCCGCACCGCGCATTCCGAATCCAAGGACGTGGTACGCGCGCATCTTCGCGAAGATCCCGTTCCCGTTTCCCGCATCACCGTGGAGGGCGACACACACGATTCTGTCGCGGTCAACTGCCGCCACTGTGATGACCCCGCCTGTGTGAACGCCTGCATCACGGGCGCAATGCAGAAGGACCCCGAAACGGGCATCGTCTTTTGCGACGAGTCGCGCTGCATCGGGTGCATGACCTGCCTTGCGGTCTGCCCCGTAGGCTGCATCAAGGCGGGGCGCACCGCCGTAAAATGCGACCTGTGCCGGGAGACGGGCGAGCCCGCATGCGTGAAAAACTGTCCGAACCGGGCGCTCGTCTATGTGGAAGTCGGAGGTGACACGGAATGAAACGGTATGCGATCGTCGGCGCTTCGGCGGCGGGGCTTTCCTGCGCAAAGACCCTGCGCACGCTGGATCCCGACTGCGAGATCACCCTGTTTACGGAGGAAGCGTATCTCCCGTATTCAAGGCCTATCATTTCTTACTATTTAAAGGATAAGGTCAGTGCAGACCGGATCTATTTGCAGGATGCTGCCTTTTACGAGAAAAACCGCATCACGGTGCGCACAAACACGCGCGTTGCCGCCGTGCAGACAGGGACGCTTACGACCGAGGGCGGCGAAACGTACAAATTCGATAAAATCCTGCTTGCAACGGGCTCCGTGCCCTTTGTGCCGCCGATGGAAAACGTCGGCGCGCAGGAAAACGTGTTTACGTTTCTGACCATGCGCGAGTCCGAGCGGCTCAAAGCCTTTGCCAAGCCGCAGATGCACGCGGTCATCATCGGCGCGGGGCTTATCGGCTTAAAGGCTGCGGAGGGACTGCGGCCGCTCGTCGAAAGCGTGACGGTCGTGGAGCTTGCCGACAAGGTGCTGCCCTCCATTTTGGATGACGCAGCGGCAAAGACGGTACGCGCCCACCTGAACGCAAACGGCGTGGAAACGCTGCTCGGCGACACGGTGGTGCGCGCCGAGGGGGAAGACAAGATCACCTCCGTAACGCTTAAAAGCGGCAAGACGCTGCCGTGCGACCTGTTGGTGCTCGCCGTGGGCGTACGCCCGAATACGGCGCTTGCAGAAAGCGCCGGCGCGCAGGTGAACCGCGGCATTACCGTGAACCATGAGACCATGGAAACGACCGTCCCCGGTATTTTCGCCGCGGGCGACTGCGTGCGAAGCTACGACATTTTGGACGGGCAGGAAAAGATCATCGCCCTGTGGCCCAACGCCGTGCGCGAGGGGGCGACCGCCGCTTACAACATGGCGGGGTGCGAACACAAGGATGCGGGCAGCTTTGCGGTCAACGCGATCGACTTTTTCGGGCTTCGCATCTGCACCTGCGGGCTCATCCGCGCCGAGGGCGCGACCGTGCTTTCGCGCGAAGGCGAAAATTCCGGCAAACGGCTTCTTATCAAAGATAACCGGCTGGTCGGCTTCGTGCTGTTAAATGCCTCTGAGCGCGCAGGCATCTACACGGCGCTCATTCAAAACAAGGTGGAGCTGAACACGCTTTCGGGAGATCTTTTGGACGAACCGGGGCTGATGCTCTATGCGCGGGACATCCGCACCGAAAAACTGACAGGAGGTGTGCGCGTATGAAGATCGTTACAGCGGGAAAACGCGGCTTCCGCACGCTGAACGCCGAGGTGCGCGAGGCGCTGGAAACGGAAAACGAGGTGCGCATCGAAGACGTGAACGGGCAGCGCTACATCGGCGCGGGGCTCGACCGCGGCAAACGCCTGGAAGTCCACGGCACGCCCGGAAACGATATGGGCGCGTACTTAAACGGCGGCACGATCGAGGTCTTCGGCAACGGGCAGGAGGCGGTCGGCAACACCATGGGCGGCGGTTCCGTCACCGTACACGGGCACGTGGGCGACACGCTCGGCTACGCCATGCGCGACGGCGAAATTTACGTCGAAAAGCGCGCCGGCTCGCGCGCCGGCATCCATATGAAGGAATTCCGCGAGATGCAGCCGGTCGTCGTCATCGGCGGCACGGTCGGGGCGTTCCTCGGCGAATATATGGCGGGCGGGACGCTCGTCGTTTTAGGGCTCGACCGTGCGGACACGCACCCGATCGTCGGCGCGCACTGTGCCACGGGCATGCACGGCGGCCGCATTTTCGTGCGCGGCGAAGTCCCGCAGGAGAATCTCAGCGAACACATTGCCGTGCTTGCGCCCGATGAAAAGGATCTCACGGACTTGGACCGCTTCGTGCGCGAATACTGCGCGCGCTTCGGCGGGGACGCGGCGGAAATTTTAAAAGTCCCGTTCCAAAAACTCGTACCCACCACCTCGCGGCCGTATGCGAATCTGTATACACCCAATTAGATTCTAGATGCTGGATGCCGGACATTAGATGTGCGGCGGGCGCTTTCAGACTTCAGATTTCAGCAGTCAGATATCAGATGCGGTGCAGGTAGGCTTTACGCATTGCCGCGGCTGCGCACAAATTCCCCCATCCAACATCTAATATCCGGCATCTAACATCTGCCATCTAAAACGGGCTTCCGTTCCATTTGGAACGGAAGCCCGTTTTTCAGGTCAATTCAAACTGCCCGGTATACAGCTGGTAATACCTGCCTTTTTGCGCAAGCAGGCTTTCATGGTCGCCGCGCTCGATGATCCTGCCGTGTTCAAGCACCATGATCGCATCCGCGTTGCGCACGGTGGAAAGGCGGTGCGCGATGACAAAGGTCGTGCGTCCCTGCATGAGTTTGTCCATGCCCTGTTCCACAAGGCTTTCGGTGCGCGTGTCGATGGAGCTGGTCGCTTCGTCGAGCACCAGCACCGGCGGGTCCGCTACGGCGGCGCGCGCAATGGCGAGCAGTTGCCGCTGCCCCTGCGACAGGTTCGCCCCGTCGCCCGTGATCACGGTGTCATAGCCCTGCGGCAGGCGCGTGATGAAATCGTCGGCGTTGGCAAGCTTCGCCGCCGCCACCACCTGCTCGTGCGTGGCGTCCAGGTTCCCGTAACGGATATTGTCCTCCACGGTGCCGGTGAACAGGTGCGTATCCTGTAATACCATCGCAAGTGAGCGGCGCAGGTCCGCCTTTTTGATCTTTTGGATATTGATGCCGTCGTAACGGATCTTGCCCTCGTGAATTTCATAAAAGCGGTTGAGCAGGTTCGTGATGGTGGTCTTGCCCGCCCCCGTTGAGCCGACGAACGCGATCTTCTGCCCGGGCTTCGCATACAGCGAAACGTCGTCAAGCACGGTCTTTTTGCCGTCGTAGCTGAAGGACACATGCTCAAACACCACGTCGCCCTCCAATTTTTTATAGGTCACGGAGCCGTCCGCCGTGTGGGTATGCTTCCACGCCCAAAGCCCGGTGTGCGCGTCACATTCCGTAAGCTGCCCGCTTTTGTCGTATGCGGCGTTGACGAGCCGCACATAGCCGTCGTCCGCTTCGGGTTTTTCATCGATCACCTCGAAAATGCGTTCCGCGCCGGCAAGGGCGGACAGAATGTTGTTGAACTGCTGGGAGAGGTTCGTCAGCGGCTGCGTGAACGAGCGCGTATACTGCAAAAACGACAGCGCCGTACCGACCGAAAGCGTTCCGCTGATCACAAACGCGCCGCCGGCCGCCGCAATGACTGCGTAGACGATGTGCGAGAAGTTGCCCATGATGGGCATCAGGGCGCTCGCATACGTGTTCGCAGACGTCGCCGCGTGCTGGAGCCCGTCGTTGAGCTCGCTGAATTCGGCGAGCACCTTTTCCTCATGGTTGAATATTTTGACGACCTTCTGCCCCTCAATGGTCTCCTCGATAAAGCCGTTCGCCGCACCCAGCGCCTTTTGCTGCGCGCGGAAATACTTGCCGCTCTTACTTCCCATGGCGCGGATGATGAGCAGCATGATCGCGATGAACACGAGCATGATCGCCGTCAGCCGCAGGCTTAAAAACAGCATCATGCCGAACGTTGCAACAACCGACACGAGCGACGAAATGGTTTGCACAAAGCCCATGCTCAGAAAATTTCGGACGGTATCCACATCGTTGGTGTAGCGGCTCATGAGCTCGCCGTGCGTGTGCTTGTCAAAATACGAGATCGGCAGATCCTGCATCGCATCGAACAGGTCGCGCCGCAGGATGTTGACCGTGGACTGCGAAAGCGTGAGCATGATGCGCGCGTAACCGAACGACGCGAGGGAGCTTGCAATGAACAGGATCGCCATGCGCGCAAGCATCCGCACAAGCGGGCCGAAGTCCGCGTTTTCGGGTCCCGCCGCGATGAGCGGCATCAAATAATCGTCCGTGAGCACACGGATAAAATACGCCGCCACGACCATGCCGAGGGTGCTGGCGAGCACCAGAAGGAGCACGAGCACCAAAAGCCATTTGCGTTTGGAGATATAGCCGAACAGCCGCCGCAGCGTTTTCCCCGTGTTTTTCGGGCGGGCGCCGGGTCTGCCGCCGCGCGGGCCGCCGGGATCGCCGGGGCCGCCGTGCGCGGGCCTTGCGAAATTCGTTTTTTTCTCTGCCATCAGTCCGCCTCCCCTAACGCCGCGCCGCCCTTTTGCTGGCTGTGATAGACCTCGCTGTAGATCGGGCTGCGCACGAGCAGTTCTTCGTGCGTGCCGACGTCGGAGAGCTTCCCGCCGTCGAGCACCACGATCTTGTCCGCGTCCTCCACGGAGCTGATGCGCTGCGCGATGATGATCTTGGTCGTGTCGGGGATCTGCGTGCGGAACGCCTCGCGGATCTTGCTGTCGGTCACGGTATCCACCGCGCTCGTGGAGTCATCCAAAATCAGAATTTTCGGTTTTTTGAGGAGCGCGCGCGCAATGCACAAACGCTGCTTCTGCCCGCCGGAGACATTCACGCCGCCCTGTCCCAAATCTGTATGGTAGCCGTCGGGGAACGCGCGGATGAAGTCATCCGCCTGCGCCGCCTTGCACGCTTCGACGATCTCCTCTTCCGTTGCGTTTTCATCGCCCCAGCGCAGGTTGTCGAGGATCGAGCCCGAAAACAGCACGTTGTTTTGCAGCACCATGCTCACGCTTTCGCGCAGCTCGTAGATCGTATAGTCCTTGACGTTGCGCCCGTCTACGAGCACCTCGCCCGCCGTCACGTCGTAAAGGCGGGGGATGAGGCTGACGAGCGTGGTCTTGGCGCTGCCCGTGCCGCCGATGACGCCGACCGTCTCGCCCGCCGCGATATGCAGGTTCACGGAATCGACAACGTTGCGCTTGCCCTCCGCATTGTATTTGAAGCTGACATTTTTGAATTCGATGTCGCCCTTTTCAACGTGCAGACCGGGATCGGCTTCGTTGTCATTGATGTCGGGCCTTTCGACGATGACCTCCCAAATGCGCGAAGCCGCGGCGCGGGACATCACATAGCTAACGAACATCATGGCGATCATAATGACCGACATCAAAATCTGCATGACATAGGTCAGCACCGTTGCAAAGGCGCCGATCTCAAGCGTGCCCGCCACGATGTCGGTGGAGCTGATATAAGCGATCGCGAGGATCGTGCCGAACATCGTGAGCATCATCAAAGGCTGCGCCGCGACCATGAGCTTTTCGGCGGAAACAGCCGCCGCCATAAGGTCGTCGTTGGACTTTTTGAATTTCTTTTTCTCATAGTCCCCGCGCACGAACGCCTTGACCACGCGGATGGCGATCAGGTTTTCCTGCACCGAGGCGTTCAAGCCGTCAAACATTCTGAGCATTTTCTTAAAGCGCCGCATGGCGATGGGTCCGAAGATTGCAAGCGTCACGAGGATAAGCGGGATTACGACCAGAAACACGTCGCCGACCGTCGGGTTGAGCCGGAAGCTCAGGAACATGGCGCAGACGAATTGCAGCGGCGCACGAAAGAACATGCGCAGCATCATCTGGTACATGTTCTGCACGGTGGTCACGTCGGTGGTCATGCGCGTGACGAGCGACGCGGTGCTGAACTTGTCGATATTCGAGAACGAAAAGGTCTGGATGTTTTTATACATCGCCTCGCGCACACGCGCGCCGAGCCCCATGCTCGCTACCGCCGCGAGCCGCGCCGCAAGCCCCCCGCACATCAGCGAGACGCCCGCCATCAGGATCATCATGCCGCCCGTGCGCAGCACATACTGCATATCGCCGTTCGGGATGCCCACGTCCACGATCCTGCCCATGTAATAGGGTATGAGCAGTTCGAGCACGACTTCCCCGATCATTAAGATCGGGCAGATCACGGATTGGATCCAATAGGGCTTTGCATAGCGGATCAGCTTTCCCAAGGCAGCTCACCTCCGTTTTTGCTTCAGATTCAAAAGCAGTCATACCAAATCTTATTGTAAGCCGACACGCAGGGATTTGTCAACCGAAAACGGTTCGACAAACGATGCGTTTTCGGTCGAAACCCGGCAGGCGCGCGAGATAATTGACAGATTTTATTTTTGTGTTGCATGGAAAAGCCGACATTCCCGCCCGCTTCGCCCTATGGATGAAAGGGACTTTTCAAAAGGCCTTAATTTAGGAAAAGGAGAAAAACGCATGCGTTCAGCTCTTTCCGCAAAGCAGCTTTCGTTCTGCCGCCACTTCGTGCGCACACGCAACGGACGGGAGGCGGCGGCAGCGGCGGGCTTTGCACTGTTCCCCGAGCGCGCGGCACAGCGGCTGCTTGCAGACAAACGTGTACGCACGCAGATCGAAACGCTTGAAAAGGACGTCGCCGCCTCGCGCGCGGAGCTCGTGGCGGGCTACCGGCGGCTCGCGTTCGGGAGCGTCTCGGACGCGGTGCGGCTGCTGTTGCACGAAGCGGGCGATGAACCGCTCGACCTCGACCGCCTCGACTTGTTTTTGGTGTCCGACATCAAGCGCCCGAAGGGCGGCGGCATGGAGATCAAATTCTTTGACCGCCAAAAGGCGCTCGAACGCCTTGAGGAATTGCAGGCGGGCACTTCGGACGGCGCGCTGCCGTTTTACCGTGCGCTGGAGCGTTCGGCGGCGCTGTTTTCGCCGGAAGGCGGCGAGAACTGATGCAGCTTTCCGATTTTCATGCATTTTCCCAAAAGCAGCTCGAGCTGCTTTCATGGTGGTGCGAAGAAAGTCCCTTTCATTCGTATGACGCCGTCATCTGCGACGGGGCGGTGCGCAGCGGCAAAACCGTTTGCATGTCGCTTTCGTTCGTGCTGTGGGCGTTCTACCGCTTTTGCGACCAGTCCTTTGCGCTGTGCGGCAAGACCGTGACGGGGCTGCGGCGCAACGTCATCACGCCGCTTTTGCCGCTGCTACATGATCTCGGCTTTTCCTGCCGCGACTTAAAAAGCCGCAATCTGCTTGAGATCACGCGCGGGACGCGCCGCAACCGTTTTTACCTGTTCGGCGGCAAGGACGAATCCTCCGCCGCGCTCATCCAGGGACTGACGCTCGCGGGCGTGATGCTCGACGAGGTCGCGCTCATGCCGCGCTCGTTCTGCGAGCAGGCGGTGGCGCGCTGCTCGGTGGAGGGCTCGCGGCTCTGGTTCAACTGCAACCCCGAGCACCCTGCGCACTGGTTCTACCGCGAATGGATTTTAAAGTGCGCGGAGAAAAACGGTTTGTACCTGCATTTCACGATGGAGGACAACCCCGCCCTTTCGCGCGCCATGCGCGAGCGGTACCGTTCGCTTTACAGCGGTGCGTTCTACAAGCGGTTCGTGGAGGGCAAGTGGACCGCGTGCGACGGGCTGGTGTACCCGTTTTTCGACGAAACGTTCGTGTGCGACGTGCCGAGGAGCTTTTCGCGCTTCACAGTCTCGTGTGACTACGGAACGGTCAACCCCACCTCGATGGGGCTTTGGGGACTGCATGACGGCTGCTGGTACCGCATCGACGAGTTCTACCACGATTCAAAGCAGAAAGGCTTTCAGATGACCGACGAGGAATACTACGGTTCGCTTTGCAGGCTCGTCGGGAACCGTTCGGTGGATCGTGTCATTGTAGACCCGTCGGCGGCGTCGTTCCTCGAATGTATCCGCCGCCACGGCAGATTCAACGTCGCGCGCGCGCAAAACGACGTGCTCGCAGGCATCCGGCGCACGTCGGACGCCTTAAAGTCGGGACGCATCCGCATCTGCCGCACCTGCCCGAATATCCTGCGCGAATTTTCGCTCTACCGCTGGGACGAGAGCGCGCGGGGCGATGCAGTGAAAAAGGAGAACGACCACGCCATGGATGACATGCGTTATTTTGTTTCCACGGCGCTCGGCGAGCCGTCCTTAGACGGCTTCGCCGTCGCCATACCCAGAGAAAGGGGGTGACTTTTTGCCGATATTCAAAAAGCGTACCGAAGCCTTCTCCGCACCGGTCGGCACGCCCGCGCTCGCAGCACCCCGCCGCGGAGAACCGCAGAACGGGCTGTTTGCCGTGCCGCCGCCCGCGCTCGCCGGCGACCTGTACCGTGCGCTGCGCGAGGCGGTGCCCGTCATTGACGCCGCGATCTATAAGCTCCTGCGCCTGACGGGCGGCTTTCGGGCAGTCTGCGAAAACGAGCGGTTCCAGCCGCTTTTGGACGATTTTTCGGCTCAGGTGCCCGTAGACTGCGGCAGCCGTTCGCTGCAATCCTTTGCCGACTGCTTTTTTGAGCAGCTTCTGACCTACGGCACGGCGGTCGCGGAGATGGTGCCGGACGAAACGGGCGCGGTGCGCTACCTTTACAACGCACCGCAGTCGGATTACCTGCTTCGCCGCGCAAAGGACGATTTTTCGACAGTGGAGATCTTGCGCAACGACGGTGTTTCCGGCGCTCCGCTGCCGCAGCAGGAAAACCTGCTGTACGTCGCGCTCAACGCCCCGCCCGGATCGCTGTACGGCACGTCTGTGCTCCACGGGCTGCCGTTCGTCAGTTCTGTTTTGATGAAGATCTTCAACGCCGTCGGGCAGAATTGGGAGCGCGTCGGGAACGTGCGCTTCGCCGTGACCTATAAACCGGCGGAAGATGCGGGCTCGCGCGCCTATGCCAAAGACCGCGCCATGCAGATTGCCGAGCAGTGGAGTGAGGCGATGCGCAGCCGTGATGTGCGGGATTTTGTCGCCGTGGGCGACGTGGATATCAAGGTCATCGGCGCGGACAACCAGATTTTAGACAGCGACGTACCCGTGCGCCAGATGCTTGAACAAATCGTCGCCAAACTCGGGCTGCCGCCGTTCATGCTGGGGCTTTCGTGGTCCACGACCGAGCGTATGGCGTCCGAACAGGCGGACATCCTCACCACGGAGATCGAATTTTACCGCCGCGTGCTCACGCCGGTGCTTCTGAAGATCTGCCGCGCGCATCTGCGCGCCTTCGGCTGCACGGACCGTGTGGAGATCGTTTGGGATGATATCACGCTCAAGGATACCGTAGATGCGGCGACCGCCCGCCACCTCGACGCGCAGACCGACGAGATCCGCGCCGCGCTGGAAAACACGGACGGCAAAACAGACGGAAAGGAGGGAAATCATGCAGAAAAACTTTGAAACGCAGCCCGCAAACCGGGGCGTGACGGACGAAATGCTTCGGGAGATCAACAAATACACCCGGCAGGACCTCACGGCGGATGACGTATTCGTTTTTTCCGTTCTCCTGTGCGACAACGAGGTTGACCGCGACTTTGAACGGTTTTCGCAAAAAAGCCTGCGCACGCTCGCCGAGCTGTTCCGCGGGAAGACCGCCATTCAAAACCACAGCATGGACAGCGCCGACCAGAGCGCGCGCACCTTTTTGACAGAGGTGGTCACGGACGAGACGAAGCGCACGTCGCTCGGCGAGCCGTATACCTATTTAAAAGCGTACTGCTATATGCCGCGCATCGAGAAAAATGAAGCGCGCATCGCCGAGATCAATGCGGGCATCAAAAAGGAGGTCTCCGTGGGCTGCGCGGTGCGTTCGAGCATCTGCTCGATCTGCGGCGCGGACGAGCGCATCTCCCCCTGTAAGCACCGGCGCGGCAAGACCTACAACGGCAAGGTCTGCCACTATGTGCTCGAAGACCCCACGGATGCCTACGAATGGTCGTTCGTCGCCGTGCCCGCACAGAAAAACGCGGGCGTGACCAAGCATTTCTCGGCAGCGGCGCAAAAGCTCGGCACGGCGCAAAAGGGCGTGACGCTCACCGCCGCCGAGGCACGCGCGCTGCACGACTCGCTCGAGCGCCTGCAAAAGGACGCAAAGGCGGGCGAACAGTACCGCAGCGACCTTTGCGAGACCGCTTCGCGCGGGCTGCTGCGCGCGCTGCCGGCGCTCTCGGCATCGCTTGCGAAATCGCTTTGCGAAGGGCTTGACTGCTCGCAGCTTCGCGCGCTCTCGCTCGCGCTTGCCGAAAAAAACGCGCCGCGCACACCGCAGCTGGCAAGGCCGGCCGATACGCGCCGCAAAGCCAAAAACGAACGCTTTAAGTTTTAAGGAAGGAGAAAACCCTTATGGAAAATTTTGAGACCATCCGCCTTGATAAAGGGCTTTACAGTTCCCGCAAAGGCTTTACCGCCGAGCTCGAATCCATTGACCCCTCGGAAAACTACAAGGGGACGGAGCTGGAGGGCTTAGACGCCTTCGAGCGCCAGCTCAAGCGCTTTGACATTCAGATCCACGGCGCGGCGAGCGACTGCGTGGAAAAATTCTTTGCCACCACCGACTCCGCCGCCCTCTTCCCCGAATACATCGCCCGCGCGGTGCGCAAGGGGCTGGAGGAAGCCGACCTGCTGCCGTACATCGTCGCAACGAAGACCGACATCAACGGCCTCGACTACCGCACCATCACCTCCGTTCCCACAGAGGACGAAAAAGAGCTCAAGGAGACCGAAGAGGGCGCAGCCATCCCTGAGACCGTCGTGCACACGCAGGAAAACCTCGTCACGCTCAAAAAGCGCGGGCGGATGCTGGTTGCCTCGTACGAGGCGCTGCGCTTCCAGCGGCTCGACCTGTTCACCGTCACGCTGCGCCAGATCGGGGCGTACATTGCGCGCACACAGCTGAAAGACGCGGTGAACGTGCTGCAAAACGGCGACGGCAACTCCAACCCCGCGCCGACGTCCTCGCTTGCCGGCGACAGCGTGACCTATGCCGACCTTGTGGACTTCTGGAATGAATTTGACCCCTACCGGCTCAACACGATGATCGCTTCCCCCGACATGGCGGCGGCGATCCTCAAGCTCTCCGAAATGCGCGACGCAACGGCGGGGCTCACCTTCCATGGCAGCGGCAAGAGCGTGACGCCCCTGGGCGCAACGCTTCTCAAAAGCAGCGCCGTGGAAGCCGGAAAGCTCATCGGCCTTGACCGCACCTGCGCTTTGGAAATGGTGCAGGCGGGCGGCGTGACGACGGAATATGACAAGCTCATCGACCGCCAGCTCGAACGCGCCGCGATCACGCAGATCTCGGGCTTTGCCAAGATCTACACCGACGCTTCGCGCGTACTCTCGTAAGAAAAAGGAGGCGGGACGATGGATGAAGTAGAAGTCCTGCGGCAGCTTCAGACCGTGTACGGCCACGAGCCCGCCGCGCTGCAAACCGCGCGCTCGACGATCGAAGCGGCGTGCATCGAAATGGCGGCGCGCCTGAAAAAGCCCGAATACGGCGCATACCCCGCCGTAGTCAGTGCCGCCGCGGCGGTTTGCCATTTCCGGCTGCTGCTGCAAAGCGAGCAGTTTCGCGACGGCACGACCGTCTTTAAGGCAGGCGACGTCTCGGTGCAGATGAGCCGCGCCGCCATGCTCGAAGCCGCCGAATATATGCGTGCGGAATGCCTTGCGGCGGCGGCGCCCTATCTTTACGACGACGGCTTTTTGTTTGCGCAGGTGACGGCATGAACGTCTGTTTTGAAAAATTCGGCAGCTCCGTGCGCCTGACGGACGGCGCGGGGTGGTATTCGCCCGTATACAAGGCGTTTTTGCAGCCGCTGCGCTACAAGAACAAAATGTACTTGGAGGGCACCTACACGCCCATCGGGCGCGACAGCACGGGGCTGTATCTCTACATCGGCCCCGCTTCGCACAACGTGACGCGGCTGCCCGAAACAGCGCGCATCACGGATGGGGACGGCAGGAAATACGTCATCCAGCGTGCGGAGGAAGTCAAGCTTTCGGACAAGCCCTTTTATTATTGGGCGGTCGTCAAAGAAGTAAGCGAGGTGAATTTATGACAAGCGTACACGAACGTGTCGAGCTGATCGTGCAGAACCTGTCGGCAAGCGGGCTGATGCCGGAGGAGTGCAGCATGGTGATCGCCTATGAAAACGACATCAAGCCCTACCCCGTGACAAAGCCGATCGTCGCCTTTGCCGTGGACAAGATCACCATCGGCGAACGGCTGGTCTCGATCGGCGAGGACGGCTCGCAGACCCAGACCAAGAACCGCACGGTGGACAGCGTGATCAAGGTGAGCTTTTTCGTCCCGTATGCTTCCGGGCCGGAAACGTGCTTTTCGCTGTTCAACAGCCTGTCCTCCGCGCTGATGTTCAACACGACCTTGCATGAAGCGGAAATCACCGGCTTTCACTGCTACGACTGCAACTACGTGCGCGACTGCGGCGCGCTGGTGCTGGAGTCGGATTTCACCCTGCAATTTACCGCTGCGCCGTAGCGCGCGAAGGCGGCTTTGCCGCCACGCAAAAACGCCCTGTGCAAATGCCCGGTGCTAATAAGGCAGTAAAAAGTAGAGAAGATGGTGTAACCCGATATGTGGCGGGTTACACCGTTTTCTTTTTATGCGGTGAGCTGTTTTGGGAACTGTGATGTACTTCGTATCTGTTCCATCATTTTTCGGATTTCCTGCTCGTCCGGCAAACTCACCAGTCCCACCGCTGTAAAATAGATGTCGACCTTTACTGATTTTCGAGCGTGCTTCTTCTCAGGATTATGCACCTCAATGCGACGGATCAGCTTGTTGACGATCGTCGGCGTATCCCATTCGGATCGTTATTCAGTTTTCAAGGTACAATGAAAAGGTCTTTCACTTATTCCCACTGGCAGAGGTCAAATGCCCCCCTAAACGGGAAAATATTTCTGAATGAAAAAACCTCTTCACTCATTTGGACAAAGGGTGCCGAAATGCACACCCAATTTCAGGCTTTCTCCAAAAAATTTTTTGAGAAAATTTATCCCCTCACTTGTTCCCACTGGCAGAGGACATTTGGGGATGTCAATCTCAAAAAGCAAAAAACAGCAGGAACTCAGCAGCAAAGCCGCTGAGTTCCTGCCTGTAAAACGATAAATAAAAAATTTTCAAATTTATCGCCATTTTACTTAAGTTTTCAAAAAAGCCGTGTTACAATGCAGAAAACGAACGAAAGGAGGAAGCAAAATGGCGAACAAAGTGGATATCAAGGATTTTTACGGTCGTGTGATCGGAACGGTCGTTGAAGAAAGCAACGGCGACAAGACCATCAAGGACTTCTACGGCAGACCGCTTGGGTACTACAAGAAAAGCAGGGATGTGACCACCGATTTTTACGGTCGTGTTGTTGCGTCCGGCGATCAACTGGCAATGCTTTTGAACGCAGAAAAATGAGAGGAGGATTAAGCATGAAAAAACGATATGAGGTCCATATGGG